>CP143625.1:0-683037 GCA_036362785.1 beta proteobacterium MWH-UniP1
CTGTGGATAACTCTTGGTCTCAGGTAAAATTCGGCCCATGGAATCCCTCTGGCAAGACTGTCTTTTGCATTTTGAACGCGAGCTGCCTAGCCAGCAGTTTCAAACCTGGTTCAAACCCCTTGAATTGCTTCGTATTGACCAAGACGGCCAATACAGCAAGGTGGTTTTGGCCGCCCCCACCCGGTTTAAGCAAGGGTGGGCCAAAAGCCAGTTCACCCAATCCCTGTCTTCTTGGTGGTCACAGACTCTGGGCACCCCAGTGGATCTCGAAATCGAGGTTTCTGGCCCAGAAGCACTTCAAGACAGCCAAACCAGTCAAAAAAACAGCCAACAAGCCGAAAACCAAAGCTTGGTGTCAGACACCCCAGAAAATACAGGGACACCCAAGTTAGCCGCCCATCAGCCGGCCAAAGCCAATCCAGACCAAGACGATGCCCAGCGGCAACAAAGTCGATTAAACGGCGACTGGACTTTCGATACCTTCGTGCCCGGTAAAGCCAATCAGCTTGCCCGCGCGGCAGCACTTCAAGTGGCCGACAATCCGGGCAAGGGTTACAACCCCCTGTTTTTGTATGGGGGCGTGGGACTCGGTAAGAGCCACTTGATTCATGCGGTCGGTAACGCCTTGCTGCAGCAAAATAAAAATGCGCGGGTCAGATACATCCATGCAGAAGCTTATGTCAGCGACGTGGTCAAGGCCTATCAAAGGAAATCTTTTGATGAATTCAAACGCTACTACCACTCTCTTGATCTGCTGTTGATTGACGATATTCAGTTTTTTGCTGGTAAACAACGCACCCAAGAAGAATTCTTCTACGCCTTTGAGGCCCTGATTGCCGCCCAAAAGCAAATCATCATTACCAGTGACACCTACCCCACCGAGCTTGGCGAAATCAATCCGAGACTGGTTACCCGATTTGCCTCTGGCCTGACGGTAGCGATTGAGCCACCCGAATTGGAAATGCGGGTAGCGATCCTGATGAAAAAAGCGGAACAAGAGAGTTTCCCATTACAGGAAGAGGAAGCTTTTTTTATTGCTAAACAACTCCGCTCTAACGTACGCGAGTTGGAAGGGGCCCTGAAAAAAATCATTGCCTATTGCGGCTTTCATCAGACCAAACCCTCTATCGAGGTGGTGAAAGAAGCCTTGAAAGACCTGTTGTCGATTCAGAAAACTTCTATTTCGGTCGAGAACATACAAAAGTCCGTGGCAGATTTCTACAACATTAAAGTCGCCGATATGTATAGCAAACGCCGGCCGGCCAACATTGCCATGCCGCGTCAGATCGCCATGTACTTGGCCAAAGAACTGACCCAGAAAAGCTTTCCCGAAATCGGTGACCTGTTTGGTGGGCGCGATCACACCACCGTTCTTCATGCAGTGAAAAAGGTATCCGAACAACGCCAGCGCAATGCCGAGCTTAACCACCAGTTACATATCTTGGAACAACAACTCAAGGGATAAATTGTGGATAACCAACAACAACCCAAGAACAACTCAGAGTGGTTGACACAACGACAAAAGGTTGTGCACAACACCAAGACCTTATTCAATTTTTATCCACAGACTTTTACAACCCGTATCACCAAAGCGGTTCTTGCATTGCGGGGCTTATGCACAGAAAAACAGGCCCTTATCTATGACTACTACTTTTTGAAAGTATAAACATCATGAATCTGATCAAAGCACAACGTGATGCGCTTTTAAAACCACTACAAACCGTTACGGGTATTGTGGAACGGCGACATACCCTACCGATTTTGTCCAATGTTCTGATTAACAAAACCGGAACACAGGTGTCATTTTGCTCAACAGACATTGAGATGCAGATCAAAACCCAGTCAGAGATGGGCTCTGGATCTGACGATCTCGCCACCACGGTAGCGGCGAGAAAACTATTAGATATCTTGCGAGCCTTATCGGATCAGCAAGAAATCTCCATGTCGTATGCCAATAAAAAGTTGGTTCTTGCACAAGGCAAATCAAAATTTAGTCTGCAAACACTTGCGGCAGAAGAGTTCCCCACGGTCACTGTTGCAGATGACTATCCTGCCAAGGTTGAATTAAGCCAAAAGGCGTTAAAGCACTTACTGCATCTTGTTCACTTTGCCATGGCGCAGCAAGATATTCGTTACTATCTCAATGGCCTATTGCTGGTGATTGATAAAGACAGTCTAAAAGCGGTTGCAACCGATGGCCACCGTTTGGCTTTTTCGGCAGTGAAATCAGGTGATGCAGGTGTCAACATTTCTAATGCGGGTGACCGGCAAGAGGTAATTTTGCCGAGAAAGGCTGTTTTGGAGTTACAACGGCTTTTGTCTGAATCTGATGAATCCGTCACCATTGAACTGGCCGCCAACCAAGCTCGTTTCCGCTTTGATCAGATTGAACTCATCTCAAAATTAATTGAAGGAAAATTCCCTGATTACCAACGTGTGATTCCTGTGGGTCACTCGAAACTGATCACACTCGATCGCGAAATCCTGTTGGGTTCTTTACAGCGTGCGGCAATTCTAACCACCGATAAATTCAAAGGCGTGCGTCTCACGTTGTCCGCTGGCTTATTGCGAGTTTCCAGCACCAACGCCGAACAAGAAGAAGCTTCTGAAGATCTAGAGGTGGATTACTCTGGAGACCCAGTGGATATTGGGTTTAATGTTCAATATCTCTTAGATGTTTTATCCAACCTCAAAAACAAGACGGTTGAAATTGCCTTGCAAGATCCAAATGCAAGTGCGCTAATCACTACCCCAGAAGATCCAGAATTTAAATATGTTGTGATGCCGATGCGGATTTAAGTTTAAAAACCACTCACCGCATCACCCCATCAAAGGAGTATTACGTTGATCTTTAGTCCGACCCAAAAGTATCAAGAGCAGCAAGATAGTGAACAGGCCCAGGGTTATGGTGCCTCCTCCATCAAGATGCTCAAAGGCCTTGAGGCAGTTAGAAAACGCCCCGGCATGTACATTGGTGACACGCATGATGGCAGTGGTCTGCACCATATGGTGTTTGAGGTGGTGGACAACGCGATTGACGAGGCTTTGGCGGGCCATTGCGACGATATTGTGATTACCATTCATACCGATAACTCCATTTCAGTAACTGACAATGGCCGTGGTATCCCAACCGATATTCACAAAGACGATGAGTTTGGTCGGTCAGCTGCTGAGATTGTGATGACTGAGCTGCATGCCGGCGGTAAGTTCGACCAAAACAGCTATAAAGTGTCTGGTGGTTTGCATGGTGTGGGTGTGTCGGTGGTTAACGCTTTATCAGACTGGTTACGACTGACTATTCGCCGTAATGGCCAAACCCATGCCATGGAATTTCGGGCAGGGGAACGCGTTGAACCCTTAAAAGTTGTTGGGCCAACAGATCGGCGCGGCACCGAGGTTCATTTCTTGGCCAGCGCGGAAATTTTTGGTGATGTCAATTTCCACTTCGATATTCTGGCCAAACGTCTGCGCGAACTAAGCTTTCTCAATAACGGCGTCAAAATTCGCCTGGTGGATCAGCGCGAGGGCAAAGAAGAAAACTTTGCGTTTTCTGGTGGTGTGCAGGGCTTTGTGCAATATATCAATCGCTCTAAAACAAACCTTCACCCAACTGTTTTTTATGTCAGTGGCGAAAAAGACAACGTTGCCGTAGAAGCCGCCCTGCAATGGAACGATAGCTACAACGAAAACGTTTTGTGCTTTACCAACAACATCCCCCAGCGTGACGGTGGTACACATTTAACGGGTCTTCGTGCCGCAATGACCCGTGTTCTGAACAAATACATCAGTGAATCTGAGCTAGCAAAAAAAGCAAAGGTCGATACCTCGGGCGATGATATGCGCGAAGGGCTGAGCTGTGTTTTATCAGTGAAGGTACCCGAGCCCAAGTTCTCTTCCCAGACCAAAGACAAGCTTGTTTCAAGTGAAGTGCGCCAGCCTGTAGAAGACGTGGTCGGCAAAGCCCTTGAAGAGTTTTTGCTGGAACACCCCAACGACGCAAAAGCAATCTGCAGCAAGATTGTGGAAGCAGCCCGTGCCCGTGAAGCGGCCCGTAAGGCCCGCGAGATGACCCGCCGTAAGGGGGTTTTAGACTCTTTTGGGTTATCTGGAAAATTAGCAGACTGCCAGGAACGAGACCCCTCCAAGGCCGAGTTGTATTTGGTCGAGGGCGATTCCGCTGGTGGCTCAGCCAAACAGGGCCGTGACCGAAAGTTTCAGGCGATCTTGCCACTAAAAGGCAAAATTCTGAATGTTGAAAAAGCACGTTTTGACAAACTGATTGCTTCTCAAGAAATCGTCACGTTGATTCAGACCTTGGGCACAGGCATTGGCAAAGACGACTACAACCCAGACAAGCTTCGCTATCATCGCATCATCATCATGACCGATGCTGATGTTGACGGTTCACACATTCGCACCCTGTTGTTGACTTTTTTCTACCGTCAAATGCGTGAGCTGGTTGAGCGTGGTTACATTTATATTGCCCAACCACCGCTTTACAAGGTCAAACACGGCAAAGAAGAGCGCTACATCAAAGATGATGCGCAGATGCAGGAATACCTATTGGCGATTGCCCTGCAAGATGCACAAATTCAAGCGCCGGCGGGGCAGCAAGAAGCCCCCAAAGATTTATCCGACTTGGCAAAGACTTATCTGCAAGCCAACAACGTGATTCAACGGCTTTCGAAAATCATTGATGAACAACTCTGCCGCGCGGTGTTGGATGGCGTGAAGCTGGATCTCTCGACCAATGAAACGGCTATTGCCACTGCTGACACATTGCAAAAATGGATGAATCAGCAGCAAGTGCAGCTTGGCGCACAAGATTCACAGCTGAAGGTTTTTGCAGAATTTAATAGTGACAAAGAAAAATGGCGCTTGAAAATAGAGCGGCCTCATCACGGCAATGTTCGGTTGACCAGTCTTGATGCAGATTTTCTAAATACCGAAGATTACAAAACACTCACGCACGCCGCTCAGACACTGAAAAGCGCCGTACCAGCCGGAACTACGGTCTCTCGCGGCAAGGGTGAGCAAGTCAAGTCCGTTCAGGTGCGTGATTTTGGTCAAGCGATGGAGTGGCTGCTTCAAGAGGCTGAGCGTGGTCTATCGAAGCAGCGGTACAAAGGTCTGGGGGAAATGAATCCAGAGCAGCTCTGGGAGACCACCATGAATATTGAGAGCAGAACTTTGTTACAGGTGAAGATTGAAGACGCCATTGCGGCAGACAGTATCTTCACCACTTTGATGGGCGAAGAGGTGGAGCCCCGCCGACAATTTATTGAAGACAATGCCTTGCGGGTTGCCAACCTAGATGTCTGATCGACCGCTCAGTTTATGAACGATTGGACACCCTGTAAAAGTTGCCCTTATGCCGGTTGACTTAACAGATCAGCTTGTCATCGCGCTTTCATCGCGGGCGCTTTTTGATTTCGAGGAAGAAAATCGAATCTTTGAGCAATCCGATGACCGGGCCTATATGCAGCTTCAGAGCGAGCGTATGCAGACACCGGCAAACCCGGGTGTTGCCTTTCCTTTGGTTCGCAAACTACTGTCGTTTAATTCCCCCGATCGGCAACGCGTAGAAATTGTGGTGTTGTCTCGAAATGATCCTGTTTCTGGTCTGCGGGTATACCACTCAGCACAGGCCCATGGGCTGCCGATTCAACGGGGAGTGTTTACACGGGGCCGATCCCCTTACCGTTACCTGAAATCACTTGGCGCCCACCTTTTTCTTTCCGCCAACGCATCGGATGTCGAACAGGCCCTGCAGGCGGGCTATCCGGCAGCTCACGTGTACCCCCACTCGGCAAAGTCTGTCGAGAACTTTCCAAATGAATTGCGGATTGCCTTTGACGGAGATGCGGTGCTGTTTAGTGACGAAGCCGAGCGCATTTATCAGCAGCAGGGGTTAGATGCCTTTGTTGCCCACGAGATTCAGCGGGCCGACACCCCACTGCCCCCTGGCCCATTTAAGCCCTTGTTGCTCGCCCTGCATCAACTTCAGCAGGACACTCGTGACAACCCCACCATGAAGCTCAGGACGGCCTTGGTCACGGCCCGCTCTGCCCCCGCCCACGAGCGGGCTGTCCGCACGCTGATGGATTGGAAGATCGAAATTGATGAGGCCATGTTCCTGGGGGGGTTAAACAAGGGCGATTTTCTAAAAGAATTCGAACCCGATTTCTTTTTTGACGATCAGACCAGGCATTGTGAATCCAGTGCCAGTGCCGGCCCGACCGGCCATGTCCGATCGGGCGTCACCAACGAACCAAAGTAGTTCTAATCTTTAGATTTCTTTGTTCCGGTTTTGCTGGCTTTGGTGGCACTTTTTTTCGCACCCGCTTTTGGTCCCGCAGCTTTGGGCGCCCTGGCCTCAAATTCAAATCCAATTTTCCCTTCCGGTGTCTTCACCAGATATGCCTTGAATTTACGCCGGGTTCTTGCGGAAACAAATCCATCGAGCAAATCGGTCTTGCCGGTGGCCAGGAGTTTTTGAACCTGCTCCGGCGAAATGGTCTGCTGCAAGATCATCATGCCGGTGCGGAAATCACAGCTTGGCCCTGGGCCCACACTTTTTTCACAGACATAAGCGTTGCCATGGACAAAGACATTCGCATTGCATTTCGGGCAAGACCCAAGGGCGGTTTGGTTACTGAAATCCACAGGCTCGTTGGCACCTTCGGCGTCAGGGCTATTGCCAAAATCAAACTCAAGTTTGTGGTCTGCTGTAATTTTTAGGCTGGCCACAAATGGTCGACCCATTTTGCTGCGAAAACCGTCGACTGGGCCGAATGTTTTTTCTGACAATAAGGTTTCGATTTCGGGCAACTCAAATGCCCGGCCGCCTGGAATTTTCGAAATAGAAAAATCACAGCTGCTGCAGGCAAATCGCCGATAGTTTTCCTTCACCACGCCCCCACATTTCGGACAGGGTGTTTTTAAGGTGGCGTAATCACCCGGGATCGTGCTGTCGGTATAGTTTTTCGCCTGATTCACAATATGCTCAGTGATCGCGGCAATTTCTTTCATGAAGGCTTCGCGAGACATCTTGCCTTCTTCAATCTGTCGAAGTTTGTATTCCCATTCGCCGGTTAACTCTGGCATCGATAACTCTTTGACATCTAGGCCACGCAACAGCGTCATCAGCTGGAAGGCTTTGGCAGTCGGAATTAATTCGCGGCCATCTCGAATCAGATATTTTTCAGCAAGCAGCCCTTCAATAATCGCGGCACGTGTGGCGGGCGTGCCCAGACCTTTGCCGGCCATGGCCTCACGAAGCTCTTCATCGTCAATGGCTTTGCCAGCACTTTCCATTGCAGAGAGCAGGGTCGCCTCACTAAAACGGGCAGGCGGCTTGGTCTTTAAGCCTTCGGCAGCAACCGGGTCGGCAATCGGCTTTTCCTTCGGGCCTACGGGCACCAACATGGCGTCACTACCGGCACTTTCACGACCATAGACGGTCATCCAGCCGGGGTTGACCAGTACCTTGCCTTCGGTCTTGAATTGGTCCGATCCGATCGTGCTGATGCGTGTCGTGACTTGAAACTCTGCTGCTGGATAAAACACCGCCAAGAAGCGCCGAACGACCAGTTCAAATATTTTTTGTTCTGGCTCGGACAGGGCTTTGGGCAAGACACCCGTTGGAATAATGGCAAAGTGGTCTGAGACCTTGGTGTTGTCGAAAATCCGTTTATTGGGTTTGATCCATTTGTTTTTCAGAATTTCTTGAGCGAACCCAGAAAAACTCGCGGCTTTGGCCAAGGCGTCAATCGTGGTCTGAACCGTCCCGATGTAGTCTTCTGGCAGGGCTTTGGAGTCGGTTCTGGGATAGGTCAGAACTTTGTGTTTTTCATACAAGGCCTGCGCAAGGCCCAGAGAGTTCTTGGCAGAAAAACCAAATCGTGCGTTGGCTTCACGCTGAAGACTGGTGAGATCAAATAATGCTGGCGCAATCTGGCTAGAAGGCTTGCTTTCTTCGGTGACGGTGGCGGGCTTGCCCTGGCAGCGCTTGGCAATCTCGTCGGCTTGTTTGGCGTCCCAAACCCGTTCAGCCTTTAGTTCGGGGTCCTGATCATTCTTTTTGAAACCGGGGGCAAACCACCGTCCCTCGTAAGGGCCTGCATTGGCCTGAAAGGTTGCGTGAATCTCAAAATAGTCTCGGGCCACGAATTTGCGAATCTTTTCTTCGCGCTCGACCACCACGGCAAGCGTTGGGGTCTGCACCCGGCCCACGGTGGTGAGAAAAAACCCACCTTCTTTTGAGTTAAAGGCGGTCATGGCTCGGGTGCCATTGATGCCAACCAGCCAATCGGCCTCGGACCGGCACCGTGCCGCATCGGCAAGCGGTGTCATGTCGTGATCGGAACGCAGCTGCGCAAAGGCGTCCCGAATCGCTGATGGCGTCATGGACTGCAGCCACAGTCGTTCAATGGGCTGCTTTGCCTTGGTGTGCTGGACGATATAGCGAAAAATCAGTTCACCCTCACGGCCCGCGTCACAGGCATTGACCAGCCGATCAATGTCCTTCTTTTTGATGAGCCTGGCCAAGGTCTTGAGTTTGGCTTCGCTCTTGGCAATCGGATTGAGATCAAAGTGCGGGGGAATCACGGGCAGGTTCGCAAATGACCATTTGCCCCTTTTGACGTCGTATTCTTCGGGGGCCGTGATCTCCAAGAGATGGCCCACAGCCGAGGCCACGACCATGTCGTCACGCTCAAACACGTCGTCATGTTTGGTGAAGCCGCCAAGTGCTTTTGCAATATCAGAGGCGACGGAGGGCTTTTCAGCGATAACCAGTGCTTTGCTCATAGGGCGCGGATCATAGGCGCACTCCATGAGAACCTGCAAACATTTTTTTATCCTGAAAACCAAAAATACCTAATAAAGTAAGTAAACACTTATGTAAAAGATCTTTGTTTAAGCCACTTTCCATCAGGTAATCTGCTAGCGAGTCCACAAAGCTCTAAAACCAACAAGGCGCCGTAGAGATCCTTTTCTGCCACACCGCTCTGTGTCGCTAAGTCGGCGACTGCCAGGGGGTAGAAATTCAAGGCCTTTAAGACCCGCTGGCTTGTCTCGTCGAGCGCCAGCTCTAGTGGCCTTTGAGAGCTGTTTTGATCAAGGCGGCCTTTTCGAGCGGGGCTGCGGGTCTTCGATAAAGGCTCCCCCATGAAAGAAACCGTCCCCGGCATTGCGTTGGCTACCTGAACGCCGAGATCTTCAAGTAGCTGCTCTGGCGATTGGGTGAGTTGGGCCCCCTGACGGATCAACGCGTTGCAGCCGATGCTTTGCATCATGTGAATGGATCCGGGCACAACGAAGACATCAATGCCGAGTTCTAAGGCATGTCGAGCGGTGATTAACGAGCCACTTTTGGGCGTTGCTTCTACAACCAGAACCGCCCGAGATAGGGCGGCAATAATCCGGTTGCGCTGAGGAAAATAACCCGGTAACGCAGGCGTGCCTGCGGGGTATTCCGTAATGAGCGCACCCCCCTGCGACACAATCTGTTCGGCAAGCGCGCGGTGTTGTGGGGGATAGATTGTTTGTAATCCGTGGCCCAGTACTGCAATTGTCTGACCTGGCCCATCCAAGGCACCCTCGTGGGCGCTGGCATCAATGCCCTGGGCCAGTCCACTGATGACAGTGAGGCCGGCTTTGGAAACAACACTGGCAAACCAGTGGGCATCGGCGAGCCCTTGGCTGCTGGCTTGGCGGCTACCAACAATGGCCAGGCCCGGATTTTGGGCCATGGTGCTGACAAGATTTTTATTGCCCCTTCCGTAGATCCGTAAAACGGCAGGGTGTGTTTGGCCCAGTGGCGTGGGAAAATCACTGGCAGAGGCGTTGAGTTCGAAAGTCTGTTGGTTGGCAAGAGAGGTCATCTGGCTAAACTAAGCCACCTGCAGGCTTTCCACTATCGACCAAATTGGCTAAGAATCTCAGCCCAAGCAAAGTGGTTGAGATGCGTAATCATCTTGGAGCAAGACGATGGCAAAGTTGAAGTTGTTGCACTACCCCGATGAGCGGCTAAGAACCGTCGCTAAGCCGGTGGCCGTGGTGGATGACCGGATTCGTGAAATTGTTCGTGACATGGCCGAGACCATGTATGCCGCGCCAGGCATTGGACTTGCGGCCACCCAGGTCAATGTGCATGAGCGCATCATTTTGATTGATACAACCGAAGAGCAAAATGACCTTCGGGTCTTGATCAACCCTGAGATTGTTGCCCACAGCTCGGATAAAAAAGTCTTCCAAGAGGGCTGTTTATCAGTACCTGGTATTTACGACGAAGTAGAGCGGCCGGATGCCATTCGAGTTCGCGCTCTGAATGAGCGTGGCGAGTCGATTGAGTTTGACGCCGATGGATTGCTCTCGGTCTGTATTCAGCACGAGATTGATCACTTAAATGGCAAAGTCTTTGTTGATTATTTGTCTCGCCTAAAACAGGGTCGCATTAAGACCAAAATGATCAAGGCCAAAGAGAGCGGCGCTTTTGACGTCGATCCGGAATTTACGCGCCGGCCGGACCGCATGGTTGAAAAAGTCTAGGTCAGGCGTAACCAATTTATGCGTCTGGTCTTTGCGGGAACGCCCGAGTTTGCTCGCCGAGCCTTAACAGCCTTGCATCAGGCTGGTCACGATATTGTGGCCGTGTTAACTCAGCCAGATCGGGTCTCCGGCCGCGGGCTGACCTTATCAATGAGCCCCGTTAAGAGTGAAGCGCTCCGGCTTGGTCTACCGGTTTTTCAGCCCCAATCTTTACGGCAGGGTAAGCCTGGCGCGCAGGAAACCAAAGAAGCTTTATCTGCACTCTCACCAGAGTTGATGGTGGTGGCTGCCTATGGATTGATTCTGCCCAAAGAGGTTCTAGCGCTTCCAAAGTTCGGCTGTCTCAACATTCATGCCTCGTTGCTGCCGCGCTGGCGGGGGGCCGCACCGATCCAGCGGGCGATCGCTGCCGGGGATTCGCAAACGGGTGTCGCACTGATGCAAATGGAAGAGGGTCTGGACACGGGACCGGTTTGGCAAGAGGAGGTCACGCCGATCTTTCCTACGGACAATTTTCAGTCGCTGCATGATCGGCTTGCCGATCTGGGCGCCAATTCTGTTGTCGATTTGTTAAAGGATTTTCCGCCAGCTGGCCGGCAGCCCACGATCCAATCCTTAGACGGCGTTGTCTATGCCCATAAGATTGGCAAAGAAGACGGCCAGATTGATTGGTCAATGACGAGTCGCCAGGTCTGTGATTTGATTCGGGCCTTTGATCCGGTGCCTGGGGCAGTGACTGGTTTTGCGGGTGAGTGTGTAAAACTCTTTGATGTCTCAGATCTTGCCGGCGGCCCGGCGGGCCAGGCCTTGAAAAACCATAGTCCCGGACAAATTATTCAGGCAGACAAAGACGGATTATTGGTGGCCTGTGGCCAGGGAGCTGTCAGAATAGGCGCCCTCCAGAGGCCTGGCGGGAAGCGGCTGGGGTTTCGGGAATTTTTAAACGGCCGACGTGTCTTATCCGGCCAACAGTTTGAGACCGTTTCCGGTTGATCTGACAAAGGAGTTTTAAGCATGGGAAATTGGCTAAAAACAGCCGTGTTGATGTCGGCTATTGTGGCCTTGTTTGGTGTCATTGGCAGCATGCTGGGCGGTCAAAGCGGCATGTTGATGGCGCTCGGCTTTGCTCTGCTCATGAATATTGGCGCGTACTGGTTTTCCGACAAGCTCGTCTTGCGGATGTACAACGCCCAGGAAGTCGATGCCTCCACAGCACCAGAGTTTTACAACATGGTGAAAGAGCTGGCAGATCGTGCGCAGATGCCGATGCCTCGTGTTTATATTATTGATGAGCAGGCCCCTAATGCGTTTGCCACGGGCCGAAACCCGGAGAACGCTGCGGTTGCTGCCACCACTGGCATTTTGCGGCTTTTGTCGGCAAAAGAAATGCGTGGTGTCATGGCCCACGAGTTGGCCCACGTGGCCCATCGCGACATTTTGATTTCCACCATTTCCGCCACCATGGCCGGTGCTATTTCTGCGCTGGCGAATTTCGCCATGTTTTTTGGTGGCCGTGATTCTTCTGGCCGCCCTGCCAATCCGGTGGTGAGCATTGCCGTGATGATTCTTGCTCCTTTGGCGGCCAGCCTGATTCAAATGGCCATTTCACGTGCCCGTGAGTTTGAAGCGGATCGTGGTGGTGCCGAAATGTCTGGCGATCCTTTGGCTTTGGCCAGCGCCTTAGAAAAAATTGATCACTACGCCCGTGGAATTCCATTTGAGGCTGCTGAGCGGCACCCAGAAACCGCCCAGATGATGATCATGAATCCGCTGTCTGGCCGCGGCATTGCTGGTTTGTTTTCCACCCATCCTGCCACCGAGGATCGCGTGGCAAGGTTACGCGATCTTGCGCGTTCGATGAATGGATAAGGCCGCTGGCTCGCGCCCCCTGTCGCAGGACATTGCTCAGGCGGCGCGAGAAATCGCGGTCATCCTAGAAAAAAACGAATCCCCACGTAACGCAAAGCTGCCCTCTGCTGTTGCTGATTTAACTTATCGGGGTCTTCGGCATTGGGGCCTTGCCCAGGTTCGCGCCAAGAGACTGGCATCCAAATTGCCAAGCACAGAGATCCTGGCCGTCTTGGCTATCGCCTGGGCCGCGCTTCGAGAACAGCTTCGCGCAGATCATGTGGTGGTCGATGAGGCGGTGGCCGCCACAAAATTCTTGGCGGGGGATCGGCAAGGTCGTAACCAAGGGGCACAAAACAAGCTTGCTGGCTTTGTAAATGCTTTGTTGAGAAAGACCCTGTCGGACCCAGCCTCTGCCAATCGCGATTTAGAGGATCCGGTCGCCAGGTGGAATGCACCCATCTGGTGGATCCAAAAAATTCAGGCGGATTATGGAAAACAGGCCCCCGCGGTGCTGGATGCCTTGGCCCACCGTGGCTCTTTGACGCTTCGGTTATCGCCTGCGGCACCCGCTATGGCCGATTACATGGCTTTGCTTGAGACGTCTGGATTCCAGGGCGTTCAGGTGGGGCCGCATGCGGTCGTTATCCGTCCTGCAAGCGCAGTCGAGCGTATCCCCGGGTTTTCTGCTGGGCAGGTCAGTGTGCAAGATGCCTCAGCCCAGTGGGGGGCCGAGATTTTTTCAGAACTAAAACCCACGAATGTCTTGGATGCGTGCGCTGCCCCGGGTGGGAAGTCGGTCGCCATGGCCCAGCATCTTTCGGCAACGATTTGGGCCATGGATCAGTCCACTCCCCGGCTGGAGCGGCTTGCCCGGGATCTACCACGGGTTCAACAGACCCTGATGGGTACCATCAAAACGATACAGGCCGACGTTTTAAAACCAAGTGGCTGGCCTGCCGGCCTGCCGGCATTTTTCGATGCAATCTTGTTGGATGCCCCGTGTTCGGCATCTGGGGTGACCCGGCGCCACCCAGAGATTGCCTGGCGGCGGGATCCGCAGGCGATCGCCCATGTGGTTGATATCCAACGCCGCATGCTGGATATTCTTTGGCGAAGACTGAAACCCGGGGGAGAATTGGTCTTCGTCACGTGTTCCGTGTTTTCAGAAGAGGGTGAAGAACAGCAACGAGCATTTCTTGAGCGGACCCCAGATGCCCAACTGATGCCGTCACCAGGACGGTGTCTGCCAATGGCAAATCTTGCGGAAGGCCAAGACCAAGATGGCTTTTTCTTTGCAAAATTTAAAAAAAGACTCGGAACAGATGATGCGACTTCTTCCAATTCTGCTGTTGTGGCTGGCCACGCTGATGTCACCAGCCCTGGCCAATGAGTCAGAGTCCATCCGTTTAAATCAACCCACCCTGTCTTTATCGCTGGAAAAAACCTGGGCTATTGATGCCAATGTCCAGGTGACACTCAGTCCGGTGTTGATTGAGGCAGTCAGTCGTGGCGTGCCGCTTTATTTTGTCGCCGAGTTTGAAATCCTTAAAAACCGGTGGTATTGGTTTGATGAGAAAGTGCTCACACAAACAAAGGTCGTGAGACTAAGCTATCACGCGGTTACCCAACAATATCGAGTGGCTGTGGGCGGCCTGCATCAGATGACGTATCCAGAGCTTGATCAGGCGTTAATGGCAGCCACCAGCATGCGTGGCTGGCAGATCGGGGACCCCGAAGGTCAGACGCTGGTCTCGGTGATGCAAGCGGTTCAGGCCAAGCCTGACGCCTATGAGCTGCGACTTCGTGTCCGCCTCGATAGCGCACAGCTGCCAAAACCACTGCAAGTCAATGCCTTGACCAATCGCGACTGGAACCTTTCGAGTGATTGGGTCCGCCCCAAAGTCGTCACCAAATCAATGTCCGAATTATCGGGAGCATTGCAATGAGCCTGGCCTTGCGCCTTGCGTTATTGATGGTGTTTGTGTTGGCGGGGGTTTTGATTCTGCTTTTGGCGGCAGCCAGCTCCAGCAGTTCGGCCTTTGATCGTTATTACCCATGGTTGATTGGCGCGAATGCGGTGGTTGCCGCCTTGATGGCTGCCCTAACGGTGGGTGTCGTGATTCGCGTCTGGCGGCGCTATCGTCAAAAAGTCTTCGGCGCACGAATCATGGTGCGTCTGGCCATTGCCTTTGCATTGATTGGGGCGGTGCCAGTGGCATTGGTGTCGTTGGTCTCGGCCCAGTTTCTGGCCAAAACGATTGATAGCTGGTTTAGTCAGGGCGTGAATGTGGCCCTGGAATCGGGTGTTGCCATGGGCAGGGCCTCTTTAGAGGCGATTCAAACCGATGCCATGTCTAAGGCCCGCCGTCTGGCCATTGCAATCGAAGAAGTGCCCCCCAGCCAGATGATTGCCAGCATTGAAAAAGTTGTGGATGGCCGCGAGGGTGTCGACGTTTTGGTGCTATCTGGGTCTGGGAGTGTTTTGGCAAGTCGAAGTGCCCAGCTCACCACGCTTGTTCCGGAGCTGCCTCCCGCCGAGGCACTCAATCGCGCCAAAGCAGCACGTCAATATGTTTCAGTCGAGCCCCAGGCGGGCGCGACAGACCGGGCCTTGCAGGTCCGGGCAATTGCCATGAGTTCTCGCGTCACAGCAATGGGGGACGAGACCCGTTTTGTTCAGTGGGTGGAGTTAATTCCTCCCGGCTTAACACGCAATATTGAAGTGTTAAACGATGGTGTTCGCGACTATCAGCAGCTTGCTTTGGGCAAACAGGGCTTAAGAAAAATCTATGGCGTGACGCTTTTACTCACCCTGCTGCTTGCTTTTTTTGGGGCCTTGCTCAGTGCGGTTTTGTTAAGCGGCTGGTTAGCGGGCCCATTGCGTCAGCTGGAGCGTGCGACCAAGGCAGTCGCTTCCGGAGACTATCGCCCCCTGCGTTTTGATCCGAAATCAACTGATGAATTAAATGTCTTGGTGGGCTCATTTAATGCCATGACCGCCCAGCTCAATGAGGCCCGAGAAATTGCTCAGAAGAGCCGGCTGCGCTTGGAAGAGTCCAATCTTTTTTTACAGCAGGTGTTGGGCCATCTTTCCGCGGGTGTGCTGGTCTTGGATGAAGCTTGGCGGCTGATCGACTTTAACGGCAGTGCTGAGCGTATCTTGGGCATGCCTTTGATCACGCAAAAAGCCGTCATGCTTTCTGAGATTCCCATTTTGGCGGCCTGTCAGGACCAGATTAGAAAAGGTTTGGCCGATCAAGAGGACATTCAATTTCAACACGAGACGAGCCGTGCAGATGGATCAGCACTGACCTTGTTGGTCAGTGGCTCTCGGCTACCGGGTAAGGCACCCCAATATGTGGTGATTTTTGATGACATTGGGGAACTCCTGTCGGCCCAGCGATCAAGGGATTTTGCTGAAATGGCCCGCCGCCTTGCCCACGAGATCAAAAATCCGTTAACTCCGATACAACTATCGGCAGAGCGCCTGCAGCGGCGTTTATTAGATCGGCTGGTCCAGGAAGATGCCGATTTGCTCAACCGTTCGACGCAAACCATTGTGGATCAGGTCACGGCCTTAAAGGCCATGGTCGATGAGTTTAGAAATTACGCACGCCTACCGGCCGCCAATCCAGAACCGGTGGAACTCAGACGTCTGTTGACTGAGATGCAGACCCTTTATGCAACAGACAAACGTATTCAATGGCCCGCCGCCCAGGGCGAATTTTGGATTTCTGTTGACCGTGCCCAGCTGATTCAGGTGATTCACAATTTGATCCAGAACGCGCAGGATGCGATTGGCGACGCCCCGCAAGCTAGCCTGAGTCTGGCCCTGGAAACTATCCCAGCGGGCCCTGGCGCGGCCCGAATTCGGCTTGCAGTGGCAGATACGGGTCCGGGAATCACGCCCGAAATCAAGACGCGTCTGTTTGAACCCTATTTCACCAGCAAGGCCAAGGGCAGTGGTTTGGGCCTTGCAATCGTGAAGAAAATTGTTGAAGAGAATCGTGGCCGGGTGAGCCTGACCAACCGGGCAGAAATCTGGCCCAACGATGGCCCTGGTGCGGTGGCCTTAGTTGAATTTGCGAAACTCGGCGATGCGTCCGACAATCTCAAAGATATGGAAAAAACCCAGCGGGCATATGGCTGACATTCTCATCGTTGATGACGAAATCGGCGTTCGTGAATTACTAAGCGAAGTCCTTCAAGATGAAGGCTATGCCGTCTCGCTTGCTGAAAACGCAGCCCAGGCGCGGGATCTTCATTCCACAAAACATCATGATCTTGTCCTCCTGGATATCTGGATGCCGGACATGGATGGTGTGTCGCTTCTGAAAGAGTGGGCAGCCCAACAACGCTTAACGGTGCCCGTCATCATGATGTCGGGGCATGCCACCATTGAGACTGCTGTCGAGGCCACCCGAATTGGCGCAATTGATTTTTTAGAAAAACCCATTGCACTCACCAAACTCTTACAAACGATTGAATCGGCACTCACCCGGCAAGCGAAAAAAGCCCTGACACCCGAGCTTTCCGCCTATGCATTAAATCAGGAGCCCGAGACCGAATACACCAATCTCGAGCCAGCCGAACCAAGCACACCCCAGCCTGAGAGCACGCCGGTACCCACGCCTTTGTCCCTGCGGGAAATTGCCCAGCAGACACTTGGCAGTATCGATGTCGATGCGCCGCTCAGAGAAGCGCGGGACGCCTTTGAGCGGGCGTATTTAATCTATCACCTTGAAAACGAAAACGGCAGCATGACTCGCGTTGCCGAAAGCACCGGTTTAGAGCGAACCCACCTTTACCGAAAGCTCAAGCAGCTGGGCATTGACAAGCGTTAATTAGCCCATTCAATTCTTCTAGGCACGATGTCATGAAAATTCTGATCTTAGGGGCAGGCCGTGTTGGCGCAAGCCTTGCCGAACAGTTGGTGCTGGAGAAAAATGACATCACGGTGGTCGATACCTCTGCCGAGAGTCTGGCGGATCTGCAAGAGCGGTTTGATTTGCGCACCGTGACCGGAACAGCAACCTCACTGGCAGTCTTGGAGGAAGCAGGCGCTGCAGATTCAGACATCATGATTGCGGTTACGGCAGACGATGAGGCCAATCTCGTGGCCTGTCTATTGGCGCAGCGTCGATTCAATGTTCCTAAGCGGATTGCGCGGTTTCGTTCCACCCAGTGGGTTCAAAATCCGGATCTATTAGGCCCAGATGCCTTTGCTGTTGATATGGCCATTAGTCCAGAGCAGACGGTGACGGACTATTTGTTAAAACTGATTGAGATTCCCGAGGCCTTGCAGGTGATTGAATTTGCCCGAGGCCTGGTCAGTTTGTTGGCGGTCAAGGCGGACTCGGCAAGTCCGCTGGTGGGCCACCCGGTGCGCGACTTAAAAGACCACCTTCCCCAGATCGAGAGCAGGATTGTCGCCATTTTTCGCGATAAAGCTGCGATCGCTCCCGATGGCGATACCCGGATCGAAGCGGGTGATGAGGTCTTTTTTGTTACCGCCACCAAAGACATTCGTCAGGTCACCAAAGAACTTCGGCAAGAAGAACGAAGCGTCAAACGCATGATGATTGCCGGCGGCGGAAACATCGGTTTCCGTGTCGCCAAGGGTGTTGCTGGATACATGACCCCGAAAATTATCGAGGGCAATCGCAACCGTTGTAATTATTTGGCCCAGCAGTTAAATGGCCAGGCCTTGGTGTTACATGGCGACTCCACCGACGAAGAACTACTTGCCCAAGAAAACGTGGGCAACATGGATTTGTTTTTGGCGCTGACCAACGACGACGAAAACAACATCATGTCGGCCTTGTTGGCCAAGAAAATGGGCGCGCGCCGGGTCATTGCCTTAATTAATCGCCGGGCTTATGCCGAGTTGATGGAGTCTGGCCGGCTTGATGTTGCGATTACCCCTTCTCACGCCACGATTGGTGAGCTGTTGAAGTACGTTCGCCGTGGCGATGTGGCTGCTGTGCATAGTCTGCGTCGTGGTGCAGCCGAGGCATTAGAGGTTGTCGCCCATGGCGATAAAAAAACATCCAAAGTGGTGGGCCGGCGGATCGAGGAAGTCGCCTTACCTGCGGGTGCAAGCATTGGTGCCTTGGTCAGGGGTGTGGACACTGAAGATGCCCAGGTCTTAATGGCCCATCATGACACCGTGATTGAGAGTGACGATCATCTGATTGTGTTTGTGACCGACAAACGGATGATTCCAAAGGTAGAAAAACTTTTTCAGGTAACAGCAGGTTTTTTCTAAGGTATCAGGCTGCAGTGGAAAGAATCGAAGACACCCGGGTGGAGAGCAACTGGCCATTTCTGGCTGTTGTTCGCATTCTGGGGATTGTGATTGCGCTTTTTTCACTCACGATGTTGGTGCCTGTTGGGGTTGCGCTGTACTACAACGATGCCGCCTTGCTGGCCTATGACGAGGCCATCTTAATTACTGGGATCTCAGGCATTTTGATTGCCGCGGTAACCTGGTGGCATAAGCGGGAGCTTTATCCCCGAGATGGTTTTTTATTGGTGGCCTTGGTCTGGATGGTCTTGCCGGTTTTTGCGGCAATTCCCTTTCTTCGATATTTCCCAGACATTACCTTTGCCCAGGCCTATTTCGAGGCGGTCTCGGGCCTGACCACCAGTGGTTCTACTGTTTTGGTGGGATTGGATGGCATGCCCCAGTCGATTTTGATCTGGCGATCTTTGTTGCAATGGCTCGGTGGCATGGGCATTTTAATTCTGGCCTTGGCCATTTTGCCGCTTCTGGGTGTCGGGGGCATGCAGATTTATCGTGCCGAGATGGCGGGCCCAATCAAAGACAGCAAGCTGACCCCGCGAATCGCCGAGACAGCCAAGCTGCTTTATGGCGCTTACCTGTTTTTTTCAATTGCCTGTTTTTTCGCCTATTGGGGCGCAGGCATGACCCCTTTTGATGCGGTGGTGCACACAGGAAGCACTATGGCACTTGGCGGCTTGTCTTCGCACGACGCAAGCTTTGGCTACTTTAATAACCCCCTGATTGAGTGGGTCGCAATTATTTTTATGCTGATTGCGGGTGTGAACTTCGTTGTGCATGCCATTGCATTGCGTACCCTGTCGATCAGGTCTTATCTTGTTGATGCCCAGGCCCGGTGGTTTTGGTTTACCGCCTTGGCGGGCAGTGGGGTGGTGGGAACTTTTCTTTTTTTAAACGGCGTGTATCCGACCTTTCCAGAATCCATGCGGCATGCATTGTTTAATACGGTTGCCGTGGCCACCACAACAGGCTATTCCACCCAAGACTATGGGGCCTGGCCGCCTTTTGCGGCCTGGTTCATGATTTTTCTAAGTGCTTTTGCCACGAGTTCTGGTTCGCCAGGTAGTGGTATTAAGATGATTCGGCTGGTATTGCTGGTAAAGCAGGCCCGACGCGAGTTGATGCGAATCATTCACCCTCGATTGATTAGCCCTGTGCAGCTTGGCGATTCTGTAGTGAGCAATAAAGTAATTTTTGCGGTCTTGGCCTACATGCTTTTTTATGGCGCAACCGTGATGGTGGCGTCTTTTCTTTTGTTGATGACCGGCATGGACCCGATCACGGCAGTCAGCGCCACGCTGGCCAGCGTGAATAACCTTGGCCCTGGGCTTGGGGATGTTGGGCCAGCAGCTACCTATGCCAATTTATCGAGTTTTCAGCTCTGGATCTGCTCGATCACGATGCTCTTGGGCCGACTTGAACTCTTAACGCTTATCGTGGTGCTGACGCCGGCTTTTTGGAAAGACTAGCCGGATCGCGGGCAACCGATAACGACAGCACGGTCAGGCCAATCCAGATGGCTGTGGCGGCAAAGCCCCACTGAAATGCCGCGCCATCATAGCGGCGTACGCCCTCGACCAACAGGCCATTCCAGCGCCAATCCAGAATTGCGCCAAAAAGCGGCTGCAGACCAATGGCGCCGAGCGTGACCGAGAGATTCACAATCGATGTGATGGTGGCCGTCTTTTGTCCGCCCACCAAGTCTTTGCCATAGGCAAATGAAATCACCATGGCTCCTGCAGAAATGCCGATCAACCAAAGTACAAAAACGGTTAGCCACAGCGATGCGAATGTAGCGCCACTGGCCAACAAAGCAAATCCAACCAACGACAAACAAGTGCCCACCAGCAAAGGTTTTTTACGTTGGCCGCTTCGGTCAGACCAGGGGCCAAAAATTAGGCTGCCGATCGCAAATCCCACCATCATCAACGATGTAAACCCAGTCGCGGTGCGAGCACTAATGTCAAAAACTGTTGTTAGAAACGGCACCCCCCACAGGCCCGCCATCATCACCATACTGCCAGTGACCGCGGTCTGGCCAATGCACAAAAACACCAGGTCTCGCATGGGTAGCCCAGCCAGAGACTCACGAATGGTCATTTTTGCCAACGCATCTTTTGTCTCGGGCGCTGGTGACCAGCTTCGATAGCCACGCTCGCTGGGATCGTCGCGCATGATAAAGATCATGCCCACCATGAGCAGTAAGGCAAAGCCAGCACTTCCTGCGACTACGATTCGCCAGCCGAACTCATCGGATAAAAGTCGCAGCGGAAATCCAGCCAACACAGCACCGAGTGTGCCGACCGCAAGGGATAAGCCCGAGATCGACGCGAATTTTTGCGGCGAGAACCAGTGGGCAGCAAGTTTGAGCATGCCGATCCAGCCCACTGCGGCCGCACCACCAATAATGCCCCGCCCAACGGCAGCGGTAGTGAAGGATTCTGCAAACGCGAACAACAGGGTGCCTGCTGCGGCGGCAGCAGAAGCGCCAATAAAGAGTTTACGTGGCCCAAATTTATCAGCGAGCAGCCCTGACGGCAGCTGCATGATGGCGTAACAGTAGAAATAAGTGGCGGACAACCAGCCCAAGGCCGTTGCCGTTTGCGCAAGTTCTTTCGACAGTTCGTGAGCAAGGGCAGCCGGCGTTACCCGTTGAAAAAAACCGTACAGGTAAAAGGCGGCTGCTAGCCCCCACATGAGAAAGGACAGCCCAAGGGGCGGGATCGCCGCCCGAAGGGCGTCTTTATGGCTTGAAGTCACGCTCGAGAAGGGCCTTGAGATTTAATAGTTATAAAAGCCGCGCTTTGTTTTTCGGCCCAGATAGCCCGCATCCACCATTTCTTTAAGTAATGGGGCAGCGCGATATTTTGGATCTTCAAAGGCTTTATAAAGCACATCCATGACGGCGAGCAGCACATCTAAGCCAATCAGGTCGGCTAAGGCCAAGGGGCCAATGGGATGGTTGCAGCCCAGCTTCATGCCTTCGTCGATTTCTGCGGCGCTGGCCAGGCCCTCTGCATAGACAAAAATTGCCTCGTTGATCATGGGGCACAGGATTCGGTTGACCACAAAACCCGCCTGGTTTTTCACGCCGATGGGGGTCTTGCCCAAGGCGGTTGCCAGCTCTGTAACAGTCTGAACAGTGGCATCGGAGGTTTGCAGGCCACGAATCACTTCTACCAGGGCCATCATGGGGACTGGATTGAAAAAGTGCATGCCGACAAACTGTGCTGGGCGCTGTGTTGCTGCAGCAAGTTTGGTGATAGACAAAGAAGAACTGTTGGTGGCGATAATGGTTTCAGGGCGCAGTACTGCTTCTACTGCCTGAAGAATTTTTATTTTGATGGCCTCGTTTTCCGTGGCTGCTTCAATGACAAGGTCCGCTTTGGCAAGATCATCTACCTTGGTCGTTGTGCAGATATGGCGCAGTGTTTCCTGTTTCACGTCTTCCGTGAGTACGCCTTTTTTGATCAGCCGATCCAATGAGCTGCTAACAGTGGCTAACCCTTTTTCCAGGGCAGGCGCAGCGATATCTTGCATGATGACGTCAAACCCTTTTGCAGCAAAGGCTTGTGCAATGCCGTTTCCCATGGTGCCGGCACCAATAACGCCAATGGTTTTAATGGCCATAAGTTTTTCCTTTATTTCTTTTTAAAACGATACACGGCGAGCGTGCTTCTTAAGCCAGCAAGCCAGTTAATCTTTTGGTTATCGTGTAAAAACGCTCGATTCAGAATTTCAAAGCCAAGTTTGGCCAACAACTCTTCAAAATCATTGGCGGTGGCAAAGTGGCGGTTGGGTGTGTTGTACCAGGCAAAAGGCAGACGCTTATTCACCGGCATGTGCCCGCTTAGCAATGACGTTATCGTAGACCAGTGCCCAAAATTTGGAATACTGACAATACACTCACTGCCAATTTCTCCAATCTCACGCAAGACCCGCTCGGTCTCTTGGGTCGCCTGCAGGGCCTGAGACAGCACGACGACATCAAACCTGCCGCGGGCAAACATGGCCAAGCCACGGTCGATGTCTGCTTGTATTACAGGCACTTGACGGCCCACACAGGCCAAAACTTTTTCGTCGGCAATTTCTACCCCAACGATTTCGCAGTCTTGCTCTTGAGATAACCAGTGCAGCAAGTCGCCATCACCGCAGCCAAGGTCTAAGACACGGGTTTTGGGTTTGATCCAGGTGGCAATCTCTGCCAAGTCGGCCCGCAAGAGTTTTTTGCTCATGCCTGACACTCCTTGGCAACACGATCAAAATAGGTGGCGATCAGACGATGATAACGAGCATCGTCCATTAAAAAGGCGTCGTGACCATGGGGGGCATCAATCTCCGCGTAGGTGACAGATTTTTTTTGTGCCAATAGCGCCTCAACAATTTCACGGCTCATTTCGGGCGGGAAACGCCAGTCGGTCGTAAACGAGACCAGTAGGCTGTTGGCCGTAATGGGTGAAAAAGCCTTGGTCAGCTGGCCGTCGTGATCTTTCGCTGGATCAAAATAATCCAGGGCCCGTGTAATCAGCAGATAAGTATTGGCATCGAAATAAGTGGAAAACTTTTCCCCCTGATAACGCAGATAGGACTCAATTTCGAATTCCACATCAAAGCCAAATTTGTACTGGTTTCCCCCCCGAAGCTGGCGGCCAAACTTTTCTGCCATATCGTCATCTGAAAGATATGTGATGTGGCCAATCATGCGTGCGACCGACAAGCCAAGCCGTGGCACCGTATTTTTCGCGTAGTAATTGCCACCATGGAAGTCTGGGTCATTCACAATGGCCCGTCGTGCGACTTCATTGAACGCGATGTTCTGCGCTGAAAGCCTTGGGGTAGAGGCCACGATCACCGCATGCCGAAGCCGGTTGGGATAAGCCATTGCCCATTGCATGGCCTGCATGCCGCCAAGGCTGCCACCCATGACGGCCGCAAATTGTTCGATCCCCAGTTGGTCGGCAAGGCGGGCCTGGGCATTGACCCAGTCATCAACAGTCACCACTGGAAAACTTGCCCCATAGGGCTGGCCGGTTGCTGGGTTGATCGAGGCTGGCCCAGTTGAGCCGAAACAGGACCCCAGGTTGTTGATCCCAATGACAAAAAATCGATTGGTGTCGACGGGCTTTCCTGGCCCCACCATGTTGTCCCACCAGCCGATGTCTTTTGGATTGCTGGCATGCCAGCCTGCTACATGATGGGATGCGTTGAGCGCATGACAGATCAGAACGGCGTTACTTCGGTCGGCGTTGAGCTGCCCATAAGTCTCATAAACCAAGTGATATGGCGCAAGCGACTGCCCGCTCTTTAAAGCAAGCGGTTCGGTGAACTCAGCGGTTTGAGGAACAACGGCACCTACAGACTGGGCCTCGGGTTTTTTTTGCATGCCTAATTCTGACCTAAGCCGTTAAAAGTACCTAGCCGGGCCAGGTTCTGTCAAACCCGTGACAATCTTTGACAAAGCCTGGCCTGTGGCTTTGGCGTGTCCACACAGAGTTGACCTTTTGTGACAATTTTTGGACTACTGCAATTTGATACTCACTCTTGCCCACTATGAAAGGAGGCAAGAGATGACTACCCACCCCAACCACTATCGACCCCAGCGGCCAAACCAGACGGTTATTCCGCCAACATCCTTGCTGGCGCGAGATGCAGCACCCAGGCCCTTTCGGCGGCTTGAAGTCCGCCCACTTGAGCAGCCTCAGGCAATTACTCCCCGCCAGCAAGAGGTTCTTTACTGCCTGGTTGAAGGCAAACCCACCAAAAGGATTTGCGCTGAATTAGGCATGTCCGAGGGAACAGCCAAGGTTCACATTGGGGCGATTTTCCGTGCACTACGGGTGAGAAACCGGACGCAGGCGACTCTGGTGGCACTGAAAGAGGGCTGGATTTACCCCGAGATGTGGTCTCGTTCTTGATTCCACTTTGCCAGGGCGGCGGACAACTTATTGGGGTCGCCCTGGCGCAAGATTTTTGCAGAGTGTTTTACACAATCACTTGCCCGGGAGCGCAACAGTTCTTGCTTTACCACCAAGACTTGGGCGGGATGCATTGAAAACTCACGAAGACCAAAGCCAAGCAATAATCGGGTAAGGTCTGGATCACCAGCCATTTCGCCGCAGACGGATACTGGCACCTTGCGTTTGTCGCAGGACTGGATAACGCCCCGAATCAATCGGAGCACGGCAGGATGTAAGGGGTTATACAAATGGGCCACTTCCCCGTCCGCACGATCAATTGCCAGGGTGTATTGAATTAAATCGTTGGTACCCAAGGATGCAAAGTCAATCACTGGGATCAACCCATCAATTGCAAGTGCCGCAGCGGGCACCTCAATCATGGCCCCAATCGGAATTGCGGCATCAAATTTCTTGTTTTCTGCCTCTAGTTGCTCCATCGCGTGTTTGACCAGCTTTCTGGCGGCAGCCATCTCTTGCGGACCGCTCACTAGGGGAACAAGCAGTTTGATGGGGCCGTGGGCAGAGGCACGCAGAATTGCCCGAAGCTGCGTGATAAAGAGTTCAGGTTCGGCAAGACAAAGACGAATGGCTCGAAGGGCCAGGGCGGGATTGGACGGTGTTTCTCGATGGGCTGAGACACTGGGCACCTCTTTGTCCGCCCCAGAGTCGAGTGTTCGAATGGTGACCGGGCGACCCTTCATGGCTACCACGACATCGCGATAGGCCTCGTACTGTTCGTCTTCTGAAGGTGGGTCGTTGCGATTCATATACAGAAATTCGCTTCGGAAAAGCCCTACGCCATGGCAGCCGACATCAAGCGCTCGCGGGGCATCGGCGGGCAAGTCTAGGTTGGCAAATAACCGAATCGATTCTCCGTCCAGGGTCTGGGCCGCGACATTTTTCAGTCGGACAAGCCGGCTTTTGGCCAGTGCCTGCTCGGCCTGGCGAACCTCATAGATGCTGCGGATTGGCGCATCGATACTGCCAAGAACAACACCAGCTTCTGCATCGATGATGATTGGTTCGCCCTGTTTGACGAGTCGGTGCAGGGTCTGAAGGCCGACCACGGCGGGCAGCCCAAGACTGCGGGCAAGAATGGCCGTGTGGGAGGTGGGGCTGCCGGTATCCGTTGCAAAACCAACAAAGGAGTGCTGTTTTAATAACAGCATGTCCGCAGGTGCAATGTCGTGGGCCACCAAAATCCAGGGTAATGCAGGGTCGTCTTCCGCGGAACCAACGTGATCAGAAGGCAATGCTATTCGGTGGCCGCCATCGGGGTGACGCATGGCTTTTAGAATCCGTTCAACAATCTGGCGGACATCCGTACGGCGTTCTCTTAGGTAGGCATCATCAATATTGTCGAATTGCTCTGCGACTAATTCATATTGCTGCACAAGCGCCCATTCAGCATTACAGCATTCCGACAAGATGCGATCGCGGGTTGCCTCGATCAGCATAGGGTCGTGCAACACAATCGCCTGCAAGTCTAGAAACGCCCGTAATTCAGCGGCCACTTCCTGGCCAAGGTCACCCCGCATCCGTTCAAACTCTTCATCAACCGCATGAACAGCAGCGTAGAGTCGATTTACTTCTTGGGGGGCTTCATCTTTTGAGGTGTTGCGTCTTGGCACATCTAAAGATGCTGGGGCTAGTACCCAGGCCTTGCCAATCGCTATTCCACGGCCAACAGAAATTCCCGATACAGAAAAAGCCATGGTTAGGATTCCTCGCCAAATCGGTTTGCGAATAGCTCGACAATCGCCAAGAGTGCCTCGTCGGCCTGATCACCAATAGTTTCGACTTCGACCTCGGTGCCTTTACCGGCGGCTAACATCGTGACCCCGAGTACGCTTTTGGCATTGACCCGCTTGTTGTTGCGGGACAGCCAGACTTCGCAGGGATACTTGGTGGCCAGTTGGCTAAGCTTTGATGACGCCCTGAGATGTAAGCCAAGCGCGTTGATGACCGAGACAGTCTGTTTGGGCATAGGTTATCCAGCCGGACTAATTGGGGCGCAGTTGGGGGCGATGCAATCGGCCAGCTTGTCTGCCAATTGCTTGGCAGGAAGGTGTCGATAGGTTAGCGCCTTGAGCATCATGGGTACACTCACACCAGTCAATCCTTTCACCTCGATTTCAGGGTGAATGGACATCCAGGCGGATGCCGCATTCGATGGTGTTGCGCCCAACAAATCAGCCAGCAGAAGCACCTCGGCCGGCCGGCCTTCTTCAATCCAGATCTTTTCGATGGCCGCCGCTGCTTCATCAAGGGAGGCGTTTGCCGCGATGTCTGCCACCAATACGTCTGGAATGTAACGACCAAAGGCATGGCAGGCGACAGCATGAAGGGCCTGCCCCAGGGGCGCGTGGCAGATCAGAATCAATGCGGTCATGAATGAATAAAGGGATGGGCGACGATAAACCGAGTTTATTGCGCTGGCATGACAGCGTCTATAAATATTGCTGCCACATCGATTCCCGCCTGCGCCGTGATTTCTTGAAATCCAGTTGGGCTTGTTACGTTAATTTCGGTTAAGCACTTGCCAATGATGTCGAGTCCGATCAGCGCAAGCCCCCGGGGGGCGAGCTTTCGCCCCACCGCCCGTGCGATTTCTCGGTCATGCTCAGAAATAGGCTGAACGACACCCTTGCCACCAGCCGCAAGATTGCCCCGGGACTGACCAGCCGGCGGTATGCGGGCCAGTACATGATCGATCGGCTCACCGTTAATCACGATGATGCGTTTATCCCCATCAATAATTTCTGGCAGATAGCGTTGGGCCACGATGCTTGTGGAACCGGTCTGCGTGAGCACTTCGATGGCCGATGGAAGATTGGGGTCATTGGATTGCAGCACGAAAACACCAGCCCCACCCATGGCATCCAAAGGTTTGATCACGATTTTCTCGTGATGGGCTGCAAAGGCCTTGATCGATTGAATATTGCTTGAAATTAGCGTGGGTGGCGTAAATTCAGGAAACTCCAGGGCCGCCATTTTCTCCCCATGATTGCGTAGAGCCTGAGGGGAGTTCACCACAGGCACACCCTGCCGTTCGGCAATCTCAAGCAGTTGCGTGGCTACAAAATAATTCTGATCAAAAGGCGGGTCTTTGCGCATGATGATGACATCAAAGACAGTGGCTTCTTTCCAACTCGCCTCATCTTCGATCCACCATGGCTGGGCCTCGGGCTGATCAATCCGAATTCGGTGGGAAAACACCTGCAGTCTGGCTTGACTCTGATCGGCAGCGGCCCGAAGTTCCTGAAGGCTTGCCGCATGAATTTCAATGCCACGTTTTTGGCATTCCCGCATCATGGCAAAAGTGGTGTCTTTGTAAGTGGCAAAGCCGCTAAGTGCGTCGCAAACAAACAAGACCCGCTGGCTCATGATGCGCCCTGCTCCAGCTCCATTGATGCGGCCAATAAGGCCAGACGAGCAATTACCCCGTAGACATAGAATCGGTTCGGCGCGGCATCTGGGTGGCTGGCATAGTCGGGCTGCAGGCAGCTTTCATCAAAGGGTAGTGGCGCAAATTTCATGCCCGGCGCATTTAAGTTTTCATCGGGGCCACGCTCAGCATGGACCCGATAAAAGCCACCCACCACATAGCGATCCACCATGTAGACAACAGGCTCGGCTACTGCGTCGTCAACGCTTTCCAGGGTGGGCACACCCTCTTGAATCAGGACATCACTGACCTGCATACCCTCTTTGACCACCGCCATTTTGTTGCGTTGTTTGCGGTTGAGATTTACCACTTCACTGGCATCTTTGACCGTCATCACGCCCATGCCATAGGTGCCGGCATCGGCCTTCACTACAACATAGGGTTGTTGGGTAATGCCCAGTTCGTTATATTTTTTCTGAATGCGAGACAACATGCGCGAGACGTTATCGGCCAGACAAGACTCCCCCTCTCGCGCATGAAAATCAACATTTGTACAGGTTGCAAAATATGGGTCTAGCACCCAGGGGTCGATTTTGATTTGCTCGGCAAACATCTCGCAGACTTTCGAATAAGCCGCGAAGTGTTGGGATTTGCGGCGTACCGACCAGCCCGCATGCAGCGGCGGAATGATCTTTTGGCCTTGAATTCCCTTCAGAATTTCTGGAACGCCCGCCGACAAATCGTTGTTGAGCAAAATACCGCAGGGATCAAAGCCAGCCACCCCCACACGGTTTCCGTTCCTAATCAAGGGTTCTAACAGCAGCTGTTCGCCGTTGGGCAGATCAATCGGCGTTGGACTGGTGATCTCTGGAATTAAGGTGCCAATCCGAATATCAAGCCCCGATTGCTTTAGCAGCGCTGCAAGCCGGGCGACATTGGTGAGGTAGAACGTGTTTCTTGTGTGATTTTCAGGAATTAGCAAAAACCGCCGGACATCCGGGCAACGGCGCTCCACTGCAGCACTCATGGCCTGAACAGCCAGCGGCATAGCATCTTCGGACAGGTTATTGAATCCACCCGGGAATAAATTGGTATCCACTACCGATAACTTGAATCCGGCATTCCGTAGATCGACCGATGCATAAAATGGCGGCACGTGGCTGGCCCACTGCGAACGGAACCAGTACTCGATATCGGCACTGGCAGTCAGGATCTGCTGCTCTAGGTGCAGCAGGGGGGCGCCGCCATCGGCAGCATTGAGTATTCGAGGCACCATAACTGGGCATTGTAGCCAAGCTTTTTAAACCCTGTTATTTAAGACCCCAGAAGAAAAAACACCCGCCAGTTGCCCGGCGGGTGGTGAAGAAACACATCGACAAGGAAAAACAAGACTTACATGTAATACGCTTTCTCCCCGTGGGAGGTCACGTCTAATCCTTCACGTTCTTCATCCTCGGGCACGCGCAGGCCAACCACCATCTTCACAATCAGCAGCGCAATCACTGAGACCACTGCGGACAGGATGACGGTAGTGACCACGGCCTCAGCCTGAATCAGCACCTGGGCTCCGATGGAGTAGTTGTCCCCAACTTTGTTGGCCACATAGTCATAGATGCCCATGCCACCCAGCCAAGGCGCTGCAAATACACCCGTCAGGATTGCTCCCACAATGCCGCCCACACCGTGGACGCCAAAAACATCTAGCGCGTCGTCGGCTTTGAGCAGTTTTTTCAGCCCAGTCACCCCCCAGAGGCAAACAAATCCGGACACCAGACCGATCACCAAGGCGCCGATCAATCCGACAAAGCCTGCTGCAGGGGTAATAGCGACCAGTCCAGCGACCGCGCCAGATGCGGCACCCAGCATGGACGGCTTACCCTTTAAGACCCACTCCCCAATCGTCCAGGCCATAACTGCCGTAGCGGTCGCAAACAGAGTGTTGGTGATCGCCAGCATTGCCGTACCGGTTGCTTCCAAGTTAGAGCCACCGTTAAAGCCAAACCAGCCCACCCACAGCATTGCAGCACCGACCATGGTTAGCGTCAGAGAGTGAGGTGCCATGGACTCTTTGCCGTAGCCAACCCGTTTGCCCACCATGTAGGCGGCGACCAGGCCCGCAACACCTGCGTTGATATGAACCACGGTGCCACCAGCGAAATCGAGCGCGCCTTTTGCCCAGAGTGCACCTGCAGCAGCAACCACGGCCTCGAGTGACTTGGCATCAGTAATTGCATCTGGACCATCCCAATACCAGACCATGTGTGCAGTCGGAATGTAGGCAAAGGTGAACCATAGGATCAGGAACAGCAGGACCGCGGAGAACTTCATGCGCTCTGCCGTCGCTCCCACAATCAGTGCACAAGTAAGGGCAGCAAATGTGCCCTGGAAAGCCACGAAGATCAGCTCGGGGATGACCACGCCCTTGCTAAATGTTGCAGCGATGGAATCAGGTGTAATGCCAGTCAAGAAGATCTTATCGAATCCACCGATATACGGGCTACCACCGGTAAAGGCCAGCGAGTAGCCATAAATTGCCCACAACATAAAAATCATGGATGCACCGACCATGACTTGCATGAGTACCGACAACATATTCTTGGTTCGCACCAGTCCGCCATAAAAGAGGGCAAGCCCCGGAATAATCATTGAAAAAACCAAGATCGTTGACAGCATCATGTAAGCCGAGTCACCTTTGTTTGGTACGGGAGCTGCTGGCGGCGTTGCGGCCGCAGCAGGGGGGTCAGCAGCGAAAGCGAGCGATGCCAAGCCTGCGGTGCCGACTGCCGCCAAAATAGTCGGCGCGTATTTCGCGAGAGTAGAAGTGAAAGTTTTCATAAATGCCTCGTTCAAAAAGTGGTCAACACCATCACAGCGCGTCTTTACCAGTTTCGCCGGTTCGGATGCGAATGACTTGTTGCAGGTCATAGACGAAGATCTTTCCGTCACCAATTTTTCCGGTGCGGGCAGCGCCTTCGATCGCTTCTACAGAGCGCTCTAACAGTTCATCTGAAACAGCCGCCTCAACTTTTACCTTGGGTAGAAAGTCGACGACGTATTCAGCGCCTCGATAGAGCTCAGTGTGGCCTTTCTGGCGTCCAAAACCTTTGACTTCCGTTACCGTGATGCCCTGCACGCCGATGGCGGACAGCGCTTCACGCACTTCGTCGAGCTTGAACGGCTTGATGATTGCGGTGATCAATTTCATGTTGTCCTCTTGTTGAAAGTCGGGCCGCGGTGCGGTACCAAGCCCGGTGTGTTGCCATGTTTAATGCTCGGATTAGAAAGCTTTGGTGATTGAAATTGCTGCGCCGGAGTCGTAAAGCTTTTTCGACCGATTGTCAGTTGATGTGTACCAAGCTTTTGTATCGGCACTCATGCTTGACGTGTTGTAAGCCGTTAACCCGATTACCCATCCCTCTAAGTCATAGGCAACTCCAATCGAGTAGTCGGTAAAATCTTTGGTTCCCGCGGTTTTATTAGCTAAGTCTGTTAAACCAACATGCGCCTTTAGCATGAGCTTTGAAGCAATCTCTCTAGAGAAACTTAAGTCGTAGTACATCGTGCCCTTGGCATCCGTAGTGAGAGATATGTCTGCCGGAGTTTTACCAAGACCAAAGTATTGATCACCAAGGGTTCGTGAGACTTTCAGTGAGATCGGCCCGTAACCTGCGCCGATATAGGCCTCTCTGGTGTTGAAGACGTTTTTTGATTCGGTATCGCTTTTTCGTGCGCCAGGGTAGTAGTAATAGATAGCGCCGAGGTCAAAGCTAATACCCATGGCTTCAAACTTGTATCCGCCATAAAGGTCTTGCTCAATTCCAGCCGAGTCATTTGCTGCCCACTCTGAAACCGAGGAGTTCCAGTTACCTAGGTAGAGCCCTGACTTGTGGGCAAAGTCGATACCACCCTGAATAGCTGGTTTTTTGTTGGATTGGGAGATGCCGCGGAACCGGTAGTCCGACGTCAGACCGAAATTTCCACTAATTGTGTAATCAGGTTCCGGCGCTTTTTTATCTTGTGCCAATGCGGGTGCGGTCAGGGCGGCCAGTGAAAGTGCAACCAAGGTCTTTTTCATGGGAATGCTCCTTGTAGGGGTTCGATCTAAAGTGATCGCAAGAAGACAAAGCGAAAGTCGTGCCAGGTCCTTTGGCGTCCGTCTGGCGGACCGGTGGGATGTCTTTTGGGTCTAGTGGCCAGGGTCTGCTGGCCGAAGGGCTGTCGATTCGCACTAAAAAAGTGCGCTTTACGCACCGAATTGAGCCGGAATCGCTATCCTCTCTTCCAGTCCTATCAAGAGGCGTGCTAAATTTGGACTCATGAATAAACCCCCATTCCCTTCTTTTCCGCCCCTTCCCAAGGCGTTTGCTGATTTACAAGACAAAGTCACTGAGTTGATGAAGTCCTCTCCGGCTGCAGATGTAGAAAAGCACATGAAGGGTGCCTTGGCTTCTGCTCTAAATCGGATGGACGTGGTGACACGGGAAGACTTCGATATTCAGCAACAGATGCTGTCTCGTGCCTTGGAAAAGCTCTCTGTGTTGGAAAAGCGTGTTGCTGAGCTTGAAGCCAATAAAAAGGCCTAACCCCTTCGGTCGATAGCGGTTTTTGCTTGCCCCGGGAACAATCCCCGGGTGTCATTAGCAATTGTTCATTCTCGAGCCATTTCAGGCCTGACTGCCTTGCCCGTTCGGGTCGAAGCAGATTTGGCCAACGGCCTGCCCCAGTTCTCGGTTGTTGGGCTGCCCGATGCGGCAGTCCGAGAGGCCCGAGATCGCGTCCGTGCTGCGATCGTTAATTCTGGCTTCGATTTTCCCCAGCGTCGTGTCACGGTGAACCTAGCGCCGGCCGACCTGCCGAAAGACTCTGGCCGTTTCGATTTACCGATTGCCATCGGGATTTTGGCCGCCAGCGGCCAAATCGCTTCAGGCCATTGTGACCAGGCTTTGCAAGATCACGAGTTTGTTGGCGAACTCTCGTTAACCGGAACCCTTTTGCCTGTTAGGGGTGCTTTCGCGCTTGCCATGGGGGTGATCAATGGCCCCTCTTTGACAGGCAGCTTAATTCTGCCAAAGGCCAATCAAGAGGAGGCTTCGCTTACTGAATCCAATCGACTGCGTTTTGCTGCAGGCCTGCGGGAAGTGACTGATTTTTTACAAAAAAACCACCCGCTAGACGGGCCACTTGAAATTGATCAAGCGTTACTCACGATCTCTGATCGGGATTGGTCGGATATTCGGGGGCAGGATTTGGCCAAGCGCGCGGCGCTAATCGCTGCGAGTGGTCAACATAACCTTTTGATGTTTGGTCCACCCGGCGTGGGAAAGTCCATGATTGCATCCCGTATGCCGGCCGTTTTGCCCGCACTTACAAAAAGTCAGGCCTGTGAGTTGGCGGCGATCAAAAGTCTTGAGTCAACCGTGGATCATCACAACTGGAGAATGCCTCCGTTTCGATCACCTCATCACAGCACCCCAGCGCGGGCCATTATTGGCGGTGGTCAGCCCATTCGACCTGGCGAAATTTCGCTTGCCCATCACGGTATTTTGTTTTTAGACGAGCTACCCGAATTTTCTCGTGACGCCTTGGAGAGTCTGCGTGAGCCGCTTGAGACCGGAGAGGTGAGCGTGGCACGGGTCCGTCATCGCGCCCAATTGCCAGCCAATGTGATGTTGGTGGCTGCCATGAACCCCTGCCCCTGTGGTTATTTTGGTGTGTCGCATGGCAAACGCGTTTGCAAATGCTCGCCTGACCGTATTGATCGTTACCGCGGGAAGATATCTGGCCCATTGATGGATCGGTTTGATATTGCTATTCAGCTTTGCGCTGTGGATGATCAGACACTCAGAAAAGCAGCGCGTGTTGATTCGGCGAGCCGTACTTCGGAAATTGCAGCGATCGTCGCTCAGGCCAGAAGCACTCAGATAGATCGACAAGGTAAGCTCAATAGCCGTCTTTCGGTGCCTGAGATCGAGCGCGTCGCCGTGCTGGATGCAAACTCGGAGCAACTCCTGCAGCAGGCCTCTCGCCAGTGGGGCTGGAGCGCACGGTCTTGGCACCGTGTGTTACGGGTGGCGCGCACGGTAGCAGATGTCGACTGCAGCCCCAAGATTACTTTCGGCCACGTGAGTCAGGCCATTGAATTACGTCGGGCTATGGATGCCCATTTGTTGTCTTAGGCTTTCTTAATAACCAAAGCAGGGAAAAGGCCTGAGTGGCGATCCACACGACAAACGCGGCCCGAAGACTGTCGGCACTGCTAAAGCCAAAAGACCCAAACACATCGGCCACGACACCCATGCCCCACTGCACGCTAAAAGCGCCAATAAACACCACGAAATTTAAACTGGTGTTGGCGCGGCCTGCCATCTGCGGTGGAAATGACAGCGTGGCTTTGGCGTAATTCACGGCAGTAAACCCGGTAGCAAAAACCATCAGGCACCAGCCAAACAATGAACTACCCCAGATATTAAAGACGGCTGCGGCGCTGGTGATGAGTAAGACTGCACTGCCGCCAATAATGATGGCGTCTAACGACCAGCCCCATTTTTTAATTTTGGTTGACAGCATCCAGCTCATTGACAGATGGGCAATGGTAGTGACCACGCCCAGTATCAAGAGTGAGACAGCCGCCTGCGTCGATGTTTGACCGTCGACAACGCGAAACCAGGGCCCCATCCACAGGCCTTGCACGGCCATAAAACCACCGTGAATGAAGATTGAAAACGGAATAACGCGACGAATCTCTGCGTGCGAAAAAATTTCCTTCACCCCAGACAGGGTGTCTTGCCAATAAGGCTTGTGATTGGGGTCTGGTTCCGGCAATTGTGGCAATAACCAAAGCAGTCCCAGCAGGGATAAAAAGAATAGACCACCGGTCGCCAAAAACACGCCCCGCCATCCGATATGGGGAAGCGCCAGCTCGACGGGTAGTGTCGCGACCAGCGCGCCAAAGGAGCCCACCACAAGCATGAGCGATGCCAAGGCAGGCTGAAGATCGTCTCGAAAACAAATCCGATAGGCCTTGTAAGACGCCATTAGGCACGCTGACACCCCAATGCCAATGAATGCGCGGCCGATCCAGAGGGCCACAAATTCGGTTGCGAAGCTGCTTATCACGCAACCCACCACCGCGAACAGAAGCAACACGATTTCTACTGTTTTTGGGCCTTTGCGATCCAGTAAGGCCCCCAGGGGGATTTGCATGGCGGCAAAGGTTAAAAAATAGGCACTTGATAAGAGCCCTAACTCAGATGCGGACAGCCCGAGTTCATCAGTCAATGGGCCAGATAGCACCGCGTTGACGGATCGCACGATATACGACAGCAGGTAAGCTGCTGCGAACGGTATAAAAACCTGTGCAACTCTGTAAGGGGGTAAGGCGGGTAAGGACACGAGAGAGATAACTTAGGGCAAAAGAATTAGAGACTTAACAAAGAGTTCCGCGTCGGCTTCAGACAGGCTGTCGGTTGGGCCAAGGGCGATGATTTCAACGACCTGGGTATTGGCTGGCAAGCTCTGAGATGCAGGCGTGGTTCGGGTCACAGTGCGCATCCACAGCATGGCCTCTTTGTCATCCCCGCTGGAATTGACGCGCATGGTTCCTTTTGCCCGAAGCTCTTGGATCACTTGGCCGCTGCTTTGAATCGTTGTGCGCTGAATGGTGTCCGGTCGTGCTGCAATATTGGCCAGCATGGCGGCTTCGAGATGGCCGGCTGTTGATTTTGCCGTGTTAGATATCCAGCCCACAGCAAACAAATTCTCGTCAATTTTTGCTGAGCGCAGGGTCAAGGACACCACGGCCTTGCTCTCGGGCAAAGACAATGCGCGGCTAACTTCAACTGGTTTCGCGGGAAATGTGGCCTGCCATTTGGCCTCTTCATGCCGCAGGTCTCGCCAGTCGTATTTTGGCGCGCAAGCCAGCATAATGAACCCAGTGGCGCTGATCAAGAGCCAACGCAAATAGAATCTGGTTTTACGCAAGGGGTGAATCATGGGGAGCAGTGTAACGTGATCATTGAATTTAAAAGCAAGGCGGCGGGAGCGTTTTTCATGACTGAACCAGTAATGAAAATGGTGTTTGCCGCGATTGATGTGGAACTCACTCCCAAAGGAATTTTTACCGAGACACAGGTGCCGCTGATTCGTGAGCGCTTAGCCCAGGCCATTGAGCGTTCTAGGGGTGCTGATCAAGCCCGTATTCATCAGCATGACGATGCAGTTCGCCAAGGAGAAGCGAGCGGCCGCGATTTACCCGTGGGGTTATCTCAGCGTGCCTTTCCTCTTTTGGAAATGCTGACTGCGGCTGAAAAAAAGAAAGTGTCGGTGGTCTGGGGCGTTTAAAACCCAAGGACTGGCGCAAGCCGGCTCTTGGCAATGTCGCCGGTCACGCCGGCCCGCTTGGCGTAATCCGCCACCTGGTCGTCACCAATGGTTCCCAGATTGAAGTAACTCGCGCTCGGGTGCCAGAAATAAAAACCGCTCACCGCCGAAGCAGGGGTCATGGCCAGGTTCTCGGTGAGTCCCATGCCAACTTCTTGTGCGTTGAGCGCCTTGAATAAATCGGTCTTCACCGTATGATCCGGGCATGACGGGTAGCCCGGCGCCGGCCGAATGCCCTGATATTTTTCAGCGATTAGTTCCGCGTTGTTCAACTGTTCGTTGGGGGCATAGCCCCAGAACTCGGTTCGAATGCGCTGGTGCAGTCGTTCAGCAAAGGATTCAGCGAGCCGGTCGGCAATCGCCTTTACCAAAATGGCGTTGTAATCGTCGCCCTTTGCCTCAAAGTCTTGGGCAAGCTTGTCGGCGCCATCAATACTGACCGCAAAGCAGCCCAGATAGTCTGGGATACCGCTATCGGCAGCAGCAACATAGTCCGCCAGGCTCTTATTAAATTCCCCGGTGGGTTTTTGGGTCTGCTGTCGCAGGCCCACCCAGGTCAGCAGCGGCTGCTGGTGTGCGTCATCCGCGTAGATCGTAATGTCTTCCGGCGCAGTCCGCTGGGCTGGAAATAGCCCAAAGACACCATTGGCCGTGAGTTTGCGTTGTGAGACCAGTTTAGCCAGCATGGCCTTGCCATCGGCATAGACCTGACGGGCCTGCTCACCGACGATGTCGTCGTCCAAAATCGCAGGATAAGGACCAGCCAAATCCCAAGTCTGGAAAAATGGGGTCCAGTCAATCGTGTCAACCAGCTCATTCAAATCGTAAGACTTCAATACCCGGCGACCGATGGTCTTGGGTTTGGGTGGCTTAATGGTGCTGAAATCAATCCTCGGTGCGTTGGCCCTGGCCTGCTCCAAACTCAATACCGGTGTGGTGGTCTTGGCGGCGTGACGCTCCCGCAGCTTTTGATAGTCCCGCATTAAGTCGCCAAGGTAGGCGCCTTTTTGTGCGGGGTCGCTGGTCAATGACTGCGAGACGGGCACCGACCGGCTGGCATCGGGCACCCAGATGACGGGGCCAGAATAATTAGGGGCAATTTTTACAGCGGTGTGTACACGCGAAGTGGTGGCGCCACCAATCAGCAGTGGGATCTGTTTGCAACGGCACCAGTCGTCACGTTCCATCTCTTTGGCAACGTGGGCCATCTCTTCGAGTGACGGTGTAATCAGGCCAGACAAGCCAATAATGTCAGCGTTGTGGTCTTTGGCGGCCTGAAGAATCTGCTGGGCGGGCACCATCACGCCCAGGTTCACAACTTCAAAGTTATTACATTGCAAGACCACCGACACGATGTTCTTGCCTATATCGTGCACATCGCCTTTTACTGTAGCGATAATGATCTTGCCCTTGGCCTGAGTCGTGCCGGAAGCTTTTTGTTCTTCTTCAATAAAAGGTACCAAGTGGGCCACGGCCGCCTTCATCACCCGGGCGGATTTGACCACCTGTGGCAAGAACATTTTCCCCTGGGCAAAGAGATCCCCCACCACATTCATGCCCGACATCAGCGGGCCCTCAATCACTTCAATCGGCCGACCGCCACGGGCTGCAATTTCCTGGCGGGCCTCTTCGGTGTCTTCAACGATGAAGTCGGTTAAGCCATGGACCAGGGCATGCTCTAAGCGTTTTTGTACGTCAAAGCCACGCCATTGCAACTTCGTTTCTTCGCGCTTGCCGTCGTTTTTCAGTGAGCCGGCAAAGTCGATCATGCGCTCGGTGGCATCAGGCCGGCGATTGAGCACGATATCCTCAACACGCTCACGCAACTCGGGATCGAGATCTTCGTAAACGCCAAGCTGACCAGCATTCACAATGCCCATGGTCATGCCAGCTTTCACGGCGTGATACAGAAACACCGTGTGAATCGCTTCACGGGCTGGATCATTGCCACGGAAAGAGAAGCTCACATTGGACACGCCACCTGAAATCTTGGCATGTGGCAGATTGGCCCGAATCCACTTGCAAGATTCGATGAAGTCAATTGCATAGGCATTGTGTTCTTCGATACCCGTTGCGATTGCGAAGATATTTGGGTCAAAGATAATGTCTTCTGGCGGAAATCCCACTGACTCCGTTAAGAGTTTATAAGCCCGGCTGCAGATGTCTTTACGGCGCTCGAGCGTATCGGCCTGACCTTTTTCATCAAAGGCCATGACAATCACGGCCGCACCATACTGGCGGCAGAGTTTGGCCTGGCGCAGAAACTCTTCTTCGCCCTCTTTCATCGAAATCGAATTCACCACGGCCTTGCCCTGTACACAACGCAGGCCGGCCTCGATCACGGACCATTTCGATGAATCAATCATGATCGGCACGCGAGAGATATCAGGCTCCGAGGCAATCAGATTCAAAAACCGCACCATGGCGGCTTCAGAATCCAACATGGCCTCGTCCATGTTGACATCAATAATCTGCGCGCCATTTTCAACCTGCTGCCGTGCGACGGCAATCGCCTGTTCAAACTCGCCCGCAAGAATGAGTCGTGCAAATTGTTTCGAGCCGGTGACGTTGGTTCGCTCACCCACGTTCACGAAGAAAGATTGCTCATCAATATTGCAGGCTTCAAGGCCCGACAGCCGCAGCTTCGGTGCAATGGTTGGAATGGGCCGGGGGGGATAGTCGCGAACCGCTTTGGCAATCGCCGCGATGTGGTCGGGCGTGGTGCCGCAGCAGCCCCCTACGATATTGACCCAGTGCTGTTCTGCAAATTCTTTTAGAAACCCCGATGTAATCGGCGGCGTTTCGTCAAAGCCGGTCGGCGCCATCGGGTTGGGCAGCCCAGCATTGGGGTAGATACAAATCGCGGTGTCCGCGAGCCGGGAAATCTCTTCTACATAGGGCCGCATGAGTGCGGCGCCCAAGGCGCAGTTCAGGCCAATGGTGATGGGCCGTGCGTGCCGCACACTATTCCAAAAGGCTTCTACGGTCTGGCCCGACAAAATACGGCCCGAGGCATCGGTGATCGTGCCGGAAATCATCACCGGCCAGCGCATGCCGCGCCGCTCAAACACCGTTTCCATAGCGAAGATGGCAGCCTTGGCATTGAGCGTGTCAAAGATCGTTTCCAGTAACAGCAAATCAGCCCCGCCATCCAGCAGGGCCTCGATCTGTTCGGCGTAGCTGGCTTTTAGCTGCTCGAAATTAATATTGCGTGCGCCTGGATCGTTCACATCGGGTGAGATCGATGCGGTCCGCGGTGTTGGGCCAACGGCGCCGGCAACAAATCGTGGATGGTCTGGCGTTGAAAATTTTGCACAGGCCGCCTTGGCGATTCTGGCGGACTCTAGGTTCATCTCCCGCGCAAGTTCGGGCAGGTGATAGTCCTCTTGTGCAATGGTGGTTGCACCAAAGGTATTGGTTTCGACGATATCGGCGCCAGCAGTCAGATATTGATCATGAATTTCGGCAATGACATCGGGCCGTGTCAGCGAGAGCAGCTCATTGTTGCCTTTGACATCAATGCCTTCACTGACGGCTTTGGCAATGGCGGCCTGCACAGCAGGGTCCAAGTCTTTGGCCTTGGTGCCGCGATATTCGTCTTCCGAGAGCTTGTACTGCTGAATCATGGTGCCGGTGGCACCATCTAATACCAAAATCCGCTTGGCCAGTTGTTGGCGAAGCGGGGCAAAGGCTGGCGATTCAGGCAGTTGCACTGGCATGACGGTGTCGGGGACCAAGAAATTTCAAAGAAACGAGCATTTTAGCCCCTTGGCTAGGCTTAGAGGCTTGTGTCGCGAGGGGCAATTCTTTACCCCTCTTGCATCAAGCTTAATTTTTTAGCGTATCAAGCCAGCAGACCAGGCCGTCGCTGTTGAGTTTCAAATCAAGATCCAGCACCTCTAAGCATTGGGCCTGCGTTAAGGCCACACCGTGATCCTTCAGCTGTGAGAGCATCAACCCGGCGAGATCTTGGCGAATCAGACTCGCACGATCAGGCCCTGCCCCCCGATGGCGAAGACCAATTTCGGCGTATTGGTCGGTCTGTCGAAGTAAAAAATCACCATGCCGGCCGACATCGCAGACCTGGGCGTAGTGCGTTAGATAAACAGCCGGCGGCTTTGCGGCCAATAGCCGTCGAATCGTCGGGCCCAACTCATCGGGGGAAAACTGTGAGGGCGACGAGGTCACAAAAATATAGGCCCCGTTGGCGGTGTCGAAGTCGCGATAGGAGATGCCAAAGGTGTCGCCCGTGAAAAAGCTATTGGTCTTGGTGTCACGGATATACACATGGTGTTTGGCGTGGCCCGGGGAGTCCCAGAATTCAAATACCCGGCCAGCAAGCGAAATCGTGGCGCCCTCTGGGGTTTCCAAAATTCGATCTTGCGGAATTGGTTCGAGGCCACCGTATTCACGAACGGCCATCTCCTGCCCATAGACATCGCAGACGGCGGCCCAGAGTTTGGATGGATCCACCATATGCCGTGTTCCCCGCGGATGAACAGTGAGCCGCGCATTGGGGCACAGCCGCATTAACTCGCCCGCACCGCCCGCATGATCCAAGTGCACGTGGGTCAAAACAATCCAATCAACATGCTCAGGGCCAAGACCCAGCGCACGAATCGATTCAATGACCCGCGGTGCAGCGTACTTGGTCGAGGTGTCAATAATTGCCACACGGCCCTGCTCAACAACAAGGTGCACTGCGTCGAACTCATCTCGGAAATACCCGGAATCAATGGCGTAAATACCGTTGTCAAAGTTTCGAAGTACTGGCGTGATCAAGGGGGCTTGGGCATGCTGATGGTGGGACGTGGGAAAGGTCATGATGGATGGTTTCTTGATAAAGAATTAGGACGACAGCCTTGCTTTCACCAGGTCAGTCACCTGTTGTGGGTTGGCCTTGCCTTGAGATTTTTTCATGACCTGACCTACTAAGGCATTCATGGCCTTTTCTTTTCCGGCTTTAAATTCATCCACCATTTTTGGATTGGCGGCAATGACCTGATCGACAAGACTAGCAATCAGCCCGGTGTCTTGAATCTGCCGCAGGCCTTTGGCGTCGATGGCGGCATCGGCAGACTCGAATTCGCCTTGCCAAATGGCGTTAAAGACTTCGCGGCCAATCTTGTTGCTGACGGTGCCATCGGCCACGCGGGCAATCACCCCGGCAAGCTGTGCTGCCGATACACGCGATGCAGCGATCTCAATGCCATCACGGTTGAGCTGCGTGGCGAGCTCACCCATCATCCAGTTGGCAACCAGCTTCGGGTCGACCTTTTCAGCAGCCAACACCGCAAAAAAATAATCGGCACTGTCACGGCTTGCCGCAACCATCGATGCATCATAGTCCGACAGGCCATAGTCGCGGGTCAGACGCTCACGCAGGCCTTGCGGCAGTTCTGGCATTTCTGCACGGATTTGATCAATCCAGTCTTGCGAAATCACCAGTGGCGGCAAGTCGGGATCGGGGAAGTAACGGTAATCGTGGGCGTCTTCCTTAGAGCGCATGGCCCGTGTTTCCTCACGGTCCGGGTCGAACAGCCGTGTTTCTTGAACAACCTTGCCGCCGTCTTCAATCAATTCAATCTGTCGTCTTGCCTCGACTTCAATGGCTTTTTCTAAAAAGCGAAATGAATTCAGATTCTTAATTTCGCAGCGGGTACCAAATTCTTGTTGGCCCATGGGGCGCACAGATACGTTGGCGTCCACCCGGAAAGAACCCTCTTGCAGATTGCCATCACAAATGCCGATCCAGGTGACAAGGCTGTGTAGCGCTTTTGCATAGGCAGCCGCTTCTTTTGCCGAACGCATGACGGGCTCACTCACAATCTCAAGCAGTGGTGTGCCGGCCCGATTCAAGTCAATGCCAGAGCAGCCAGTGGGTAGACCCTCAATGCCTTCATGAATGGATTTGCCCGCGTCTTCTTCAAGGTGTGCCCGAGTCAATTCAATCGTCTTCATACCCTGCTCGGTCACGATGGTGATCGTGCCACCCTGCACCACGGGGATTTCGTACTGGCTGATCTGATAGCCCTTTGGCAGATCAGGATAGAAATAATTCTTGCGGGCAAAGATAGATGTGGGCGCAATCTTGGCGCCGATGGCCAGACCGAATCGAATGGCGCAGGCGGCTGCCTCGCGATTCATCACGGGCAGCACCCCGGGCAGCGCCATATCCACCATATGGGCCTGGGTGTTGGGTGCAGCGCCAAACTGTGTGGATGCCGGCGAAAAGATTTTGGACTTGGTCTTGAGTTGAACATGACACTCCAAGCCGATCACGATTTCCCAGTTCATACCGCACCTCCTGCCGCCATCTCGGGGGTTTTGGTGTGCCAATCACTCGCCTGCTGGAATTGGTGGGCAACTTTTAAGAGATGTGCTTCCTTAAAGCGAGGCCCAATGAGCTGTAATCCCACGGGCCGTCTTGCGTGTTGACCCTGACCAAAACCGCAAGGAATCGACATCGCTGGAAGGCCGGCCAGGTTTGCACCGAGGGTATAGATGTCGGCCAGATATTCCTGCAGGGGGTCGCTATGTTGTCGGTCAATGTCCCAGGCGACCGTGGGCGCCACTGGCCCAGCGATCACATCACACTGGGTAAAGGCCGCATCAAAGTCCTGGGCCACCAGGCGTCGCACCCGCTGGGCCTGGATGTAATAGGCGTCGTAATAACCGTGGGAGAGCACAAAGGTGCCAATCAGAATCCGGCGGCGGACTTCTTTACCAAAACCTTCGGCTCGCGAGCGGCAATAGAGATCCTGAAGGTCTTTGGGGTTGGCTGCCCGGTGACCAAACCGGACGCCATCGAACCGGCTGAGATTGCTCGAAGCTTCGGCAGGTGCGATCACGTAATAGGCCGGAATGCTCAAGGCGGTTCTGGGCAGGCTCACCGGGACGGTGGTGGCGCCGAGCCGCTCAAGTGCTTTGATCGCTGAATGAATCGCAGATCGAACCTCATCGCTCAAGCCCTCGGCAAAGAATTCCTGGGGCAGCCCAATCCGTAGTCCAGCCAGCGGCGTAGTCGCCCCGCCCGATGCGATGGGCTCGGCAATGCCCAAAGCAAAGTCTTCGGGGGCCATTTCTAGGCTGGTGGCGTCTTTGGGGTCAAAGCCACACATCGCCGATAGCAGCACGGCACAGTCCAAGGCGGTTCTGGCCATCGGGCCGGCCTGGTCTAGGCTCGAGGCATAGGCAATCATTCCCCATCGAGAGGCCCGACCGTAGGTTGGTTTGATGCCAGTAAGTGCACACATTGAAGAAGGCTGGCGGATCGAACCACCGGTGTCGGTGCCGGTAGCCGCTGGGGCAAGGCCTGCGGCCACAGCCGCTGCAGAGCCACCAGATGAGCCCCCAGGCACGGCCTTGGGGTCCCAGGGATTTCGTACTGGGCCATAGGCCGAATAGGTGTTGCCCGAACCCATGGCGAACTCATCACAGTTGAGTTTTCCAAGCCCCACCATGCCCGCATGAGTGAGCCGCTCAACCACGGTGGCATCAAACGGGCTGCGATAGCCCGCCAAGATCTTGGAACTGGCCGTGGTTGGCCAGTCACGGGTAACGAAGATGTCCTTGTGGGCAACTGGCAGGCCAACCAGCGAAAATGCTGAGTTCGCCTTCTCTTGCCCCTGATCAAGCCGAGCCTGGGCGGCCTTGGCCTGGGCCAAGGTCACATCAGGGTCAACGGCCAAGAACGAGTTGGTGGTGTCTGACTGAATACGAGCCAGATAGGCTTCGGCCAGCTCAACGGCGCTGCATTGCCGGCTGGCCAGGGCCTTGGCCAGGCTGGCCAGATCGGAATAGGGCTGAAATGGGGCCGTCATTCCACCACCCTGGGCACGATAAACAGGCCTGCTGCGGATTGTGGCGCGTTTTGCATCAGGGTCTCGCGGGGTGGCAGGGGCTCGGCCACATCATCCCGAAGCCTCAGGGCCACATCATGGGGATGGGCCATGGGCGCCACGCCCTGAGTTGGGGCATTGGAGAGCTCCCCCACCCAATTCAGAATTGAGGCCAAGGCGGGGAGAACGTCTCGCTGCTCCTCCTCGGAGATGGCGAGTCGGGAGAGTCGGGCAAGCTTTTGAAGGTCTTTAGATTCGAGGTCCACGGCCGGAAAATTTTGGTTGTCGTTGTGCTTTATTATCCTTTTCTTTTAAGGCAGGTTCCTCATGTTCGGATTCTTTCGAAATTACTTCTCTCAAGACATCGCCATTGACCTTGGCACGGCCAATACCCTGATTTATGTCCGCGGCAAAGGCATTGTGCTGGACGAGCCGTCGGTCGTTGCCATCCGCCAAGAGGGCGGCAATAGCGGCAAAAAAGTCATCGAGGCCGTGGGCCTGAAGGCCAAACAAATGTTGGGCAAAGTCCCCGGCAACATCGAGGCTATTCGCCCGATGAAAGACGGCGTGATTGCAGATTTCACGGTCACGGAGCAGATGCTCAAGCAGTTCATTCGTACGGTTCTAGAAAAAAAGTTTTTTTCTCCAAGCCCCCGCGTGATCATTTGTGTTCCCTGTGGCTCCACTCAGGTCGAGCGTCGCGCTATTCGTGAGTCCGCATTGTCGGCTGGCTCAAGCCAGGTCTTTTTAATTGAAGAGCCGATGGCTGCCGCACTGGGTGCGGGGCTGCCCGTGTCTGAGCCCCACGGCGCCATGGTGGTGGACATTGGCGGTGGCACGACCGAAGTGGGCGTGATCTCATTGGGTGGCTTGGTGTACGCAGGCAGTGTGCGCGTTGGTGGTGACAAGTTTGATGAAGCCATCATCAATTACATTCGCCGCAACTTTGGCATGCTGATTGGCGAGCAGACTGCAGAAATGATCAAAAAACAAATTGGTTCTGCATTTCCTGGCAGTGAAATTCGCGAAATGGAAGTCCGTGGCCGCAATCTTAGCGAAGGTATTCCGCGCACCTTTACGGTGTCGAGCAATGAAATTCTCGAAGCCCTGTCAGAGCCTTTGAATCAAATTGTCGTTGCCATCAAAAATGCGCTAGAGCAGACACCGCCTGAATTGGCGGCAGATATCGCCGAGCGCGGCCTGATCCTGACTGGCGGCGGGGCCCTGCTGCGCGATCTTAATCGACTGCTAAGCGAAGAAACCGGTCTGCCAGTTTACGTGGCAGAAGACCCGTTGTCGTGTGTGGTGCGCGGCTGCGGTGCGGCACTCGATCGTATTGACGAGTACCGGGACGTTTTTGCACATGAATAAAGGGAGCGCCATTACGTAATATGGCACTCTCTCAAAGCCCGCCACCGCTTTTTAAACAAGGCCTCTCTGCGCGTTTTCAGCTGCTGATAGCAGTCAGTGCTGCAGCGGCCTTGATTTATGTAGACCTGCACTTTAGCCTGCTTAAACCCCTTCGTCAGGGGCTCAGCGTTGTTCTGTATCCAATTGAGCAAGTTTTGTTGGCACCCCGCGCAGCTTTTTCTTGGCTTGGCGACTATGCAGGTGTGATTGTCTCAACGGTAGATCGGCAGAATGTCCTTGCACAACGCGAGGTGCAAACTGCTGATCAGTTGTTACAGATTGAACAGTTACGCGCAGAAAACGAGGGCCTGCGGGGGCTTTTAGATCTGCGTAAAGCCGTTAAACAAAAGACACTCGTGGCAGAAATTAGTCACGAGATGCGCGATGCATTCAGTAGCCGTGTGGTGATTGATCGCGGCAGTCAGCACGGTATTGCACCAGGCCATCCTGTGATCAACGCCCAAGGCGTTGTCGGCCAGGTGGTGCGTGTCTCCCCCATCACGGCAGAGGTCTCTTTAGTCACCGACCCTTCTTTGGTGATTCCAGTGAGTTTGCCGCGCTCAAGCTCAAGAACCGTAGCAGTCGGCGCTGGTGATGGGCAGCAGGTGGAACTGCGCTATTTGAATATCAATGCAGAGGTCGAACCGGGTGATATTTTGGTGACCTCTGGCTTAGACGGCCTTTATCCACCGGGGCTGCCCGTGGCCAAGGTCAGTCGCGTAAAACGCGCGGGTAGCGGGCAGTTTTCAAATGTCTTGTCCGCGCCTGTTGCGCCGGTGGGCACTTTGCGACATGTGCTGGTGATCATGGTGGATGCAAGCCTGATTCCGCCCGCACCCAGGGACTTGGATAAGGCCCAGCCGGCTGGCAAAAAGCCCGCAGCCACAACAACAGGCACTTTGAAAAAATGAGACGCACCATACTGGGTAGAACACCCTCGACTGCCATGATCACCGCATCGTTTGTGGTGGCCTTGGTGTTGGAGATGTTGCCCTGGGGTAGCTGGCCAATGCCTGAATTTTTGGCGTTAGTTTTGGTGTTTTGGAATGTCTTTCAGCCGCGCCGGGTGGGAATCGCTTTGGCGTGGTTATTAGGCATTGTGATGGACGTTCACTCGGGCGCGCTGCTAGGGCAGCATGCCTTGGTCTATTCATTGCTGTCTTATGGGGCCATTGCAATGCATCGGCGTTTGCTTTGGTATTCCGTTCCCGCTCAGGCCTTGCAGCTATTTCCATTATTTTTGTTGGCCAATGTTGCTGTGACGCTTGTTAACGTATTTTTCTCGGGCGTAGCGCCTTCTTGGGTGTTTTTCTTTGCCCCCGTGCTCACCGCGATTCTTTGGATACCGCTCACCAATCTAGTGCTGAGCCGGTTGAATCGCGCACGTGACTCAACCGCAGCAATCGGGCGATAGGGCGATCCGATCATGAATGACTTTCGCTCGAATACGTCCAGCGACTTTCGGGTGCGCGCCTCGTTTATGGCGCTTTTGGTCTTGGTGCTGTTCGGGGTGCTGTTGCTGCGCTTTGCCTATCTGCAGATTTGGCGATATTTTGATTTCCATGCCTTGTCTGAGGACAATCGGGTGGCATTGCTGCCGGTGCAGGCACCTCGCGGGGAAATTTTTGATCGACATGGTCAAATCATTGCCCGTAACACGTCTGCATTTGCGTTAGAAATTGAGCCCCACAAGGTGCCCGATCTTGAAGAGACTCTGGCGTTTTTGGGCACGTTGATCAAAATTGATGAATTGGATCTGCGGCGCTTTCGGCGATTAAAGGGGGAGCTGCGGCGGTTTGACTCGATTCCGCTAAGGCCGATTATGAACGATGCCGAAGTGGCTAAAGTCGTGGTGCATTTACATCGCTTGCCGGGCGTTTCAGTCAATGTCCGCTCCATCCGTTTTTATCCTCATAACGACTCATCGTCTCATCTGCTTGGCCATATTGGCCGCATTTCGAAATCCGACCGCGAGCGTTTAGAGCAGACAGATCAGGCATCGAGTTACTTTGGCACATCGCACATTGGCAAGCTCGGCCTTGAGCAGTCTTACGAGGCGGAACTTCGCGGCCGAACAGGCTTTGATCGCATGGAAATTACAGCAGGCGGTCGCATGGTCAGAAGCCTGGAGCGCCGACTGCCAATTCCAGGGAAAAACCTGAGACTCTCGATTGATGGAGAGCTGCAACGGACGATTGAACAGGCCTACGGTAATCGACGTGGGGCCTTGGTCGCACTGGAGCCCAGCACCGGTGAGGTCTTGGCCTATGTGTCGATGCCAAACTTTAACCCCGCCTTGTTCATCGACGGCATTGATGCGGCCACCTGGGATAGCCTAAACAATTCACCCGATAAGCCGCTTTTAAATCGCCCGTTACGGGGCACGTATCCGCCGGGGTCCACCTATAAGCCCTTTATGGCAATCGCTGCATTGGAGTCGGGCAAACGTAAGCCAGAGGACACCATTAACGACCCGGGCTATTTTATGTTTGGTAACCACAGGTTTCGTGACAGCAATCCAAACGGCAATGGCATTGTTGATTTGAAAAAATCAATTGTGGTCTCAAGCGATACTTACTATTACATTTTGGCCCGCGACATGGGCGTGGACCTGATCCATGAGTACATCCGGCCGTGGGGTTTTGGTCAGAAAACGGGGATTGATTTGATTGGCGAGGCCTCGGGGATTTTGCCCTCCTCTAAGTGGAAAGAAGAGCGGTTTAAACAGCCGTGGCTGCCCGGGGAAAACATGTCGATTGGAATTGGACAGGGTTACAACTCGTTTTCCATTTTGCAGCTGGCCAATGCGACTGCCACGCTAGCCAATCGCGGCGTGATGATGCGGCCACGAATTGTTCAGTCGATTGATGACCCCAATACAGGTCTAGTAAAAAAAACCGAGCCCGAGATTGTTCGCACCCTACCGGTTAGTCAACAGGCCCTGGATTTGGTGATTGATGCCATGGTCGAGGTCAATAAATCCGGCACCGGTGCTCGGGTATTTGCAGGCGCACCGTATTCGGTTGCTGGCAAAACAGGCACGGCCCAAGTGGTGAGTATTGGTCAGAACGAAAAATATAACGCAGCTAGAGTTGCCGAAAGATTTCGGGACCACTCTTTATACGTGGCATTCGCCCCTGCGGAACAGCCCAAAGTGGCAGTCGCCTTGATTGTCGAAAACGGTGGATTTGGTGCTGCAGCGGCCGCGCCAATTGCGCGGCAGGTATTTGATCATGTTCTTTTAAAGAAACCAGGAGCCAACAGTGGCCGCTGATCGATCTGTGCGCCCCACACCCGGCGGCCCAATTGGCTGGTGGCTGAGCCTGCGGCGCTTGTTCTCAGTGTTGGACGGACCTTTTATCAGCCTGTTTTTCGGTGTGGCTGCCCTGTCTTGCTTAATTGTGTATAGCGCAGGGTATGACTTTCAGGGCCGCTTTCTGGACCATCTGCGCAACTTATTATTGGCCTTTGTGATCATGTGGGCAGTGGCCTATGTGTCGCCCACACAACTGCAACGCGTTGCAGTGCCCTTGTTTGTATTGGGCGTGTTGTTACTTCTTGCGGTAGCCGTTGCTGGTGACACATCGAAGGGGGCCCGCCGTTGGCTCAATATCGGCATCACCCGAATTCAGCCCTCTGAATTAATGAAAATTGCCATGCCACTGATGTTGGCTTGGCTGGTGCACCGGTATGAGGGCTTGAAAAATATCCGTCAGTGGTTGATTGCACTGCTTTTACTGCTCATTCCCACCGCCTTCATTTTGGCCCAGCCAGATCTTGGCACGGCAATGTTGGTATTTGCGGCAGGCCTATTCGTGCTCTTTTTTGCTGGGCTGTCTTGGCGACTGGTGTTTGTGGTGTTGGGGGCGGCCGTGATTGGCATCATTGGGCTGATTATTTTTGGTGATGCGGTCTGTGCCGACGGTGTGGCTTGGCCAGGCCTGCGCGAGTATCAGCGGCAACGGGTCTGTACATTGATTGATCCCATGCGGGACCCCTTGGGCAAGGGATTTCACATTATTCAGTCGGTCATCGCGGTTGGGTCCGGGGGGCTTTTTGGTAAGGGCTGGATGCAGGGCACCCAGACCCATTTGGAGTTTATTCCCGAGCGGACCACCGACTTTATTTTTGCGGCCTATTCCGAAGAGTTTGGGCTCTTGGGCAATATCTTGTTGCTGGCACTTTATGCGGGCCTGATTCTGCGGGGCCTGTGGATTGCCATTGGCGCACCAACACTCTTTTCCAGGCTACTGGCAGGCGCAATTTCACTGACCATCTTCAACTACGCTTTTGTCAACATGGGCATGGTTACCGGCATCTTGCCGGTGGTGGGAGTGCCTCTGCCCTGGATGTCTTACGGGGGAACCGCCATGGTGACCTTGGGCTTTGGTGCTGGCATTTTGCTCAGCATTGCCAGAACCCGTTCCCAGACTGTGCAAGGCTTCGTTCTACAGCGACAATAGTTTCACAAGCGGCACGAAGCCGTTCGCTAACGATCAGATTAGGGGAGAACAGCATGGGCCAGCCCATGGCAGCTGCAAAAACCATTTTGAGTGGGTTTGATCGGCACTACGGACTTTTTCGCTATAACGCCCAGCAGGCCAAGCAATGTTTTGAGTCGGGCAACTATCACGGCATTCGCCGACTCGCCCGTGAACGGATCGCTTTTTATGATCTGCGGGTACGCGAGGCCTATGATCGGATGAAGCTTGAGCTGGGGGAAAACACCCTATCGGGCAATTTTTGGAAAGAAGTGAAACGGGCCTTTACCCTGCTCATCATCGACCATCGCCAGCCGGAGCTTGCCGAGACTTTTTTTAACTCTGTCACAACCAAGCTGTTGAACCGAGAATATTTTCGAAATGACATTTTGTTTGTGCGGCCACAGGTCTCCACCGAATATCTCGATTCTGACCCCCCCTCGTACCGAATTTATTACCCCAAGCAACGAGGGCTAAAGCAAACGCTGCTTGATATTGCTGTGGACACCGGCCTTGCCTGCCCATGGGATGACATCTCTCGTGATTTGCGTTTTGTGCGACGCGCGATTTGCGAGCGGCTTGAGCGGCCCTGGCATTCGCAAAGCGATTTGCAAGTCCATGTATTGCGGTCTTTGTTTTTCCGCAATAAGGGGGCTTATTTGATTGGCCGCATTGTCAATGACGGCGATCCGATCCCCTTTGCAGCGGCCATCTTGCGCAACGACGATGGCAGGCTTTATATCGATACCGCGCTATTTGAACCCCAGCAGATTTCGGTGTTGTTTTCCTTTGCTCGATCGTATTTCATGGTGGATATGGAAGTGCCATCGGCCTATGTGCAGTTTTTGCGCACACTCATGCCGAACAAAGCCAAGAGTGAGCTCTACACCATGCTGGGGCTACATAAGCAGGGCAAGACCTTGTTTTATCGTGATTTTCTACTGCATTTAAAGAACTCTCACGATCGATTCCGAATTGCCGATGGCATCAAAGGCCTGGTGATGTTGGTGTTCACCCTGCCGTCTTTTCCATATGTATTTAAGCTGATTAAAGACAAACGCAATAAAGACGTGACCCGGGAACATATTGAATCGAAGTATCAGCTGGTAAAGGTCCACGACCGGGCGGGCCGCATGGCAGACACCTGGGAGTACTCCAATGTGGACTTTCCACGGGATCGATTCGAACCCAGTTTGTTGGATGAGATTCGTGAGGTTGCGCCCAGCATGGTGACCGAAGTGGGCGGTCGGGTGGTACTCAAGCACCTCTATATTGAGCGGCGCATGGTGCCGCTGAATTTATATTTGGAACACGCCACAGAGACTGAAGTGGACCAGGCAATCAAAGAATATGGCGACTCGATTAAGCAGCTGGTTGCCGCCAACATTTTCCCGGGCGACATGCTTTATAAAAACTTTGGCATGACCCGTCAGCGGCGGGTGGTGTTTTACGACTATGACGAAATTCAGTATCTAACGGAGTGCAATTTCCGCCGCATTCCGCCGCCGCGCACGCCGGAGGATGAAATGGCCTCGGAGCCCTGGTACACCATTGGGCCCAACGATGTCTTTCCGGAAGAATTTGAGACTTTTTTATTGGGCCAGCCCCGGCTGCGGCAGGCGTTTATGCGTTACCACGCTGATTTATTAACGCCAGAGTATTGGGCTGCCCAGCAGGAGCGAATTAAACAAGGCATTTTGGATGACGTCTACCCCTATGCAGAGTCATTGCGGTTTTTACATTACCAACAATGAAATTTGATACGGTGATTGTTGGCGCTGGTAGCGCTGGGTGTCTTTTGGCCAATCGTCTGTCGGCAGACCCTAGCCATCAGGTCTTGTTGATCGAGGCTGGTGGTGAAGATGACTGGCTCTGGATAAAAATCCCTGTGGGGTATTTGTTTACGATTGCCAATCCCCGTACAGATTGGTGTTTTAAGACCGAGCCGGATCCGGGCTTGAACCATCGTTCGATTCACTATGCCCGCGGCCGTGTGATTGGTGGCTGCTCCTCGATCAACGCCATGATTTACATGCGGGGCCAGGCCAGTGATTATGATCGCTGGGTGTCCGCCACGGGGGATGTACGCTGGAACTGGAATCAGTCTCTGGAGATCTATAAGTCACTAGAGGACTATTTTGGCGGGGAAAACGCTTGGCATGGTCGTGGCGGCGAGATGCGTGTCGAGGCACCGCGTGTTCGTTGGGAAATTCTGGATGCTTGGCGTCAGGCCGCCCAAGACCAAGGAATTCCATCGATCGATGAATTCAATCGCGGGGACAATTTTGGCTGCGCCTATTTTCAGATGACTCAAAAGCGTGGCGTGCGCTGGTCGATGGCCGATGCGTTTTTGCACCCGATTCGTCACCGCAAAAATCTCACTGTCTTGACTCAGGCCCAGGTGCTGAGATTAATCACCGCACCTATTTCCGAGTTCACGCGCAATCAACCGCGCTATCAAAAGCAGGCCTGGGCCAATGCCAGCTTAGAGATCACTGGCCTTGAGATTCTTCATAACGGGTCGCGCCAATTGGTTAGCGCCCGCGACCAAGTGATTCTGGCGGCGGGCGCGGTGAGTTCGCCTCATTTGCTTCAGGTCTCAGGCATTGGCCCTGCCCGGGTGCTATCCGCAGCCGGCATATCACCAACCCATGATCTGCCCGGTGTTGGGGAAAATCTGCAAGACCATTTACAGATTCGCACGGTTTACAAGGTACAGAATTGCAAGACCGTGAATACGCTGTATCGCAACTGGTTCACCCGCTTGGGTATGGGGCTGCAATATGCCCTGTTTCGATCTGGCCCAATGACCATGCCGCCATCTACTCTTGGGGCCTTTGCCAAAAGTGATTCCAGTCAGATGACGCCCAATATGGAATGGCATGTGCAGCCGTTGTCCTTACCTAAGTTCGGAGAACCCCTGCATCCGTTTAATGCAATCACACCGAGTGTCTGCAATCTTCGGCCCAGTTCGCGGGGTTGGGTTCGCCCTGCCCATCCGGACCCTATGGCTTCGCCGAAGATTTTTTGTAATTATTTATCGACCGAAGACGATCTTCAGGTGGCGGTTGCGGGGCTGCGGGCTACGCGACGCATCATGCAAAGCAGGGCACTAGCGGCCTTTGCACCAGAGGAAGTTTTACCCGGTGTGGCTTTACAGAGCGATAGCGAGTTACAAAGTGCTGCCAAAGAACTCGGCACCACCATCTTTCACCCAGTGGGCACCTGCGCTATGGGCAAAGTAGATGATGCTGGCCGACCCGATCACCCCGGCACGGTCTTAGATAGCGCGCTTCGGCTGCGCGGTGTGGCGCGGTTGCGGGTGGTGGATGCCTCGGCCATGCCCACGATCACTTCGGGCAATACCAACGCCCCGGTGATGTTGATTGCCGAGCAGGCCGCCCGAACGATTTGCGCTGAACGTGACTAAGAAACTTTCGCACCGTATCTAAGCCGTGTTTTTAGCGCCGAATCAGCAGCACCACTGAAGTCGCTTGATTTTAGGTCGCGTAGTCAATGACGAGCGGCGCATGATCGGAAAATCGATCAGCCGTGTGGATAAAGGTCGCCTTGGCCAATTTCGCAATGCCCGGTGTTGCAATTTGATAGTCGATGCGCCAGCCAACATTGTTTGCCCGGGCCTGGCCACGCTGGCTCCACCAGGTGTATTGATCTGGGCGTGGGTCCAGCTGTCGAAAGACGTCCACCCAGCCAATCTCGTCAAACACGGTGGTGAACCAGGCACGCTCTTCGGGCAAGAAGCCAGAATTTTTCAGATTGCCTTTCCAATTCTTTAAGTCGATTTCCTTGTGGGCGATATTCCAGTCCCCGCAGATCACAAATTCACGGCCATCTTTTTGGTGCTCAGCAAACCACTCCTTTAGCACCGGCAAAAAAGCATCCAGAAATCGAAACTTCGAGGCCTGCCGCTCTTCTGACGCCGACCCCGATGGCAGGTAGACACTCACCACTGACAGTGGGGTTGCGGCTTGATCAAAATCAGCCCGCAACACTCGCCCCTCGTTGTCAAACTCTTCAACACCAAACCCCCGAATGACACGGGTTGGCGTAAGCCCGCTGTAGAGCCCCACGCCGCTGTAGCCTTTCTTTTGGGCAGCGTAGAAGTGCCCCTTTAGATCCCGATCGTTATGGACGATGGACAAATGCACATCGGTCAAATCGGATTCCTGCGCTTTTAACTCCTGAACACAGATGACGTCGGCATGTTGGCCGCCGAGCCAGTGCAGGGCGCCTTTGTTGGCCGCTGATCGGATGCCATTGAGGTTGAGCGATATGATGCGCACAGCGATGGGCTCCAGATGGATAGAGAATGATTGGAAATTTAAACCTAAGGTATATTGTCTCGCATCATGTCTAAGCCCCCTTTAACCCCGTCCACAGACCAGGAATTTATCCGGTTTGCCATTGATGCCGGTGTCTTGCGTTTTGGAAATTTCGTGACCAAGGCAGGCCGGCAATCGCCTTATTTTTTCAATGCTGGCCTGTTTCACCACGGCGGCACCCTGGGCAGTCTTGCGGGCTTTTATGCCAAGACATTTCTGGCGGCTGAGTTCGATGGCCGGCTGCAGGCCGACATGTTGTTTGGGCCTGCTTATAAGGGCATTACCTTGGCCAGCGCAACTGCTGTGGCCCTGGCACAGTCAGGCCGGGACATTGGTTTTGCCTATAACCGCAAAGAAGCAAAAGATCATGGGGAAGGCGGTGTGGTGGTGGGCGCCGAGCTCAAGGGCCGCGTGCTCATCATTGACGATGTGATTTCGGCGGGCACGTCAGTCCGCGAATCAGTGGAAATTATTCGTGGCCAAGGGGCAACGCCTGCAGGTGTCTTGATTGCCCTGGATCGAATGGAACGCGGGGGAACAGCGGCCGCTCCCACTGATCGGTCGGCAGTTCAAGAAGTGCAAGATCTCTACGGCATTCCGGTGATTGCCATTGCCAATTTAACGGGCCTGATGCAGTTCTTAGAATCGAGCAAGGATTCCGAGCTTGCCCATTACAAAGCGGCCGTAAGTGACTACCGCCAACAATGGGGCGTGATTTAAAAGACAGGGCCGGGCGGCAGGGTGTCGATGGTTTTCCCGATCGCTCGGGCATACAGTGGTAGTACCTGATCCAGGTTGCGTTCAATGTCGCGAATGCGACTATTGCCGGATGGGTGGGTGGAGAGCCATTGGGGCGGTGCATTTTTCGAGGCTGCCGACATTTTTCTCCACAGGGTCACGCCAGATCGGGGATCAAATCCACCCCGGGCAGCGATATCCATACCGATTAAATCTGCCTCGCTTTCATCGTCGCGTGAAAATTTCAAAATGGTGAGCTGAGCACCATAGTCCATCACTGTCCGTCCGACTTCACCAAAGCCAAGTAACGATGACAGTAAGCCAGCCCCAATTCCAGTGACTTGGTTTTTGGCAAGCTGAGCCCGGGAATGTTCACGCAGCGCATGGGCCATCTCATGGCCCATGATCATGGCCACTTCATCATCGGTGAGTTGTAGTTTTTCAAGGATGCCAGCGTAAAACCCGATCTTTCCGCCTGGCATACAAAAAGCATTGATGGCGTTCGATTTGAAGAGTTGCACTTCCCATGCCCACTGATTTGCCCTTGGGTTCCACCTTGCGGTGTAAGGCAAGAGTCGATTCGCAATCTGCTTAAGTCGAATCAGCTGGGGGTCGTTGTCGTCGGCCAAGACATTTTTCTTCGAGGCGTCGGCCTTCATCTTGACGAACTGCTGCTGGGCGGACCGCTCCAACTGATCTGCGGGGACCAGTTTGGCAAAGGCGGATGGTTTTTCAACCCGAACGCCCTCTGCCGTATCGAGTCCTTGTTCCTGGGCGTGGGCGAGCGGAGCAAAGCCAGAAAAACTGGCGATCGCAAGAATTCCAATTAGGCCGCAGGCCCGAGAAAAGCGTGACAAGATCAAAGCAAAAACCCCGATAAGCGAAGACAATAGGCGCACCCGTTAGTATCGGGCTAAACATGGCCCGACAAGCATGACTGTATCGAATCGCAAACCACCCAAGCCCCTTACTTTGAACCAGATTCAAGACGACAGTTCCGCCAAGAGTTTGACACCACCGCCGCGTAAATCGTTGTTGGTGATGACACTGATTCTGGGCTTTGCCAGCGGCCTGCCTCTGGCCTTGTCGACGGGAACACTACAGGCCTGGCTCACCGTCGAGGGCGTGGATTTAAAAACACTGGGCTGGCTGACACTGCTGGGCCTGCCCTACACCTATAAGTTTCTGTGGGCCCCGCTCTTAGATCGTTATCAGCTGCCTTTTGCAGGGCGTTGGGCGGGCAGGCGTCGGGGCTGGATCGTGGCCCTGTTGCTGGCGATGGCGGCTGTATTGCTGGCCATGTCGCAGCAGGCCCCGTCGGCATCGACCGATAGCCTCTGGGGACTGGCAATCTTGGCCTTTTGCCTGGTCATTCTCTCGGCCAGCCTCGACATTGTCTTTGATGCCTGGCGTGCCGAGTCTCTGGCGCCAGAGCAGCGCGGCCTTGGTGCCGCCTGGTCGGTGATTGGCTATCGGCTGGCCATGCTGACTTCCGGCGGCCTAGCCCTGATGCTGGCCGACCTGTATCTTGGGTTTGCCGGTGTTTACGGCCTGATGGCCATTTTTTGTGTAGCCCTTGGGACGGTTGCGATATTTGCGCCAGAGCCCACACAAGTGACACCGCCAAGATCTTTGGTGGCCGCAGTGGTCGAACCTTTTCGAGAGTTTTTCAGCCGCCAGGGCGCGATATTGATTCTGCTCACCATTATTTTTTATAAGCTTGGCGATGCCTTTGCGGGCAGTCTCTCCACGGCGTTTTTAATTCGAGGGGCGGGATTCAGTCCGGCCGAGGTGGGCGCTGTAAACAAAGGCGTGGGGCTCTTGGCCACCCTGGTTGGTGGGTTGGCGGGTGGCCTGTTGATGGCCAGAGTCCCGTTGTGGAAGGCCTTGCTCGGCTTTGGGGTGTTGCAGGCCATCACCAATTTGGGCTTTTGGTGGCTGGCCGCCTTCCCACCAAGCCTGATGGATATGACGGCAGTGGTGCTTTTAGAAAATCTGGCGGGCGGCATGGGGACTGCAGCCTTTGTCGCCTTGCTTATGACCTTATGTGATGCGCGGTTTACGGCCACGCAGTTTGCGCTCTTGTCGGCTCTTGCCTCGATTGGCCGTGTGGTGGTGGGCCCCGCCGCGGGGGTCTTGGCCAGTGATTGGGGCTGGGCAGATTTCTTCTTGGTGACCACTGCAGCTGCTCTGCCCGGCCTGTTTATGCTGGTCGCCATTCGACGTTACCTGATTAGTCCTGATACGCCCTCGTCCCAATAAAAAACCCGCAAGGCCGAAGCAGTTGCGGGTTTGTTGGCAGCGACTCGGTCGCGGCGTCTTTACTTTACAACCAAGACGGGAATCGGGCTCACGCTAACAAGTTTGGTGGTGACCGAGCCCAGAATCAGGTCGCTGATACTGCTGCGGCCTTTGCCCCCCATGACCAGCATGTCGACTTTTTCCTTTTTCACCACGTCCAGAATCGTGGCCGCAATCTCGCCGTGGCCTTTGATGACCTGGGCAGTCATGCCCGCGTCTGCCAGGGTTTTTTTGGCCTCTTTAAGTTCTTCTTCGGCGATCTGGTCCATGTACTGCTCGACCTGATGGCGATCAATGCCTTTGGCAACAGGCGAAATCAGTGCTGATAAGTGCACGTTCAGGAGCGTTAGGGTTGGTGTTTCCTTGAGCTGCCGTGCAAGCTGAATGGCATGGTTGACTGCGCGCAGCGAATTTTCGGAACCATCAACAGCAATAGCGATATGCATGACTCAAACCCCCCAATCAATCGAATAAGTCTTTATTCTACCGTGACACTTTTGGCCAGATTCCGGGGTTTGTCGACATCATTACCCCGGGCAAGGGCCACATGATAGGCCAAGAGTTGTAGCGGGATGACGTGCAGGATGGGCGATAGCGGCCCAGCATGATCCCCTAAGGAAATCACGTGGACCCCATCGGAGGGGGAAATCCCCGAGCCCTTGTCGGCCACGATATAGAGCTCGCCACCCCGGGCCCGGACCTCTTGCAGATTGCTTTTGAGCTTTTCCACCAGCTGGTCGTTGGGCGCAATGGCAATCACCGGCATATCAGCATCAACCAGGGCGAGCGGGCCATGTTTCAGTTCGCCAGCCGCATAAGCTTCGGCATGGATATAACTGATTTCTTTTAATTTCAGCGCGCCCTCCAGGGCGATTGGGTAATGAATGCCTCGGCCCAGAAATAGCGCGTGGTGTTTGTGAACGAACCGTGCCGCCCAAGACTTAAATTCAGGCTCTGCAGACAGAATCTGGAGCATCGCCGCAGGCAGGTGTCGCATCTGGGTAAGCAGCTGTTTTTCCATGGCGTCGCCCAGTCTGCCGCGGGCTTTTGCAATGACCAGTGTTAGCAAAAATAGCGCCGCAAGCTGGGTGGTAAACGCCTTGGTCGAGGCCACGCCAATCTCAGGGCCTGCACGCGTTAAGAATCGCAGACTCGATGCCCGCACCAGGGATGATTCCGGAACGTTGCAAATCGCTAGGCTGGCCAGCCGGCCTGGACGGTCCGTGAAGTGAAGGGCTGCAAGGGTATCGGCGGTTTCCCCAGACTGCGAGATGGTGATCACCAGGGTGTTGGGCAGCATGACGCTGTCGCGGTAGCGGTATTCGCTGGCAATCTCCACAGATGTGGGCACCTTGGCAATTGATTCCAGCCAATAGCGGGCCACCATGCCGGCGTGATAGCTGGTGCCGCAGGCCAATATCAAAATGTGATCTACCTGCGACAGGATTGGCCCTGCCTGGTGACCAAATAGTGCTGGTGAAATTGACTGCGCGCCAATGACTTCTTCGAGCGTGGCGGCAATGGCACCTGGCTGCTCAAAAATTTCTTTTTGCATGTAATGGGCATACGGCCCAAGCTCAATCGCATCCAGTGACAGGCTGCTCACAGAAGCTGCGCGTGTCACCGGACGACTGTGTTGATCAAGAAGCTGGACCTGACTGTGGGTCAGGCTGACCAGATCACCATCTTCCAAGTAAATGATGTTACGCGTGACCTGCAGCAGTGCCGATGTGTCTGAGGCAAGAAAATTTTCTGCGGCACCCTCTTGGCCAAGACCAACCAAGAGTGGCGCACCCTGGCGGGCCCCCACGAGTAGGCCCTGATCTTGATTGCAAATCACTGCAATCGCATAGGCCCCGTGAAGCTCTTTTCTGGCGGCATCCACAGCCTGGCTTAGATTGCTGCAGGATTTTCGATAGTGATGAACCAGGTGGGCAATCACCTCGGTATCGGTCTGCGATGTGAACACATAACCTTTGTCACGCAGCTGAGTGCGCAGGGCATCATGGTTTTCAATGATGCCGTTATGCACCACGCACACGGATAGCCCGTTGGCTTCCGAGACATGCGGGTGGGCGTTGTCCGTGGTGACACCGCCATGTGTGGCCCAACGGGTGTGGGCGATGCCGATATTGGCCACCAGATGATTGGTCTGAGATTCCAGTTCGGCCACCCGGCCAACTGCGCGCACCCGGACAATGTCTTGATTACCAAGAAATGCAAGGCCTGCCGAGTCATAGCCACGGTATTCGAGTTTTTTTAATCCCTCGATCAGTACGGGAACAATATTACGAACATCAGCGGACTTGGCGACTGCACCAACAATTCCACACATAATCAATGCGCCTTTTTGTGGGGCCGTTTATAGCCCTTGATCGTCACCTGCTGACTGCGCGATAAGGTTAACTCGTTAGCCGGTGCATCTTGTGTCAGGGTGGTTCCCGCGCCCAGCGTGGCGCCCTTGCCAACGGTGACTGGGGCTACCAACTGCGTGTCAGAGCCGATAAAGGCGTCGTCTTCAATCACCGTGCGGTGCTTTTCTGCGCCATCGTAGTTACAAGTGATCGTGCCTGCGCCCACATTGACACGGCTGCCGATGGTGGCATCTCCCAGGTAGGCCAGGTGATTGGCTTTTGAGCGCGGGCCGAGTTGTGTATTTTTAATTTCCACGAAGTTGCCCACATGGGCGCCCTCACCGAGTTCACTGCCCGGGCGAAGCCGTGCAAAAGGACCCACCACAGCCTGCGGCCCAACAATTGCATTTTCAATATGGGAGAAGGCCTCAATCTTGGCACCAGCACCTATCTGACTATTGCGAATAACGCAGTGAGGCCCAATCACAGCTCCTTTGCCAATGCTGACCTTTCCTTCGAAGATGCAGCCAACATCAATCACTACATCATTAGCACAGCTGAGTTCTCCACGGACATCAAAGCGCGCGGGGTCCATCAGGCACACCCCTTGATCCATCAGGGCCTGTGCTTGACGCTGTTGATAGAGCCGCTCGATCTCGGCGCGTTGCGCCTGGCTATTGATGCCAAGTATTTCGTTGTTAGAACTTGGCTGGACTGAGCCAATGGGTTGCTGATCTTTAGAGGCCATTTGAATAATGTCGGTGAGATAAAACTCACCCTGGGCGTTGTGGTTGGTCAGACGGCCCAGCCAGCCAATCAGAGCAGGGGTTGGGGCGATGAGAATACCGGTATTAATTTCAGAGATTTTACGAATCTCAGCATCGGCATCTTTTTCTTCAATGATTTGTGAAATCTTGCCAGCACGGTCGCGCACGATTCGGCCGTAGCCGGTGGGGTTTTCAAGCCTGGCGGTCAGTAAACCCATTTGCTGGTGTTCATTGGCAACCTGGACCAAGCGTTTTAAGGTGGCCACGTCAATCAGGGGTACATCGCCATACAGCACCAGCGTGGGAACCTCTTTTGCAAGCAATTCAACCGCCTGCGCAACAGCATGGCCAGTCCCCTGGGGCGGGTCTTGCAGAACAAAATGAATCGGCGTGGCAGATTGTTTTACCGCGGAATCAAACTTCGCCCGGACCAAATCAGCGCCATGGCCAATCACCACGATAATTTTTTTCGGACCAAGTGCCTGCGCCGTAGACAAGACATGGCCCAACATGGGGGTGCCGGCAACTTCATGCAAAACCTTGGGCAGATCGGAGCGCATCCGTGTGCCCTTGCCTGCCGCCAAGATCACGATATTCATATGTGACGCGCCTCGCCGCCGTGGCCATGGCCGCGGTTAGGCGACATGTAAGAACCAATAATCATGCCCAAAAAGCTTGCAAAAAGACCCATCAACTGGGGCTCTCCGGGGCCTTCAAACCCTGTGATTTCTAGAATGATCCAGGTGGTCAGCCCCAATGTGATCGCGAGCCCTGCACCGAGATTGCTTGCCCGTTTCCAAAAGAGCCCAGCTGCCAACGGCACGAAAGCGCCCGCAAGCGTAATCCGGTACGCATGCTCCACCATTGTGTGAATGTTGGAGTCTGTTGCAATCGCGTAGTAAGTCACAATCGTGGTGAACACCAAGACGGTGAGCCGTGTTGCCCATAAAAACTGATGATCCGTCATGCGTGGTGCAAACCCTTTGAGTACGTTTTCGGTAAAGGTGACCGACGGCGCCAGCAAGGTGCCCGATGCGGTGCTCATGATGACCGACAGGAGTGCTCCGAAAAATATGACCTGAATCACAAATGGCATATGACTCAGAATCAGCGTTGGAAGAATAAGCTGTGAGTCTTCCACAAGGTATTTTTTGACCATTTCGGGGTCAATAATGTTGGCGGTGTAGGCTAGGAAAAGGGGCACTGCAGCGAAGAAAAAATAGCTCACTCCCCCTAAGGCCGTGCCCCAGATGGCCACCGATTCATTTTTTGAAGAGTTCACCCGTTGAAACACATCCTGCTGTGGGATCGAGCCCAGGGCCATGGTGACCAAGGCAGCAACCCAGCCCAGCATGTCCATTGGGTCAAGTGTGGGGAGAAATTCGAATTTGCCCTCGGCAGATGCCTTGGTAATCACATTGGCAACCCCGCCAGCCTGGTCGGCGGCATTGTTGGCCACGATCAAAAGACCAATGATGATGACAATCATCTGCACAAAAGTGGTCATGGCCACCGACCACATCCCGCCGAACAAGGTATAGACCAGAACCACACCGGCACCGATGAGCATGCCCTGGTTTGTCGAGATCAGATCATTGGACAAGACATTGAAGACCAGACCCAAGGCGGTGATCTGGGCCGATACCCAGCCCAGATACGACACGATGATGCAGATGGAGAGTAGTAATTCGGTCTGACGGTTGTAGCGCACACGGAAGTAGTCGCCCAGCGTCATCAGGTTCATGCGATACAGCGGTCTGGCAAAGATCAATCCAAACAAAACAAGACATATGGAAGCGCCAAGCGGATCCGAGATCAGCCCACGGAACCCTTTTTCTAGAAATGTTGCCGAGATGCCCAACACGGTTTCTGCCCCGAACCAGGTGGCAAAGACCATGGCCAGCACGATGGGCATGGGCAAATTGCGTCCGGCCGTGATGTAGTCCTTGGCGTTGTGAACCTTGGTCGCGGCATATAAGCCGATCGCGATGGAAATCGCCAGGTAAGCAATGACCAGCCAGAGCAGCATGTCGTGGGCCCTATTGACAGGTTAAGGGTGGGAACCAGTACAAAAAACCGGCATTACGCCGGCAACAGTGATTATAGGATTGCCCGGTGTCTTGTAGCGCTCCGGGTCGGCGTGGGGGCCTAATGGAGCCAGACCAGCCAGCGGCTGTCCGTGCCCAGCAAGACCACCACCAAAATAGCCGCCAGCAGGCCTGACATTAGCCACAGCACTGCCCGGGTCTGGCGTTGCGATCGTGCCAAGGCCTGGACCTGTTTTTGCAGTTCTTGGGGGTTTTGGTTGGCCGCATGGGCTAAGGCTTGATGCAAGAGTCGCGGCATCTGGGGCAGGGTCGTAGCCCAGCGTTCGGATTCCTTCATCAGGCCCTTGCGCAGCGCCCGAAACCCGATTTGCTCCTGCATCCAGCGCTCTAAAAATGGTTTGGCGGTTTTCCACAGATCTAGATCAGGGTCTAACTGTCGGCCCAGACCTTCGACATTGAGCAGGGTTTTCTGAAGTAGCGTGAGTTGCGGCTGGATTTCCACATTGAATCGCCGCGAGGCCTGAAAGAGCCGAACCAACACCTGGCCAAGCGAGATCTCTTTTAGGGGCCGGTCAAAATACGGCTCACAGACCCCCCGAATCGCGGTCTCGAGTGCGTCAATCCTTGTCTCGGCGGGAACCCAGCCTGACTCGACATGAAGCTCGGCTACGCGGCGGTAGTCCCTGCGGAAAAAGGCCAGAAAGTTCTGGGCAAGATAATTCTTATCGGTTTCTGAGAGCGTGCCCACGATGCCGAAATCCAGGGCGATGTAGTTGCCAAAATGGGGCCCACGATCGGCAACCAAGATATTGCCGGGGTGCATATCGGCATGGAAGTAGCCATCGCGAAAGACCTGGGTGAAGAAAATCTCCACACCGTCTCGCGCTAATTTTTTCAAATCGATGCCACGTGCCTGGAGTTCATCAAAGCGGTTGATGGGAATGCCATAAATCCGCTCCATCACGATCACATCATGACGACAGAGGTCCCAGACCATTTCCGGGATCTTTAAAAGCTTGGAATTTTCAAAGTTGCGTCTTAGCTGGCTCGCGTTGGCGGCCTCACGCACGAGATCAAGTTCGTCGTGCAGATAGCCATCAAACTCTTCGACGTTCTCCACAGGCTTTAAGCGACGGCCGTCGCTGGAGAATCGGGCAACAAATCGGGCGATGAGTTTCAGTAGGCCCATGTCTTGCTCAATGATGCCCACCATGCCCGGGCGCAAGACCTTGATGGCGACCTCACGGCCATCGAGTAGCCGGCCTAAGTGGACCTGGGCGATCGAGGCGCTTGCAATGGGTGTCTCGTCAAATTCAGAAAAGATCTCGTGAATTTTTTTCCCCAGCGAGCGCTCAATCGTGGCGACTGCCAATTTCGAGTCAAATGGTGGAACCCGGTCTTGCAGCTTAGCCAACTCATTGGCAATGTCTTCGGGCAGCATGTCCCGGCGCGTGGACAGTACCTGGCCGAACTTCACAAAAATTGGGCCCAGACTCTCCATGGCCAATCGAAGCCGAACGCCGCGCGGCTCTTTGGGTTTGCGGCCCAAGTGCGACAGGCCAATGAAGGCATTAAGCAACCTGGAGTCAAAGGTTTTGGCAGCGCCCCCCAGCGCAAGCTGATCGAGTCCATATTTCAGAACAACACGCAAAATGGTGAGAAGGCGAAGAAACGAGCGCATGAACAGCTATCGGGCTTAGAGGTCGGTTGGTTTTTGGGAATGAAAGGTAACAGTGTGCGCTGACTGGGCCGGGTTTTCAAAATCGAAGGCCCGGTCGCCATCGGGGTTGGGCGCGTTGGTCGGCGTTAGTCCGCGGAAATCAAAGAGCTTTGGGTCAAGTAGATGCGATGGAGCTACATTGCCCAGTGCCTGGAACATGGATTCGATTCGGCCTGGAAACTTTTTCTCCCAGTCGATCAGCATCTGTTTGACCTGCTGCCGCTGTAGATTTTCTTGTGACCCACAGAGATCGCAGGGAATGATCGGAAACTGCTGCAACGCCGCCCATGTGGCCAGATCTTTTTCTTCGCAATAGGCGAGCGGCCGAATCACGACATGGCGGCCATCATCAGAGACCAGCTTGGGCGGCATGGCTTTGAGTTTTCCGCCGAAAAACAGATTTAAAAAAAGCGTTTGCAGAATGTCATCGCGATGATGGCCAAGCGCGATCTTGGTGGCCTTCAGTTCTGTGGCCACTCGGTAGAGCACGCCGCGTCGCAGCCGAGAGCAGAGCGAGCACATGGTTTTGCCCTCGGGAATCACTCGCTTGACGATCGAGTATGTATCTTGGTCTTCAATATGAAAGGCGACACCACGGCTTTTGAGATAGTTGGGCAGCGTGTCTTTTGGAAACCCAGGATGGCCCTGATCAAGGTTCACGGCCACGATATCAAAGTCAATCGGCGCACGGGCCTTCATGGACAACAAGATATCGAGCAGTGCATAGCTGTCTTTGCCGCCGGACATGCAGACCATCACCCGGTCACCCGCTTCAATCATGTTGAAGTCCATAATGGCCTGGCCGGTGAGCCGATGAAGACGCTTGGAGAGTTTGTTGGCCTCAAAGGCCTGTTTATCGTTTGATCCCATGGCTTAGGCTGCCCAACGAATAACTTCGATGCCCACCGTTTTGCAGTCGGGATAGACATCCGGCTTTTGGGTCTCGACCCTTGCTGCACGGACATTGGGCTGCGATAGACAGAGGCTGCAGATTTCGTCGATCAAGGTTTCTTGAAGATTAAAGTGGCGAGACTGGGCAATTTTCACAATGCCTGTTCGGATGAAATCGTAGTCGACCACATCGAGCACGTCATCACGTGCCGAGGTGCTGTTGGCAATCGGCACGAACAGATCAACGCTAATTAAGATGCGTTGCGGTGCCTGTTTCTCAAATTCATGAAATCCAATTGACGCATCAATGGAAAAATCTCTGAGAAAAATTCTTCGGCAATCAGAAAGCCGTGGATCGGTAAGTTGCATTATCGAATCATCATCATGACATCACGGGGCTGCGGACTTAAGTGCTGACCGCCATCGACCAGTAGTGTTGTGCCTGTCACCGCACGGGCTTGCGCCAGCCAGACAACCGCCTGCGCAATTTCCTGGGGCCGACTGGATGCACCCAGTGGTGTCATGGTGTGGGTCTTGGCGAATTCGGCTTCGGTCTGGTCCGCAGATGGCAAGGTAATTCCCGGACTAACCCCAACCACTCGCAAGACTGGGGCCAGGGCCATGGCACTGAGTCGCGTGGCTTCGTGTAAGGCCGCCTTGGACAAGGTATAGGAATAAAAATCTGGGTTGGGATTGGCGAGTTTTTGATCCAGCACATGGATCACCACTCCCAACGGGTCTGCCCCAGCAAGATGTTTTGGCTGGAGGTGCTCGTAAAGCAGCCGGGTAAGCAAGACCGGGGCTACCAGGTTGGCTGCGAAATGATTTTGCAGATGATCGGCATTCACGGTTTCTGGCCGATCAAATTCAAAGTGCGAGGCATTGTTCACAACACACGACAGATGCGGTAGTTCTTGCACTGCCTGGCCAAAGGCAGCGCTCACCTGATCGGGTGCATTTAAATCCGCACGAACACAAATGGCCTGCCGGCCCATGGCATGAATTGCCCGCTGCAGTTCCCGCGCGGGCGTCTCTGAATGGCGATAGTGGATGCCGATATCCCAGCCATCCGCTGCCATGGCCAGTGCAATGTCTCGGCCAAGACGCACGGCAGCGCCGGTGATCAGGGCAGCCTTTGGGGCCTTCTCAGCCTTGGCAGAGGGGTTGGGAATTCGGGAATTCGGCATGGGCCTAAGTGTAGCTTTGATACCCTGCTGCCCATGACGCCATTGGTTCGAAAAATACAAGCCCAAATCCAAGACGCTGGGGGGTGGATTGGTGCAGACGCATTTATGCAGACCGCCTTGTACACACCTGGCTTGGGCTATTACACCGGCGGCGCCGACCCGTTTGGCCAGCCGCAGGCCAAGGCCGGATCTGCACGCGGCGATTTTGTGACCGGGCCAATGCTTGGCCCATGGCTTGCCCAGGCCATCTGGGACTGGTCTAAGCCCCTTCGACTGGCCCACCCAGGCCAAGCCACTGCGGCCCCCTTTCGCATTCGTGAATTTGGCGGTGGTCGCGGCGACCTTGCTGCAGCACTTCTTCGCCTTGCACAGGCGAGCCAGGCATGCGCCGATGCGTCGGCCGGGCCAATTGCAATTGAGATGGTGGAGCTGTCGGCCGATCTGCAGGCCCGGCAACAGGCGGCCACCCGTGATCTGGGGAATGTGGTGTGGACATCATCCCTGACGCCAGGCTTTTCAGGTCTCGTACTCGCCAACGAGGTAATCGACGCCATGCCCGTGAGATGTTTCGAATGGGCGGGTGGTGATCAGGTCTTGGAGTGGGGCGTGGGACTCTCTGGTGAAGGGAACCTTGTCTGGCAGTCGCGGCCCGCCGATGCAGAACTGCAAGCCGTGGTGATCGACCGACAGCGGGCGGCAGCCGCTCGTGGTCTGCCTTGGGATCAGGGCTATCGGGGCGAGGTCTGCCCGTGGCTGGCGCCCTGGTGTCGTAGTTTGTTTGAGAGCATGGATCGGGGAGCCGTTCTTCTGATCGATTATGGCTATGCTCAGCCAGAACTCGACCACCCGGGCCGCACACGGGGCACGCTCTGTGCCCATTACCAACACCGGCGTTTTGACGAGCCACGGTATTTGCTTGACCGCATTGGACAGCAAGACCTAACAGCCCACGTTGATTTTTCAGCCTTGGCGCGGGCTGCGACGCAGGCCGGGTTTGAGGTTGGCGGCTTTGTGACCCAGGCCCGGTTTTTAATGAACACGGGCTTATTAGAGTCGGCGCAGCGCCTGTTGCATGAAACGCAGGACATGGTGCTGAGAACCAAGCTGCTCCAGTCACTACAGGTCTTGTTGTCTGAATCCGAGATGGGCGAGGTCTTCAAGGTGATGTTGCTTACCAAAAACCTGCCGGCTGATTTAGCAGAACAATTACACGCAATAGGATTTGCTTTGGGCGATCGCCACACAAGCCTGTGATGCTGCGCCCAACGGTTTAAGTTTTAGGCGGGGCTAATGGGCATTGATAAATTTCGGATGGGTCTTTAACAGGTCTCGGCGGGCCGACCGTGTGGCCTGCGCAATCGACTGGCCCGATTGCTGTGCGGTTTTGGCCGCAAGCCCCACCGCATGGGTAGCGGTATCACTGCACACGATTTCTGCCATGGTGCAAAGATCTTGGGCGAGCGTGCGAGTTAAAAGCCCTGTGATCTCCAAGGCCGTGATCAAGGTCTTAAATCGGTCTGGCTTGCGCACGACATCGGACTGCATCAACCAGTCAAACACCACATCGATAGCGAGTAATGTCGGTTTTTCGAGTGCGGCCATCACGGGTTTAAGCGTGTCAGCCTGTTGGATTGTCAGGACTGCCAAGTCAATACACTGACGTGGCGCCTTAAAAAAATCTGTTGCCAGTGGACTGCCGTGATTAAAGACCAACACGGCATAGCGAAGCTCTAGCGGCAAGTGTTGATGAGCGGCCTGATCAAGCGCAGTCATCGTCGCTGGCAGCGGCGCTCCAGCGCTGGCGTGTAAATCTGACCAGGCACCTGACGCCATCAGCAAATCAAGCATTCGAGAGGGTTGTTCCGCCATTAACCCTTTTTGAATCTCTTGCCAGACACGCTCTGCAACGAGCGCGCGGGTCTCGCCTGCGGTGACCATGGCCTTACATAAGGCCATGGTCTCTTGTGCGACAGTAAAGCTGGGCCATCGTGCAGCGAATCGTGCGATTCTTAAGAGCCGGACAGGATCTTCAGAAAATGCCGGGCCAATATGGCGAAACACCCCTGCCTGCAGATCCGTGAGCCCATGAAATGGATCAATCAACTCACCATGCTGGTTGATTGCAATGGCATTGATGGTTAAATCACGGCGCGACAAGTCTTCGGTTAACGTGACCGAGGCTGACGCATTAAAGACAAAACCTTTGTAACCGGTGCCCGATTTGCGCTCAGTTCGTGCAAGTGCGTATTCGTCATGGCTGACGGGGTGCAGGAACACCGGAAAGTCTTGGCCAACGGGCATAAAGCCCGCCGACAACATCTCATCGACAGTGGCGCCGACCACGACAAAATCAAGATCAGCGTTGGCGATGCCCAGAATCGCATCACGGACTGCACCGCCAACACAGAAGACGCCAATCTTTGGGCCGAGTCGATCCCGAACGGGGTCGGGGGCCGAGAGCACCTTGGCAAGCTGTGACAACGCAGATTGCGCGGTCACAGGCAGTCTGTGCTCAGGTTTTTGCACGACGCTCGGATAATCTTGCGCGGGGTGACTCTTTGCCCAGATAAGCGGGAGCCACCGCATGAATCGAGATTGGATTTTCAATGCCAAGGTCTGGTGACATCGGAGCGGCCGCAACGTTGGGCACACTGGCCGAGGCTAAATTGTCCCGGGACATCATGGGCTTACCGGGCAGGTTTTCCATCAGCCAGGCCTGCACCCAGGCAGCACCGTCGGGCAAGGGAATAATCGGCCGTGGACAGCCTGCATAAACGCCTGCCCAGTGGACCAACTCATACAGCGTCAAGACATCGGGGCCCACACATTCGTATTGCTTACCGATGGTGGCCGGGTTTTCCAGGCAGTTGGCAATGGCGTTGGCCAGATCTTGGACGGCGATTGGCTGAAACCTTGCATGAGGCGTTGCCAATGGAATGACGGGGGCGAATCGTTGCAATTTGGCAAATAGATTCATAAATTGGTCTTCTGCCCCAAAGACCACTGATGGCCGAAGAATTGTCAGATCAATATTTTGATTGGCCCGCAAGGCGGACTCTCCAGCCGCCTTAGAGCGCAGGTACATTGATGGCGCATGCTCGGCTGCACCCAGAGCACTGATGTGTACGAGCCGACGGATTTTGCGCCGGTTCATGCACCGTGCGATTCGGGCAGGAAGCTTGACATGGGCCGCGTCAAAATCTGGCCCCCATGGCTTGCCAGTCTTGCTGTGCAAGACACCCACCAGATTGACGACCATGTCGGCATTTTCAAAGGCGTCGTAAAGCTGGGCCTCGTCGTTGGGGTTGGCCTCGATGATTTCTAGTTTGGGCAATAACCATAGATCACGGGCTTGCTGACGCTTGCGGGTAATCACGCGCACCGATTTGCCACGCGAGATCAAGGTCGACGCCAAGGCGCGACCAATAAAACCAGAACCGCCAACAATGACCACATCAGCATGAAGCAACGGCATAGACATTCTCCGGTAGTAATCCAGGGGCTTGGCTTAACTTGGCTGCTCGCCTGGCACAACCTCGCCAAGCAGCTGCCGAAGCGACGGCACAGACCCTCCATTATGAAGGGCGTTGTATAAGACCGCATTGGTGAGCACTCGTTTCACATAGTCCCGTGTTTCCGGGAAGGGAATCGATTCTGCGAAGGCGGCACCCTCGATCTTTTTTGGTAAGGCGGATCGCCAAGACTGGGCCCGAGACGGCCCCGCGTTATAAGCGGCCGACGCCAACAGCGCCGAACCGCCAAATCGGTCTTGAAGCTGACGCATATAGGTGGTGCCAAGCCGCACATTAAGATTCACATCGGTCAGTTTGAGTTGGCGCGTGTTTTTCATACCAATATTTTTTGCAAGCATGCTGCCCGTGGCTGGCATGATTTGCATCAGTCCTGAGGCACCCACAGAAGATCGAATATCTGAAATAAAGCGTGACTCTTGTCGGATCAGGCCCAGGACCCACCATGGGTCCAAGGCAGCCTGTTTCGCGGCAGGCAACACCGTGTCTTTGTAAGGTGTTGGAAACCGCAGATGAAAGTCGTGCTGAGTTCTAGTGCGATCAGCTGCCGCAATGGCACGGTCAAAAAAACCAGCATCTCGGGCATGCAAGGCCGCCTGAATGAGTTCAGCATCACTTCGATTGCGCATTGCTGCCGACCACTCTTGGACAGCCTCGGCCCGAAGCCCCGCACGCAGCAAGGCATAGCTGCGTTCCATGCCCTGATCCCGATCAAGCCGCTGACGGTCATTGGCGGTGAGTTTCACGTTTGAGTTGGGTGGCAGCCGCACAGGGCTGCCCGTGAGTTCGCGGGCCAACACGCCATAAAAGCCGAAGTCATCTTGTAGGCCTGTGAGTATTTCTCGGGCCAGATCGGCAGACTCTGTTTCTTTGAGTGCAATCGCGCGCCAGTATTGCCAAGTGGGCTCGGCCCGGGCCGACTCCGACATGGCGGCCACAATCGTAGTGAGCCTGGCCCAATCGCTTCGCCGAATTGCTTCGCGGGCCGCATTTTGTAAATTGGCGTCGGGCTGTTGTGACAGACTCTTCCAGCCCTCGAGCATCAGCGGCCAGGCATTGGGATGGCTGCGACGCCAGAGTGCGGCGCCCACCGCAAAAGCGGCGTAATCGTGTTGTTCGAGGGTCAGCTCTTTTTGGTGACGCCGAAAATGTTCCTGGCTTGCCAGGCTGTCATTGCGGGTCAATCGAAGTATTTGACCAAGGGTGAGCTCGGTTTTAAGTGGATCAGGCCCCCTGGCGCCGAGCTCATGTGCTTTGGTATGGCGGCGAAAAATCTCGGCCATTTTGTTGTACTGGCTGTCTTGGCTCGATTGTGCGGCCCAGCGAAACCGTTGGCGTAGATAACCAGCTGTAATTTCCTCGCGCGTCGCCAACGTGTCGATCAGGCCCAGGCAGGTATCCAATGCTTCGTTGCCAATGACAAGCTGGGCAAGCGGGGTTGGCGCTGGCAAAAGCCCAAGCCGACCCTTGGTGCACTGAATTTGCGGGCCGCTCATCGTGACATTTAACTGAAGAATGACCTCGCCGGCCTCTGCCCAAAGGTCGCGCTTCACCAAGGCATTGATGAGATCACGCTGGGCCGATTCCACCAAGGGGTGCTCTGGATGCCGGGAGACAAACCCTTGGGTATGTTCACGCATTTCGCGGGCATCCATACTGGGAATGCTGAGCAAAAGTTTGAGTCGCCAATAGTCTGGCCAAACGGCCAAGAGATGATTCTTGTGCCTTGAAATGATGCGCTCGAGTTCGGGGATTTTGCCCTTCTCGAAAGCGGCCTTCGCTTGAACAATGGGCGCGGCCGGATTTTTCTCTGCCGTCGCTTTTTCAGAGGCCCCTCGATCGGCGGTTGCGTGGGCCAGAGAGGCATCTACCAATACGGCGAAGCAGCAGACCGCCAATTGAACAACGGTATGACGTGCGTGTCGAAGCAACAAAGGGCTTCCCCTAAGGAGATGGGATTGTCGAAGCTGGTTCACAGGGAGTAAATTTAACCGCAAATGGCACAAATCTTATCGATTGAAAAATCACCGTTGCGTCAGCGTCTGCTCGGCCAGCGTGAGCAGTTGTCGGCGCAAAAGCGGCTGGCCGCCGAAAAGAAAATTTCTGATGTCTTGTCGGCAAAGGCCGTCACCCAAGGGTGGTTAAAGGTCGCGGTGTTTCTGCCATGGCGGGGCGAGCCAGACCTGATGTCGACCTGGCGGGCCTGGCATGCCCGCGGCCTGTTATTGGCCTTGCCGGTGGTGGTGGCACGAGACGCCCCCTTGCTGATGCAGGCCTGGCAGCCGGGGGCGGCACTGATTCGGGATGCTATGGGCTTAAGTGTGCCCGCGCAGGCCCACACATTGGACTGCGACACCTGGCTAATCCCCTGTGTGGGGGTGGACCCCCAAGGAGCACGTCTAGGGGCGGGCAAGGGGTTTTATGACCGCACGATTGCGATCACGCCCAGCCCTTGGCCGCGCTTGGTTGGCGTTTGCTTTGATCATGCCCGGCATGACCAGAGTTTCGGTGAGGCGCATGACATCAGGCTCGATGCCTGCGTTACCGAAACTGGCTGGCACGACTTTAGGCGCTGACCAGGCTCAAGTCCCGCAGAATCGATAGCGTCGGTTCTGCGCGGTTCATGGTGTAGAAATGCAGGCCCGGTGCACCACCAGCGAGTAACTGATCACACAGGTCTGTTATCACTTCCTGGCCAAAGGCCTGGATAGATTGGGTGTCATCACCAAAGCCGGCCAAACGCTGCCGAATCCAACGTGGAATTTCCGCGCCACAGGCATCGGAAAAACGGGCCAGTTGCGAAAAGTTGGTAATCGGCATGATGCCGGGAATAACAGGAACATCAACGCCTAATTTCTCAATGTCTTCTAAAAACCGGAAGTAGGCATCGGAATTAAAAAAGTATTGGGTAATGGCCTGATCTGCACCTGCGGCAACTTTTTCTGCAAAAAACCGAAGGTCATCCTGGGCACTCTTGGCCTGCGGATGAATCTCTGGGTAGGCGGCCACTTCAATTTCAAACTGATTGCCGTGATGCTGGCGAATAAACCGGACCAGATCGCTGGCATGCTGAAACTCGCCCCCCTGGCCATAGCCCGAAGGCAGATCGCCGCGCAGTGCCACCAACCGTTGAATGCCCATCGATGCATAGAGTTCGAGCAGCTCTTGCATCTGGGCACTCGTTGCGCCGATACAAGAAATATGTGGCGCCACATCTTGGAATATGGGCAGCATCTGCCGAACCGTATCTAGCGAGCCCTCACGCGTTGAGCCGCCTGCACCATAGGTAACGGACACATATTCCGGTTGAATCAGCTTTAAGCTGGCCGCGACGTGACGCAGCTTGTCGGCGGCCTCTGGCGTTTTCGGGGGAAAGAACTCCAGGCTCAGGCTGATGTCAGCGCTGTCGCCTGAATCTACGGATTCGTAAGCTTGTGATTGCATAACCAGCCTTGGTGGTGGAGAGACTCTCCCGGGGTGCTAGTGATACCGGACCCCGGGGGTATGACGCTAAAGATTAATAACGATAGGTGTCAGGCTTATAAGGGCCCTCGACCGGAACGCCAATGTAGCGGGCCTGTTCGGGCGTGAGCTCGGTGAGCTGTGCACCAAGTTTTTTCAGCTGCAGGCGTGCTACTTTTTCATCCAGGTGCTTGGGCAGCACATAGACCTTGCCGCTCTCGTAGTAGTCCTTGTGGGTAAAGAGCTCAATCTGCGCAATCACTTGGTTGGCAAACGAAGAGCTCATCACATAGCTGGGGTGGCCGGTGCCACAACCCAAGTTCACCAGACGGCCCTGGGCGAGCAGGATGATGCGCTTGCCGTCTGGGAAGATCACGTGATCGACCTGGGGCTTGATCTCTTCCCACTTGCACTTGGAAAGTGATGCCACGTCAATCTCGTTATCGAAGTGGCCAATATTGCAGACAATCGACTGGTCTTTCATCTTGGCCATGTGCTCATAGGTGATCACATTTTTGTTGCCGGTGGCAGTCACAAAAATATCAGCCTTGTCTGCAGCGTAATCCATGGTCACTACGCGATAGCCTTCCATGGCGGCTTGTAGTGCACAGATCGGGTCCGATTCGGTCACCCAGACCTGGGCAGACAGCGCACGCAATGCCTGTGCAGAGCCCTTGCCCACATCACCATAGCCCGCGACCACCGCCACCTTGCCGGCGATCATCACGTCGGTCGCGCGCTTGATCGCATCTACCAAAGACTCGCGGCAGCCATACAGGTTGTCGAATTTGCTCTTGGTGACGGAATCGTTCACGTTGATGGCGCGAAATGCCAGTGTGCCTTTGGCGGACATTTCCTTGAGTCGATGTACCCCCGTGGTGGTCTCTTCAGTCACGCCGATCACAGCTTTCAAATTGCGCTCATAAAAGCCAGGGTCTTTGGCGAGTTGTTTTTTGATCGAGTTAAAAAGACAAGTCTCTTCTTCGCTATTGGGCGAAGACAGCACGGAAGGATTCTTTGCGGCTTCAGTGCCAAGGTGCAACAACAGGGTGGCATCGCCGCCGTCATCCAGAATCATGTTGGATGGCTGGCCATCGGACCAATCAAAAATACGATGGGTGTATTCCCAATACTCTTCCAGAGATTCGCCTTTATAGGCATAGACGGGAACGCCTGCTACTGCAATGGCAGCGGCAGCGTGGTCTTGAGTCGAGAAGATGTTGCATGACGCCCAACGGACTTGTGCTCCCAGATCCACCAGCGTTTCGATCAGCACGGCCGTTTGAATGGTCATGTGCAGGGAGCCAGTGATACGTGCGCCCTTCAGTGGTTTTTTGGCAGCGTACTCTTCCCGAATCGCCATCAGGCCTGGCATTTCGGTTTCAGCAATACGGATTTCTTTGCGGCCCCAGTCGGCCAAAGACAGGTCAGCCACTTTGAAGTCGGGCTGGCCATGTGCATCTACAGGTTTCAATACAGCGCTCATCTCGCGCTCCTTTCATGAAAATCGTTGAAGGTTTCGCGAGCGCCGTTCGATTACAGATTTCTTCAAGCCTGGGAGTGTCGGGCTGTGCCGCACTCTCGCAACGCTCCTTGAAGAGAAGCGAAAGTGTAAAGCAAAGCCCGCCTGATGGCGAGCCTTGCTTGGTTCTACATTACAGGCCGCAGGCAGCGCGCAAGGCGGCTGCTTTGTCGGTCTTCTCCCAAGAGAACTCCGGCAGCTCACGGCCGAAATGGCCATAAGATGCGGTCTTCTCATAAATGGGACGCAACAGATCCAACATCTGCACAATCCCCTTGGGCCGCAGATCAAAGACCTGCTGAACGGCCTGTGCGATTTTTTCATCTGACACCACGCCGGTGCCTTCGGTCGTCACCATGACGGAAGTTGGCTTGGCCACACCAATCGCGTAGCTCACCTGAATCAGGGCTTTTTTCGCCAGGCCCGCTGCCACGATATTTTTCGCAACATAGCGGCCGGCATACGCGGCAGACCGGTCGACCTTGGAGGGGTCTTTGCCCGAGAAGGCACCACCACCGTGGGGGGCAGCACCGCCGTAGGTGTCCACAATAATTTTGCGGCCGGTTAGGCCGCAATCGCCTTGCGGGCCACCCACGACAAAGCGGCCGGTGGGGTTGACCAGGTATTTGATTTCGCCTTTGACCAGCTCTTTTGGGAGCACTGGCTTGATGACCTCTTCAATCACGGCCTCGCGCAGCTTGTCCATGGGGATATCAGGCGAGTGCTGGGTGGAGAGCACCACGGTGTCGATGCTGTCGGGCCGGCCATCGACATAGCGCATGGTGACTTGGCTCTTGGCATCGGGCCGCAGCCATGGCAGGCGGCCATCTTTGCGCAGCATGGACTGGCGTTCCACCAAACGGTGGGAGTAATAAATAGGGGCGGGCATTAGCACCGGCGTTTCATCGCAGGCGTAGCCAAACATCAGACCCTGGTCGCCAGCACCCTGGTCCAGATTGTTGTCCTGGGCCTTATCCACACCCTGGGCGATGTCGGGGCTCTGCTTGTCATAGGCCACCAAGACCGCACAGCCCTTGTAGTCAATACCAAACTCGGTGTTGTCGTAGCCAATACGCTTCAATGTGTTGCGCGCAACCTGGATGTAATCGACATTGGCGTTGGTGGTGATTTCACCGGCCAAGACCACCAGACCCGTGTTACACAAAGTCTCGGCAGCAACGCGTGAACGCGGATCCTGGGCCAAGATGGCGTCCAGAATGGCATCAGAAATTTGATCGGCTACTTTATCGGGATGGCCTTCACCGACCGACTCGGACGTGAAGAAGAATTCTTTAGACACAGCGCTACCTCCTGGTGGATAACCCAACCCTGCGGATGCTAGAGCGGCGCTATCTTGATGACTGATGACCACAGAAGGCAGACGCTTTAGCGGAATTTATTGGACAACAACGTAAACTCTCGTTGCGCCATCGCCCCGCAAGTTGTGAATTAAATCGGCGATGGCCCTAACTATAAGGCAGATGATTCTCCTATTCAAACTCGCAGCAGCCTTGCCCCTATGGGTCGCCAGGGGGATTGGCCTGGCCCTGGGCTGGTTGGTCTGGGCCTTGTCGCCCCGGTATCGTCAGTTAACCCGAGACAATTGGGCGCGCGCCTGCGAATCTGGACGACTCGGCCCGCTACTGCAGCGATCCCCGGCGCGCGCCGCCAGGATTCTGCGCCAATCGATTGGCCATGCGGGTCTAATCGCAGCGGAGTTACCAAAAATTTGGTGCGACCCGGCCTCAGCAACACGCATGCGAATCACGGGCATGGACGCTGTGAAGGAAGCAATTGGCCGTGGCCGCGGCGTGGTGATTCTCACGCCTCACCTTGGCGCTTTTGAGCTATCAGCGCGGGCTTTTGCTCAGCACCTGCCCATCACTGTTTTGTATCGGCCGGCCCGTCAAGCAGCCTTGCGCCGCCTGATGGAAGCGCTTCGCCCCCTGCCCCAGATGGCCACGGCACCCGCAAACAGTGCCGGTGTGCGCCAATTGCTTCGGGCCCTGCGCAAGGGCGAGGCGGTGGGGATGCTGCCCGATCAGGTGCCAAGCAGTGGCGAAGGGCTCTGGGCGGATTTTTTTGGCCGCCCTGCCTACACCATGACCCTGCCCATTCGTCTGGCGCAGACCACTGGCGCAGTGATTGTCTGGGCTCTGGCCATTCGCACGCAGCGTGGTTGGCATCTGGATCTTTCTGTCTGGGATGTCGACCTGCAGAACAAGAGCGTGTCAATGGAGGCCTTGATTGACCAGATGAACAAAGCATTGGAGACCCAGATCGCCCGTGCGCCGGAGCAGTATCTCTGGGCCTATAACCGGTACAAAACCCCGAAAGGGGTTGTCTTGCTCGGGCATGAACGTCCCGAATCACCGGGGGAGTCATCTTGAATCGGGCCCTGACTTGGCTGCTGCTTTGGGGCTGCCGCTTGATTTCTTTTGGGCCGCGCCCACTTCTGCGCGGAATCGCCTGGGTCTTGGGGCAGTTGGTGTTCTGGGTGGCCGCACAGCGTCGCCATGTTGCCCTAGTCAATCTAAAAATCTGCTTTCCGCACTGGACGCAGATGCAGCGGCGCGCAGTTGCCAAACGCCATTTCTATTTCTATGCACGAGCGTTTTTAGAGCGTTTCGAAATCTGGTTTGGTAGCGAGGAGCGGCTGCGCCGTCGCGTGAAGATCATGGGCCTGGCCAATTTCACTGCCCACGAAGGAAAGCCTGTAATCATTCTTGCGCCCCATTTTCTTGGGCTGGATGCGGGCGGCGTTCGCTTTCAGTTGGAGCGCCAATTCGCATCGATGTATTCCCGGCAATCCAATCCTGTGCTGGATGATTGGACCCGCCGGGGTCGCACACGTTTTAATGAGCCGCTGATCCTGCCAAGGCATCAGGGCATGACCACGATTGCCCGTTGGCTCAGGCGCGGTGTACCGCTTTACTTCTTGCCGGACATGGACCTGGGGACTCGCGACGCAGTCTTCGCCCCATTTTTCGGCGAACCTGCGGCCACGGTGACCAGTGTGGTTCGCCTGTCGCGACTGCTGGGGGCAACCGTCGTGCCGCTGGTAACCCGCATGACTGACGATGGCTATGAAGCCACGTTTTATCCGGGCTGGCAGCACCCCAACGACGACCAGCAAGAAACGCTGGAGCAGGCGGCAACCAAAATGAACCAGTTTATCGAGCAGCGAATTCTGGAAATGCCTGAACAATATCTTTGGACACACCGCCGATTTAAATCGCGGCCCCCCGGGATGGCCTCGGTCTATGGATAATCGCGTTTTATGAAGATTGCGTTTACAAAAATGCAGGGGGCCGGAAACGACTTTGTGGTGATTGATGCCACCCGCGCCCCATTGTCTTTCACAACCCAGCAATGGCAAAGAATTGCGGATCGGCGTTTTGGCGTGGGTGCCGATCAGATTTTGATTGTTGAAGCATCGGATACACCGCAGGCAGATTTTGTTTATCGAATTTTTAACGCGGACGGCCAAGAGGTGGAGCAATGCGGCAATGGGGCCCGTTGTTTTGCGCGATTTGTTCGCGACCATGGGCTCAGCACTGCTGAAACCATCCGGGTCAAAACAAAGTCCGGCATTATTTCGCCAACCATTCATGCAGATGGCACGGTCACGGTGGACATGGGCATTCCAAGATATTTGCCCGAGGCAGTTGGCTTTGATGCATCGGGCCTGCCCCATCGCCACGAAGATCGTGCCGAGCTTTGGGAGTTATGTCCACCCCATGGCGCAGCGTTTTGGATCTCGGTGGTCTCCATGGGTAATCCACACGCGGTTCAGTATGTCACTGGCCTTGCTGACTATCCGGTGCAAGACATTGGTGCTTGGCTTGAATCTCACCCGCGATTTCGTCATCGTGTGAACGCTGGGTTTGCTGAGATGGTGTCCTCTCAGGAAATTAATCTACGCGTTTTTGAGCGCGGCTCAGGTGAGACCCTGGCCTGTGGCACGGGCGCTTGTGCGGCGGTCGTGTCTGGCATCTTGCGCGGCATGCTCAAGGCAGACGCAGCCGTATCGGTGAATACCCGTGGTGGACGTTTGGTGATTCGCTGGCCCGGTAATGCCCAAGGCCATGTCATGATGACTGGGCCTGCTGAGCCAGTATTCGAAGGAGTAATAGAACTGTGACGCAAAAAGAGCCAACTTTGGACCTGGGATCAACGCTGACTGCCATGCAGGTTGCGGATTATTTAAAGGCCCATCCAGATTTTTTTGATCAGCATCCGCATGTCTTGGGCGATATTAATGTGCCGCACCCCGAATCGGGCAAGGCCATTTCATTGGTGGAACGACAGGCGATGGTTCTGCGCGACCGCATTAAATCAATGGAATTAAAGCTTGCTGATTTATTGCGTCACGGCCAAGAAAACGACGCCATCTCCAACTCGATTCAGCGCTGGGTTCGCGGTTTATTTCTACACAACGATCTTGATGGCCTGCCAACATTTCTCGCGGATTCCTTGGCCACAACCTTTAATGTGCCGCAGGTGGCCATTTCGATTTGGAATTGCAGCGAAGAGTGGCGAGATAACGATTGGGTGGGAAGCCCAACGGCTGATTTTGTCAGCCAGATAGACGGCCTGCGTGCCCCGATCTGCGGCCCTGCTGGCCTGTCATCGGCGGCCAGGCTTTTGCCTGAAGCAGGCAGAGACTGCCAGTCCATGGCGATTCTGCCCTTGCGTATGGGCGCTGCACCCGAGGCCTATGGTGTGTTGATTCTGGGTTCGCCCGATCCGCGACGTTTTTCTGCCGATATGGGTGTCGCGTTTTTAGAGCGCATTAGTGAGATTGCCAGCGCAGCGCTGTCTCCGCTTTATGCCAACACCAACGCTTGATTCATTCGTTAACGATTTCTTAAATTCGCTGGCACACGAGCGCAGATACTCTGCCCATACGGTGTCCAACTATCGCCGGGATTTGGCAAAGTTGGTGGCAGCCCTCTCTGCCAAACCCGTTCAAGAGATTCGCGCGGTGGATATCCGGCAGCAGGTGGGGCAGTGGCGAATGGGTGGCCTGTCACCCAAAAGTATTTCGCGGCGGCTGTCGGCTTGGCGATCTTTTTTTGATTGGCTTTCGCAACGCATCACCTTGTCGGCCAACCCCGCCAAAAGCGTTCGCGCGCCAAAGCCTGCCAAGCGATTACCAAAGGCCCTTTCCACAGATTGGGCGGTTCAGTTCGTGGCAGGCGACTCTGGCCAGGCCGAAGCGCAGACCGGTGAGCAGGATGAATTCTTGCGGGCCCGCGATACAGCCATGTTGGAGCTGATGTATTCCTGCGGGCTGCGGCTTTCCGAATTGGTGTCTTTGAATGATCGTCCGCCTGCCTCGTCGATCGGCCAGGGTTTTGGTTGGGTCGACACGCAGGCTCAGGAGGTGTTGGTGGTGGGCAAAGGCAATAAGACTCGGCGCGTTCCAATCGGTGGACCGGCACTTGCGGCGCTTGCGCACTGGCGGTCGTGCCGGGCCAAGCATCCCAATGGGGCAATGTCAGAGGCGCTGTTCATCAATAGCCAGGGCGGCCGGCTATCGGGCCGATCAGTCGAGCGGCGCTTTGCTGCCCATGCCCGTAAAATTGGCATGCCAACCCATGTCCATCCGCATATGCTGCGGCATTCGTTTGCCACACATTTGCTGCAATCCAGCGGCGATCTCAGGGCGGTGCAGGAACTTCTGGGTCATGCGCAGATCGCTACAACCCAGGTCTATACCCACTTGGATTTTCAGCGGCTGGCACAGGTTTATGATGCTGCCCACCCCCGAGCCCGGCGAAAGCCCGGCACGGACGGGAACAATTGATTTTGGAGCCTTTATGTCTGCACCAGTTGCAAATCAAACCGCGCCAGCGGTAATCCCTGTCACGATTCTGACGGGCTTTCTCGGCGCGGGGAAAACCACGCTTTTAAAGCGCATCTTGAGTGAGCCCCACGGCGAGCGGATTGCAGTCATTGAAAACGAATTCGGCCAAGAGAGTATCGATAACGAGCTGCTGTTCGGCGATACCCAAGAGCGGATCGTTGAAATGAACAATGGCTGTATTTGTTGCACGGTTCGCGGTGATTTGATTGAGATGTTGAATCGGCTCTGGGAAAAGCGTGCCAGCGGTGCGATTCAGTTTGATCGGGTCATTATTGAAACCACCGGCCTGGCTGAGCCCGGGCCAGTCGCACAGACTTTTTTTGTGGATGACGACATTGCTGAGCGATTTTTGTTAGACGCAGTCATCACAGTGGTCGATGCAGTGCATGGGTCAGAGCAGTTGAGCCAACATGCCGAGGCCCAGGCGCAGGTGGGCTTTGCTGATCGCATCTTGATTTCAAAAAGCGATTTGGTGGAGCCGACCGCTTTAGAGGCCCTGAAGGCCCGGCTCGCCCGCATGAATGCCCGTGCCAGCTTACATCTCGTGCATTTTGGTCAGACCCCGATTCAAGAAATCCTCGATATCCGTGGATTTAATCTGAATGCCGCTCTTGAGATTGACCCCGCCTTTCTGAATATCGATGCGGGCCACAGCCATATTGATGATGTCCAGTCTTTTGTGTACAAATCTACCCGGCCTTTTGATTCTGATCGGTTTGAGGGCTTTATGAGCGCAGTATCTCAGGCCTACGGCCCCCAGCTCTTGCGGTATAAGGGCGTGCTGAACATCAAAGGAAGCAACAATCAAATGGTCTTTCAGGGTGTTCACATGCTGATGGGCGGCGATGTAGGCCGGCCCTGGGCGCCGGGCGAAGCGCGGGAGTCTAAGCTGGTCTTTATCGGCCGAAAGCTACCCCGCGATACAATTGTCAAAGGTTTAGATCAATGTCTTATTTGAAAGTAGCAGGCCATGAATACCGTTTCGTTTAAGCCCATCGCGACTGAAAAAGAGCTGTTGGCTCAGCCAGCAGATCAGTACATGAGTGCGGCACAACTGGATTTTTTTAAGCGCAAATTAATGGCGCTTGAAGCAGAGTTGCGCGTGAATGCGGGGGAGACCACCGAGCACTTACGCGAGACAGTTTTGGTGCCCGACCCTGCTGATCGGGCCACCATCGAGGAAGAGCATGCGCTTGAACTTCGTACACGTGATCGCGAGCGCAAGCTCATTAAAAAAGTCCAGCAGGCCTTGGCCCGCATTGATTCTGGGGAATATGGTTACTGCGAAGAGACAGGGGATCCTATCGGTCTGGCCCGTCTTTTGGCACGCCCAACCGCAACCCTGACGGTTGAGGCCCAGCAACGTCGCGAACTTCGGCAGCGTCAGTTCGGGGATTGATTCACCCCGCCGGGCTTATGAACCCGGCTCCTCCTCTTGGACCATTTCAGAGATGGCGGCCGCACTCATCAAGAGCAGAACGACCAGGCAGTAAATCGTCTCGACCATCACCCATCGCACACCCACCGGCCCCATTGAGACGCGGGCCTTGATCCATCGGGCAGCCAGTAGGGCGACTAGGCCTGCGACCCACAGGCCCCATACGGGCTCTGGCCAAATTCCGAAAAAGCCCAGGGGCAGCATGCCAATGACCAGCATGGCAAGTCGGGTGGTGCCTGTGGTGGAGCGAAAACCAACCACGGGATCCGGTACTGCAGCCAGCACCGCAGCCCGCGACCAGGCGGCACTGCAGATTAGGGTGACGGGGATCCATTCCAGATCGATTTCCGACAAGATTTCTAGCTTTAGCAGGATTAGGACGCCAAGAATCACAGCAGACTTTGGGCTGACCGTCTGTGACCAAGCACCAAGACTTCCTCTGGGCAGTGAGCTTGCGAGACCCAGGCACAGGCTAATCAATAAAGCCACGCGAGCCGGCAAGACCATGCTGATCAGCATAAAAATGGCCGCACACATCACCCCCACCAAAATGCCTGCAGCGGCACTTCCCAAAAGATCTGTGGTTTCTGAACCCGGCCGCCTGGGGGACAGCCGGTGAAGTGGCCACGGGCTGTGGTGGGCAAGAGCGGCGAAGAAATTTTTCACTGAACTGGTTGGATTGGTCAAAAACGCGGCGGACGACTCAGACAATTTTCATGCGGGTGCTTACAATTCGGGCAAAGTGTAGACCATTCCTGTAGGTATCGCGCAGCCATGACCGACTCAATAGAAAATATCCCCAATACGATTGATGCTTCTTTAAAGGCGGCTGTTCTTGCCGAGGCCTTGCCTTACATTCGCCGGTTTCATGGCAAGACAGTGGTCATTAAGTACGGCGGCAATGCCATGACGGAAGAGCACCTGAAGCGCTCCTTTGCCCGCGACATTATTTTGCTGCGCTTGGTGGGTATCTTGCCGGTGATCGTCCACGGGGGTGGCCCGCAGATTGAATCCTTGCTCTCTCGGGTTGGCAAGAAAGGGGAATTCATTCAGGGCATGCGCGTGACCGATACCGAGACCATGGATATTGTGGAGATGGTCTTGGCTGGCCAGGTCAATAAAGAAATCGTCGAACTGATTAATTTTGCGGGTGGGAAAGCGGTGGGTCTTACAGGTCAGGACGGCGGCCTGATTCATGCCCGCAAGATGATGGTCAAGGCCGAAAACCAATCCCAGGGGCCGCTGGATTTGGGCCATGTGGGTGAGATTGAGTCCGTTGATCCCGCCATCATTCATTCATTGTTGGCCAGTGGCTTTGTGCCGGTAATCGCACCGATCGGCTCGGGCGAAGAGGGTGAGACCTACAACATCAATGCGGATTTGGTCGCCGGCAAAATCGCTGAAATTCTGAAGGCCGAAAAATTAATCTTGATGACCAATACCCCGGGTGTACTCGACAAAAAAGGCAATCTCATCACTGGATTAACCGCCAAACAGATTGATGGACTGTTTGCCGACGGCACGATTTCCGGCGGCATGCTGCCCAAAATTTCTTCCGCCCTGGAGGCCGCGAAAAGCGGTGTGCAGTCTGTGCACGTGGTCGATGGCCGTGTACCCCATTGCCTGCTATTGGAGATTCTGACCAACGAGGGCGTGGGCACCATGATTCGGTCCCACTAAAACCGGCCAACTTTATTGTGATTCGCTTTGAGCGCAGGTCCCCTGCCCGCGGGTCCTTGGGCGGGCCTTTGTGGCTAATCGATCTGGATAACACGCTCTACGATGCTTCGTGGCGTGTCATGGGGGAAATCAACCGCCGTATGACGCGTTATGTGGCCGATACCTTGGCCTTGTCTATGGAGGATGCCAGCCTGCTGCGGGAGCGTTATTGGCATCGCTACGGCGCAACACTCTTGGGTTTGGTGCGTCATCATGGGGTTGATCCCCATGATTTTTTGAATCGGACACATCCAGTGGCGGAACTGCCGGAATTTGTGCGCCGCATCCGGGGTGAAAGGCATCGGCTGCTGCGATTACACGGCGAGCGCTGGCTGCTGACCAATGCGCCCAGGGCTTATGCAGAGCAGGTCTTAGCGCTAATTGGTCTTCGGCATCTTTTTGTAAGGATCATCAGTATCGAGGACATGCGGGCCTGCGGCAGACTCTGCCCCAAACCCTCCACACTGCTCATGCGTCAGGTTCTTTGCCGCTCTAAACGCAGCCCCCACCAGGTAGTGCTGGTCGATGATCACAACGAAAACCTGCAGGCTGCCCACCGTCTAAGAATCAAGACCGCAAGAATATGGGCGTCTAAGACAGCTTTGGCCCGGGCCCAGGCCTCCGGGCGACCCCTAACGGCCCGGCGCCCCAGTTATGTTCAGCTTCAAGTAAACTCATTGGCCACACTACTGAGAAACCAGCACCGACTGGTCACGAGAAAACGCTGAACATGGATGCCACCTCTACTGTCACAGAGCAGGCCACAGCGCCAACGCGTAAACGGCCAAAACCCGGCGAGCGCCGACTTCAGATTCTTCAGACGATTGCATCCATGCTGCAAGATGGGGCCGCAGAAAAAGTTACAACGGCGGCATTGGCAGCACGGCTCTCGCTATCCGAGGCTGCTTTGTATCGACACTTCGCCAGCAAGGCCCAGATGTTTGAAGGCCTGCTGGATTTCATTGAAGAGACGGTCTTCTCACTCATCAATCAAATCGAATCGCGTTCTGCCGCGCCTGCCGCTCGAGCAAGAGAAATCATTTTGATGCTTCTGAACTTCTCAGAAAAAAATCCCGGCATGACGCGGGTGCTCATTGGGGATGCCATCGTGAATGAAGATGCGCGTCTGCAGGCCCGCGTGAATCAATTCGTTGAGCGTGTCGAGGCCTCGCTGCGCCAGTGTGCCCGCCTGCAGGCGGCCGAATCCGGGCAGCCTGCAGCAGCAGCTCTCGACCCTGCTGTGCGAGCAGGCCTGGCCATGGCCTATATCCAGGGCCGCTGGCTTCAGTTTGCGAAATCAGGGTTTCGTAAGCGACCGTCGGAGACCGCAGAAGCCGCAGTTCAGGTGTTATTTCCCTGACGGCCCACAGACCGGACATTGCGGGTTTTTTGACACCAGGAGTTGTTGCCAGCTTCCGGTTTTCAGATCAAGCAGCGATAGCCGCTGCGCAGCTTTAGGCAGTTGGTTCTTGCCCGATCGCCGCAATAACATCTTGATGGCTTCTGCCGCCTGAAGGCAGCCCATGGCGCCAACCATTGGGGACAGCACGCCATAAGCACCACAGGCATGGGCCTGCGGTTCCGATGCCGGATCAAACACGCAGGCATAGCAGGCATGGTCCGGGTCGGTTGTATCAATGGCCATTAACTGTCCAGACCACTCGATGGCTGCTGCGGTGATCAATGGTTTTTGGTGGCGCACGCATGCTGCATTGATGAGCTGCCGAATGGACCACTGATCGGTGCAGTCGAGTACGACATCTGCAAGAGGCACCGCATTATTTAAAAAAGCCTCATCTGCAAACTGTGGCACTGCGATGAAATTCACATCTGGGTTAATTCGATGCAGCGCCATCTGGCCCGCGGTCACCTTTGCTTGGCCAATATCGGCTGGGCCAAACAAGGTCTGCCGTGCGAGATTGGTGGCGTCGACCTGATCGCCATCGACCCAATGAATCGTGCCAACACCACTTGCGGTGAGGTAAGTGGCGGCAGGGCAGCCGAGCCCCCCCGCACCAATGATGAGTACTCGCGACCGCTGTAAAACCTCAACGCCCTCTTCGTCAAAGCCGTCAAGCAGTGCATGACGGCTGTGGCGAAGCGCTGCAAGATCAGTCATTTTCCGGGCGAGCGGACGTGACGACTGTTTTGCCCTTGAGATGGTTCAAGGCCTGTTGCAACTGATAGTCGTTGGGGCCACCAAATTCAATCGGTTTGAGGTCTTTCGCATCGGTGCTGTTTTTCGGTTCGGCCTTTGTGTTTGGCTTGGCCTTGTCGTTGCCTGCTTTGGGTTTTGTTTCACCATTGGCCAGATGGCGGTTTAGGTCAGCCTCGCGAACACGCAACCGATCCATGACGGAACCGTCTGCAGTTTCTTCTACCCAGAAATCAGGCGTAATGCCTTTGGCCTGAATGGATTGGCCTTTGGGCGTGAAATAACGCGCGGTGGTGAGCTTGATGGCCGTGTTACTGGTGAGCGGCAAAATCGTCTGCACGGATCCTTTGCCGAAGCTCTGGGTGCCGAGAATTTTGGCGCGCTCATGGTCCTGCAAAGCACCAGCAACGATTTCTGACGCAGAGGCAGAGCCGCTGTTGACCAAGACCACCATGGGCACTTTCTTGGCCTGCGGTGAAAGCTTAACGAGCGGGTCTTCTGTTCGGCCGCGGTGATAGTCGGCAGGAGTGGCAAAGTATTTGCGCTTGGCATCCTCCTGGCGGCCATCGGTCGAGACCACCATGGTTTTTTCGGGCAAAAACGCTGCAGAAACACCAATGGCGCCATTGAGCAGCCCACCGGGATCATTGCGCAGATCCAACACCAATGCCTTGAGCGGCCCCTTGTCGGCCAGACCATTGAAGTGTTTCACCAGATCTTCAACCGTGTGCTCTTGGAATTGCGTGATACGAATGTAACCAAAGCCAGGCTCCAACATCTTGGAGCGAACACTTTGAATCTGAATGATGTCGCGCACGATGGTGAAGACCAAGGGCCTGTTCTCGCCTTTACGGCTAATGGTGAGCGTGACCGATGACTTCGGTTTGCCGCGCATGAGTTTTACAGCTTCATTAAGCGCAAGCCCCTTGGTGGCCTTCTCATCAATTTTGATAATCAGGTCACCAGCCTTCACGCCGGCCCGTTCAGCGGGCGTGCCTTCAATCGGTGCCACGACACGAACAAAGCCGTCTTCAGTGCCAACTTCCAGGCCAAGGCCGCCGAATTCGCCCTGCGTGCCAACCTGCAGTTCTTTGAACGCTTCCGCATCCAAATAGGCGGAGTGCGGATCCAGCCCGGTCAGCATGCCGCTGATCGCTTCGGTGATCAGTTTTTTATCCTCAACGGGCTCGACGTAGTTGCCTTTGATTGCGCCGTAGACGTCGGCAAACTGCCGCAATTCTTCGATGGGCAGCGTGAGCTTTTGGTCGCGCTGTGCCAGCGCATTAAAGCCCATGCTGACCAGCACACCGCTGACCAGTCCGACGGCAATCCAACTCGTGATCTGTAATTTTTTAGACATAGTGACTTTCAAGCCCAAGGCGGCATAAATAAATCCCCGGGAAGCAATGCACCCCCGGGGATATTAGGCTAACCCAATGCAGAAAAGTTTAGGTGGTTTTTGCTTTGCCTTGGTTGGCGACAGCAGCCAAGGCCGCCTCAATGACCTTTGGATCGGCCAGGTATTGGCGGTCGATAAATTTCATATTTTCATCAAGCCGAATGACCAGGGGTTGGGCGGTGGGAATATTTAAGGCAATGATGTCGGCCTCGGACATGTTTTCCAGATACTTGATCAGGGCCCGAATGGAGTTGCCATGGGCGGCGACCAGAACACGCTTGCCGGCTCGGACATCCGGCGCAATCGCCTGGTCCCAGATGGGGATGACCCGCTCAATTGTGTCTTTTAGGCACTCTGTGGCGGGGATCTGGTCGGGGCTTAAGGCCGCATAGCGGGGATCTTTGCCCGCCCAAAATTCATGGCTGGGGGCCATTGCCTCGGGCCGGATGTCGTAGGCCCGGCGCCACTTTAAGACCTGCTCTTCGCCATATTTGGCGGCAGTTTCGGACTTGTTAAGGCCGCTCAACGCCCCGTAGTGCCGTTCATTTAGCCGCCACTCCTTGCGGACGGGGATCCACATCTGGTCCAGGGCGTCTAAGGTGGTCCAGAGCGTGCGGATGGCCCGCTTGAGCACTGACGTGTAGGCCATATCAAAGGCGTAGCCCTTGGCCCGGAGCAGTTCCCCGGCGGTTTTGGCTTCGTCGCGGCCTTTGGCAGTCAGATCGACATCCACCCAGCCGGTGAAGCGGTTTTCAAGGTTCCACTGGCTCTCGCCGTGGCGTAATAGGACGATGGAAAAGGTTTTGCTCATACCCGACATTCTATAATTTCATGCTTTCCACCCCTGTTCCGAACTGAGAGGCTTCGCGTGCAATTCTTTGTTGACAACATTATTTTGATTGCAGCGGCATTTATGAGCGGCGCCCTGTTGCTCTGGCCTTTGGTGGCCAAGGGGTCCAGCGCCCGCGCGATCAATACCCTGGGCGCAACCCAGCTGCTGAATTCCCAAGACGCCCTGCTGATCGACCTGCGTGAGTCCAAGGAACTGGCCAAGGGCTCGCCCCCGCAGGCCCTGCATATTCCTTTGTCGAGCTTGCCAGCCCAGATCGATGACATTAAAAAGCGTGCCGACAAGGGTAAGACCCAGGCCCCGGTCATTCTGATGTGCCAAAGTGGCTGGCGTGGCGCCAAGGCTGGCCGCCTGCTCAAGAAAGCCGGGATTGAGGCAGTCTTTAATCTCGAGGGGGGTTTTGATGCCTGGCAGCAGGCCGGCCTTCCCGTCACCAAGCGGAGCTGAGCATGGCCAAAGTCGTGATGTATAGCACCGCCGTCTGCCCCTATTGCCAGCGGGCGGAGATGTTGTTGAAGCAGCGCGGTGTGGCGGAAATTGAAAAAATTCGAATCGATCTGGATCCCGCCCAACGAGATCTGATGATTGAGAAAACGGGCCGTCGCACGGTACCGCAGATTTTTATCGGTGATCGCCACGTTGGCGGCTTTGATGATCTGGCAGCCCTGGATCGTGATGGCGGACTTGTGCCTTTGCTTTCTCAGTAGTTGTCCATGAGTTGACGGTGCCGGCTGGTGCGGTCAGCAGCCTGTAGATTTGTACTTCCCTTTACTATTTTTGAAAGTGTTTCATGACGGATTCCAATTCGGCCGCTGACGGCCAGATGCCCACCCCTCAATTCAACCTTCAGCGCGTTTATCTGAAAGATTTATCGCTTGAGATCCCCGACGCGCCAGCGGTTTTCCTCGACGGCACAGAGCCCCGTTTGGAGTTTCAGATCGATACCCAAGACAAGACGCTTGCGCCCGGACTCCACGAGGTATCAGTCCGTTGCACGGTAACCTGCCATTTGGGCGATAAGGTGGGGTTTTTGGTCGAGGCCACTCAGGCAGGTATTTTTGAGATTGTTGGCGTGCCCGATGAGCAGCTGGAATTGATCAAGGGTATTAGTTGTCCCAGCATCATCTACCCTTACCTGCGTGCCAACTTGGCTGATGTGATTCAGCGGGCTAGCTTCCCGCCTGTGCATCTCGCCGAGTTGAACTGGGAAGCCTACTACCAGCAGCGTTTGGCGCGCCAAACCACATCGACCGCGAGTGAAAGCGGCATTATTCTTCCGCCCCAGTAAATGACGGCCAACGCCCGCCAGTCGCTCGACCTTCCTGTATTGGTGGTGGGTGCAGGTGCCTGGGGCACGGCGGTGGCAATTCATTTGGCCAAGCGTGCACCCGATAGTGTGGTGTCGCTATGGGCGCGCGATGCCGCCCAAATCCAGGCCATGACGCAGCTTCGGGAAAATAAAAAATACCTGCCAGGTGCGGTAGTTCCTGCGGGCTTGGCGCTGCATTCGGATCTCACCCGGGCCTGTGCGGAGTGGCGAGAAAAAACCAGTGCCCACCGATCCAGTTGTGCCGGTACTGGGCCGCACGGCCTGATTGTGCTTGCAACGCCAATGTCTGGCCTGGCGCAAAGCGCCACTGAGATCTATCGCTTGCTTGGCGAATCGAAACCCGGAGAAGGCTTGCTTTGGCTGGCCAAGGGGCTGCGGTGCATCCCTTCAACAGAGACAGTGGTTGGCGCTCCGAACAAAAAAGATTTAACCCTGATGTGGCCCCATCAGATCGTGGCCCAGGCCTGCCCCGGTTGGACCACCGGCGCCCTATCTGGCCCGAGCTTTGCGCAGGAAGTGGCCAACGGATTGCCCGTGGCCTTGACGCTCGCCAGCAACGACATTGCCTGGGCCCGTGCAGTCGCCCAGGCTTGTCATGGTGGTGGCATGCGAATTTATGCCACTCGCGACTTAATCGGAGTCGAGCTTGGTGGGGCCATGAAAAACGTGTTGGCCATTGCGGCGGGTGTGTGTGATGGGCTTGCACTTGGCGCCAACGCCCGCGCGGCCTTGTTGACTCGGGGCTTAGCGGAGATGGCGCGTCTGGGTGTGGCCATTGGCGCACAGCCCCAGACTTTTATGGGCCTGGCCACGCTTGGTGACTTGATTCTCACGGCAACTGGAGATTTGTCGCGCAATCGTCGCGTTGGGCTTGCCTTGGCGCGCGGCGAAAAATTAAACGACATTGTGCGTGGCCTTGGCCATGTCGCCGAAGGGGTTGCCACGGCCCCTGCCATTGCACAACTGGCCCGTGAGGCTGCGGTGGATGTGCCCATTACGGATTCTGTCTGCAGGCTAATTGCTGGCGAATGGTCAGCACAGCAGGCGATTGTTGAACTCATGTCACGTGAACCAAAAGATGAGCACCACGATTAAAACTGTCACCGTGTTTTGTGGCTCTCGCAGTGGGCACGATCCGAAGTGGGAAAAGATTGCAACGCAGTGTGGTGCCGAGCTGGTGCGCCGAGGGCTGCGCCTGGTCTTTGGTGGGGGCTGTAATGGTCTGATGGGGGCCATTGCCAAATCGGTGATTGCAGCCAAGGGCCAATCGACGGGCATTATTCCGGAAAGTCTGCTCGCCTTTGAGCCCGCACAAGAGGGGTTAACCGAGTTGTTTGTGGTGGACTCGATGCACACCAGAAAACTCTTGATGTCGGAGCGTGCCGATGCCTTTTTGGTGCTGCCGGGCGGCATTGGCACCTTCGAAGAATTCTTTGAGACTTGGACATGGCATCAAATCGGCCTGCACAACAAACCCATCGTGCTGCTCAATGCCTTTGATTACTACACACCACTGCTAGGCTTTTTAGAGCAAGGTATGAATCATGGCTTTATTAATCCCGGCCATCATTGTTATGTTCGCGTGGCCACGTCGGTAACGCAGGCCTTTGATCTGCTGTCAGAGCCCTGTGAGCCGATCCCCGCTGTCGGTTAGTGCTTTACGCGCCACCTTCAAAATGAAGCTGCCGCCAGGCATCAAAGACCACGATCGCAACCGAATTCGATAAATTCAGGCTTCGATTATTCGGCGCCAGCGGAATTCGAATTCGCTGCTCTGGTGCAAAAGTGTCTAACAAAGGCCCCAGCCCCTTGGTCTCGGAGCCAAACACGAACCAATCGTTTTTTTGAAAGCCAACATCGCCAAGTCGGCGCTGGCCTTTGGTGGTGATGGCAAACAGTCGATCTGGGTCAGGCCGCTCGTCGTTTAAAAACGCCTGCCAATCACGGTGGGTTTTGAATAACGTGAGTTCGTGATAATCCAAACCAGCACGCCGCATTTTGGCGTGATCAATTGGAAACCCAAGTGGCTCAATCAGGTGTAATCGTGCGCCAGTGTTGGCGCATAGACGAATCACATTGCCCGTGTTGGGTGGAATCTCGGGCTCAAACAGGACGACGTTGAACATAGGGCGTATGCTTTTGTTTGGATTGTAGGGGCTCTCGGTCATGATGAACGCGGGCAATCACGGCCGCCGCAATGACCTGTCCACCACCTGTGGCTACGGCACGGGCGGCCTCGCGCAGGGTAGCACCGCTGGTCATGATGTCATCGACCAACACCACGCGTTGATCTCGCAGGTGCCTACAAGCCCAAAAAACTCCCTTTAGATTTTCTTGGCGTTCTTGGCGCTGCAAAGACGCCTGCCTTGCGCTCGCTTTTGTTTTTCTTAACCATCGGACTCGCAGTGGTGCCTGCCATGCTTTGGCAACACCCTGGGCGATAAACTGAGACTGGTTAAACCCGCGGTTGGCCAAACGTGTCGACGCCAGCGGAATCGGAATAATCAGGGGCGTGGGGCCAAGCCATGGCCGCGGCAGGCGGCCCAACGACCGGCCTAAAAATCGTGCAGATCCCCAGTCACCATGGTATTTCGCTTGCATGACGATGTCGGTCAGGGGCCCGCCATACGCCTCGCGCCAAATGACCGGAATTCGACAGTCATCAAGGGCCAGACTGCCCATGCCCCAGGGGGAGTGTAGGAGCTGGTGATGGCAGTCTTGGCAGATCTCCAGGCCGCGATCGAACTTTCCGCAGAGCCTGCATGGTGAGTAAAGAAGTTGGCGAATCCACCGGTGGGCGCGACCAGCAAGAGAAGCTGCTTGGGGCGTCTGCACGGACTGGGCAGAGTAAGAAAACATCGCTTGACTATACTGAGCCGGTGCAAAAAGATCCCCTCGTCCGAACGATTGATGCCAAGAGCATGCGGCTGCAGTTGCAGCGCCGCGGCACTGCCCAGATTGCGGCGCACCCCGTCTGGCAAGAGGCTGCGCTGCGATTGCAGGACCGTCTGGCCTACATTAAGACCGACCAAGCGCCTCGGCTTGACCATGGCATTGCTGAATATGGTCTGCCCATGAATCCCGCAGCCGCATCTCTACAGATGATTTGGTCGGTGGGCCTTCTGGCCTATCTCTCAGATTTGCGCAGCACACTGGGTTTCTGGGCGCAGGCGCTCAAGCCCGGGGGGCTCTTGATGTTTTCCACTCTGGGGCCCGACAGTTTTCGCAGCCTGGCTTTGGCGCTTGGCGACCAAGACCAGAGCCGCCACCTTGTGGGATACCCGGATATGCACGATATCGGCGATGCCCTGGTGGGTTTTCGAATGAGCAATCCCGTCATGGATGCTGAGTGGATCACGTTGACTTACTCCACGCCGGAATCTGCTCTGATCGATCTCAGGCGTCTTGGCGGAAACGCCTTGGCGGGCCGCCCAAAGGGCCTCTCGGGGCGGGACTGGCAAAGGAAAGTCTTGGATGCGCTCGAGTTACTGCGGGTGAATGGTCGAATCGCGCTTCAGGTGGAATTGGTCTTTGGCCATGCCTGGGCGGGCACCCCGAAGTCGTCCCGAACAACCGAAAAAGACAGTGTTTCCACCATTAAGTGGTCCGGCAAAATCCCAAAAACGCTGTAACGGGCATATAATCGCGCCGACTTGGTCATCTAGCTTTGAGATGTTAGGGGGAGAAGCGTGGAGACATTGACCAGAACCTGGGTACTGAAGCGCAACTGCGCCATGACACCCGGCCAGCTGTGCATCACCTTTGTCGTTTTGGGTGGTGTGTCGCTGGCAGTCTCTTTGGCCTGGGCCTTATCAGGAGCCTGGGTCGTCCTCCCCTTTGTGTTGTTGGAATGGTGTGTGCTTGCGCTCGCCTTTCTGGTTTACGCGCGGCACGCGGCTGATCATGAGCGTGTCACGTTGAGTCCGGAAATCGTCAGCGTTGAGGTGTGCCGGGGGGAGCGATTGGACCGCCATGAAATCCCCCGCCAGTGGTTGCGCTGCCGCATTGATGATGAACAGCAGGGTCTCGTTCAGTTGGTGAGTCAGCGAAAGGAATTAGGTGTTGGCCAGTTTGTGAATCAGGCGGGCCGACAAAAGTTTTACCAGGAGTTTCGTGCAGCCTTAGCCAGTTAGCCGCTCGAAGCGCCTTGAGCGTTTTTAATTAAAAACATTGAGAGTGGGGAGACATTTCAATGGATGGTCGTTACAACCTGCAGACGCCTGCAAGTGCGATGGCAGCAGATCTTTACAGCCTGCACACGTTTTTGTTTTTGCTGTGTCTGGTGATTTTCATTGCCGTGTTCACGGTGATGTTCTATTCCATCTATGCACACCGCAAATCAAAGGGCCACAAGGCCGCCGATTTTCATGAGAGCACTGCCGTCGAAGTGGCCTGGACAGTGATCCCGCTGTTGATCGTGATCGTGATTGGTGTGTATGCCACGCCGATTGTGATCGCCCAGAAAAATACGGCGAATGCAGACATCACCATCAAGGCCACAGGCTATCAGTGGCGCTGGGGCTATGACTACTTAAAGGGTGAGGGCGAAGGCATTTCTTTCTTGTCCACCTTGTCAACGCCGCGTGAACAAATTACCGGTCAGGCCCCCAAGGGCCAGAACTACCTCTCAGAAGTGGATAACCCCTTGGTCGTGCCAGTTGGCAAAAAAATCCGTGTTGTGACGACCGCCAATGATGTGATTCACGCATGGATGGTCCCGGCTTTTGGTGTAAAGCAAGACGCCATTCCTGGCTTTGTTCGCGATACCTGGTTTAAGCCAGAAAAGATTGGCACCTTCCGTGGCCACTGCGCTGAACTCTGCGGCAAGGACCATGCCTTTATGCCGATTGTGGTGAACGTGGTCTCTGAAGAGGACTACAGCAAGTGGGTGGCTGCTCAGCCCAAAAAGGCAGCTGCCGTGAAGACAGCCGCTGTCGCCACCAGCAAACAATAACCTGCAAACACAGCCCCGAAGGAGAACACAATGAGTGCTGTATTAGGCCCCCAACACGGAATCGCTGGTCACGATGATCATGCTCATGATCATCCCCACGGCTGGCGTCGCTGGTTGTTTGCAACCAACCACAAAGACATTGGAACGCTTTACCTTTGGTTCAGCTTTTCCATGTTGTTTGTCGGCGGTTTCTTAGCCCTTGGTATCCGCGCTGAACTCTTTCAGCCGGGCCTGCAGATTCTTAAGCCTGAACTCTTTAACCAGTTCACCACCATGCACGGCCTGATCATGGTGTTTGGCGCCATCATGCCGGCCTTTGTTGGCTTTGCGAACTGGATGATTCCGCTCCAGATTGGTGCAAGCGATATGGCCTTTGCGCGGATGAATAACTTCAGCTTCTGGTTGTTGATCCCTGCGGCGCTGCTGCTCGTTGTGTCCTTCTTTGTTCCTGGTGGTGCAACCGCCGCTGGCTGGACCCTGTACGCGCCGCTCTCGACCCAGATGGGTATCGGTATGGACTTGGCGATTTTCGCTGTCCATATCCTGGGTGCGAGCTCGATCATGGGTTCGATCAACATCATCACCACGATTCTGAACATGCGCGCCCCGGGCATGACGTTGATGAAGATGCCCATGTTCGTGTGGACCTGGCTGATTACGGCTTACCTGCTGATTGCTGTCATGCCTGTATTGGCCGGTGCCATCACCATGCTGTTGACCGACCGTCACTTTGGCACCAGCTTCTTTAACGCCGCCGGCGGTGGCGACCCTGTGATGTACCAGCATATTTTCTGGTTCTTCGGCCACCCCGAGGTCTACATCATGATTCTGCCGGCCTTTGGCATCGTGTCAGAGATTATCCCGACCTTTTCACGCAAGAAGCTCTTTGGTTACAGCTCGATGGTGTACGCAACAGGATCGATTGCAATTCTGTCGTTCATTGTCTGGGCCCACCACATGTTCACAACCGGCATGCCGGTGACGGGCCAGTTGTTCTTCATGTACGCCACCATGCTGATTGCAGTTCCCACAGCAGCAAAGATTTTCAACTGGCTGGCCACCATGTGGCGCGGGTCTATGACTTTTGAAACTCCAATGCTCTTTGCGGTTGGTTTTATCTTTGTCTTCACCATGGGTGGCTTTACCGGAATCATCTTGTCGGTTGCGCCAGTCGATATTCAGCTCCACGACACTTATTACGTGGTGGCCCACTTCCACTATGTGTTGGTGGCGGGTTCGCTCTTTGCGCTCTTCGCGGGCCTGTACTACTGGCTGCCTAAGTGGACTGGCCACATGTACGATGAAAAGCTGGGCAAGTGGCACTTCTGGATGTCGATGATTTTCTTCAACATCACCTTCTTCCCAATGCACTTCTTGGGTCTGGCCGGCATGCCCCGTCGTTACGCCGACTACAACATGCAGTTTGCTGACTTCAACGCGATTGCATCAATAGGCGCCTTTGGCTTTGGCTTTACTCAGCTGTTCTTGCTCTATATCGTGATCAAGTGCATCAAGGGTGGCCCCAAGGCCGCCGATAACCCATGGGGCAATGACCATGGCCTGGAGTGGAGCGTGCCATCACCCGCACCTTTCCACACCTTTGAGACCCCGCCGGTTGTGAAGTAAACATATGAGCGGCAAAGGATCGAATCTACGGCTCGCCCTGATCTTGGCATCGGTGGCGGCCGTATTTTTTGCTGGCGTGATCGCCAAGTACACAATCTTTCAATAATGGACCAGCAGTCTCTCGACCCAAACAATCAGCAGGCCGTGAAGTCAGATAACGGGCGCATGATGGGCAAACTGCTCATGGTGGCCATCCTGATGTTTGGGTTTGGCTTTGCCTTAGTGCCGTTTTACGAAAAGATTTGCGAGATCACGGGCATCAATGTCTTGGCCCGCAAAGACAAACTGAATTACGCGGAAGCCCGCGAGTTTGCGAAAAACACCCAGGTCGACACGTCGAGAAAAATCACCATCGAGTTCGACGCCAATGTCCAAGGCGCCATGGTCTTTAAGCCCAAGGTGGCCTATATGACGGTCCACCCAGGCGAGCTGGCCACCGTGACCTATGCGGTGGCCAATGCCACGGCTGCGAACCTGGTGGGTCAGGCCATACCAAGTTATGCGCCACGCCACTCCGCAAGCCACTTTAAAAAGCTGGAGTGTTTTTGTTTCCAACAACAAGAGCTCAAGGGTAAAGAGACCCGGGAGTTTCCGGTGGTCTTTGTGATTGACCCGAAGTTACCTGCTGATATTTCAACAATTACTTTGAGCTATACGTTTTTTGAGGTGGCTGGCCGCGCCAATGCTGCGCCGATTGCCGTCAAGTCAGGGGGCTAATCGTTGCAAGACATTAAAGAGGCTGCCAGACGGAAGGCGAGTTTTGGCCAAACAATAAAAGCAGTACTGTGGTCGTTTTTTGGTGTACGTAAGGGGAAAGAGCACGATCGCGATATGGCTCAGCTGAACCCGGTCCATGTCGTGATTGCTGGGGTACTTGCTGGGATTGTGTTCGTGCTTTTGCTGTTGACGGTAGTGAAAGTCGTCGTTAACTAACGCAACGTCAGTGTCAGACATTTGAAGATTTGATAACAACAAGCTTGAATAGGGGAGATTCATGAGTTCAACTAGCCACGCACCTTATTATTTTGTGCCCTCGCCGAGCAAGTGGCCGCTCATCGGTTCGATCGCGATGATCTTTACGCTATTTGGCGCGGTTGGTGCCATGAATAGCCAGGCCTATGGCAAGTGGTCGCTGTTGATCGGGTTTGCCATCCTGATTTATATGTTCTTTGGCTGGTTTGGTGCCGTGATCAAAGAGTCCGAGGGCGGTCAGTACAGCGCCCGTGTCGACGCAAGCTTCCGTTGGAGCATGAGCTGGTTCATCTTTTCTGAAGTCATGTTCTTTGCCGCGTTTTTTGGCGCCCTGTTTTACGCACGGGTCTTGGCCATGCCCTGGCTGGGTGATATGAACCACAAGTCCATCCTCTGGCCTGATTTTCAAGCCGTATGGGGCGTGGGCACCGGCCCCGCAGGCATTATTGAAGAGTTCAAGACCATGGGGCCCTTCTGGATCCCCACCATCAACACAGCCTTGCTGTTGACTTCTGGCGTGACCTTGACGATTGCCCACCACGCTTTGCGGGACAACAATCGCCAGAAGTTAAATATCTTCTTGGCCCTGACCATTATCCTGGGCTTTATCTTCTTGGGCTTTCAGGCGTATGAGTACATGCATGCGTATGCCGACCTGAACCTGAAGTTAACCTCGGGAATCTTCGGTTCTACCTTTTACATGCTGACCGGCTTTCATGGTTTCCACGTTTGTGTGGGTGCCATTATGTTGTCGGTAGTGCTGGTGCGTTGTGTCAAGGGCCATTTCAAGCCCAACCAACATTTTGCCTTCGAGGCCGCCGCCTGGTATTGGCACTTTGTGGACGTGGTCTGGCTTGGCCTGTATATAGTGGTCTACTGGCTGTAACGACACGGATCGGGCAGATCTATAGATCTGCCCTTTAGTAACGAATCCCGGTGCTTTCAATCCAGCCAAGCTGATGGGCAAGGATAAGAAACACAAAGAGCGCCACTGAAAACCCAATGCGAAATGTCAGGGCTTGCACAGTTTTATTGCTGGTGCCGCGGTCGCGCATCAGATAAAAAAGCGCCGACCCAAGACTGATGAGAATCAAAACAAAGGCAACAAGCACCACAATCCGCATAAGGGCTCCAGTGAGAGAGTAACAATGGTAAACAAAACCGGCTGGCAGGCGTGGATTGCGGTGGGTGTGGCGCTGAGCTTGGCAGCGATAGGCGTTGGTTTAGGGTTTTGGCAGTTGGGCCGTGCCGATGAAAAACAGGCCATGATGGATTTGCGTGGCCAACGGGATCGCGACATCGTAATTGGGGACTTACTGCCTTGGCGTGAGGAACGCTCGGCCCAGTCGCTTGATCAGCAACGGGTCTTACTCACGGGCCGCTGGCTCGCCGACAAATCCATTGCCTTGGATAACCGGGCGTGGGAAGGCCAGGCCGGGGTCCATGTGTTGACGCCCCTGCAATTAAAAGACGGCAGCCTGGTCTGGGTGAACCGAGGCTGGTGGCCCAAGCCGCCGGGCGTGACGCAGGTGGATTTACCTGCGCCGACCGGATCAACCGTCGTGTCGCTATCGGGTGTCGCTCTCGCTTCGGTAATGCGCCGCATGGAACTCTCGAGCGCACCGCAGGATCTGCGGCAGGGCAATGTTTGGCAGAACTTTGATTGGGCCGCTGCCAAAGGCTGGCTTACTGGCAATACTTGGCCGGTGATTGTCTGGCAGACGGGTGAAACAGGCGATGGCCTGCGCCGCAAGGTGCCAGAAGTCAGCAGTGATGTACCAAAGCATTTGGGCTATGCCCTGCAGTGGTTTTTAATGTCGGCAGCTGCCTTATTTTTCGCCTGGCGCCTTCGACCAAAACGTGAACGGAAGTCATGAATCAAGTTCAGAAAAAACGCAATCTGTGGCCCCTGTGGGGCGTACTGGCGGTCACGATCGCGCCGGTGATTGCGTCTTACATCACTTATTACGGCATCAAGCCCGACGGCCGCGTGAACTATGGGGATTTCGTGGAGCCCCAGGTAACGCTGTCATCCTTGGCCGTGTCCCCCGTCGTGACGCCTGTCTCTGAGAGCGCCTTTCTCGCGCTGCAAGCGGAGCCCAAGACCCGCCGGGATCTCAACACTCTGGGCAGTTGGTCTGGCCGCTGGTTGATGGTCCGGATAGGCCCTGCAAGCTGCAACGAGGCTTGCAAGCAAGAACTCTGGTTGATGCGGCAGGTACGGCTCACCACGGGCCGAGAGCGTGAGCGGGTTGAGCGGCTTTGGATTGTCACGGATAACGGAGCCCCCGATCCGGCCCTGATGCGCGAGCACGAGGGCCTGTGGGTCGTTCGGCTGGGCAAACAGGCCCCGGTGCCGTCAGGCCCAGCATCGACCTCAGAGAGTCTGATTGCGAACTGGTTATCGGTTGCCGAGCAGGCGGTCGGCCGCAATGCGGGGGCGAGCAACATCTGGGTCGTAGATCCCCTAGGGAATTTAATGATGCGTTTCCCGGATAATCCAGATCCGAACGGCATGAGAAAAGACATCAATCGACTGCTCAAAGCATCGCGGATCGGCTAGCGCCCTATGAATGATTTCACCTTAACGTCTTCGTCGATTTTTAAGCAGTACATGGCGCTGACCAAGCCGCGCGTGGTGATGCTGATCACCTTTTGTGCGGTGATTGGCATGTTCTTATCAACGCCGGGCTGGGTGCCGCTTGGTGTGCTGTTCAATGCCACGGTGGGTATCACTCTAGTCGCAGGTGCGGCAGCTGCAGTGAACTGTCTGGTTGAGCAGCACATTGACGCCAAGATGGCCCGCACGGCCTGGCGGCCACTGCCATCTGGCACGCTCACACCGCAACAAACCCTAATCTTTTCTGGAATCATCGGCGGCATTGGCACGTTTCTGCTCTACGCGTTTGTGAATCCGCTGACCACCTGGTTAACGTTGGCCACTTTTGTGGGCTACGCGATTATTTACACGGTAATTTTGAAGCCACTCACGCCACAAAACATTGTGATTGGCGGTGCATCGGGCGCCATGCCACCGGTTCTGGGCTGGGCTGCAGTGACCGGCCAGGCACCGATCGAAGCCTGGGTCTTGTTCTTGATTATTTTTGTCTGGACGCCACCGCATTTCTGGGCTTTGGCGCTTTATCGCACGGATGATTACGCACGCTCGGGTTTGCCCATGTTGCCGGTCACCCACGGGCCACAGTTCACACGGCTACACATTCTGCTCTACACACTGCTCTTGGTGGCCACCACCATCTTGCCAACGTTAATTGGCATGAGCGGCTTTGTTTACTTAATTGCGGCCTTGGCCCTGGGGGGGTATTTCTTGTGGTTGTCTTGGCTGCTGTATAAAAACTATTCCGAACCACTCGCCCGCAAGACCTTTAAGTACTCCATCAACTATCTGGCCCTGCTGTTTGCAGCGTTGTTGGTGGATCATTATCTCGTCACTTAAAACTCTTTAACCACTGATTACGGGCCAAACGCGCCAGCTACTGCCAATCAAAAGTAGATACCGGTATCACAGCTGTAACCGCAACCTTGGACGAAAAAGACTCGGGATATAAGATTTTCCTAGGGCATAGATTCTCTGAAATATTTTCCGCTGAATTTCACTATACCGATGCCGGCGAAGCATCACTATCCGGAAATAACGGTAGTACTTTTCGGATTGATGGGACTCTTTACCAATTCACAGCAAACAATGCGAAGATCTCCGCATCTGGTACTTCCTACGGCCTCTCGGGGTTGATTTACCTTCCAGTGAATGAAGCTGTAAAACCGTTTGCTCGACTTGGTTTGCATCGCTGGGAGAATAAATTTAACGTTACCTCCTCTGACTACAACGGATCTGTAAAATTTACCGGTACTGATCCGATGTATGGCGTTGGTGTGGACATTGCAATTACAAAAAGCGTATCAGCACGTCTAGAGCATGAAATTTACAAGGCCGATGATGATAAGGTTTCGTTCACCTCGGTTGGGGTAATTTTTTCGTTTTGAGGCGGTTTTAACGTGCAGCGGTTAACCAGCCGCTGCCTACCCCCTGGCGCTGCCCGAGCAATTTAGAAATCGGGTGTTAGCTAAATTCGGTTAAGACAACTGGGCCCGCAGTTTCTTCAATTTGCAGAATAGCTCTACCGCTCCTTTGATGGAGCGCAACCAATCCGCTCTAGACTCTCAACCTTACGCCTAGCCGCTCTGGCTGATTTTCAAATAAGGCTAAGCGCCTTAACCTTGAATACCCTCTTCCAAACGTTATCAGCGGTTGATACAATTGATTGCCCAGCAAGATCCGGGAATTTCCACCCTGCTCGAACTTCATGACCAAATTATTGATCAAGGAAATTCATTTATGCGGGGACTCGACTACCTTATGACCACAAACATCGGCATATCAGCGACAAAGGCGAGCCCTATGAATTTCGGGATGCCCATCAGTTGCTGGCCGATTTTTTCAATGAGGTCGATCGGGTGTTAAGGGAGATCAAAAAGCCATGAAAGCCATTGTGATCGGAATCATGTCCCAAGACCGTATTCGCCAGCGTATGCTTGCAATTGCGCGAGGCCAATACAAACCGAAGGCCACTGAGCCGAAAATTTGGTTTACTTCCATGCGGTCACTCGCCGAGGTGCTAAGCGACGAAAACCGTGCGTTGCTCAGAGTGATTCAGGAAGCGAAGCCTCAATCCATTTCGTCTTTGGCGGACATGACCGGGCGCAAACCGGGAAATCTTTCCCGCACGCTCAAAACCATGTCGAACTACGGGTTCGTTGAAATGAAACGGGAGAACCGTCAGGTACGGCCCATCGCCAAGGCGACTGAGTTCCGAATTGTGGCCTGATTTCAAAAGGCAGCTTGTCGGGCTTCCATGGCTTAAGACAGCTGGGACCTGAGCTTCTTTAACGCCGCTGATTCAATCTGTCGCACCCGTTCAGCCGAAATGCCATAGCGATCGGCGAGCTCTTGCAGGGTTGTGCCGCCGCCCTCGTCTTCATCGCGTAGCCAGCGGGCAATCATGATTTCCCGGCTGCGCCCATCCAGCGAGTTAAGTGCCCGCAGCAGGCCCTCCGACTGAATGGTCTGGGACTGTTGGGCCTCAACCACCTGGGCGGGGTCCGCATCTGGCGCTTCCAGATAGGCAATCGGGGCAAACGACTCTTCGCTATCGTCCACTCGGGATTCGATCGCGATATCACCGCCCGACAGCCGCTGGTCCATTTCCAAGACTTCCTTGGGGGCGACATCGAGCTGCTTGGCAATCACCTTCGCCTGGTCGTCGGACACGCTGTCTTGTACGCCAAGCGACTGCTTAATCGAGCGTAGATTGAAAAAGAGTTTGCGCTGGGCCTTGGTCGTGGCGACTTTGACCAGCTGCCAGTTGCGCAGGATGTATTCGTGGATTTCGGCCTTGATCCAGAGCATGGCAAAAGAGACCAGCCGTACCCCCCGGGTGGGGTCAAAGCGCTTGACCGCCTTCATCAGGCCGATATTGCCTTCTTGGATTAGGTCGGCCTGGGCCAGACCGTAGCCCTTGAACTGGCGGGAAACAGATACCACCAGACGTAAGTGAGAGAGCACTAACTCACGGGCAGCGTCAATATCATTGAGGGTTCTAAAGCGGAGTGCGAGCTCTTCTTCCCGCTCGGGCGTGAGCATAGGAAACTGCTGGACGGCCCGTACATAAGCGTCCAGATTGCCGCCTGGCGAGAGTGAGAGCGTGGCCAGGGCGTGGTCAGCAGCGAAAGCTTGAGCCGTCATGCAAAACCCTCCTTGTTCCGGATAGACCAAGTTTAGCACTCTCGGTTCCCGAGTGCTAAGGCCCCAGGCACCACTTAAGTCAAGGCGGGGCCGGGGTTTTTGTCCTACTATCGCCTCTCTGTTTTTGGGAAGGGCCCAGCCAATGAAGTTTCGTTTTCCAGTGGTCATCATTGATGAGGATTTTCGTTCTGAGAATGCCTCGGGTTTGGGGATTCGTGCCTTGGCCGATGCCCTGGAAAAAGAAGGCGTCGAGGTCTTGGGCGTCACCAGTTATGGCGACCTGACCCAGTTCGCCCAGCAGCAAAGCCGTGCATCCGCCTTTATTTTGTCGATTGATGACGAAGAGTTCGGCTCTGGCTCGAAAGAAGACACCGATGCCGCGCTGAAAAATCTGCGGGCCTTTGTGGGCGAGCTGCGTTTCCGTAATGCTGAAATCCCCATTTATATCTATGGCGAGACCAGAACATCGCGCCATATTCCCAATGATGTGCTGCGTGAGCTCCACGGCTTCATTCATATGTTTGAAGACACCCCAGAGTTTGTGGCCCGACATATCCTGCGCGAAGTGAAGTCATATATGGATTCACTTGCGCCACCGTTTTTCAGGGCGCTACTGGATTACGCCCAAGACGGTTCTTACTCGTGGCACTGCCCCGGGCATTCCGGTGGTGTGGCGTTTTTAAAGTCCCCCGTGGGTCAGATGTTCCACCAGTTTTTCGGCGAGAACATGCTGCGTGCAGACGTGTGTAATGCAGTGGATGAATTGGGCCAGCTGCTAGATCACACTGGGCCTGTGGCTGCATCCGAGCGAAACGCGGCGCGAATCTTTAATGCCGACCATTGTTTCTTTGTGACCAATGGCACATCGACATCCAACAAGATTGTCTGGCATTCATCGGTTGCGCCTGGTGACATCGTGGTGGTGGACCGCAACTGCCACAAGAGTGTGCTGCACTCGATCATCATGACCGGTGCTATTCCCGTGTTTCTTATGCCCACGCGTAATCACCTGGGCATCATCGGGCCGATTCCTTTAGAGGAATTTAAGCCCGAGAACATCCGCAAGAAAATCGAAGCCAATCCATTTGCCCGCGAGGCACTGAAAAACGGCAATGCCAAGCCCCGCATTCTCACCATCACGCAAAGCACGTATGACGGTGTTCTTTATAACGTTGAGATGATCAAAGACGTGCTGGGTAGCTGCGTGGACACCCTTCACTTTGACGAGGCATGGATTCCTCACGCGGCCTTTCATGATTTCTACAAAGACATGCACGCGATTGGCAAGGACCGGCCCCGCCCACAAGACCCCCTGATCTTTTCGACGCAGTCAACGCACAAAGTACTCGCTGGTCTGTCGCAGGCCTCTCAAGTCTTGGTGCAGGAATCCGCGACCCGCAAGCTCGATCGCGACATGTTTAACGAGGCGTATCTGATGCATACGTCGACCAGTCCCCAGTACGCCATCATCGCTTCATTGGATGTGTCGGCGGCCATGATGGAGCCCCCAGGTGGCACGGCCCTGGTTGAGGAATCCATTATTGAAGCGTTGGATTTTCGTCGGGCCATGCACAAGGTGGACCAAGAGTTTGGTGAAAACGATTGGTGGTTCCAGGTCTGGGGCCCGGAAGATGTGACCTCTGACAGTAATGGCATGGCTAACCGCAATGAGTGGGGGCTTGATCCAGAAGATGAGTGGCATGGGTTTGATGGGCTAGTGCCCGGCTTTAACATGCTGGACCCCATTAAGGCCACTGTGGTGACACCGGGCCTGAATATCAAGGGCGAATTCGATAAGCGCGGTATTCCCGCATCGATTGTGACCAAGTATCTGGCCGAACACGGTGTGATTGTGGAGAAGACGGGTCTGTATTCCTTCTTCATCATGTTCACCATCGGCATTACCAAGGGTCGCTGGAATACGCTACTCACCGCCTTGCAGCAGTTTAAAGATGATGTAGATAAGAACCAGCCACTCTGGCGCGTACTGCCCGAGTTCTGTGCCAAGCACCCACGCTATGAGCGGGTGGGTTTGGCAGATCTTTGCCAGCAGCTGCACGACATTTACAAAGCCAACGATATTGCACGGCTCACCACCGAAATGTATCTGTCGAACATGGAACCTGCCATGAAGCCAGCAGATGCGTTTTCATGCCTGGCCCATCGCAAGACTGAGCGAGTACCCATTGATGAATTAGAAGGCCGTATCACCACCAGCCTGCTGACCCCTTATCCACCAGGCATTCCCCTGTTGATTCCGGGTGAGCGGTTTAATAAAACTATTATTCGCTACCTGCAATTTGCACGTGACTTTAACGGCAAGTTCCCTGGCTTTGAGGCCGATATTCATGGCCTGGTGCAGCAGGAAGTCGATGGCGTGAAGCAGTACTTTGTCGACTGCGTCGCGAATTAAACTGTGAATTCAATCGCGATCTAATTCGCGATTGAATTCAGAACGCGGGGCTTTTCTAAATCTCACCCACCAGGGCCTGTGCAAAGGCCCTGGCATCAAAGGGTTGCAGATCTTCAATGCCCTCGCCTACCCCGACATAACGCACGGGGATTGGCCGAGCCTTGGCAATGGCCAGTAGTACACCGCCTTTGGCGGTGCCATCCAACTTGGTGACGACCAATCCAGTAAGCCCCAGGGCATCATCAAAGGCCTTGACCTGCGCAATGGCGTTTTGTCCGGTGCCACCATCAATCACTAGCCAGACCTCGTGGGGTGCTTCCATCATCGCCTTGGCCATGACACGCTTGACCTTTTTAAGCTCTTCCATCAGATGCAGCTGAGTGGGCAGCCGGCCTGCCGTGTCCACCAACACAATATCGACGCCACGGGCCATGCCGGCACTCACGGCATCAAAGGCAACGGCTGCTGGGTCGCCCTGGGCCTGAGAAATGACATCCACTTGGTTACGTTCACCCCAGACGATGAGTTGTTCGCGGGCGGCCGCACGAAAGGTATCGCCCGCACCCAGCAAAATCTTTTTCCCTTCAGTCTTCCAGGCGTGGGCCAGCTTGCCAATGGACGTGGTCTTGCCCGCGCCGTTCACGCCTGCCACCATCACGACCTGCGGCCGGGGGCCGGCTGGCGAGTCTGCGGCCATAATCGGGGCAAGGGCCAACTCAATGCAGTGGCAGACAGCGGCCTGCAGTTCCTCGGGGCTGCTGTCGTTGTTCAGCTTGCGGGATTTCACCTCCCGCCGGATGGCATCTAACAATTCCTGGGTGGCCTGCGTGCCCACATCGGCGGTGAGCAGGGCGGTTTCGACATCGTCAAACCACTCAGCATCGAGCTTTCGGCCTGAAAATAAAGCACCCAGCTGGGCGCTGGTTTTGGTCAGGCCTTCTTTAAGTCTGCTAAGTTTGAGCCGATCAAGGGTTCGGCCTAACCCTAAGAAACCTATCATGGGTTTTGTGGTCTGCTAATACTCGGATGTCTTAGATTCTATAGGTTGAGATTTATTGATGCTGACACGATGCGCTGCTTTTCTTATTGGTGTGTTGGGCCTGTCTTTTGCAGGTGTTGTGGCCGCAAGCCCGGCCAAGCCCACTCTGGATCGAACCCTGCCCAATGGCATGCGGGTGCTGGTCTATGAAAACTCCAGGGCGCCTACCGCCTTGCATATGGTCTGGGTCAAGGCCGGGTCGATGGATGAAATCAATGGCCGCACGGGTTTGGCCCATGTCTTGGAGCACATGATGTTTAAGGGCACCAAGACTCTGGCCCCCGGCGAATTCAGTCGCCGAGTGGCAGCCCTTGGGGGGCGGGAAAACGCATTTACCTCGAAAGATTACACGGGGTACTTTCAGCAAATCCACAAGGATTCGTTGCGTGAGGTCATGCGGCTAGAAGCAGACCGCCAGCGTTTTTTGAAACTTAAGGAAGAGGAATTTAAAAAAGAAGTTCAGGTGGTGATGGAAGAGCGGCGGCTTCGCACAGATGACAATCCCACCAGCCTGGCTTATGAATCTCTTTACGCCCAGGCTTTTGCCGCCAACCCTGTGCGCAATCCCATCATTGGTTGGATGAGTGATCTTGAGCATCTCTCTGTGAAAGACCTAGAGGACTGGTATCGCACCTGGTATGCACCTAACAATCTGATTCTGGTGGTGGCCGGTGATGTGAAATCTGAGCAGGTCTGGAACTGGGCCAAAGAGTTTTATGGCCCCATGAAATCGCGCGCACTGCCCGCACGTAAACCCCAGGCCGAGCCGCAGCAAAACGGCATTCGTCGCGTGGGCCTGCGGGCACCCGCACAAAACGCCTTTGTCATGATGGGCTACAAGGCCCCAACGCTCAACGAAACCCTTGGTCCGTTGACACCCTCAGCAGGAGCGGCCCGTGATTTTGTCGCCCTTGGTGTCTTGGCTGCACTCTTAGATGACCCAGGTACAGGCCGATTGACCAAACGCCTGGTGCGCGAAGAAAAAGTCGCGGTATCCGTTGGCGCGGGCGCCGATAGCATTGCCCGTGGTCCGGGATTATTTGTGATTGATGTCACGGCATCGCCTGGCGTCACGCTGGAATCCTTAGAGGCCAAAGTCAAAGAAGAAATTGCAGCCATTGCGACATCGGGCGTGGAAGAAAAAGAGCTCACCCGTATCAAGCGCCAGGCCAAGGCCAGTCAGGTCTTTCGTCAGGATTCGGCATTCTCTTTGGCCATGGAGGCTGCACGTCTTTTATTGTCTGGCCGCGACTTGAAAGATGCAGACCGTTGGCTAGAGGTGCTCGATGCCATCACATCGGAAGATATTCAGCGTGTTGCCAAAGGGTTTTTCTCTGATCATCAACTCACCGTCTTGGCCTTTGAACCCCTGCCACTTGATCAGGCTGCTGCACGCAAGCCATCGACGATCCCCGGCATGCGTCATTAATAAAAAAGTAGATCACTATGTTTAAGAATTTTTTCGCTCTGTTTTGTGGGGCATTTCTATCGGCGACCGTGGTCTGGGCCCAGCCGCAGGACCGTGGCGCCAATCTGCGCGAGTGGACTACCGGTAGTGGCGTTCGCGTTTTATTTCTCGCTGCTCCTGAAATCCCGATGGTGGATGTGTCGGTTGATGTCGATGCCGGTTCGCGCTGGGACCCGGCTGATCGTGCGGGATTGGCCAGCATGACGCATGCCATGTTGGCCCTGGGTGTGCGTGGCGGTGAATCACAGCCCGCCTTAAACGAAGTGGAAATTAGCGAACGTTTCGCCGAGCTTGCGGTGCAGCGCGGTGGCGCAGCCGGCTTGGATCGTGCCAGCATGACCATGCGCATGCTGTCAGACAGTGATGTCCGTGCGAATGCATCGCGCCTGTTAGCGCGCATCATGGCAGCCCCCAGTTTTGATCGCCAAATCTTAGAGCGCGAAAAAAAGCGCACCATCGCGGCCATTCAGGAATCCATGACACAGCCCCAGTCGATTGCGACCAAGGCCCTGTGGAAGGCCATGTATGGGAAGCATCCTTATGGCGCTGAACCAACGCCTGAGTCGATCGGCGCCATCACGGCAGAAGATTTAAAAGCCTTCCACTCACGTTACTGGCAGCCTGAGCGTATGCGCATCACCATTGTAGGAGCGCTTTCAGAGCCGCAGGCCCGTGAACTGGTTGACCAATTGATGGATCAATTCCCCAAACAGGCCGCAGTCCCAAGCCATCCAATTCGCCAGCAACCAGCGGTGATCACCGCAACTCCTGCAAGTCGTCAGGCAATCGCCCACCCTGCCTCACAAAGCCATGTCTGGCTGGGGCTGCCCGCACTTAGCCGTGACGACCCTGATTTTTTTGCAATGACGGTTGGCAATTACATCTTGGGTGGTGGTGGGTTCGTGTCGCGTCTTACAGAAGAGATTCGTGAAAAACGTGGCCTGTCTTACAGCGTGTTCAGTGCCTTTTCACCCTTGGCGCAGCCTGGCCCGTTTTTAATGGGGCTGCAGACACAGACCGCAAAAGCCCCCGAGGCCCTGCGTGTGGTGGAAGACACTCTGGCGCGTTTTCTAAAAGAGGGCCCAACTGAAAAAGAGTTAAAGGCGGCCAAACAAAATCTGATTGGCGGTTTTGCCTTGCGTGTCGATACCAATCGAAAACTCTTAGACAACCTGGCCCAGATCAACTATTACGATCTACCACTCGATTATTTGAAGACCTGGACAGATAAGGTCGCGGCGGTCACGGTGGCCGATATTCGTCGGGTGATGAATCGTGTCGTGCGCCCAGCTGATTTGTCGGTCGTGGTGGTCGCGGGTCCCGCAGGCTTTCAGCCCTAATCACGGCCTGAGTCGCAGAGTTCATGGGCCAGTTGCGGATTATTGGTGGGCAATGGAAACGCACCCCCATTCCTGTTCATGACGCCCAGGGCCTGCGGCCAACGCCGGACCGGGTCCGTGAGACCCTGTTTAATTGGCTGGGCCAGACGATTCCCGGCTGGCACTGCCTGGATCTGTTTGCGGGGGCAGGCAGTCTTGGCTTTGAGGCCGGCTCTCGGGGCGCGGCCCATGTGGTCTTCGTTGAGCCTGAGGCCCGCGCGGCCAAGGCCATCGGCCAGCTGATTGAAAAGTTAGGGGCTTCCGATCGGCTGAGTCTGGTCCGTGGCCGGGCGCAGGATTGGCTGGCCAAGGCAAAAGAACCCTTTGATCTGATTTTTTTAGACCCACCCTTTGGCCAGGGCCTGATCGAGACAGTTCTGCCCCAGGCAATGGCCCGATTGTCGGCGCAAGGGTTCCTCTACATTGAGTCTGATCAAGCAATTGATTCGGAGTGGGCCGAAAAACATGGCCTGCGGCTGATTCGCGCAGACAAGGCTGGCGCGGTTCATTATCATCTGCTCCAACACTGTGCAGTGCAGGGAGAGCAAGATGCTGAGAGCCGTATATCCGGGGACGTTTGACCCCTTAACGCGGGGCCACGAGGACCTGGTACGACGTGCTAGCAAACTCTTTGACCATGTGGTCGTTGGGGTTGCCGATAGCCGTTCAAAAAAACCGTTCTTCTCAATGGAAGAACGGGTTGAGATTGCCCGCGAGGTGCTGGGCCACTACCCCAATGTCGAAGTCTCGGGCTTTACTGGCCTGCTGAAAGACTTTGTGCGCAAGCACGACGCCAAAGTGATTATTCGTGGTCTGCGGGCCGTCTCTGACTTCGAATATGAATTTCAGATGGCGGGTATGAATCGTTACCTGCTGCCCGATGTGGAGACCCTCTTCTTAACGCCTTCTGACCAATACCAATTCATCTCGGGCACGATCGTTCGTGAGATTGCCCAGCTGGGCGGCGATGTCAGCAAGTTTGTATTCCCGTCGGTTGAGAAGTGGCTTGTCGGCCGGCTCAATGATCAGGCGGCAAAATAGGCCGCTATGGCACTCTTAATTACCGATCAATGCATCAATTGCGATGTCTGTGAGCCGGTCTGCCCCAACGATGCAATTTCCATGGGGGCCGAGTTCTACGAGATCGAGCCATCACGCTGCACGGAATGTGTGGGCCACTTTGATGAGCCCCAATGCCAGGTGGTCTGCCCGGTCGCCTGTATCGAGCTCAACCCGGCCTGGGTCGAGACCAAAGACCAGCTACAGGCCAAGGTCCAGGCCCTGGGCACCCTGTCCACGGTAAAAGGCGATAATTAGCATTTGTTTGTAACGCTGGCTTTTTCGTGCGGATGATCAGCCGAAGGCCTTCAACCTGAATCGAGAAATCAATGGCACTTCAATGCGGCATCGTCGGCCTGCCCAATGTCGGCAAATCGACATTATTTAACGCGCTTACCAAGGCAGGTATCGCTGCAGAAAATTATCCCTTTTGCACCATTGAGCCCAATGTGGGCATTGTGGAAGTGCCCGATCCGCGGCTTGCCAAACTCGCCGAAATCGTCAAACCCGAGCGCATCCTGCCAGCCACCGTTGAATTTGTTGATATTGCTGGTTTGGTGGCGGGTGCCAGTAAAGGTGAGGGTTTGGGTAATCAGTTTCTGGCCAATATCCGCGAGACCGATGCGATTGTGAATGTGGTCCGCTGCTTTGATGACGACAACGTGGTCCATGTGAGTGGCCGAGTCGATCCACTGGCCGATATTGAAACGATTGAAACGGAATTGGCCCTGGCCGATCTGGCCAACGTGGAAAAACAGATTCAGAAAAGCGCCAAGCTCGCGAAATCCGGCAATGACAAAGAGGCAGTGCGTCTTCTCGCGGTTTTGGAAAAGTGTCAGGCCCAGCTGGATCAGGCCAAACCCGTTCGCGGCATGGCGCTTGATGCCGAAGAAAAAGCCTTGATTCAGCCCTTTTGTTTGATTACGGCCAAGCCCGCCATGTTTGTGGCCAATGTGTCGGAGAGTGGGTTTAAAGACAACCCGTATCTTGAGAAGCTACAGGCCTATGCCAAGGCTCAGAACGCCCCCGTGGTGGCGATCTGTGCAGCCATTGAGGCTGAGATTGGCGATATGCCGGAAGAAGACAAGGCCGTGTTTTTAGCAGACATGGGCATGGACGAGCCCGGCTTAAATCGATTGATTCGTGCTGGTTTTAGCTTATTAGGCCTGCAGACTTACTTCACTGCCGGTGTGAAAGAAGTCCGTGCCTGGACCGTGAAGGTCGGCGCCACGGCGCCACAGGCTGCGGGAGTGATCCACACTGATTTCGAACGTGGATTTATTCGTGCTGAGGTCATCGCTTATGACGACTACATCACCTATAAGGGTGAGCAAGGCGCAAAAGAAGCCGGCAAGATGCGGCTAGAGGGCAAAGACTACATCGTCAAAGACGGCGATGTGATGCACTTCCGGTTTAACGTCTAAGTCAACTTGTTTTATAGGCCGTGTAACTTACGCTGCACGGCTGCCACCTGACCTGACACGAGCGCGGGCAGTTCTTTCACGATTTCATCGACGGCGCGGTCAATCGCGATTTTTTCTTCTAAGCGTGGCGCATTCAGCACAAAGGCCGCCACGTCTTGCTGAAGATTGAGTGTGCGTGGGTGCCCAATGCCGATGCGCAACCGCCAGAAGTTGGGTGAACCCAGATGCGACTCAATATCCCGCACACCATTGTGACCACCATGGCCACCGCCTTGTTTGAGTCGCACACCGCCGGGCGGCAGATCGAGTTCGTCGTGAATGACCAGCACATCAGCCGCTTCTAAACGATGAAAACGTGCAAAGGCACCTACCGCTTCGCCCGAGGCATTCATAAACGTGGCGGGTTTCATGAGCCAGCGGTCCTCATTGGCGATACGAACCTTGACGATATCGGCCTTGAACTTGGTTTCGCGTGACCAGCCAGAACTCGCGAGCTGATCCACCACCCAAAAGCCAACATTGTGGCGATGGTGTTGGTATTGCTGTCCGGGATTGCCGAGTCCAACGATCAGTTTCATGGCGTTAAAGACTTATAAAAAAGGCTGCAACAGGGTTCGTCATCCCATTGCAGCCTGTTTGCCCAGGGCTTAAAAATCAAGCGGCGGGTTTCTCACCGGCGGCTGGTGCAGCGGCAGCTGCCTCGGGTGCAGCTTCGTCGGCAGCACCACCCGGTACCGATGCGGTCACCACGGTTGGGTTCTCACCCTCGTGCAGCACTAGTGTGACGCCAGCAGGCACCACCAGGTCGCGCACGTGAACCGAGTGGCCAACAGCCAGTGTCGAGAGGTCAACTTCGATGAACTCGGGCAGGTCTTTCGGCAGGCAAGAGACCAACACATCGTTGATCACGTGGCTCACGATGGCGCCATTGAGTTTCACTGCAGGAGAAATCTCCTGGTTTTTGAAGTGCAGCGGCACCTTGGTCTGCAGCTTGGCCTTGGCATCAATGCGCTGAAAATCGACGTGCAGCACCAAAGGCTTATAGGGGTGCATTTGATAGTCACGCAGCAATACCTGCTCGGTCTTGCCATCAATTTCCAGGTCCAGAATGGAAGAGTGGAAGGCCTCGACTTTGAGCGCGAGAATCACGGGGTTGTGATCCATCTCGATATTGAGAGGGGTTTTTTGTGCGCCGTACACAATGCCGGGCACTTTGCCGTTACGGCGGAGTCGGCGGCTCGCACCCGATCCCTGCACCGTGCGGGAAGTTGCAACTACTTTCATTTACTACTCCTTAAAAAACGCACGCCCTTTGGGGTGCGCGGTCAAAAACCTTTCATCAATTTGGACGCCGCGACCAGCAGTTCCAAGCCAAGGAAAGGAACGAAAAATTACTCCACAAACAAAGAGCTGACGGAATCAGACTTCACGATTCGCAGCAGGGTCTCGGCCACCAGGCCCGCGCAGGACAGTACGCGAATACGGCCAGTAGCCTGTGCTTCCTTAGAAAGCGGGATTGAGTCAGTGACCACCAATTCATCCAATGCAGACTTGGCGACACGCTCAACCGCGCCACCCGAGAGAACCGCATGTGTGCAATAGGCTACAACGCGATCAGCGCCATGATCTTTTAGTGCTTGGGCTGCTTTGGTAAGCGTGCCGGCGGTATCGACCATGTCGTCCATGATCATGCAGACGCGGCCACGCACATCACCAATGATGTTCATGACCTCTGACACATTGGCCTTGGGCCGGCGCTTGTCGATGATGGCCAGGTCACAATCCATTTGCTTGGCAAAGGCTCGGGCCCGCACCACGCCGCCCACGTCGGGCGAGACCACCATCAGGTTGGGATAGGTCTGCTGCCAGACATCCGCCAGAATGATGGGGGCTGCGTAAATATTGTCGACCGGAATATCAAAAAAGCCTTGGATCTGATCGGAGTGCAAATCCATGGTGAGCACACGATCCACGCCAACGCTTTGCAGCATATTGGCCACGACTTTGGCGCTAATCGGCACGCGGGATGAGCGCACACGACGGTCTTGACGGGCATAGCCGAAGTAGGGAACTGCGGCGGTAATCTTTTCGGCAGAGGCGCGACGCAAGGCATCGCACATCAGCATGACTTCCATCAGGTGGTCATTGGCTGGTGCACAGGTGGATTGCAACACCACGCAGTGTTTGCCACGCACGTGTTCCAAAATTTCAACGGTGGATTCGCCGTCACTGAATTGCGCGACGTTGGCGCGACCAACCCGGGTATTGAGATGACGCGCTACATCGGATGCCAATTTGGGATTGGCATTGCCGGTAAAGATCATCAGCCCCTCGGGGGCACCGCCGTCTTTGTTTAGTATGCGGTCGACCATGTCTGCGCTTTGTCCAGGGGCTAAAAAATTTGGCTGGGGAGGAAGGACTCGAACCCTCGCATGCCGGAATCAAAATCCGGTGCCTTAACCAACTTGGCGACTCCCCAACGGTTTAACTACGGTGCTCCGGGTGCACTGATAAGGTCTGACAGACTCGAACCTGCGCCAGCATGTGGCCTTGCGCAGAACTCTGAAAACCCTTCATGCGATCCAAGATGCGATGCGCAGAATCAGGATCTGGTGCGGTGCAAAAAACCGCACCACCGGAACCCGACATCCGCACCGCAAGCGGGGCAATATTCTCAACAGCAGCGGCCTGGGTTAACCAATTCAACACCTGGTCCACCTGGGGAAACCTTGCCCGGGTGACGGGTTCTAAATCGTTGTGCCCAAACACCCAAACAGGGTTTATCGCCGCTTCAGCGAAACCCGAGATTTTCAAGGGTTTAGAATTTCGTGTCAATTCGGGGGCCCGAAAGATTTCGGCGGTCGGGACCATGACCGCCGGCACGGCCACCACCAATGACCGCTCCACGCTCTTATAAGCCTGAAGGTCTTCGCCAACCCCCTGGGCAAAGGCAGCTTGTCCGAATAAGAAGAACGGAACATCTGCCCCCAGCCCAAGGCCGATAGCCGATAGGGTGGCTTGGTCAAGCCCAAGGCCCCACAGCCGATTTAGGCCCATGAGTGTGGTGGCGGCGTCCGAACTGCCACCGCCCAAACCCGCTCCGGCGGGAATCGATTTCTGGACTGTGATGACCGCCCCGGGGCCGCCTGCGGCCAGCCAGGCAGGGTGGCGCTGAAGGGCTCGGGCAGCCCGAACTGCCAAGTCGTCTTCGGGCGGTCCAAGCAGGTCCCCTTGTCGAATGATGTCGCCCCCTGGCCGCACCGAGAGGGAGACGGTGTCGCACCAATCAATCAGCTCAAAGGCACTCTGGAGCAGGTGATAGCCGTCAGGCCGTCGGCCGACCACATGCAAAAACAAATTAATTTTTGCGGGGGCCAGTAGCTGGGTTGTTGTTGAAGTCAAGGCGAATTAATGCGTCAAGGTGAAGAAGTTATGGCTGATCAAAGGCAATGCGCAGATCGATGACTGCCTTGCCAACTAGGAATTGTGATTCATGTCGTGTTGCTTGTGCGTTTACCGATGCCTGAAAAAATCTCATGATCGATTGCAGGGCGACATAAACTTCGTCATCACTCATGGCAAGCGCATCGCCGCCCAGCACTGCAGAAAGGAAACGTAACTGATCTTGATGTGTGAGCCGTAGCCCTTGCTCGTCATAGGCAGCAATGGCTGGCCCTGAAACCGGCTGCCAGCGTTGCTCAAGACTGGCGGCTGATTGGCCTAGCGGCCCCAACCAGATCAGTACCTGGCGTGGAGCCCCCTGGCTCGACCGATACTCCAACCACTCAAATCTTCCCTGTGTGCCGCGCTCACCAAGATTGGGGGCCTGGCCCTGCAACACAAAACGGCCGGCCCGTGTCTGCACCAAGATCTCATCGCTGCGCTCCAGCACGAGTCGCTCGCGGACAGTTTGATCTGGGGCAATTGATGCACAGCCCGCGATTACCGCAAAGAGCATCAGACTGCAGAGCCAACGAGACAGCTGACGCAACATGAGTGATGTTGTACCGCTGGTTTTATTGGGGGTGAACGCGGGTTGGTGAAATGCCAAGGCGTTTTAAGGTGTCGTTTAACACCGGATTGCGTGGGTCCATCGTAAAGGCTGCTCGCAGAAAACGTTCTGCCTCTGCGGTTTGGCCTTTCACCCAAAGGACTTCACCAAGATGGGTTGAGATCTCGGGATCGGGCTGCTGCTGATGGGCCTGCCGTAAATAACGCTCGGCAAGGTCAAGGTTACCCTTGCGAAAATACACCCAGCCCATGCTGTCAATAATGTGTGCGTCTTTGGGGGCGAGCGTGAGTGCGCGTTCAATCAGTTGAAGGGCTTCGTCGAGACGCTCATTGCGATCAGCGAAGTGATAGCCCAGTGCGTTGTGGGCATGGGCATGATTGGGTTCGCGTCGGATCAACTCCCGCAGCAATCGCTCCATCTCGGGATGCTGGCCAGCACGCTCATGGAGCATTGCCTTGGTGTACATCACGCTGGATTTATTGCGGTCGGGATCGGTGATGCGCTCAAAGAGCTTGAGTCCGTCTTGGCGGTTGGCAGACCGGCCGGCAAGCCCTGCGACATAGTCGTAAAACGCATCCAGTTTGTTTTCCTTGGCGGCAAGGGTACGACGTGTTGACAGAGAGCGCACCAATTTCTCTTGCTCACCCAAGATGATTTGCAGCAGATCAAGTGTGCTCTGGGCCTCGGCATCGGCAGGCGCATTTTTTAGCCAGATGGCAGCGGCTTCCTCGGCGTACTGCGGTGCCCGAGCTTCAATGGCCAGTTCGGTGGCCCGTTTGGCTGCAGCGGGGTCTTGTGTCTGGCGTGCCACACTGAGATAAGTGGCTGCCGCAACACCGATTTCCCCTTGGGCTAAGGCCAGCTCGCTGGCCAGAATCTGGAATACGATCGATGCCTGCTGTTGGCCACGATCGGCAAACGCCTGTGCATTGGTGGACCAGGACAGGCCCATAGCCAGGCAAATGCCAGCAATCTGGAGATGTCTTTTGAATACCATGCGCTTACAGTACCTGATTCTGAAAATTTCGTGTCATGCCTGAATTACCGGAAGTCGAAGTGACTGCCCAACATCTTGGCGCGGTTGTGCAGGGGGCAACACTCCTGTCGGCCCACTTCAGCGGCAAGCGCCTTCGCCATCCGTTTCCCCGGCAGGCCCTTGCGGGCCTGGCCGGGCAGACCCTTCGGCGGGTTGGCCGACGCGCCAAGTATCTGCTTTTAGAGTTCGACCCCGGCTGCGTGGCGGTCCACTTGGGCATGTCGGGCGTCATGCAGTGCTGTGACCCGCAAACGCCGCCACAGTTGCACGATCATGTGCGGCTCCTCTTTCGGCTTCCCAGTGGTCGGCGACAAGATGTGGTCTTTCATGACCCCAGGCGCTTTGGTAGTTTTCAATGGATTGACCGCGCCGGCCTGTCTCAGGCTGAGGATATCGGCCAGCATCTGGGCGAGAGTGCTCGCGGCATGGAGCCCTTTGATCCGGCTTTTGATGGGGATTTTTTGTATCGACAGTCACGCGGCAAAACCACTCCAATCAAGCATTGGCTGATGAGTGGGCAGACGGTGGTGGGGGTGGGCAACATTTATGCCTGTGAGGCCTTGTTTGAAAGTGGCATTCATCCGTCGCGGGCGGCGGGCAGCATTTCCAAGGCGCGTTATCAGACCTTGGCGATAGGCATTCGCCGCATACTGGCTGCAGCCATTGCATCAGGTGGCAGCACCATTTCTGATTTTCTTGGGGCCGATGGCCAGGCGGGTCGTTACGGGCAATCCCATCAGGTCTACGACCACGAAGGTGACCCCTGCCCGCGCTGCAGCCAAGCCGGCAAGGCACACGTCAGAATTCGACGCATGGTGCAACAACAACGAAGTACTTTTTACTGCTATGTCTGCCAACATTAATTCAACAGACTTTGCGCAACGGTTGATTCACTGGCAGCGGCAGGCCGGCCGCCACGATCTGCCCTGGCAGTCGTCCCCACCGAACGCTTATTGGGTCTGGCTTTCTGAAATCATGCTGCAGCAGACCCAGGTTCAAACAGTCATTCCATACTTTGTTCGATTCACCCAACGATTTCCGAATCTTCAGGCATTGGCCAATGCCACCGAACAAGAGGTGTTGGCCCTGTGGTCGGGCCTGGGCTACTATCAACGCGGCAGAAACCTGTTGGCCTGCGCCAAAGAAATTCAAGATCGTTTTGGTGGCCATTTCCCGAACAATGCCCAGGCATTAATGACTCTGCCGGGCATCGGGCCTTCAACGGCTGCGGCCATTGCATCGGTGGTTTATCAAGAACGTGTTGCGATTTTGGATGGCAACGTGAAACGGGTCTTGGCCAGAGTGACCTGCGCTGATGCACCCTGGGGTTCGCCCGCGCTTGAGAAAATGTTGTGGCAAGAAGCCCAGGCCCGGCTTCCGCAGAGTGCACCACAGATGCCCATCTACACCCAGGCCATTATGGATCTTGGGGCAATGGTCTGCCGCGCGAAAAATCCGGATTGTCCGGCGTGCCCTGTTCGAGCAGACTGCAAGGCCCATGCCAGCCAAACGGTGGCAGATTTTCCAAAACCAAAACTAAAAAAAATCACATCACGCAGACAAGCCCATTGGGTTGTGTTGTGTAACCCCGATGGGGTCTGGCTAATGCAGCAGCCCACGCGTGGGATTTGGCCTGGGCTCTGGGTGCCATGGCGTCTTGATTTGCAGGCCATGCCCAATAACTGGGACCAGACGGTATCTCAGTTGATTCAAGTCATCGAGATGAAGCATGCCTTTACCCACTACAAATTAGACATCTCGGCGGGTGTGATCCGCTGGCCCATGACCTCAAAACCGATATTGATAAGGCCCGGGCAAGTAACAGCCAAAGAATTAAGAGCCGGTGGTTTGCTGCCGGTTGGCGCACCGAGCGGGCTCGTATTTTTTTCTTGGCACCAGGCTTTTGACTTGCCCTTACCAGCGCCGGTCAGGACATTGCTGTCTAAGCTCTACCCTTTTGAGAAAGCGAGCGGTGGCGAATCGCGCAAGAGTAGTCCGAAGAAAAGCGTTGTTTGAGTTGCTCGGCGCAATAGACAGATCGGTGTTGCCCGCCGGTGCAGCCAATGGCCACCGTTAAGTAGCTTCGGTTTTCTTCAGCGTGCCGGGGTAACCACTTCGATAAGTAGCTGCCAATGTCGGTAATCATTTCGGCAACTTCCGGCTTGGATTCAAGATAACGAATCACCGGCTCGTCCCGGCCGGTCAATCCTTTTAGCTCTGACACGTAATATGGGTTGGGCAGACAACGCGCATCAAACACCAAGTCGGCGTCCATGGGGATGCCATCTTTAAAGGCAAAGGATTGAAAGAGCAGCGTTAGTCGTGTGGTCTGAAGATCCAGAATCTCTCTCACCCAACGGCGCAAGACCTGGGGTTGCAAGTCACTGGTGTCTAGCGGAATGGCCAGCGACTCAATCTCGGACAAAATCTCCCGCTCTCGGCGGATGCAATCCGCCAGGGTCTGGACCAAGTCACTTTCAAGCGCGGAGACGGCAGTTGGTTGCCGGCTCAATGGGTGGCGACGGCGGGTCTCGGAGTAGCGCTGAATCAGCGTTTCATCCCGCGCGTTTAAGAAAATCACTTTGACCTCATGGCCATCGCGCTTGAGCTGGGCAAGACTCTTGGATAACTGGCCCAGCGACCCCACTGTTCGCGCATCAACCGCCACCGCCAGTTGTGTCTGGCCTTGGCCAATTAAATCGCCAACAGCTTGCTCTAAAAATGCAACGGGCAGGTTGTCGATACAGAAGTAACCCGCGTCTTCCAACACATTTAAGGCAACGGATTTTCCTGAGCCCGACATGCCCGTGACCAACACAATCTTCATTGTGACTGCCCGTCGGTCTGCTCCCGCATGGCCGCCTGTTGACGTTCCAAAAATTCTTGCATGGTGTCGATGCCGCGAAGACTTAAAACGGTATTTCGCACAGCAGCCTCGACCAAGACGGCCAGGTTTCGGCCAGCCGCCACTGGGATCACCACTTTGCGCACCGGCAGGCCCATGATGTCTTGTGACATGGCCTCGAGTGGTAGCCGCTCAAACTCATCCATGGAGCTTCGGCGAATCAACTGCACAATCAGCTTGAGCCGCATTTTGCGGCGCACAGAGGTCTCGCCAAAGATGGTGCGAATATCCAAAAGCCCCAGCCCACGAACTTCCAACAGGTTTTGAATCAAGGGCGGGCAACGGCCTTCAATAGCGTCAGGCGCAATACGTGTGAGATCCACGACGTCATCGGCAATCAGGCCATGGCCACGGGTAATTAATTCGAGCGCCAACTCACTTTTGCCAAGCCCAGATTCGCCGGTGATCAACACACCCATGCCCAGCACGTCCATGTAAACACCATGCATCTGGGTCTTGGGGGCCAGGATTCGCGATACCTGCGCCCGAGCGATTTCAATGATTTGTGCCGCCGAGACGGGCGTGCGTAATAACGCAAGGCCTTCTCGTTCGCAGGCAGAGAAAATTTCTGCTGGCGGAATCTCGTCGTCGGCAATGATGATGGCCGGGGGCTTGCCTGCGATGAGCTCAGCCGTGAGATAGCTTTTTCGTTGGGGGTCGAGCCGGTTGTAGTAGACCACCTCGGCTGTGCCCATGACCTGAATTCGGTTGGGGTGAATCAGGTTTAAGTGGCCGATAAGATCGGCACTTTCGACCGACTGGATTGCAATTTTTTTACTGGCGCCGGCCTGGCCTGTTAAAAAGCTCAGTTGTAGCGCCGCCGCGTTTTCTTCGAAGAGTGACTTAACGTCAAGCACGTGCAGGCTGCCAGGATTCCAGTGCCTGATGAATCAGATCGGCCTGACTCTCGTTGAGCAAAGTTTCACGCATGGATTTGTCGGACAACATTTCGGCGACTTCGGACAAGATTTCTAAATGTTGTTGGGTGGCCTGCTCGGGCACCAATAAAAAGAGCAACAGGTTGACCGGCTTGCCGTCGGGCGCGTCGAAGGCCACCGGCTCTGCAAGCCGAACCAGTGCCGCTACGGCCTCTTTCAGTCCTTTGATTCGACCATGGGGAATAGCGATGCCCTCCCCAAGGCCGGTCGAGCCGAGTCGCTCGCGAGCGAATAACGAATCAAAGACCTTGACCCGGGCAATGCCCTGGTTGTTTTCAAACAAAAGACCCGCCTGCTCAAAGACACGCTTTTTGCTGCTGGCCTCAAGACCAACCACGATGTTGGTCGCTGGAAGTAACTGGCTTATGCGGTTCATCTCTCCGCCTCGTCTAGTCGAGTGGGCGGATTATAGATCGTTTGTTGCGCCGCGTTATGCCACCTTATGAGATCACGGTGTGGGTTACCCCCTGGCCCCGATGGACGCCGGGACGGTGGGTTTCCTTGTACCGGAGTACCTGGCGGTCCAGCTTGTCGGAAAGCAGGTCAATGGCGGCATAAAGGTCCGTGTGGCTGGCCTCGCAGTGGATATCTTTGCCGGGCAGATGAACGGTAACTTCTGCAATCTGGTTGAGCTTTTGCACACTCAGGACCACATGGACCTCGTTGACTTGGTGGAAGTGACGCCAGGCGCGGCCGAATTTCTGGTCGACGTAGTCGCGAATTGCTGGGGTGATTTCAACGTGATGTCCCTTAATGGTCAGATGCATGACACAACCTCCTTTTAGAGTTGTTTACGTTGGCCTACGGGGTTAATTCTGAGCGCTTCTCTGTACTTTGCAATCGTGCGGCGCGCAACGTGGACACCCTCTTGTACGAACCGGTCGGCGATTTGCTGATCGGACAAGGGGTTGCGGGGGTTTTCTTGGGAAATCCACTGCTTGATTTTCGCCCGAATGGCGGTGGAGGAGGCGGTGCCACCAGTGTCGGTGCTGACATGGCTGGCAAAAAAATACTTAAGTTCAAAAGTGCCCTTGGGTGTCAGGATGTATTTGTTGGTTGTGACCCGCGACACGGTGGACTCATGAAGCTCACAGAGTTCCGCAATTTCTCGTAGGACCAGCGGCTTCATGGCGAGTTCCCCATGCACAAAGAAGGCCTGCTGCTCCATGGCAATCGCCTGGGCCACCCGAAGAATGGTGTCAAACCGCTGCTGGATATTTTTAATCATCCATCGGGCCTCTTGTAGCTGACTGCTCATGCGGTGGGCCGGGTCTTTGCGAATCGTCTCGGCGTAGACCGGGTTGATGGTGAGCCGCGGGACTGCAGATTCGTTGAGCCGCACCTGCCAGACGGGGCCTGTTTTGGTCTGGACCTGGTAGGCAATCACATCTGGAATAACGTTTTCGGCAGTGTCTTGTTGGAACGCTTTGCCAGGGTGGGGGTTTAGGCTTTGGATGAGTTTGACACTGCCACGCAAAGACTCCTGATCGCAGGCCAGCACTTTGCATAAATTCTTGAACTCTTTTGCACCCAATGCTTTTAGGTGCGCATCATGGCTGACGATACGTTTTGCAAGCGCCAGTGTTTCGGGCTCGCAGACCAATTCGTTGGTCTGCTCGAGTCGCTCAAGCTGCAGCAGTAAACAATCCTGCAAGCTTCGCGCGCCCACACCGGGCGGGTCCATGCTCTGCAAAAGTTTTAGCCCAAGTTGTAGCTCGTCTTGGGCAAGCCGCTCACCGAAATTGGTCTCGAATAAATCAGCAATGGCAGCTTCGATCTCCACCAGGCTTTCTCGCAGATAGCCATCGTCATCAAGTGACTCGATCAGAACATCAAGCCAGGCCATATCACGCTCGGATAGCGTTAGATCGTGGGCCTGCTCGTGTAAATGGTCACGCAGACTGAGGGGCTGGGCTCGTCGGGCGGACCAATCCTGATCATCGTCGTCGCTGGTGCGGCCCGCGCTTGCTGCCCAAACTTCAGTGGCGCCTGGCTGGCCTTCATCAGTGGGGCCTGCATCAGCGGAGTCGTGTTCAAAACCCGCTGAAAGACTGTTGGTCGAGTCTGCGGCGGCAATGCTTTGCGCGGCCTGGTCCTGTGTTTCTAAAAGTGGATTTTCAGCAAGAAATTTTTCAATTTCTTCTTCGAGCTCGGCGGTCGACATCTGCAAGAGCCGAATAGACTGCTGGAGCTGGGGCGTGAGCGCCAGGTGTTGGGAGATCCGCAGTCCAAGAGCGGGCTTCATGGGCCGCAGAGTTACATCCGGAAATGTTCCCCAAGGTAGACCTTGCGAACATTTTCATTGGCCACGATTTCTTGTGGTGTACCGCTGGCCAGGACCGACCCTTCACTGATGATGTAGGCACGATCACAAATACCCAGGGTCTCGCGGACATTATGGTCCGTAATCAGTACGCCAATGCCACGGCTTTTTAAGAACCGAACAATGCGTTGAATCTCGATGACCGCAATGGGGTCTACGCCCGCAAAAGGCTCGTCAAGCAAAATGAATCGGGGGGAAGTCGCCAAGGCCCGCGCAATTTCAACCCGTCGCCGCTCGCCACCGGACAAAGAAATGGCCATGCTGTCGCGAATGTGGCCAATCTGTAAGTCGTCTAAGAGCTCGGTCAGTCGGGTCTCAACGGTTTTGGCGTCAAGTGGCCGACCATCACGATCGGTCTGAAGCTGCAAGATCGCACGGATATTGTCAGCCACCGAGAGTTTGCGAAAGACCGATGCTTCTTGCGGCAGATAGGAAAGCCCCATACGTGCCCGTTGATGGATCGGCATGCGGGCCAGGTTCCTTCCGTCCATCAGAATCTCGCCAGCGTCGGATTTCACCAGGCCAACAATCATATAAAAACTGGTGGTCTTGCCTGCCCCATTGGGCCCAAGCAATCCAACCACCTCGCCGCTCGAAATCGTCATCGAGACGTTTTGCACCACGGTTCGGCCCTTGTAGGCCTTTCGTAACGCCTGAATATCGAGGGTGCTCAAATGGGCATTCATGAATTATTTACTGGCTGCAGGGCTGGCTTTGCTGTCACCCTTGGGCATGAGGAACATTCGTGAGCGCGGCTGTCCTTGGCCGGATTCCACCACATAACGCTCCGTGATGTTGTTGTACGTCAGCCGGTCACCAGAGACCTGGTCTTTGAGCACATCGCCCTCTAAGCGACGCATGATGGCGTTGTTGGTCAGGATGACGATCTCTTCTTTGCCATCGTAATCAAGTCGTAATGCCTCACCTTCCATGAACTCGTTGGGGAGGTCACGTTTTTGGCGAAAACGTGCGGGCCGACCGGTCATGATGCCGAAGTAATTGCCAACCGCGTCTTGCCACATTTCCATACGATCGCCACGCATGATCAGGGTGCCTTTGGTGAGCACCACATTGCCCGTGAAAATCGTGATTTGCTTTTGATCGTCGTGATTGAGCTTGTCAGAGTCAATAGTGGTGGGTTTGTCGCGATCGGCCCGCTCAGCCTGCGCTGACGGCAGGTGAATTGTCAGCATCACGCCCAGCGCGGCGGCCATCAATGGCAATGACCATGGGTAGTGTTTCATTGTTTCTTGTTTTCCTTGGGAACCACCATCCGGGATTCCGAAACGATATCAATCTTCTGGGTTTTCTGATCAAACCGCATGCCAATGCCCTGCAGGGTGGATAGACCCCGCTGTACAAAAACCGGCGCTGTGGTGCTGGCCTGCTCTTCAGCAACCAGCAGGGTCGCCTTCGAAGTGGTGATTTTTGCAGCGGGTTGTGTGCCGAAGGCTTCTCGAGTGATCACCACGTCGCCATTGAGATCGATTTGATTCTGTTGGTCGGTCGCAATGGCCGTGTTGGCCCGCACTACAGTCTTGGGTTTATCGATTGCCAGCGAGGTCATCACCGGGAACTCTAGCAAGCTTTCATCGCCGCGTTCGTTGTGCAGAATTCTTTTGGCTTCAAGCCGGTACTGCGGTTTTCCGAAGATATCGGTTCGCGTAATCGTTGGGTTTTCAATGATGGCGTTGGGGCCACTGCCAACCACAGCCTGGTCGTTGAGTCGGCCGCGCTGCAGCACTTCGCTTAGGCCCCAAGCGGCGATCGCAAGCACGCCAAACAAGAGAATGGAGATTGTGTTGCCAATCCACTCGGTGTTTTTCATGCGCGGCTTTTCAGAATAAATTCACAGCATTCGCGCACTGCCCCATCACCGCCTCTGCGACTCGAGACCCAGTGGGCCTGGGCCAAAACATCGGCCGTTGCATTTGGAACTGCTGCGGCAAACACGACACGTGAGAACAGATCTAGGTCAGGCGTGTCATCTCCCATATGGCCGCAGCGCGCCGGGTCAATGCCCTGGGTTTTAATCAGCTGATCAAAAGCAGCCCCTTTGTCTGATTGCCCCTGCAGCACGACATCAAACCCTAGTTCCTTTGCGCGGGTGGCGGTTGCGTCATGCTGCCGGCCACTGATGATGCCAATTCGGATGCCGGCTTTACGCAAAAGTTTTAAGCCATGGCCATCGAGCACATGAAACCGCTTCAGGCTTTCACCTTGCGGACCATAAAACAGGCCCCCATCCGTCATCACGCCATCCACATCAAAAAACATCCACTCCACTTCGCGTGCGCGGGCAGCAGCATCTTTGGGGCTCGCATCAGTTGGATGGGGAACAAATAACGACATGGCAATTCACTCAGAGTATTTTTGATTCGAGCAGATCATGAACGCCCACCGCACCAATCAGCACACCAGATGGATCGACCACGAGCAGATGATTGATACGCGTGGTGTCGATCAGATGGGCCACCTCACTGGCAAGCCGCTGAGGCTCAATCGTTTTCGGGTTGGCGCTCATGACTTGATCAATCTTAAGGTTTCGCACATCAACACCCTGGGACAGGACTCGACGCAAGTCGCCGTCGGTAAAGATCCCCACGGCCTGATGTTGATCGTTCACCACTGCGGTCATGCCCATGCGTTTGGCGCTGATCACTTGGAAGGCTTCGGTCACCGGGGTGCCAAGCGGCACCACTGGCAATTGATCGCCCTTGCGCATCACGTCTTCTACCCGCATTAAGAGTTTTCTTCCCAGGCTTCCGCCCGGGTGCGATCGGGCAAAGTCCTCGGCACTAAAGCCTTTTAAATCAAGCAAGACAAGCGCCAAGGCATCGCCCAGCGCCAAGGCTGCCGTGGTGCTTGCTGTTGGCGCAAGGTTTAAGGGGCAGGCCTCGGCCTTGACCGAGGCATTCAGATGCAGGTCGGCAATTTTTGCCAAAGATGATTCCGGATTGCCGGTGACCGCAATTAAGGTTGCGCCAAGCCGTTTGATGTGTGGGGCGATGGTGGCCAGTTCTTCTGTCTCGCCAGAATTGGAAAAGGCCAGCACAACGTCATCGGATTGAATCATGCCCAGATCGCCATGCCGAGCTTCTCCCGGGTGTACAAACAGGGCCGGTGTACCGGTCGAGGCCATGGTGGCGGCTATTTTTCTGGCGATATGGCCAGATTTGCCCATGCCAGAGACAACCACTCGACCCGAGCAGGCCAGAATACGCTGTGCGGCCTGGACGAGTTGCAAGTCGAGCTGCTCCAGTAGCCCCAACACGGCGTCAGCCTCGATGCGTATGACCTCGCGGGCCCGCTGAAAGACGCGGTCTGCATTCACGCTGCTTAAGGGCAGAGTTTCCGACGGCGGGGCGCTAGGTTTGCTGGTGTTGGCGTGGTCCATTGTTACACTTGGATTGTAAGAAGGTCAGTGTAGCAAAGGGCCTTTGCCAACCTTAAGCCAATTTCATGGAATCACTTCTCGGGATCATCGTGGTGCTGCTGGCCGTTTCGGTCGGCGTAGTCTCGGCAGCCCGGGCCCTGAAGCTGCCCCCGATTGTGGGCTATTTGTTCGTGGGGCTTTTGCTTGGCCCCCATGCCCTTGGCCTGGCCCCAGACACCGAGGTCACCCGCTGGTTGGCCGAAATCGGCGTGGTCTTTTTGATGTTTTCGATTGGCCTGGAATTTAGCCTGCCCAAATTACGTGCCATGCGAACTCTGGTCTTTGGGCTGGGCGGTGTTCAGGTCGGCCTGACTATTTTGGCGGTGGTCGCAGCAGTCTTGGCTACCCAATCCTTTCATGGCTTGACCTGGCAGGCCGGGGTTGCCCTGGGCGGGGCCATGGCCATGTCATCGACCGCCATGGTCATGCGTCTGGCCAGTGACCGGGGCGAGGTGGAATCCACCCACGGCAAACCGGTGGTGGGTGTGTTGCTCTTTCAAGACTTGGCCGTGGTGCCCCTCTTGGTGTTGATTCCCGCGCTGGCTGGTCTGGGCGTGGGTGCCGAGCAAGGCATTTGGTTTTCGCTGGCCATTGCGATTGGGAAGTCGACCCTGGTGTTGATCGCGGCCCTGCTGGTGGGACAACGGCTGGTGCGGCCCTGGCTCACGTTGGTGGCGCGATACAAATCCCAAGAACTCTTCACCTTAAACGTGCTGATGATGACCCTTGGCCTGGCCTGGGTGACCGAGCATGCCGGGTTATCGCTTGCTCTGGGCGCTTTTTTGGCTGGCATGCTGATTTCCGAAACTGAGTATCGCTATCAAGTGGAAGCGGATGTGAAGCCCTATCGAGATGTGTTGATGGGCTTATTTTTTATTTCGGTGGGCATGCTGCTGGATCTCTCCGTGGTGGCCGAGCAGTGGCTATTGGTGTTCGCCCTGGTGCTGGGGCCGATGCTCTTTAAGTTTGCGGTGATCGCTGCCCTGGCCAAACTCTTTCGGGTGGCCACTGGCCCATCGTTAAAGACTGGCCTGTGGCTCTGTCAGGCGGGTGAATTTGGCTTTGTGTTGATGGACCCGGTGGGCTTAAATGGCCTGGTGCCAGCTGAAATTCTCCAGCCCATACAGGCCGCCATGGTGCTGTCCATGCTGATCGCGCCTTTCATCATTGAGCAGAGTGACCGTTGGATTTTGCGTCTGGTGAAAAATGAGTGGTTCACCCGATCACTGGAAATCCACCGAATCGCGTCCCAGACCATTTCATCTGACGGCCATGTCATCGTTTGTGGTTTTGGCCGCTGTGGTCAGAATCTTGCACAGATGTTAGACGCCGAGCATATTTCTTATGTCGCACTTGACTTGGATCCTCAGCGCGTTCGCGAGGCCGCAGCGGCGGGCCATTCCGTGGTGTTTGGTGACGCTGCCCGACGGGAGACCCTTTTGGCCGCAGGCCTGCATCGGGCCACTACCCTGGCCGTGACCTATGCCGACCGGGCATCCGCGATTCACGTGATTCACATGGCCCGTGGTCTTGCGCCGGCGTTGCCTATCGTGGTCCGATCCCGAGACGATAGCGACTTAGAGGCCTTGCGAACTGCCGGCGCCACAGAAGTGGTGCCAGAAGTTGTGGAGGGCAGCCTGATGCTGGCGTCTCATGCCCTGGCCCTGGCGGGGGTTCCGCTCCACCGGGTCTTGCGTCGTGTCCGTGAAATTCGGGACGGACGCTATGCCTTATTACGCGGTTATTTCCACGGGGCTACCGATGATCTTCAGGAGCGGTCCTCAGAGGTCTTACTGAAATCCTTTCCCTTGGCGGCTTCGTTTGAAAGTGTGGGCCGGCCCCTGGCGGAGCTGGATCTGTCGCAGGCCGGGGTGGAAATCAGCAGTGTTCGCCGCGGCCGAGACCGTTTAGAGGGCATGGAGAACTTGATCTTGCAGGCGGGAGATGTATTGGTGATGCGGGGGTCGCTTGAGGGCCTGGCCTTGGCAGAAGAACTGTTGAGCGGCAAATCAAGCCTAAAATAGTTAGCCTGTTGACTGACAGCGTCGCCACCCATGGCGGGCATTTTCTCCAAAGGAAGTCTTTTGTCTCTTGCTGTAGCCAATTCACTGCGCCAACCAGTAGATCACAGCGATGCGCCCTGTGTGGTGGCCTTCCATGACCTGAGCTTTGGCTATGGCGATCGCCGCATCATTGACCAGGTGAGCTTTGAGATCCGCCGCGGGGAGGTGGTGGGTCTGATGGGCGGCTCAGGCGTTGGCAAGACCACGCTTTTGCGGCTGATTAGTGGCTTGGTTGGCCCACAGGCGGGTAGCGTTGAAGTCTTTGGCAAGACCCTGGACCGACATAACCAACAAGAATTGTTTGATGCCCGCCGCCGGATGGGGCTCTTGTTTCAGTTTGGCGCCCTGTTCACCGATCTCTCATGCTTTGAAAACGTGGCCTTTCCGCTGCGAGAGCACGCCAAGCTTTCTGAATCAATGATCCATGATCTGGTCATGTTAAAGCTGGAGTGCGTTGGCCTGCGGGGTGCTGCCCATTTAAAGCCTGCCGAAATTTCTGGTGGCATGGCTCGGCGCGTGGCCTTGGCGCGCGCGATCGCCTTGGACCCGGAGTTGATTCTTTACGACGAGCCGTTTGCTGGTCTTGACCCAATTTCACTTGGCGTTACCGCCAATCTCATTCGGGAATTAAATGAGGTGTTGGGCGCGACATCCATCGTGGTGACTCATGATGTGGCCGAGACCTTTGCGATTGCGGACCGCATCTTGGTCTTTGCGGCATCGCCAACCGGGGCCCGGTGCATTGCCCAAGGAACACCAGAAGAGCTGCGCCAAAGCCAAGACCCGTTTGTGCGCCAGTTTTTGGATGGGCAGGTTGATGGCCCGGTTCGTTTCCACTATCCCGCTCCACCGATTGCCCAGACATTGGGGCTGGGGGGGCCGACATGACGGTCGTTTTGAATTGGGTCGCCTCGGTTGGCGCCCTGATGCTGCGCTTTGTTGAGAGTCTGGGCGTTTTTGGCCGATTGTTAGTTCAGATTCTTTTGCGCACACCCGCAATTTTGCGCCGGCCGCGCCTGATTGCGAGCCAGATCCATTTCTTGGGCAACCATTCTCTGGCGATCATTTTGGTCGCGGGGCTATTTGTGGGCTTGGTCTTGGGCCTGCAGGGTTATTACACCTTGCGTCGTTATGGGTCGGAGCAGGCTTTGGGCTTGCTGGTAGCACTCTCACTGGTGCGAGAGCTGGGCCCAGTCATTGCCGCCCTGCTCTTTGCTGGTCGCGCGGGAACATCGCTCACGGCGGAAATTGGTCTGATGAAGGCGGGCGAACAACTCTCGGCCTTAGAGACCATGGCGGTCGATCCCATTGCCCGGGTCCTGGGCCCGCGGTTTTTTGGCGGACTGGTGGCGGTGCCACTTCTGGCCACCCTTTTCTCAGCCGTGGGCGTCATTGGCGGCTGGCTGGTCGGCGTGGTGTTGATTGGTGTAGACCCCGGCGCCTTTTGGTCGCAGATGTCCGATGGCGTCGATTTCTGGGACGATGTCATCAATGGTTTAATCAAGAGCATTGTGTTCGGTGTGGCGACTACCCAGGTGGCCCTGATGCAGGGTTATGAATCAAAACCAACGCCCGAGGGCGTGGCCCGTGCAACAACGTTGACCGTCGTGGTGGGTTCTTTGGCGGTACTTGGGCTGGATTTCATTTTGACCGCACTGATGTTTGGAGATACGTAATGCAGGGTCGTAATTTAAATCTCGCTGTCGGCGCCTTTGTGCTGCTTGGCCTATTGGCCCTGTTCTTTATGGCATTGCAGGTCAGCAACCTAAGCGCCATGCGCAATGGCAGCACCTACGAGGTCAAGGCCTACTTTGACAATATTGGCGGCTTAAAGCCACGGGCAGCGGTAAAGAGTGCCGGTGTGGTGGTGGGCCGTGTGCGCCAGATCCAGTTTGATGACCAGCAATATCAGGCCTTGGTCACGTTGGATTTGGACACCCGCTACCAATTTCCTAAAGACACATCGGCGAAGATTCTGACTTCCGGTCTGCTTGGCGATAACTACATTGGCTTAGAGCCTGGCGCTGACACGGAAATGTTAAAACCTGCCCAGCGCATCACCATGACCCAGTCGGCGGTGGTATTGGAAAATCTGATCTCTCAATTTCTTTACAACCGTCCATCATCGGATTCCTCGTCGAATTCCAATAGTTCCGGGGCGGCCGGTAAATGAACGGATTCAAAGGACTAACGCGTCTTTTCGCCTTGTCACTGATTCTGGTCGTTGCGGGCTGCGCAAGTCTGCCGGCAGGGCATGTGCCGGATTCGCGCGACCCTTGGGAGCGGTACAACCGGGCCATGTTTGAATTCAATGACAACGTGGACCGCGCGGTGATCAAACCCGTCGCAGAGGTTTATCGTGATTACGTGCCCGAGCTATTTCAGGTCACGCTCCGAAATTTCTTTGGCAACCTGCGGGACGTAGCGGTCACGGTGCATCAGCTTTTGCAGGGCAAACCAAGCGAAGCAGGGAACTCTGCGGCCCGAGTGCTGATCAATACCACTATTGGTTTTCTTGGTTTGGGAGACCCGGCCAGTGAAATGGGCTACAACAAAACATCTGAAGATTTTGGCCAGACCTTTGGCCGCTGGGGTGTCGAGCCAGGGCCTTACTTTGTGATTCCGATCCTTGGCCCCAGCACGGTGCGCGACACCTTTGGCACCGTATTGGATTTCACTTACAGCCCAACGGATAGCGTGATCACTGACGCGGCTGATCGAAATGTATCCCGTGGGCTGATCGGCATTGATCGCCGCAGACAATTGCTCGACGCTGAGAGGTCGATTGATGCATTATCTTTTGACAAGTACACCAGTGTTCGAGACGCCTGGTTGGCACACCGTCGAAGCGACATCTATGACGGCGACCCGCCACCAACGCCTTTTAAAGACGAAGAATGATGAAAACACTATTTAGAAAAATTTTCGCCATGATTGGCCTGGCCTTGCTGGCCAGCCTGGCCGGCGCACAAAATGCCCAGACACCGCCAGACGAACTCGTTCGCACGGTCTCTCAGGGTGTGCTGGATGAAATCAAGGCTGATCGCACATTGCAGGCAAACGCAAATATTGAACGGTTGAATACGCTCGTTGATAAGCGCGTCATGCCTTATGTGAATTTTCAGCGCATGACTGCCTTGGCGGTGGGCCGTAACTGGCGTGCTGCTTCGCCCGAACAGCAGACTGCCTTGCAGACCGAGTTTCGCAGGCTGTTGTTGCTGACCTACGCAGATGCAGTCCGCCAAGTGACCGACACCACCATTCAGGTCCGACCCATGCGCTCTGCGCCCGCTGACGATGAAGTGATTGTTCGCACCCAGGTCTTGCGCCCAGGCAAGGAGCCCATTCAGTTGGACTACCGGCTGCAGAAAACGCCGGCCGGCTGGAAGATTTTTGATCTGAACATTATGGGTCTGTGGCTGATTGAGCACTATCGCAATCAGTTTGCGCAGGTGGTGGGGGCCAGTGGTATTGACGGTCTGATCAAGTCATTAAAAGAAAAAAATCAGAGCCTTGCCCAAACGGCAACGGCCCAGCGGTAAATCGCATCAGCGCCACCGCAAAACGACCAACCAATCGGCCAAGGCATGCCAGACATCATCCTGAAATTCTCAGAGCGCGTGACCCTGGTCAATGCCATGGCGGAACTTGCAAAGCACCAAGATGTTTTGCGCCGCCAGCGATCATCGGCAGGCGCAAAAGATCAGCAGGTTGTGGCAGATCTCAGCGGTTTGAAGGATGTGGACACGGCAGCCTTATCGGTAATTTTGCATCTTGATCGTGAACTTCGCGAGCACAATGGCAGACCGCTTGTGATTCGTGCCGCACCAAACAATTTAATGTCGCTTGCCCGATTAAGCTCTTTGTCTGACACCCTTCATTGGGAAGAAAACGCTGCCTAGCAGCCCCATGGATCGGCCAACCCTGTCATGACTATTTCTCGCGATCAAAGTGCGATACCTGCAGTTTTAGTGGAGCGGGTGTCGAAAACCTATAGCCGACAGCGCGGCACCGTTGACGCACTAAAAGGCGTGAGCCTGCGTATTGAACAAGGAGAATTTGTGGGCCTGCTTGGGCCAAACGGCGCAGGCAAGACCACCTTGATCCAAATTCTTGCGGGCCTGGTGCGAGCGACTCAGGGCCACGCCTCCATTTTGGGTTTTGATGTGGCCCGTGACTCGGTCATGGCGCGCCGCAGTCTAGGTGTGGTGCCGCAGGAACTGGTCTTTGATCCATTTTTTACGGTGCGCGAGACGCTTCGGATTCAGTCGGGTTATTTTGGTCTGTCGAACAATGACGATTGGATTGATGAGTTGCTGCACAACCTTGGCCTGTCGGATAAGGCAGACGCCAATATGCGGGCCTTATCGGGCGGCATGAAGCGTCGTGTCTTGGTCGCCCAGGCCCTAGTCCATCGGCCACCTGTGATTGTGTTGGACGAACCCACTGCCGGAGTGGATGTGGAATTGCGGCAAAGTCTGTGGGCCTTTATTCGCCGGCTGAACCAAGAAGGCCATACGGTCATGCTGACCACCCACTATCTGGAAGAGGCCGAGTCTCTCTGCGAGCGGGTGATTTTGTTGAAATCCGGCACGATTTTGGCCGATCAGCGGACCGAGGCCCTGCTGCAGCATCCCGAGGAAAGCCTGGAGACCGCCTTTTTACGCATGCTCCGGCAGCCCGATCCACCGCCCGCGCCGCTACAATAGCGGCCATGGTGACCCCTGAAAACATTCAAAGCTATATCGCTGCCGGCCTAGCCTGCGAGCACCTGCACGTGGATGGCGATGGCCATCACTTCGAGGCCGTGATCGTGAGTGCCGCCTTTGAGGGCAAACGGCCCATTGCGCGACACCAGATGGTCTATGCCGTGTTGGGGGACCGCATGAAGGCTGAAATTCATGCGCTTTCCATGAAAACCTTGACCCCTGCCGAATGGGAACAGCGCGCCTCTTAATCGCAAGTCGACAGCATTGGTCGGCAATGGTCTGACCAGAAAATTTTCAATATGGATCGTTTCAAAATTACAGGCGGCTCGCCACTACACGGCGAGGTCGTTATCTCGGGCGCGAAAAACGCAGCCCTGCCAATTCTCTGCGCCTCGATCTTGAGTGCCGAGCCGTTGATCTTGGCCAATGTGCCGGGCCTGCGGGATGTCAACACCATGAAAAAGCTGTTGGCACAAATGGGCACACGTATCGATGTGGTGCGCTCCCAGGCCGATGGCCAAGAGCAGATCAGTCTGACTTCAGATGCCATGACACATCTGCAGGCGCCTTACGAGCTAGTCAAAACCATGCGGGCCTCGGTCTTGGTCTTGGGGCCTATGTTGGCAAGGTTTGGGGAAGCCTTGGTCAGTCTTCCCGGTGGCTGTGCCATTGGTCAGCGGCCTGTGGATCAACACATCAAAGGCCTGGCGGCCATGGGTGCCGAGATTCAGATTGAACATGGCTACATCAAGGCCCAGGCCAAGCGGCTGCGTGGCGCACGCATCGTGACCGACATGGTTACGGTCACGGGCACAGAAAATCTGATGATGGCGGCCACCCTTGCTGAAGGTACGACGGTGATTGATAACGCAGCACGCGAACCCGAAGTCGTGGATTTGGCCAACTGCTTAATTAAGATGGGCGCCCACATTGAGGGCGCAGGCACGGATCGCATTGTGATTCATGGTGTCGAGCAGTTGCATGGTGCCAATCATGCGGTCATGCCCGATCGCATTGAGGCGGGAACATTTTTATGTGCGGTGGCCGCTGCCGGCGGTGAGCTGATGGTGCATCATGCCCGTGCGGATATTCTGGGCGCCACTCTGGATAAACTGCGTGAGACCGGCGTCACCATGATTGAGTCTGACGCGGGCATTCATATCAAATCGAACGGCCGGCCCAAGGCATTTAATTTTCGGACGGCGCCATTTCCTGGCCTGGCCACTGACATGCAGGCCCAGTTGATGGCGGTGGCCACCATTGCGCAGGGCACCTCCATCATTACGGAAACCATTTTTGAAAATCGTTTCATGCATGTCCAAGAGATGCGGCGGCTCGGTGCCCAGATCGAAGTCGATGGCCACACTGCTGTGGTGAAGGGTGTGGCGCAATTGTCGGGCGCCCGTGTGATGGCCACCGATCTGCGCGCGTCGGCAGGCCTGGTCATTGCTGGGTTGGTGGCCCAGGGGGAAACCGAGATCGACCGCATTTATCATCTTGATCGTGGCTACGACCGCATGGAAGAAAAACTCCGCGCTATTGGCGCCAACGTTGTTCGAGTGAGCGAACCCCAATCATGATGACATTTGCCTTATCGAAAGGCCGAATCTTTGAAGAGGCCCTGCCGCTTTTAAAGTCGGTCGGCATCATTCCGTCCGAGTCGCCCGAGTCATCGCGCAAATTAATTCTTGGCACGAACCGGCCAGATCTGCGTTTGTTAATTGTGCGTGCGAGCGATGTGCCCACCTATGTGCAGTATGGCGCTGCCGATATGGGCATTGCCGGTGCCGATGTGTTGGCCGAGCAGGGCAGCGAAGGCTTGGTGCAGCCGGTAGATCTGGGTATTGGTAAGTGCCGCATGAGTGTGGCGGTGCCAGTTGGTCTGGACTATGAACGCTTAGCCACACGCGGCGCACGGCTTCGTGTGGCCACCAAATATGTCAACACGGCACGCACCCACTTTGCGGCCAAGGGGGTGCATGTTGATCTCATTAAACTCTACGGCTCAATGGAGTTGGCCCCATTGGTAGGGCTCGCCGATGTGATTGTCGACTTGGTGTCCACCGGCGGCACACTCAAGGCCAATGGGCTCAAAGAAGTTGAAAAAATTGCCGATGTATCGGCCCGACTGATTGTGAATCAAGCCGCACTTAAGACCCGTCCAGAAGCCCTGCGTCCATTTATGGAAACCTTTGCCCAGGCAGCGGGTCAGAAATAAAGCTATGGATTCTTCCGTCAAGATCACCCGATTAAGTTCTTCTCAGCCTGATTTCCAGTCGGTCCTCGGCCGGCTGTTGAAGTTTGATGCTGCCCAGGATGACGCGATTTCCAAAACCGTGAAATCCATCATTGCGGACATTCGTGGCCGTGGCGATCAGGCCCTGCTGGAATACACATCCCGTTTCGATGGCGTGTCCGCGGCAAGTGTTGCAGATTTGGAAATCTCGAAATCAGAATTGCAGCAGGCGCTCGATAGCCTGCCGGCTGAGCAGCGTACAGCGCTGGCGGAAGCCGCCAAACGCATTCGTGAATTTCACGAATTACAAAAGCAGCCGTCTTGGACCCATACCGATGCCGCTGGCAACCGGCTGGGCCAGCGCATCAGCGCGGTGGATCGCGCAGGGCTCTATGTGCCTGGTGGCAAGGCGGCTTATCCGTCTTCTGTACTGATGAATGCAATCCCAGCCAAGGTTGCTGGTGTTGCAGAAGTCATCATGGTGGTGCCCACACCTCAAGGCACGCGCAATCAGCTGGTCTTGGCCGCCGCCTGTCTGGCGGGAGTCGACCGTGTCTTCACCATTGGGGGCGCCCAGGCAGTTGCAGCATTGGCCTACGGCACGCAGACCATTCCATGCGTGGACAAAATCGTTGGTCCTGGCAATGCCTATGTGGCAGAGGCCAAGCGCCAGGTCTTTGGTCAGGTGGGCATCGATATGATTGCGGGCCCATCGGAAATTCTGGTGATTTGTGATGGCAAGACACCAGCCGACTGGGTTGCGATGGATTTGTTTTCTCAGGCCGAGCACGACGAGATGGCCCAATCCATTTTGCTTACCCAAGACGCCGCCTACATCGATGCCGTGCAGGCCTCGATTGATCGCTTGATTGCAGACATGCCACGTAAAGATGTCATTCGTGTGTCGCTTGAAAATCGTGGCGCACTCATTCATGTCAAAGATTTGGACGAAGCCTGTGAGATTGCGTCGAGCATTGCCGCAGAACACTTGGAAATCTCAACTGACAATCCAGAACATTGGGCACAGAAGATTCGTCACGCAGGCGCCATGTTCTTGGGCCGCTATGCTTCTGAATCTTTGGGTGACTATTGCGCTGGGCCCAATCACGTACTGCCCACCATGCGCACGGCGCGCTTCTCGTCACCGCTGGGTGTTTACGACTTTCAAAAGCGCACCAGCATGATTGAGATTAGCGAGTCGGGTGCCCAGTCTCTCGGTCAGGTCGCGTCCACTCTGGCCCACGGCGAATACCTGACGGCCCATGCGCGTGCTGCTGAGCTTCGGCTGAAATCGAAGTAAAAAAACACGAGGGGAGAACGTCCGGGATTCGGCCCGATGAGCGTGGTGTTTTCGCGAAGAGGGCGAAACCCGACGGTAGGCCCCGAGCCCAGTAATTCCTAAGTTAAGTCTTTCAGCGCTGCCAGAAGCGCCGCCACCTGAGCATCGGTCCCCACCGTAATCCGCAGATACTGATCAATCCGCGGCTTTGCAAAGTGCCGCACCAAGATCTTGCGCTCACGCAGTGCCTGCGCCAAGGCTGCCCCTTCGTGCTTCGGGTGTCTGGCAAAGACAAAGTTCGCCTGCGATGGAATCACCTCGAAGCCAAGCGCCGTTAGCCCCTGTGTCATACGCTCACGTGATGCGATGACTTTGGCCGAGTTGTCTTCAAACCAGGCCCGGTCATCCATCGACGCGGCTGCCGCCGCCTGTGCCACCCGATCCAGAGGGTAGGAGTTAAAGCTATTTTTGATCCGATTCAGTGCATCGAGCAGGGTTGGCTGGCCGATTGCAAAGCCAACACGTAATCCGGCGAGTGCGCGTGATTTCGAAAATGACTGCGTGACCAGCAGATTCGAATACTTAAGTGTGAGCGGCACGCAAGACTGCGCGCCAAAATCCACATAGGCCTCGTCGACCACCACCATGGTGTTGGGCCGTGATGCGACAAAGGCGTCGATCACATCGCGTGGCAGGCTACGGCCAGTAGGCGCATTGGGGTTGGGGAAGATCACCGCACCGGCATTCGCTGGAACTTTGGCGAGATCGAGCGAAAAATCTGACTCCAGGGACAATAACTCGTAGCGTAGGCCATAAAGACCACAGTAGGTGGGGTAAAAGGAATAGGTGATGTCAGGAAAGACCAGTGGCCCCGGCTGATCCAGCAGCCCCTGGAACACAAAGGCCAAGACTTCGTCTGAGCCATTGCCGACAAATACATGGTTGGTGGGCACCTGCCAGAACCGGCCAATTGCTTCGCACAGGCCCTGAGATTCTGGGTCGGGATAAAGCCGCAGGGCGTCAGCGGGCACGGCCTGGGCTGCCGCAAAGGCCTTGGCCGAGGGCGGGTATGGGTTTTCGTTGGTGTTAAGTTTGATGAGCCCTTCGATTTTGGGCTGCTCACCCGGCGTGTAAGGGGTCAGCCGGCGGACCACGGAACTCCAGAATGCACTCATGGCACGAATGTATCATTGAGCCAAAGGAGCCGTCATGAGAACTGCCGAAGTCAGCCGAGATACCGCCGAGACCCAGATTCGGGTGTCGATCAATCTAGATGGAACGGGCAATCGCAGCCTGAATTCCGGCCTGCCCTTTTTGGATCACATGCTCGATCAAATCGCGCGCCACGGCCTTATTGATTTGGATGTCCAGGCCAAGGGCGATCTTGAGATCGACGCCCACCACACCGTTGAAGACTTGGGGATCACGCTGGGCCAGGCTTTTGCCAAGGCCATTGGCGATAAGCGCGGTATTCGTCGTTACGGCCATAGCTATGTGCCGCTCGATGAGGCGCTCTCGCGCGTGGTCGTGGATTTGTCCGGCCGGCCGGGTCTGGAGTTCGGCGTTCAGTGGAAACGCAGCATGGTGGGCCAGTTCGATCTGGATCTTATTCATGAGTTTTTTCAGGGCTTTGTGAATCACGCCCTGGTCACACTCCACATTGACAACTTAAAGGGTGACAACGCCCACCACCAGTGCGAGACGATTTTCAAAGCATTTGCTCGGGCGTTGCGCATGGCCGTGGAAGTGGATCCGCGGTTATCGTCTGACGTGATTCCCTCGACCAAGGGGTCGCTCTGATTGATCGCGATCGTTGACTACGGCTCGGGAAATCTTCGAAGCGTCCTGAGGGCCTTTCACGCAGTAGCCCCCAATGCCGATGTGCAGATCGTCTCGGACCCACAGGCGGTCTTGCGTGCCGAGCGGGTGGTCTTCCCCGGCCAGGGCGCTATGCCAGATTGCATGGCAAGTCTGGCCCGCTCTGGGCTAAAGGAAGCCATTATTGAAGCCTGCCGCAGCAAACCCTTTTTTGGTATCTGTGTCGGTGAGCAGATGCTCTTTGATCACAGCGAAGAGGGGAACACGGCAGGACTCGCCGTCATGCCGGGCGATGTTGTGAAATTTACGCCAGACCGTGGCGCACGCGATGCAGCAGGTGCCCCACTGAAAGTCCCCCACATGGGCTGGAACGAAGTCCATTGGCGATGGAACCATCCAGTAACCGCAGGGCTACCCACTGGCGGCTGGTTTTACTTTGTACACAGTTTTCATGCCGAACCCCGCAATCCCGAGCATGTTTTGGGTGAAAGTGAGTATGGAATACGCTTTACCTGTGCTGTAGCGAGAGATAACATCGTTGCAACGCAGTTTCACCCGGAAAAAAGTGCTGCTGCCGGGCTGAAACTTTTGTCGAATTTTGTCACTTGGAAACCGTAACTTTTTATAGCCCAGCCTTATGCTGTTGATTCCCGCGATTGATCTTAAAGATGGCCAGTGTGTTCGCTTAAAGCAGGGTGACCTGCAAGACGCGACCGTGTTTTCTGATAAACCAGGTGACATGGCCGCCCATTGGAAAAAACTCGGGGCCCGCCGTCTGCATGTGGTCGACCTAAATGGCGCGATCGCAGGCCGTGTGAAAAACGAAGCGGCGATTAAAGCCATCATCAAATCCGCTGGTGACGATATGCCGGTTCAAATTGGCGGCGGCATTCGCGACTTAGACACGATTGAGCGCATGCTGGATGACGGCGCAAGTTATGTGGTGATTGGTACAGCGGCTGTGAAAAACCCTGGCCTACTGCAAGACGCCTGTGTGGCCTTCCCTGGTCACATCATCGTGTCGATCGATGCCAAAGATGGAAAGGTGGCAACCGATGGCTGGAGCAAACTCTCGGGTCACGAAGTGATTGATCTGGCCCAAAAGTTTGAAGACTATGGCGTTGAATCAATTCTTTACACCGACATTGGCCGCGACGGCATGCTCACCGGCGTGAATCTGGAAGCCACCTTAAAGCTGGCTCAGAGCATCTCCATTCCTGTGATTGCCAGCGGTGGCATTGCCAGCATGAAAGACATTGATGCCCTGTGTGGTGTTGAATCCGAGGGTGTCACGGCTGCGATTCTTGGCCGTTCGCTGTACGAAGGTCATATCGATTTTCAAAAGGCGCAAAAGCGCGCTGATGAGCTGTCTGCGAAAGCCAAATAATTGCTGGCCAAGCGCATCATTCCCTGCCTTGACGTCAACGCTGGTCGTGTGGTCAAGGGCGTGAACTTTGTCGATCTGCGAGACGCAGGCGACCCGGTGGAAATTGCCCGCCAGTACGATCAGCAGGGTGCAGACGAAGTCACGTTTTTGGATATCACAGCCTCTAGCGATGCACGTGATTTGATTCTGCCGGTGATTGAAGCGGTGGCCGATCAGGTCTTTATTCCGCTTACGGTGGGTGGTGGTGTACGTACGGTCGAAGATGTGCGCCGACTGCTGAACGCCGGGGCGGACAAGATCAGCATCAACACCGCAGCGATTCAAAACCCAAATCTTGTGCGTGATTGCTCCGATAAATTTGGTGCTCAGTGCATTGTGGTGGCCATTGATGCCAAGCGTGTTGGCGATCACTGGGAAGTCTTTACCCATGGGGGCCGCAATCCTACGGGCTTAAACGCAGTGGACTGGGCCCGCCGTGTTGCCGAACTTGGCGCTGGGGAAATTCTGCTCACCAGCATGGACCGTGATGGCACAGGCCAGGGCTTTGATTTAGAGCTCACTCGGGCGGTTTCTCAGGCCGTCAACATTCCGGTCATTGCCAGTGGCGGCGTGGGCAGTCTTGATGACTTGGTCGATGGCGTGACCAAGGGGGCCGCTGATGCAGTGCTTGCCGCGTCGATTTTTCACTTTGGCCAGCACACGATCGGTGAGGCTAAGCGGTATATGGCCAGCAAGGGTGTCTGCGTGCGTGGCCTGCCTGAGCAAAGCGCGTGATGCCATGACCACAGATTGGTTCGACCAAGTGAAGTGGGACGACCGCGGTCTGGTGACCGCAGTTGCCCAAGACGCCGCGTCTGGCCGGGTGCTGATGGTGGCCTGGATGAATCGTGAATCACTCATTGAGACAGCCACGACCCATCGTGCCGTCTATTTTTCTCGCTCACGCAGCAGGCTCTGGCGCAAGGGTGAAGAGTCGGGCCATGTCCAACGCGTTAAAGAAATTCGTTTGGATTGTGACGCTGATGTGATCCTGCTGATGGTAGAGCAGGTAGGCGGCATTGCCTGCCATACCGGCCGTGAGTCGTGCATGTATCTGCGCTTAGACCAGGGCACGGATGGCCGGCTTGTCTGGCAGGCGGTCGATCCGGTGTTAAAAGACCCGGCGACCATGTATGCCAACCCAAAGTCATAAAATCGGATCATCATGCCCAATCAATCAAATGCTCAGCCCCAACAGCAGCCCGCCGATCGTGAGCTGCAAGACCCTGCCCATGTGTTGGCCCGGTTGGCCGATGTCATCGCCAGTCGCAAAGGCCTGGATCCATCGAGTTCATATGTGGCCCGGCTTTTGGCGGCGGCCCCGGATGCTGCGCTCAAAAAAATTGGGGAAGAGGCCGCTGAGGTCATCATGGCCGCCAAAGACGGCGTCGCTGAGCGCACGGTCAGCGAGATGGCCGATCTCTGGTTTCACTGTCTGGTGGCCTTGGTGCAGGCGGGCCTTCGGCCCGAACAGGTCTTGGCTGAACTTGCCCGCCGGGAGGGCATCTCAGGCTTAGATGAAAAAGCGGCTCGCAAAGCCCAGTCAAAGTCCTGACGTTTTAAAAGGATATTGAAGATGTCGTTCGACTCGAACTGTATTTTTTGCAAGATCGCCCAGGGTCAGATCCCAGCCGACAAAGTCTATGAAGACGACGAGCTGCTCGCCTTTCGTGACATTCATCCCAAGGCCCCTCTGCATCTGCTCATCATTTCCAAAACCCACATTGAATCGCTGCAGCAGGCCGATAGTTCGCACCAAGCCCTCTTGGGGAAAATGCTAGTGCTTGCTCCGCGACTTGCCGCGGAAAATGGGTCTCCCGATGGCTTTAAGACCGTGATTAATACCGGTCGAGTGGGCGGACAGGAGGTGTATCATCTTCACGTCCATGTTCTCGGCGGGCCGAACCCCGTTGGGATGAGGCTTTAACCCCTAATTTTCGGAGACCGTGATGGGTTCCTTCAGTGTCTGGCATTGGCTAATCGTTTTATTGATCATCTTGTTGGTGTTTGGCACCAAGAAACTGCGCAATCTGGGATCGGATCTTGGCGGCGCCGTGAAGGGCTTTAAAGAAGGTATGAAAGAGGGCGGCACGTCAGCCGATGCCTCCGCCACGCAGAAGACCGAAGCCCCGACGATTGACGTCCAGGCCAAAGATAAGACTCCTCAATAACGGCCGCGGCCCAGTCCATTGATGGCGGGCCTCGGACAACATCGTTTGGTGATTGGCGCCCGCTTGGCCGTCAATCCCCGTCTCGCGTTAGCGTCTCATGTTTGATATTGGCTTTTCCGAACTCGTGTTGATCGGCCTGGTGGCCTTGGTGGTGGTTGGCCCCAAACGCCTTCCCGTCGCCACACGGACGATCGGCACACTCTTGGGCCGGGCCCAGCGCTATGTCAACGATGTGAAGTCTGATATTCAGCGGCAGGTCGATTTGGAAGAGCTGCGCAAGGTCCAGGCCCAGGTTCAAAACGTGGGCGAACAAATCCAGTCCGGTGTACAAAGCGTTGAAAAAGAAGTAACCGGGGTAACGTCCAGCATCACGAGTGCGACGAACGATGTCTGGGAAGGGTTTGACGGTGATTTAAAAGAACCCCAGGCAAGTGGCACGTCTTACCGCGGCGGTGGTTTTATCAGCGCACCAGAGCCATCCTGGACAGAGCAAAATGAGCAGCGCCGTATCCGCAGCAAGGTCCGCAATCGTCTGCGCAAGCGTTTTCACACCAAACGCCCACGTGATGAATAACCCGCAGTGAAAAGACTTCTAATGTCATGACGCAATCCACAAACGATCCCCAAAATGAGCTCAAGGAAGAGGGCTTTGTCACGCACCTGGTAGAGCTGCGGGATCGGCTAATGCGCGCAGCAGGCGCGGTGATCGCTTGCTTTTTGGCGCTGGTGTATTGGGCCCCAGACATTTACTCGGCGCTTGCCAACCCACTGATTCAAGCATTGCCGGCGGGCACATCCATGATCGCGACCGATGTGACAGCCCCGTTTTTTGTGCCGATGAAAGTCACCATGATGGTGGCCTTTGTCATCGCCCTGCCTTATGTGCTGTATCAGGCCTGGGCCTTTATTGCGCCGGGGCTCTATGAGCACGAAAAGAAATTAGCGGCCCCCATCATTATCAGCAGCTTCGTATTGTTTTTGTTGGGCATGGCCTTTGCCTACTTCTTTGTGTTTCCGGCGGTCTTTAAATTCGTTGCGGCCTACACGCCCGCTGGTGTGCAGATGGCCACCGATATCGACAAATACCTGAGCTTTGTCATGACCTTATTTCTGGTGTTTGGCCTGTCGTTTGAAACACCTGTGGTCGAGATGGTGTTGGTGCGATTGGGAATGGTCACGCTGGCCAAACTTAAAGCATTCCGCTCTTATTTCATTGTGATTGCCTTCATTATTGCGGCCATCGTGACGCCCCCTGACGTCATCAGCCAGTTCATGTTGGCCGTGCCGATGATCCTGCTTTACGAGCTTGGCATGGTGATGTCGAAGTGGATTACACCCCGCGAAAAACTCGCCGAGGCAGAGGCCCAAGCGCAGGCCGAAGCCGCAGAAGCTGCTGAGGCAGCGCGATCAAATAAAGGCTAACCCTATCGCTGCGCTGAACTTGGCCGTTCGGCGATTTTTACAAGAACCTCAGCAGTTTTCCCTTGCCGCTGTAATTTAAATTTCGCCTGGCTGCCGGGCGAAATCGCGGCAACAGTCTGCATCAGTTCTGTCATATTGCGGACATTGCGGTCGTTCACGGCCACCACAATATCGCCAGGCTGTATGCCGGCCTGATCGGCTGGCCCATTGCGCAGCACGCCGGCAATCAGGCTGCCATCTCCTTCCGGCGCGTCCCGCGGTTCAACGCCGATATAACCGCGGCTGACCTTGCCCTTGGTGACCAGTGCCTCCATGACGGTTCGGGCGGTGTCTGCAGGAATGGCAAAGCCAATGCCCTGATTGCCGCCCGAGCGCGTGTAGATCGCCGTGTTAATCCCAAGCAGATGCCCCTGGGTATCGACCAAGGCCCCGCCGGAATTGCCCGGATTGATGGCTGCATCGGTCTGGATAAAGTTTTCATAGGTGTTGATGCCAAGCCTGGTGCGGCCAAGGGCACTGATGATGCCTTGGGTCACGGTCTGGCCCACACCAAACGGATTACCAATGGCCAAGACGGTGTCGCCAACCCTGGCATCTGCCGGCCGGCCAAAGGCAATCACGGGTAACTTTGACAGTGAAATTTTTAATACGGCCAGGTCGGTCTCGGGGTCTGAACCCACCAAGGCGGCCTTGGCCCGCCGGCCGTCGGCCAAGCCCACCTCAATCTGATCGGCCCCCTGGATCACATGGTGGTTGGTCAACACATAGCCTTTTTCTGACACGATCACCCCAGAGCCTAAGCCAGACGTGGGTTCCCGGCCGGGAGCGTCTTTAAAGAACCGGCGCAGAATTGGGTCATCCAGCAGGGGGTGGTTCGGGATCTGCTTCTGGGTGGTAAAGATGTAGACCACGGCAGGCATGGCCCGGGCGGCTGCATCACGAAAACCGTGCGCAGCAATCGGGGCACCACCTTCACGCAGGCCAAGATCACCGGAACCCGTGAGCGTGGGATTGGTCCCAAGGTTGGCAACCCAATGGGGCTTGAAGGTCAACACCACGAAAAGTGCCGCCAAAGCCAGGGTTGTTGCCTGAGCGAAAATCAACCAAATGCGTCTTGCCATAGCCGCCATTATTGCTGGAACTTACCCCCTTGGCTGGCTTAGAATACGTGTTTGCCCTAATCGTGACTCTAAGGAGGCTTTTTTATGTCTCAGTCCAACCAAGAACTTAGTTTCCCTCCCTCAACGGACAAGATTGAACCCGAGCGTCGCACCTGGTTGATTGCTTGTGGTGGCGCTGGCGCTGTGGCCGCAGCCGCAACTGCGGTACCCCTGCTGACCTCGATGGCCCCTTCTGAAAAGGCCCGTTCTGCTGGCGCACCGGTCGAAGTCGACATTTCGGATATCCCTCCCGGCGGCGTGAAGACCGTGGAGTGGCGCGGCAAGCCGGTTTGGGTGGTTCGCCGCACGCCCGAAATGCTCGCCAGCCTGGAAAAAATCGAAGGCCAGCTTGCTGACCCCAAATCGGAGCGTACGGCGCTTCCAGTGCCCGAATACGCCAAAAACCGTCACCGCTCGATCAAACCTGAAATTCTGGTGACCGTTGGTATCTGCACCCACTTGGGCTGCTCGCCGGTCAACAAGTTTGAAACTGGCAACCAGCCGGGGCTGGATGCCAACTGGCAGGGCGGCTACTTTTGCCCATGTCACGGCTCTACCTTTGACCACGCAGGCCGTGTGTATGCCAACAAGCCGGCACCCGATAACCTGGAAGTACCCCGCCATATGTATCTGTCGGACACCAAGATCGTGATCGGTAAAGACGAAAAAGGCGAAACCTAATTCAACTTAAGCGATACCGCGCACAACTCAGAATTGAATCTCGGAGATTTGAATGGCAGCTGAAAAAAACATAACAACCACGGGCCTCTTGGGCTGGATCGATCATCGATTCCCGCTCACCAAGATGTACAAAGAGCACCTGTCGGAATACTACGCACCGAAAAACTTTAACGTCTGGTATTTCTTTGGCTCACTGTCCATGGTGGTCTTGGTGCTGCAGATTGTCACCGGCATCTTTTTGACCATGCATTACAAGCCAGACGCATCGCTAAATGCCGCAGGCGTTCCCGTGGCCTTTGCCAGCGTGGAATACATCATGCGGGAAGTGCCGTTTGGCTGGCTGATCCGTTATCTCCACTCCACGGGCGCCTCAGCGTTTTTCGTGGTGGTGTATCTGCATATGTGGCGCGGCATGGTCTACGGTTCTTATCGTGCACCACGTGAGTTGATCTGGATCTTTGGCTGTCTGATTTTCTTGATGCTGATGGCAGAAGCCTTCTTCGGTTACCTGCTTCCCTGGGGCCAGATGTCTTACTGGGGCGCCCAGGTGATTGTGAACCTGTTTGCCGCGATTCCCTTGATTGGTCCTGATCTGTCGGTCTGGGTCCGTGGCGACTTTGTGGTGGGCGATGCTACTTTGAACCGCTTCTTTGCCTTCCACGTGATCGCCATTCCGCTCGTGTTGGTTGGTTTGGTCGCGGCCCACATCATCGCCTTGCATGAAGTCGGCTCGAACAATCCCGATGGTGTTGAGATCAAGGCCAAGAAAAATGCCGACGGTATTCCTTTGGACGGCATTCCTTTCCATCCCTACTACACGATTCATGACATTCTGGGGATCGCCGGTTTCTTGATTATTTTCTGCGCCATCGTGTTCTTTGCGCCCGAGCTTGGCGGTTACTTCCTAGAATTCAATAACTTCATTCCGGCTGATCCGCTGGTAACGCCGCCGCACATTGCGCCGGTCTGGTACTTCACGCCGTTTTATTCCATGCTGCGTGCTGTGACCGATGTCTTTACTTGGGTCATGGTGGGTGGTGCTGCAATTGGTGCAGTGGCGGTGTTGCGTGCCAACTTGTCCATGGTCATGAAGGCCGGCGGCATTGCTGCTCTGGTGGTGTTAGCCATCACTTTCCGCGTGCTCGATGCCAAGTTCTGGGGTGTTGTGGCGATGGGCGCAGGCGTGGTGATTCTGTTCTTCCTGCCTTGGTTAGATAAGAGCCCAGTGAAGTCGATTCGCTATCGCCCCATGTGGCAAAAGCTGCTGTACGCCGTGTTTGTGATCAACTTTTTCATCCTTGGTTACCTCGGCGTGTTGCCCCCGTTCCCGTTTGGTCAGATGTATTCCTTGGTGGGCACAGTTTTTTACTTCGCGTTCTTTGCTCTGATGCCGCTGTGGTCAACAATCGGGCAGTTCAAGCCTGTCCCTGACCGCGTTACGTTCAAACCCCATTGAACCGGCACCATTTTTAAGGAACTACTCAGATGAACATTCATAAGTCCCTCCGTAAAGCTCTCGTTGCCGTGTCGGCTGTGGTGACGGTGGCCCTTGCGCCCCAAGCCTTCGCAGCGGTTGGTGCGGCTGCACTGGATGCCGTGCCGGCAGCCAAGCTTGGCAGCAAGGAAGCCATGCAAAATGGCGCCAAGATTTTTCTTAATACGTGTATCGGCTGCCACGGCATGTCGGCCATGCGTTACAGCCGCCTGACTGACATTGGTTTCACCGAAGAGCAGATCAAGGCCATCATGCCCCCTGGCGCAAAGATGGGCGACTACATCCGCACGTCCATGAATCGCACGGATGCCAAGGGCTGGTTTGGTGCCGCCCCCCCTGATCTTTCCGTGACTGCCCGTGCCCGTTCTTCCGCGGCCGGATCCGGCACAGATTGGGTCTACACCTTCTTGCGCACTTACTATGAAGACCCAACCCGTCCGAGCGGCTGGAACAACAAGACCTTTGTTGGTGTGGGCATGCCCCATGTCTTGTGGGAAGTGCAAAAGACCAAGTCGCCTGCCGAGTTCGACTCTTATGTCGGTGATCTGGCCTCGTTTTTGGCGTATGCCGCAGAGCCTGCCCAATTCCAACGCAAGACCATTGGCATCGTGGTCATGATCTTTTTGGCCATCTTCCTTGTTTTGGCTTGGCGCTTGAACAAGGCCTACTGGAAAAACATCAAGTAATTCCAGGCGGTTGTTTGCACATTTTCAGGGTGGGGCTTACAGCTCCACCCTTCGTTTATTAAGGAGCCATAAAAATGATGGTGCTCTACTCCGGTACGACCTGCCCTTTTAGTCATCGTTGCCGCTTCGTGCTGTTTGAAAAAGGCATGGACTTTGAAATTCGTGACGTGGATCTCTTCAACAAACCCGAAGACATCTCGGTCATGAATCCCTACGGCCAAGTGCCCATCCTGGTTGAGCGAGACTTGATCCTGTACGAGTCCAATATCATCAACGAGTACATCGATGAGCGCTTCCCCCACCCGCAGTTGATGCCGGCCGACCCGGTTCAGCGTGGCCGTGCCCGTCTTCTGTTGTTGAACTTTGAGCGTGAGCTTTTTGTACATGTCGAGGCGCTTGAAAAACAAGACGCCAAGAAAGTCGACAAGGCCCGCGTTCTGGTGCGCGATCGTCTGGCCCAGCTCGCCCCGGTTGTGACCAAAAACAAATTCATGCTGGGTGAAGAGTTCTCCATGATCGATGTGGCCCTGGCCCCATTGTTGTGGCGCCTGGATTACTACGGCATTGAGCTGCCCAAGACGGCTGTGCCTGTACAGAAATACGCCGAGCGCATTTTTTCGCGGCCAGCGTTTTTCGAGGCACTAACCCCGCCAGAAAAAATCATGCGTCGATGATCGGCATTCGTCGCTATCGACACAATAGATAGCGCCATATCTTCGCTGATCACCAACACCGCACACATGTCTGAAGTCCAACCCAGTTCCACCAAGCCCTACTTGGTCCGCGCCATTCACGAATGGTGCACGGACAATGGGCTTACCCCCTACCTGGCTGTCTCGGTAACCGAGGGTGTACGCGTGCCTTCCGAGCACGTAAGAAACGGTGAGATTGTGTTGAATATCGGCATGCTGGCCACTGACAAACTCGTGATCAGCAACGACGACATTTCTTTTCAGGCGCGCTTTTCAGGCCGTGTTCATCAGATCTTCGTCCCGATGGACAATGTGGTGGCCATCTACGCGAAAGAAACGGGCAACGGCATGGCCTTTGAAGTGCCCAAGGCCATGGCAGAATCAGAGCCGAGACTTCAGGCCGTGGGTTCGGCCACGGAAGCCGACGAAGGCCACGCAATGCCCGAGCAAGACGTTCAGGAATTCACCACAGCGGAATCAAGCGAAGCGCCACCGGCCCCAAAACCAACGGGCGGGCGGCCAAAACTGACTCGCGTAAAATAAGGGGCACATTCGGAAGTTCAGGCCGTACACAACGCCGACTTAGCTCAGTTGGTAGAGCAATCGCCTTGTAAGCGATAGGTCATCTGTTCGAGTCAGATAGTCGGCACCATTAAATCGCCTGGGTTTTCCGTTGTAGTGTTTCTTGGTTGTGGCGACACTTGATCAATAACAGGTGCGCAGTCCTGGGAGGGACAGGAAATGAACAAAGCCTGCTGTTGTAGTGGCCGCGAATTCTGGAAATCCGCAACGGCGTTGGCCGTGTGGGCATTAAGTGGGTTTGCCCTGATCGCACTGCCCACAGCGAGTTTCGCCCAGACCCTTGCTCCTGAAAAACTCCAACTCTGCGCGAGTTGCCATGGTGCCAATGGCGCATCATCCACAACACCAGACATTCCTTTTTTGGCCGGGCTTCAGCCGACGTACTTTGCCCGTCAGATGGCAGATTTCAAAAGCGGCAAGCGTAAATCAGCCGTCATGCAAGGCATCATGGCGAGCATTGATGAAAAAGATTTCCAGGAATACGCCAACTATTTTCGGGCACAAAAACCACCTGCACCAGGAAAAGGTGACGCCAAAATAACCGGCCAGGGTAAAGAAATTTATTTTGAAGGTGTTGTGGGTACGGCGGTGCCAGCCTGTTCGGGTTGCCACAACGACGACGGCACCGGCACAAATCGGTACCCAAGGCTTGCTGGCCAAAATCCAACCTACACAATTCAACAAATGCTGGCCTATAAAAATGGTCAGCGTGACAATGATGATCGCGGCCTGATGCGTGCTGTGGCCCAGCGTATGAGTGAAGCGGAAATTCGTGCGGTGTCGGAATTTATCGTCACCATGAAAGGGGATACAGAATGAGACTCACCAAAACCAAAAGCAATCTAGTTCAGCGCGGCACCATGTCTTTTGGCATGGCCCTCGGCCTTTTTGTTGTTGGTCTCACTGTCGCAATCTCATCAGCCAAGTCGGCAGAGCCTGCGCCCAGTCCTCAGGTCTATGGCGGCAAGACCTATGAGTGGGGAAAGCTTTTGCCAGAGCAGGTTGAGATTTTTAAGCTCACGGGGAATATGGAAAACGGGAAAGAAGCCTTTCGTGGCTGCCGAGGCTGCCACAAGGCTGACGCCGGTGGACTATTAGACGGCACCTATCCGCGGCTGACCGGCCAACATGCTAGCGTGGTGATCAAGCAAGTCACCGAGGTTCGCGCGGGTATTCGCGTGAACCCAAAGATGGAGCCGTTTTCCAATGACCATGCGGTCACCCCACAAGAGATTGCGGATATTGCTGTGTATGTAGAGTCACTGCAGACCACACGTGAAAATGGCAAAGGATCCGGCTTGGCGTTGGCGCGGGGCAAGGCCCTGTACGACGGGGGTAACTGTGCCACCTGCCACGGCCAATTCGGCGAGGGTCAGGCCAGTATGGCTTATCCCGTGATTGCCGCCCAGCATTACGGCTATCTGGTGCGCGAGATGGAATACATCCAGAAGGGCATCCGCGGTAACTCCCATCCGAAGATGGTCAAGGCGATTGAGAAATACACCCGCGAAGATATCGAAGCGGTGTCCGATTACATCTCAAGAATGCCTGACTATCGGCTGGCCAAGCAGGTTAAGAAATAACACTTTGCCTGGCGCGTTAGATTCGCCAAACACGCTTGTGCGCTTGGCGAATCTCATTGCGATATAGCGTTGTTAACCCGTGGCGCCAGCAGCGTCCAGGGTCTTTTTTAATTCGCCACTTTCATACATCTCACCCATGATGTCGGCACCACCAATGAACTCGCCGCTGACATAGAGTTGGGGTACGGTGGGCCAGTTGGAGTAGTCCTTCACGCCTTGGCGAATTTCTTCGTCTTCCAGCACGTTGACCGTCACCACGTTTTTCACACCACAGGCTTTCAGCAACTGCACAGCCCGGCCCGAAAAACCACATTGCGGAAACTGTGCGGTGCCTTTCATGAACAGCACGACTGGGTGTTCGGTAACTGTTTTATGAATAAATTCTTTTGCGTCCATAAGCGTTCTCCAAAGATGGGGAAAGTGTACTGCACCAAGGTCCAGCCGGCGCGTTAATCGTTTAGTACGACCCCCGAAAACCAAGCACTGCACGGGGGTTATTGGCCAGATCTGTGAGCCCCCTCACGAGAACAAGACCGGCCTGTTGAAACACCTCCATCACGGCTGCCTGCTGATCAAACCCATGTTCGATCAATAAAAAACCATTCGGTTCGAGACGATTTATCGCCCCCCCCACAATGGTTCGGATGTCGTCTAAGCCATTGCCCTGGCCGACCAAGGCTTGAACAGGTTCGAATCTGAGGTCACCCTGGCTAAGGTGCTGATCTCCCGGTGCGATATACGGGGGGTTGCTCACGATTCCGTGAAAGGTGGCCGGGGCCTGACCCAAGGCCTGCCACCAAGCGCCCTGATAAAAGCGCATTCGGGGCCCGGCACCAAGCCAGACCGCATTGTTACGTGCCACCTGCAGGGCACCGCCCGATATATCACTGGCACAGACTTGGGCCTGGGGAAATTCCAAGGCAAGCGTAATTCCAATACAGCCGCTTCCCGTGCCCAAATCACAGAACCGAAGGCCCTCACCGCCATGTTGGCCCAGCAGGTCCTTGACCGTGTCAATCAAAAGTTCCGTTTCCATGCGTGGAATCAGGGTGTGGCCGTTGACCCAGAAATTTCTGCCATAAAACTCACGGCCGCCCACCAGATAGGCCAGCGGCACGCCAGCCTGGCGTTGCCCAATCCAGCGCAAAAACAGGGCCTGCGCGCCGACATCAACCAGATCGGTGTCATGGGCCAGAATGAATTCACGTGGCCTGCCACTGGCGGCTTCTAATAGCGGCCAGAGCTCATGCTTGGGCAGCGGGGTTGCCGCGATCAGCTCACGAAAACTAGATCTCTTCATCAGCGCAACGCCTGGTTGAAAATTTTGTGTGCGTGAAGTGCTGGTGTGCCTGACGCATTGGCGATTTATTGCTCGCCCATGGCAGTGAGCATCTCGGCCTGGTGCTCCGCAATCAATGCGCCGGTGAGCTCATCAAGATCTCCGTCCATCAGGGCATCAATCTTGTAGAGCGTGAGATTGATCCGGTGATCGGTCACGCGGCCCTGTGGGAAGTTATAGGTACGAATGCGTTCTGATCTATCGCCAGAACCCACCATCAGCTTGCGGGCGCTGGCCTCTTTGGCCTGCGCAGCGCGTTCTTGCTGATCACGTACACGTGCCGCCAACACCTTCATAGCTTTTTCTTTGTTTTTGTGCTGGCTGCGATCATCTTGGCATTCCGCGACCAGGCCCGTGGGCAGGTGGGTAATGCGCACCGCGGATTCGGTTTTGTTCACGTGCTGACCACCTGCACCGGAAGCTCGAAACACATCAATGCGGAGCTCATCGGGCGTAAAGACGACCTCCTCTAATTCATCGGCCTCGGGTAGAACCGCAACCGTACAGGCCGATGTGTGAATTCGGCCCTGGGTCTCGGTCTGTGGCACACGCTGCACACGGTGGCCCCCCGATTCAAACTTTAATTTGGAATAGGCGCCCTGGCCCACGACACGAACAATCACTTCGCGATAACCACCCAAGTCCGATTCACTTGCGGACAAAATCTCGGTCTGCCAGCGTTTGCGTTCGGCGTAGCGCATATACATCCGAAGTAAATCGCCCGAGAACAAAGCGGATTCATCACCGCCCGTGCCAGCACGAATTTCTAAAATCACATTGCGGTCATCGTTGGGGTCTTTGGGCAGCAAGAGCCGTTGAAGCTCGGCAACCTTGTCTTCGATGGCCGCCTTTAATCGTGTGATCTCGTCTTGTGCAAAGGCCTTTAGCTCTGGGTCATTTAGCCAGTCTTGTGCTGCCGCGTAATCGGCTTGCAGGCCCTCATAGGCGTGAAAGCTCTCGACCACCGGGGCCAAGTCCGCCCGCTCTTTGGAGAGCTTGCGGAATTCATCCATGCGGTTGGCTACCTCGGGCGCCGACAGCAGACGGTCGACCGCCTCCAGGCGTTCGGCCAGCTGCTGGAGTTTGACCAGCAGGCTGGGTTTCATCTAGTGGTCTCGATTGTTTTTCTGAAGACCGAACAGCTCACGAATCAGTTCGGCTTTGTGTTCACGCTCGGCAGGGTCTAAATGCCCCATCTGGTGAAGTTGGGCATAGGCCCGATGCAGATATTTTTGGGAAAGACCATGGGCGAGCGATTTCAACACGGCATCCACATCATCGCCCTTGGCCAGACGCTTTTTGGCCAAGGCCAACTCGCTGGCTTGAATTTCTTCCGCATGCTGGGAAAGGGCACGAATCACGGGCACTTGCTGCCGCGATTCTTTCCACTGGATAAAGGACTGCACACCGTGATCAATAATCGCTTCGGCCTGCACCACAGCATCTTGCCGCGCCTGCACGCCTTCTTTGATCAGCTCGCCCAGATCGTCGACCGTGTAAAGAAAGGCATCATCCAGATCGGCCACTTCTCGTTCAATGTCGCGGGGCACGGCCAGATCGACCAGGAACATTGGCCGGTGTTTGCGTTGCTTAATTGCCCGCTCAATCATGCCCAGGCCAATAATGGGCAGGGTGCTGGCGGTGCAGCTCACCACCACATCAAACTCGTGCATGCGTAGTGGCAGCTCTGCCAGGGCAATGGCTTCGCCATTAAACTCATGGGCAAGGATCTGGCCACGATCGAGTGTGCGGTTGGCCACGACTATCTTTTTTGGGTGCTGAGCAGCAAAGTGGGTGGCCACCAACTGGATCATTTCTCCGGCACCAATAAATAAGACATTGGTCTGGGACAGGTCGCCAAAGATTCGCTGGGCCAGCTTCACCGATGCGGCCGCCATCGAGACCGAATGCAGACCAATCTCAGTCGTGGTGCGGACTTCCTTTGCAACCGAGAAGGCCTGCTGGAAAAGATGGTGCAGATGGGTGCCTAAACAGCCAGCCTCTTGGGCCTCGCGGGCAGCGAGCTTCATCTGACCAAGAATCTGTGGCTCACCCAGCACCATGGAATCCAGCCCGCAGGCCACACGAAAGGCATGGCGCACGGCTTGGTCGTCTGGCAGTTGATAAAGATGGGGGGTCAGATCCGCTTCGCTGGTGCCCGATTTCCAGGCCAGCCAATCCAGTGCCTGGCCTTTGGCTTCCTGGAAATTTTCTGCTGCCAGATACATCTCGGTCCGGTTACAGGTCGAGAGCAGGGCCTGCTCCGGCGCCGCCCGTTTCAGGCTAGACCGCAACTCTTGCAGCCCATCACGCAGTGCGTCGCCCGGAAAGGCGAGCTTCTCCCGCAAAGAAAGGGGAGCGGACTGGTGGTTTAAACCAAGGGTAATAAGCTGCATTAATTAGGGGTTCTAATGGAATCCCCTGATTTTACGAGAAAACATCCACCCGGTAACCCACTCCGTAGACAGAATGCAGGCGAATCTCTGTCTGGTCATCAAGCCCGAGCTTTTGCCGAAGACGGCCCACGTGGGTATCCAGGGTTCTGGAGCTTTGGTAGTCATGTCGGCCCCAGACCAGCCGCAAAATCTCGGCCCGGTCTACCGTCTGGCCCCGTTTTAGAAACAGTAGCCAGGCCAGCCGGAATTCCTTTTGGGACAAGGGCACCACCTGCTGGTGGACCGTGGCTTCGAGCGTTGCCAGATTCAGGCGAATTGGGCCCACCGAGATTGGTTTGTCATCGAAGAGTCTGGGCTGTGCCCGCCGGACCATGGTTTTGGCCCGAATCAGGAGTTCTTCACCGCGAAAGGGCATCAACAAAAAATCATCAGCCCCATGGTCGAAGGCCTCCTGCATCACCGTGGGGTTTGGTGCTTGGGTCACGATCATGGTGGGGATGTGCCGAAGCAACAGCCGCTCTTGTGATTTCAACTTAGCCAAGACCTGCAGCCCGGACATGTCCGGCAGCCGCATATCGATCATTGCAAAGTCGAAGTCACACCGGCAGGAACGAGACAAAAACCGGCCCCCGGAAGAAAAAAGCTCTGTGCTGGCCCCGTCATTGACAAACAATTCTTCAATGCGTTGTCGCTGGACTGGATCATCTTCAACAATGGCGATACGCATCAGGCGAAAAGACTTGGCAGATTAAATGGCAGTGGAAGTTAGCCATTAGCCTAGTGTCCGGGGCGCTGCGCCACATCTGTCAGGGCGTTTTGCTGTAAAAACTTTTACCGTAAAAAATCTTTCAGGCTGACTTCTCCCGGGGTCTGGATAAGCCGCCTGATTGATTTACGCCGACAGAAACATTTGGTAGCCGGGGTGCTGGGTTTCTTCCCAGTGCGGGTAGCCCAGTTGTTTTAAGAAGTCTTGTAGCGCCGCTTCATTCTGATCGGGCACCTGTATGCCCACCAGAATTCGGCCGTAGTCAGCGCCGTGGTTCCGATAATGGAAAAGAGAAATATTCCAATCGGGATGCATCGACGATAAAAACCGCATCAAGGCGCCAGGCCGCTCTGGAAACTCAAACCGAAAAAGCCGCTCATTTTTTGCCAGTGCAGAGCGGCCGCCCACCATATGCCGCAGATGCAGCTTACCCAGCTCATCGTCGGTCAAATCCAGAGTTTTAAAGCCGCCCGACTCAAAGGCTTTCGCAACATCGTGGGCCTCTTGCCGATCACGGGTCTGGATGCCGACATAAATATGGGCGGCCTTGGCGTCAGCGATTCGATAATTAAATTCTGTGACATTGCGATCGCCAATGGTTTGGCAAAAGCGCTTAAAGCTTCCGCGTTCTTCTGGAATGGTCACGGCAAATACAGCTTCGCGTTGCTCACCGATTTCAGCACGCTCGCTGACAAAACGCAGCCGGTCAAAATTCATGTTGGCACCACAGGCCACTGCAACCAAGGTCTTGTCTTTTACCTGCTCACGCTCGACCCAGGCCTTCATACCCGCAATGGCCAGTGCGCCTGCGGGCTCCAAGATGGCTCGGCTGTTTTCAAAGACATCTTTAATGGCTGCGCAGACAGCATCGGTGTCGACCAGCACAATGTCATCGACATATTTCTGGCAGAGACGAAAGGTCTCTTCGCCAACGAGCTTGACGGCAGTGCCATCCGAAAACAGACCCACCTCCTTAAGTGTCACACGGTGCCCGGCTTTCAGGGACTGGGCCATGGCATCGGAGTCGGTCATCTGCACACCAATGATCTTGATTTCAGGCTTGACCTGCTTGATGTAGCTGGCCATGCCGGCAATCAGTCCGCCCCCGCCAATGGCAATGAAGACGGCATCAATTGGCTCCTGATGTTGCTGCAAGAGTTCCATGGCAATGGTGCCTTGGCCCGCAATCACATCGGGATCGTCAAAAGGATGCACAAAGGTTAAGCCCTCGCGCTGTTGAACATCCAAGGCGTGCTGATACGCGTCGGAGTAAGAATCCCCAAAGAGCAGCACTTCTCCCCCCAGGGCCTTTACGGCGTTGATCTTCACGGCTGGGGTGGTGACCGGCATCACGATCACGGCCCGGCAGCCCATCCGGCTTGCCGATAGCGCCACGCCCTGGGCATGGTTCCCAGCAGAGGCGGCGATCACGCCCCTGGCCAGTTGGGCTTGGGTGAGATGAGCCATCTTGTTATAGGCCCCGCGCAGCTTGAAAGAAAACACCGGCTGCATGTCTTCCCGTTTGAGCAGCACCCGGTTGCCGAGTCGCTGGGACAGGCCGCGGGCGGGCTCCAGCGGAGTCTCCTGGGCCACGTCATAGACCCTGGCGGTCAAGATTTTTCGTAAATAATCAGATTCCATGTTGGTTTTATAACCCAAATCCCCCAAAGCCCTATGCCAGCGCTGCATTCCAGTCTGCGTTTTGGTGGCAAAACAGGGAAAATAACGGATTCCGAACCACCCGACCGGTCTCAATGAACGCTCCGTTAAACCCGATTGTCTTGGCCCAGCTCGATCGTGCCGATCCGGCCCGTAATCCCGCACGGCTTCGCGAGATCCCATACAACTACACGTCGTTTTCTGATCGTGAGATTGTCTTGCGCGTTCTGGGGGCCGAAGGCTGGGCGCTGATTTCGGAACTCCGTGGCGAGCGTAAAACCGGCCGCTCGGCCCGCATGCTCTATGAAGTGCTGGGCGATATCTGGGTGGTGAGCCGCAACCCCTATCTGCAAGACGATTTGCTGGACAACCCCAAGCGTCGCCGTCAGCTGATCGAAGCCCTGCATCACCGTTTATCGGAAGTGAATCGCCGTCGATCGATTGATCAGGTCGAAGCCGCTGTCAGCGCACTCGATGCCGGCCTGCAGCAAGGCCGCGATCAAAAGGTCGGCCGTTTATTAGAGCTGGCAACAACAGCTGTTCAAAAATTTGATGCAGAGTTCGATGAAACCAGCAGACTGCGCAAACGTGTTCGCCGTGTTTTGGCCAAAGCGACTGCCAGCGACAACGTGAAGTTTGACGGTCTATCCCGTGTCTCGCATGTAACGGATGCTACGGACTGGCGTGTGGAGTACCCCTTTGTTGTTTTAACGCCAGACACTGAATCTGAAATTCCTGCCTTGGTGAGCGGCTGTATTGAGGCGGGCCTCACCATCATCCCGCGCGGGGGTGGCACGGGTTACACCGGTGGCGCGGTGCCGCTGACCTCCCGCTCGGCGGTGATCAACACTGAAAAACTCGAGACCCTCGGTCGCGTTGAACGCATCGCTCTGCCGGGCATGACAGAGCCTGTGGCCACCATCTTCAGTGGCGCAGGTGTGGTGACTCGCCGCGTGTCGGATGCAGCAGATGCCTCTGGCGTGGTCTTCGCAGTGGACCCAACTTCGGCAGATGCCTCTTGTATTGGCGGCAACATCGCCATGAATGCCGGCGGTAAAAAAGCAGTGTTGTGGGGCACTGCCATTGATAACTTGGCCTGGTGGCGCATGGTGGACCCACAGGGCAACTGGTTAGAAGTCACTCGCCTAGATCACAACATGGGCAAGATCCACGACGCGGAGTGGGCAACATTTCAACTCTCTTGGTATGCGCCAGAGCAGTTTTTGCCCGGCAATTCGGCCAACCCTGCTGGCGCCATGCAGGGCCAAGCCATTCGCCAAGAGACCGTCAAACTGGAAGGCTGGCGTTTTCGCCGGCTGGGCCTTGGCAAAGACGTAACCGACAAAGTTTTAGGCGGCCTGCCCGGCATCCAAAAAGAAGGTTGCGATGGTTTGATCACCAGTGCCCGTTGGGTCTTGCATCGCATGCCCCACCATATCCGCACGGTCTGCCTGGAATTCTTTGGCAATGCCCAAGATGCTGTCCCGTCGATTGTGGAGATCAAAGACTTCCTGGACCAAAAGCCCGGTGGCGCATTGTTGGCAGGCCTGGAGCACTTGGATGAGCGTTATCTGCGTGCAGTGGGCTACGCCACCAAGAGTAAGCGTGGCACCCTGCCCAAGATGGTGCTGATTGGCGACATTGTGGGGGATGACGACCAGGCGGTGGCCAAAGCGGCCTCGGAAGTCATTCGATTTGCCAATCGCCATGCAGGCGAAGGCTTTGTGGCCATTTCACCAGAAGCAAGAAAGGCGTTTTGGTCAGAGCGGGCCCGCACCGCCGCGATCGCACGTCACACCAACGCCTTCAAAATCAATGAAGATGTGGTCATTCCATTAAAGCGCATGGGCGAGTACACCAATGCGATTGAGCACATCAATATCGAGCTCTCCATTGGCAATAAGTTAAAAATCATTGCCGCGTTTCGTGATCTGTTGGCGAGCAATTGGCCAGCCACGCACCTGCATGCGACCGACTTAAATAACGGCGAAACGCTGGAAGAAGATCTGGCCCGTCGCATTGGCCATGCCCAGCAGCTCTTTGATCGAATCGCTGGCCGTTGGTCGTTTATCTTGTCGCACCTCTATGACTCAGTGGAGTCGTTGCGCCCGCAGCTGTTGGCCCATGGCATTGATTTCTCAGAGGCCCAGCTGCAAGAACGTCTGTCACGCGCAGCCGATTGTCGGCTGGTGGAGCTGGTGCAAGAGCACCTGATTCGGGTGTCGTGGAAGCGTGAATTGCGTGAACCCCTGCGTGGCATTTTCGTGGGCAATGCATTTGTGCCGCTCATGGAAAAGCTAGAGACCACGCACAAGGAAGTTTTGCGCTCGCGCGTTTTTGTGGCCCTTCACATGCATGCGGGTGATGGCAATGTGCATACCAACATCCCGGTGAATTCTGATGATTACGACATGCTGCAAGAGGCCCACCGTGCAGTGGCCCGCATCATGGAAATCGCCAAATCACTTGATGGCGTGATCTCTGGTGAGCACGGCATTGGTATTACCAAGATGGAATTCTTGACCGAAGCCGAACTCGATGCGTTTGCGCAGTACAAGGCCAAGGTCGATCCCGAGCAGCGCTTTAACGCTGGCAAACTCTTGCGCGGGGGCAACCTGGAAAACGCCTATACGCCATCCTTTGGCCTGATGGGTGCAGAGAGCCTGATCATGCAGCAGTCGGACATTGGATCGATTGCGGATTCATTTGCCAACTGTCTGCGTTGCGGTAAGTGCAAGCCGGTCTGCGCCACCCATGTGCCGCGTGCGAACCTTTTGTATTCACCGCGCAACAAAATTCTGGCGACCTCGCTTCTGATCGAGGCCTTCTTGTACGAAGAGCAGACCCGTCGCGGAGTGTCGATCAAGCACTGGGATGAATTTGGCGATGTGGCGGATCATTGCACCGTCTGTCATAAGTGTTACACGCCCTGCCCTGTCGATATTGATTTCGGCAATGTCTCCATGAATATGCGCAATCTCTTGCGCAAGATGGGCAAAAAGAAATTCAATCCGGGCGCCGTCGCATCCATGTTCTTTTTGAATGCAACCAACCCGCAGACCATTCAGCTCACCCGCAAGGTCATGATTGAGTGGGGCTACAAGGCCCAGCGCACGGCCAACAATGTGCTAAAAAAATTCGCCAAGGCCCAGACGGCCAAGCCGCCGGCAACTCTTGGCCGGGCCCCGGTGCGCGAACAGGTGATCCACTTCATCAACAAGAAAATGCCCGGCAATCTGCCCAAGAAGACGGCACGCGCACTCTTGGATATTGAAGATCAGAACTACGTGCCGATCATTCGCAACCCAAAAGTCACAACGAGTGAAACCGAGGCCGTGTTTTATTTCCCGGGCTGTGGCTCAGAGCGGTTGTTTTCGCAAGTGGGTCTCGCCACCCAGGCCATGCTCTGGCATGTGGGTGTGCAGACCGTGTTACCACCGGGTTATCTCTGCTGCGGCTATCCCCAGCGCGGTTCCGGCCAGTTTGATAAGGCCGAGAAAATTATCACGGACAACCGGGTGCTCTTTCACCGTGTGGCCAACACGTTGAACTATCTGGACATCAAAACGGTGGTGGTCTCCTGTGGCACCTGCTACGACCAGCTCTCCACCTATGAGTTTGAAAAGATCTTTCCGGGCTGCCGGATTGTGGACATTCACGAATACCTGATGGAAAAAGGAATTCGGTTGGATTCGGTCACAGGTGTACGCTACATGTATCACGACCCCTGCCACAGCCCCATGAAGCAGCACCAGCCATTGAAAGTGGTGAACACACTGATCAACAGCGACCTTAATGGCAAGGTTGATAAAAATGATCGGTGCTGCGGTGAGTCGGGCACTCTGGCGGTTACTCGGCCAGATGTCTCCACTCAGGTGCGTTTCCGCAAAGAAGAAGAGATGCGCAAGGGCGCAGATGCACTTCGCAATGAATCGGGCACGGACACTCAGGTGAAGATCCTGACCTCTTGCCCATCGTGTCTTCAGGGCTTGGTCCGTTACACCGAAGATGTGTCGGTCGATGCAGACTACATCGTGGTGGAGCTTGCGAAGCACATGCTGGGTGAAGAGTGGCTACCCAGCTATGTTGATGCTGCGAACAACGGTGGCATTGAGCGGGTCTTGGTTTAAGCGCAGGGTCGTTGATGCATCATCTTCAACTTAGCCTGCGCTAGAGGCGGCTTGATTAAACCGATTTTTTGAGCCGCCGCTCTGGAAAGACAATCGAAAAGCAGCTGCCTTTCCCGACCTCGCTATCAATCACCAGCTGGGCCTGATGCCGGGTGGTGATGTGCTTCACAATCGCTAAGCCCAGGCCGGTGCCACCTGTTTCTCGGGACCGGCTACGGTCCACACGATAAAAACGTTCGGTCAATCGGGGCAGGTGCTGGGATTCAATGCCAGGCCCAGTATCGCGAACAGAAAACACGCCGCAGCCTTTGGGGTTAATCGACCATTCGAGTGTGATCTTGCCGCCAACAGGTGTGTAGCGAATAGCATTGCTCACCAGGTTTGAAAACGCACTAACCAACTCATCTTCGGCACCCATAAGCCGTATATCTACGATTTGGCTGGCCTCAATCTGGTGTTGGTCGCGGCTCATGCCTTTGGCGTCAGCCAGCAATCGGCCAATCACCAGCTTCATGTCAATCTCATCTTCCTGCGACGGCCCGCTGGTTGATTCCAGCTTCGAGAGCATCAGCAGGTCTTCCACAATGTTTTGCATGCGCCGGGCCTGGCCATGCATGAGCCCCAGATATTGTTGACGTTGCTCTTCGGAAAGCGGCAGGTCGCGTAGAGTTTCAAGAAAACCACTTAACACGGTAAGGGGTGTCTTTAATTCATGTGACACGTTGGCCACAAAGTCACGCCGCGTGGTCTCCAGTCGATCCAGTTGGGTCACATCCCGTGTCATCAATAAGCGTTGCCGGGTGCCGTACGGAATTAACTGAATCTGCAGGGCTCGGTTTGAACTCCGCAGGCCCTTTAGCGTGATGGACTTGTCCCACTCGGTGCCATTTAAATACGCCACAAACTCGGGGTGGCGGACGATGTTGATCAGATTGCGGCCCGAATCTTTTTCGTTGCTAATGCCCAGTTGCTCTTCGGCCTGTTCATTGGCGTAAATCACCTGGTTGTCTTCATCCAGTGTGACCACGCCGTCGGGCATCGCCTCGGTGGCGCTACGAAAATCTTTCAGGGCCTCGGTGAGTTGCTGCCGCTGATGCTCGCTGGATTTTGCAAGTCGATAGATCTTGGCCGCTAACAGTTCCCATGTGCCCGACATGTGTGGGACCTGGTCCAGGCGGAAATTCTCCAGCCAGCCCATGGTCTTTTGCAGGTAATAGAGCTGATAGACCACCCAGCCGCCCAGCAAAAGCACAGCGGTAATCCAGCCATTGCGGGGGCCGCCAATCAGGCCAAAGATCCAGGCGATCAGGCCGATGCCGCCCAGATACGTCACGATGCGAACCCAGAATCCAGTCATAGCGGAATTATCGCTCGCGCAAGATGCGTTCGCGCGGCCAATTTCGGTAGAGAAGCAAGTTTTTCAAACGAACCGGGCCAGGGAAAGCCGACCCCAGCGTTGGGGGTGTCGTTGCCCGCGCTTACTGGCTACCGGGCTTGGCACTAATCCGATAACCGCTGCCGCGGACCGTTTCAATTAACTGGTCATGGCCAGTCGCTTCGAGTGCCTTGCGTAGCCGCCGAATGTGGACATCTACCGTGCGCTCTTCCACAAAGACATGGTCGCCCCAGACTTGATCCAGAAGCTGGGCCCGGCTGTGGACCCGCTCGGGGTGGGTCATAAAAAAGTGCAACAGACGAAATTCGGTGGGCCCCAGGTCCAGCACCAAGTCTTCGCCCTGGTGTTTTGCCCAGAGCCGGTGGGTGGCCGGGTCAAGCCGCAGCCCCCCAATTTCCACGGTGTCATTGGTCAGCTGGGGTGCCCGGCGGCGCAGTACTGCCTTGATCCGGGCCATGAGTTCTTTGGGCGAAAAGGGCTTGGTGATGTAGTCATCAGCCCCTGTTTCCAGGCCTTCCACCTTGTCGGTCTCGTCGGTGCGGGCGGTCAACATGATGATCGGAATGTCCTTGGTCCGATCTTCACTGCGAAGCTTTTTCGCCAGCTTTACCCCCGACATGCCCGGCAGCATCCAGTCCAGCAGGATCAGATCCGGAAGCTCAGAGGCCACCATGTGGATCGCGATCTCGGCGTCCTGAGCAACCAAGACCCGATGGCCCGCAAACCCCAGATTGACCGACAGTAGCTCGGCAATCGCGGGTTCGTCTTCAATAACCAAAATCGTGCTTTGCATAAGGGTGGGTCTGGCGCCTAAATATCCACAAAAGTCCGGAGTGTGTTTGGATGGAATTTCTGCCATCCTAACCCTGTATAAAAGTCCGGTTGGCCGGACTTTATTTCATCAATATGACAACTCGGTGACATGCATATGGCCAATGATCCAACAGTTTCCTCGGTTCCTTCTAGCCTGACGGTCCACGTCAAATCCAAGGTTCTGGAAGTCGGCTACGAAGGCGGCGAACAGTACCGTATCCCATTTGAGCTGATGCGGGTCTATTCTCCTTCGGCCGAGGTCATGGGCCACGGCCCCGGCCAAGAGACCCTCCAGGTTGGCAAAAAGCACGTGATCATCGAGTCGCTCGATCCGGTCGGCCATTACGCGGTGAAGCCAAAGTTTAGTGACGGCCACGAATCTGGCATTTTTTCTTGGGATTACATTGCCTGGCTTGGCAAGAACCAAGACGCTCTTTGGGCTGACTACCTGGCCCGCCTGACCCAGGCAGGCGCAAGCCGCGAGCCCGATTTGGCCGCTATGGCGCAAGACAGCGGGGGTGGCTGTGGCAAGCCAGGCTGTGGCTCGGGCGGCTGCGGTAGCCACTAACGCGCCGCCAGTCTCTAAAGCGCAACCAAAAAAATCGCGTCTTAAGCCGCCGTTACAATTCGGTTATGACTACAAACGACACGACCCACTTTGGTTTTCAGGAAGTCCCGACAGGCGAAAAAGCCAAGCGCGTCGCCCGGGTGTTTGACTCGGTCGCAGCCCGCTACGACTTAATGAACGACGCCATGTCAGGCGGCCTGCATCGGCTCTGGAAGCTCTCCACCATTTCACAGGCCAATGTGCGGCCTGGCCAACAGGTGCTGGACGTGGCCAGTGGCACGGGCGATCTGGCCTTGGCTTTTGCCAAGAAAGTTGGCCCCCAGGGCCGCGTGGTCATGAGTGACATCAATGGCCAGATGTTGATGCGTGGCCGAAACCGATTAATTGACGCGGGCTATCCGACCGAGGCCGTGGTCTGCGATGCCGAGCATCTGCCCTTCCCCGACAACGAGTTCGACCTGGTGACCGTGGCCTTTGGCCTGCGCAACATGACCGATAAGCTGGCTGCGCTCAAGCAAATGCATCGGGTATTGAAACCTGGCGGCAAATTAATGGTCTTAGAATTTTCCAAGGTAGCCCCTCCGCTGGAGAAGCTCTACGATGTCTACTCCTTTAAGGTGCTGCCCTGGCTGGGTAAAAAGATCGCCAACGATGAAGAGAGCTATCGCTATCTGGCAGAGTCGATCCGTATGCACCCCGGGCCGGAAGAGTTGGCCCAGATGCTGCGTGATGCTGGCTTTGACATTGTGCGCTTCAGCACAATGACGGCAGGCGTGGTGGCACTGCATCAGGCAATCAAGCTGTAATTGAAGTGGTTTAAAGAAGATCAATCAGGAGACCGTCAAGTGAATAAGAAATCATGGTTGGCTGCTGTTGTTAGCGTGATGTTGGTCGGTGCCCCCGTCATCGAGGCCGAGGCCAAGCGCCTTGGCGGTGGCAGCAACATCGGCCGCGTTGCACCGTCTAAAACTGCGCCCACAACCACACCGGCAAAACCTGCCACAGCACCGCAGACTGCACCCCAGGGTCAGCAGGCCGCCAATCCCGGTGCAGCATCAACCGCTGCCGCTCAGCCAGCGCGTAAAAGCTGGATGGGCCCCTTGGCCGGTATTGCTGCGGGCTTGGGCCTTGCAGCACTTGCTTCTTATTTGGGCTTGGGTGAAGAGCTCATGAGCCTGATGCTGATTCTCTTGGCGGTCGTCGTGCTCTTCGCAGTATTTCGCATGTTTGCCGCGCGTCGTCAGGCCGCAGCTGGCAGTTACGGCCAGCCTGCGATGGCCAAAACCGGCTACGGCAATCACGACCTTGGTGCTGAAGCACGCCCCTCTAATGTGTCTTGGCCATCATCGTCGGGCGCAGCTGGAACGGGCGCTGGCGCCTTTGATGCCGCACCCGCTGCTGTCACAACCGCCGTGTCTCAGGAAGAAGTTCAGCAGTTCGTAAAAGTCGCGCGTGAGCAATTCACCAAACTCCAGGCTATCTGGGATTCGGGTGATATTCATGCCTTGGCAGAGTTCTGCACGCCTGAAATGACACGTGAACTGTCACATCAAATCGCTGATCGCAAGGGCGCCGTTAACCAAACCCAGGTCGTGAATTTAGATGCGGAGTGGCTTGGCATGTCCGATGCCCAAGACGATTTCGGCAAACCGGTTGATGAAGTCCAGATTCGCTTCAGCGGTCTGATCCGTGAAAGCGCAGAGGCGCCCGCTGTTGACTTCGATGAAGTCTGGACCCTGCATCGCGTGAAAAACGGCGACATGGGCTGGATGCTGGCGGGTATCACTCAGGTTGAAGCCTAAATTTTGAAAAACAATCTGATTGCCGCCCTGAACTGGGCCATTGCCAAAGATGATGATTTGCACAAGGCCCTTCGGGGCCTTGCGGGCAAGCGCATGCGGATCGTCTTTCCCATCGGCGGCAGTGTGGATTGGGAAATCGAAGCCGATGGTCTTTTGAAAGAAATCGGCTTAATTGCGGCGCGCTCCAACAACCCCGTGATTGATGCCAACGAGATCAAAGAGCCCCATGTCACGATTGTGATTGGCTCCGACATCACCAAGAGCCCGCGGATCGAGGGCGATGCCATGGTGGCCGAAAAACTTGGCCCCCTGGTGCAACTCATGAAAGAGCGTATCTCGCCCTGGGAGCGTTTTTGGAATCAGTCACCCGCAGGCCTTTTCGCAAAACAAGTCGCGGACTATGCCATTCACGAAGGCCAGGTGGTGGTCGGCCGCCGCCAGGCAGATGCCCATCATCAGGCCCTGCGGGAATTTCGTGACGCCATTGATCGTTTAGAAAAACGTATCGACGCCCTGTCGCGCTAAGACATCACGGCGATATTACGGATCACGATGTCTACATCACGGTGTCAGACACCGTAACGTGGTGTCTGACACCGTGTTGGATACCGGTGACAATCAGCGTGGTGGCACCAGCGTCTTGTAAAGACGCCAGGTCGTGTGGCCAATCAGCGGTGCAGTGATTGCCAAGAGCGGCAAGAAGATCGCCAGGCTTGCGCCAATAATCACCACGATACAAATTGCCCAGACCAGCATGGCCGTTGGGTTCGCCCACAATGCCTTGGCGCTTGTGCCGATCGATTCCATGGTGTCGGACCCGCGGTCCAGCAACATGGGCATGGATACCACCGAGATTGCGAAGACCAGGCTGGCAAACACAAAGCCCACCCCTGACCAGACCATCAAGAACTCGATGTTGTCGAGCGAGATGATCTTGCTGATCATGTCTTTCAGGTCGGGGTAATTGTGGGTGCCAAATAGTGCGAAAAGTACCACCGACACCCGGGCCCAGACGATCATAAAAAACGTCAGAATCGCTGCGAAAAACGCGATGGACTTCCAGTTGCGGGACCAGCTCATGGTGCTGGCAGACACATTGATCTTATAGCCCCGCTCCTTTTGTCGGGAAATGTCGTAGATGCCGCAGCATAAAAAGGGCCCCACCAGAAAAAATCCAGCGGTAAGCCCCATGGTCATCTGCCACAGGTGCTGGTACACGGTTTGTATGGCATACCCCATCAGCACAAAAATAACGCCGTAGACCACACCCTTAAATTGCGTTTCGCGCATTTCGCGCCAACCCTGGGCAAGCCATCCAAATGCGGCGGTGGCCGGTAATTGCTGCGGTTGTTCCATGACTGCTGACATCGTCTCCCCCTTTGTCAGTTAAACGGCCTGGATATTCGCCGTTTGTTTGAGATTTTACGAGGACTCGGCCGGAAAAATCCGCTATGGTGTGGGTTGTGCCGTCCCTCAGGCAAAAAGCATGATGACCAAGTTCCAACCACCGAACCCCAATTTAAGGCCGACCACGTCGCCAAGCGCCCCCCCGGTTCCCGAATATCTTCGGGCCCATTACTGGTGGGCTTATGTCCACCCCAAGGCTGTTCGTTTTTTTGAGCGCCAGTGGCTGGTCAATCTCATTTTGTGGGGCAATTACAACCGCCTGCGAGATGCCGCTTTGCGTGCCCTTGGGCAGCCCATTCAGGGAAAAAATCTGCAGGTGGCCTGCGCCTATGGCGACATTACCCCAATGATGGTGGACCGTCTGGCCCCGGATGCATCGCTCGAAATCGTGGACATCCTGCCGGTTCAGCTTGGCAATCTCAGTGCGAAGCTTGCGCCCGATCAGCGGGTTCATTTGTATTGCATGAACTCCGGGGCATTGAAGTTTGCTGACGATAACTTTGATCAGGTCTTGCTGTTCTTTTTACTGCATGAGCAGCCCGCTGATGTCCGTGAAAAAACACTGCAAGAGGCTGCCCGGGTGTTAAAGCCTGGTGGCACCATGGTCGTTGTGGATTACTCAAAACCCACCCGGTTCAATCCATTCCGTGTTTTTTGGAAGCCTGTGCTTCAGGTGCTCGAGCCCTTCGCAACGGACCTGTTCACCAAGGGCATCGCCCATTGGTTACCAAAAGACTGCGGCCTTACGATTGAATCCACCCAAGATTTTTTTGGGGGCGTTTATCAGGTGCTAACAATTAAGCGCGCTTAGCCCTTGTACGCCGTTACATCAATCTCGATTTTCATTTCCGGCTTCATTAACTGAGCCACCAGCAGGGTGATGGCAGGCCGCACATCACCAAAGACTTTGCCCAGTACCGGCACGATGGCGTCTGCATATTCGGGTTTAGAAATGTAGTAATTGGCCCGAATCACATCTTTCATTTCAAAGCCTGCTTGTGCCAGGGCCGACTGAATCGTAGCCAAGGCGTTTTCTGCCTGAGCCGCAACGTCATCGGGCATTTCCATCTTGGCGTAGTCATAGCCCGTGGTGCCAGACACAAAACAAAACGGCCCCTGGGCAACGGCCCGTGAGTAGCCCATGGTTTTTTCAAAGGGTGAACCGGTCGAAATTAGTTGTCGCATTCTTCTTTCTCAATTTTTTTGATTCGGTGTCTGATGTAAAACCACAGCCCGAGTAGCACTAACAGGCTACCGGCGATGAGCGAACCGATAAATAAATAAACGGCTTCGGCATTTGTCATAGGCGTTACCCCCGAATTCTACCCAGAGACGCGTTTCGGTCTGGACAAGAACAGAATGCCTTCAATGATTAAAAACCCAACGGCCAGCCAGATCGGGCCATAGGTAAAGTATTCCGTACCGCTGATGGTTTCGCCAAGCAGTAGTGCCACGAATAGCAACAACACAGGCTCCACGTAACCCAGTAGCCCAAAAAGCCCAAAGCTTAAGTAACGGACCGAAACAATATAGGCTATCAGGGCGCATGCACTCAGCAATCCGAGTATGGGCAGCAGCCACAGGAACTTAGCGTTTTCTTGTACAAAATCCATGCTGACCTGCCCTTGTAGTGCAAACCAGATCGCAACCGGCAGCAGCAACACCAAGTCAAACCATAGCCCACCAATGTGGTCGATCCCAAACTTTTTGCGCACCACAAAATAGACTGGGTAGCCCAGAGCGACGGCCAGGGCTTCGATCGAGAAGCTTCCGGCCCGAACCAGTTCATGGGCCACGCCAATGAGTGCCGATAAGGCAGCAAGCCTCTGCCAACGGGTGAGTTTTTCTTTGAATACCACCCGGCCAGTCAGCACCATGGTCAGGGGCAGCATGAAGTAGCCCAAAGACACTTCAAGTGCTTTATTGGCAGTTGGTGCCCATAAAAATAGCCAGAGCTGCAGACCTAAAAAAGCCGACGATGCCAGGAGCACCAGAATTAAGGTGGGTTCGGTTTTGACGCGCTTCCAGATGGCCTGAACCATGTGGCCATCGCCCACAGCCGCCACAAAGCCGACCATAAAGGGGATGGTGAAAATCATTCGCCAAGCAAAGATATCTTCACCACTCAGCGGGGCCAGCAGAGTGCTGTAGTAATACAGCACGCCAAAGAGCACCGAGGCGGTAACAGACAGTAAGACGCCCTTGGACATCCCGATTGAGCAAATGCCCTGAAAAAGTTGGCACCCGGCGCATCAACGCCAGGCATGTTGAGCCGGTCTAGCCGACGTTGACGTTATAGAGAAACCAGCCCATCGCCGATACGCCCGCGATCAGCGCGATAAATGCTGCGCCATACATGGTGTACATCTTGACGACTTGGTCTTTGGTTTCTACAGCACGGTTTACAGACATGGCAACCTCGTAAAAACTCAGCTCTCAGATGAGCTGGAGTTGTCAGTGTATCAGGGAAACCCTAGGGTGCTGGCCTTGGGGGCGGCTTTTTGAGTGGAATTGGCTCGGTCTTGCTCTGGCATTTTCATTTGCCTCTAATCCGTATACATTTATAAAAAAACACCACTTGATTTCGATCATGAAGGTCCCTTTAGCCCCATTTTTTTACCGCCTGACCGGTTTTTTGATCGCTGGTTTTTGGCTGCAAACTGCCCAGGCGAGTTGCCCGGAGCCTAGGTTTACTGATCCGGGGGCGATTCAGATCAAAGACCGCGCGGTTTTAATCGTGACCCATGCTTCGAGTGTCTTTGAACCCCGTCACGCTACGAAATACGGCGTGGACGCAGCGGTACGGTTTGCCAAACAAGGAAAGATCCCAGTTGTTTATTTGGTGGATGAGAGCCCACTTCAGAGCTACTTTTTCGAAGACTGTCAGCCTGACTACTGGGTCAAATCCATCGACGGAGACATAGCGTTCCCGGTCAATGTCCAGCAGATTTATCTCGCCGGCGGGCATGCCGAACTTTGCCTGTCTCGGTCCATTCACGATCTGATACTTCAGGCAGCGCAGCGCTCCCAACGTAACCTGACCGTGACTTATCTGATGGATGCCGTCTATTCCAATGGAAAGACTGTCGATGAATCCGATCCCTTTTATAAAGATTTCACTTCGTTTCTGAGTGTGGTTACGTATGGCCGGCCGGGCGGCGAGAGGTGGCCCAAGCTCACTCTGCTCGAGGCCACGGGGGCAATCAAACGCCTGGAATGGGACTACATGTATCTGAAAGAACTGCTGCCCCGGTGGGATCGCACGTTTAGCGAGGACTATCGCGTGGAGCTGCAGATGGATGAACTTGAAACCCGAGTTTTGCGCCGGGGGGCCGGCCTTAAGCCACCCACTATAAAATTCCATTTCATTGATTCTGCGGATTTAATCCAATAACCCCCCCCCGCTTTAAGAAAAGGATTCTGAAATGGACTGCACCATTCGCTGGGCTGGCAAAGAGACCATGAGCTTTATTGCCGAGACCGGCTCCGGCCACAGTTTCGTGATGGACGGCGCTCCCGAAGGCGGTGGCCGCAATCTTGGCCCGCGGCCCATGGAAGTGGTGCTTTCAGGCGCGGCTGCCTGCACCGCTTATGATGTGGTGCTGATTCTGCAGAAAAGCGGACTCGATTTACATCAGTGTCAGGTGGTTACCGAGTCTACTCGTGCCGAGACCGACCCCAAGGTCTTCACCAAGATCCATCTGCTTTTCAAAATCTATGGCCGCAATCTAAAACCAAATCTGGTTGAGCGCGCTATTAATCTGTCGCAGTCTAAATACTGTTCTGCCACCAAAATGTTGGGCATGACTGCAGAGATTACTTCTGCGTATGAGTTGCACGAGATTTGATTTTCAACCAAAGCATGATTAGTGCGAAATAGACTTTGAAAACACGTTGATTACCACAACCCCTAAGATGATCAATCCAATTCCCATAAGCGCAGCGACATCAAGCTTTTGTCCCAGGGCTAACCAGCCAATGACACCAACCAGCGCAATGCCAGCCCCCGACCAGATCGCGTAAGTGATGGCAAGTGGTAGGGTCTGAACGACTTTGGCAAGCAGAAAAAACGCCAGACCGTAGCCAAAGATGACCACAAGAAGGGGCAAGGGCTTAGTAAAACCCTGGGTGTATTTCAACGCGACTGTGCCAGCGACTTCAGCCAAGATGGCAATGCTTAGGTAAAGCCAAGCCAAAAAATGCACTCCTTTAAGAAATCCGTCGTATTGTCAGGGTGCAGCGTTGCTCGATCAAGTTCACGATTTGTTCGACCACACCATGGTTGGTGAAGCCATGCTTGGGGTCTGACTGCAGTTCACGCGCGGCAAGCGGCATCAATTTCGCCAATGCCAAGATCCGCTTTCTGGTCTGAGCTTTGCTTAGTGCAACTGCTTCAGCGAACCGATCCCAGTGCCGCGCCTGGACGTCATCGAACTTGTATTTGCCACCAATCTTCATCGCCATCTTCGGCGTCAACCCTGGATAGACCGCTGTCGAAAGCACGTCATAGAGCGGCGCCAGCACGGCGGACTTGCCCGCATAGAGCAGCGAGAAATTCTTGGCGTGTGCGTCATGATTGCCGATCAATGCATTGAAGATCACATAGTCGAGCAAGCGCAGAATTTGTGGTGCGCTAGGCCGCACAACCCGCCGAACTAGATCAAAACATTGCGCCAGATCCGGGCCACCCTCGTTCTGGTATTTCATTTCTGGCACTACGCCTAGCGCCTGGCAAAAGTCCTCTTGGTGCAGTCGCTGCCGATGGCCTCGCGCATCGACCACCCGGTCGTAGCGCTCGACCAACAGAAACTGTCGCCCCAACACAGAATGCACCTGTGACATGGCTGGCTTGAGCTGCATAGCTTCGGCCAGCGCCAGGCAAAACCCCTCGTTGGTGACTGTGTCTGCCAGGGTAGGGATGGCAGGCTTCAAGATATGTGAGCTGGGCGTCCCGTTTCTAGGAAGGCCAATCCGGGCGCCATCGAAGACCACGGGCAGCTTGTCTTGAGCGCCGGCCAGTGAGAGCCGCAAGCCAGTCTTGCCAGCCAACATCGGCCGGTGTGGCAGTTCATCAATAATGGCGACAATCTCCTCGCCGCTTAGCCACTGAACATCTTCCTCTTGCTCAGAACTACGCATCGACTGCCCTGGCTCCAGCAGGGTCACGGCCCCGGCACACTCCCCACCGATATGGTCAAGCAGCGCAAAATCGTTCTGGCTCGACACCTGAAATTGCTTTGCAATGAGTCGCCGGAGTTGCCCCTCTGGCAATAGTCCCGCAAAAAAGGGCCGCGTGTGATGATCGTGGAATGGTTCTGCTTGCAGAGGCAGTAAGCTGGACAGGGGCGCCGCGTCAGGGCGTGAGAGCCAATCCGGGGCGTAACGGAAACTCAATCGACCCTCGCTCAGGGACAGGATTCCAATCCGATCGGCGAACAGCCAGACCTCCAGCTCATGCACCATGCTTGTCGCCTGCGGGGTGATTTTCAGGGGCTGATGATGCTAGGCCAGTAATTTGGAGCGTTCCCCCCAAGGCGTCGATCACGCGCAGCACGTTTTCAAAACGCAGAGTGGGCTTTCCTGCCTCAAGGTCCACGATGAAGCGCACACCAACCCCGGCCGCCAAAGCAAGCTGGGGCTGCGTTAGGCCTAGCTGCTTGCGTGCAGCACGCAGTGCATCGCCGAGGTTTTCTGTGGTTTGTATGGAGCTCATGAATCGCTTTGTTTCCCGTTCGGGAAATTATTGCCCAGAGTGAAGAGCGGTGCAAGCGTTATTTCCCGTTCGGGAATTTTTTACAAAAAAGACTGCTTTTTAGACTGAAAATTCCCGATCAGGAATTTTTTGTGTGGATTTTTGTTAGTCGCTAAGATCTTCAGACATACGCGTCAGGCTACCCAGTAGGTGGAGAGTGAATGCTGCATTCCCCGTTAATGGGGGAGAGTCAGTCGATAGACGGTTAGAGAGTGGTGGCTCGGGGCGGAATCGAACCACCGACACAAGGATTTTCAGGGTCTTCTAAGCCGTTGATTTGCCGTGAAAGTCACAGCGATTAATTTGCTAAAAATTCGATGTCGAAAAACACGGCTAAAGCTCTGAAGCCTTGCGGCACCGTCTGGCATGGTCTGCCAGTCGCACAACCTTTCACGGCCGAAGTGGGCATCTGGGGCCGTCTCCCTTGGCCGCTCAATCGTCCTGTCTGATTAGTTAGCGATTTGATACTGTAGTGAGCGAGAAGACAGCAAGGCGCAGCACAAGGCTTATCAACGCGCCGCTGTTCGCACCTTCCTCAAAATTAATACTATCCGGTAGGTGTACAAGACGAAGAATAGGGCCAAGAGTTCCTCAAATGCCTCGCTATGTCCTTTAAAACTAAATCCCGCCATCGCAAAGATTAAAACAGAGAAACTCGGTGGGGGCGCAATCAAAAATAAAAGCGCATGGACTTTCTTTGCTGGAAACACCCAAAACAAAACACTGGAAACAAAAAACGACACTCCAACCGCTGGATAAATGAAGGTAAAGAGAGGATTAAAAAAGTTATGAATCGTGGTTTCTTGTTGAAAGTTGTACTTTTCGAAGATACCAAACGACTCCCAGCCGAACACTCGCTGCCCCCAGCTCAGTTCCTCACCAAAAAGCACTAGAAGAACAACGCCAAGGCAGCCTAAGAACAGCCTTGTAGATTTTGGAAGTATGTCAATATCCGACTGCTTCCGAGCGTGGAAAAGAGCATAAAACGCCAAGAATCCCGCCAAAAGAAAACAAAAGGTGCTGGTCGTTTCCAAAAGTCCCTCATGGGCTGGCTCACCAATAATCAGTACAAGCAAATGCATTAATAAGGCTGCCGCTGTGCTTGCTATAAAAAATCTCTTTTCAGTTGTCTCTTGCAGGCGGGAATTAGCAAACAAAAAACTCCTAAGCCTTGACGTGTCTATAGCTGCTTCGCATAATTTCCGAAAAGCAAGCCATAAAATGTACCCAAGGGGCGTGGCCAGTAAAACACCCAACACAACTAGACAAATTTTTAAAAGAAAGAAATATGCAGCAATCAGCATGATCGTCTGCGGCTCGAGTTGGTTATCAGGCGAGAGATAACGCTCTACAAAAAAGACGATAGCGTCCAGCGACTGCTGATGAAAAAATGAGATCGTGGCCGCACACATGAGTAAAAGACCACCGACGGCCTTGAGGAAATGTCTCATCATCGAAGTAATCCAAAAATGGGATCGATTTACTAAAAAAGCGTACGTTGAAAAGTCGGCGCGGTGATGCCTAACGGCGCGTGGCGGGGCGGTTCAATCCGACCAAAGCCGAGTATGCCTGATCTGCGCGTCATCCCGTCCAGCTGGTGGTTGCCTGGTTCCGAGGTTCAGTCGCACCTATGCCGTTGATAATATACGCTTCATACTCAAACCTAATTTCAGCATCGTATGGCACTCAGTATCGAAGAAATTGGCAGAATTGACCATCTTGTCGGCGACTGGTGTATCCGGCGTGTGCCGCCGGAGATCAAGAAGCAGCTTGACTACGACTACGAAATTGATGGGCAAGCCGTGATGCTTCTCGAGGTTCGTCCGGTTTGGCGGGGCGATCCGGGCGAATTCACCAGAAGCCCATTTGCCAAACTCAGGTACATCAAGACCGCCGACCTATGGCATATCTACTGGATGCGAGCCAGCGGAAAGTGGCAAGCTTACGAACCTGACCCCGTCGCAGATACCATTGAAGAGGCTCTGGCGATCATTGAACACGATCGCTACGGTTGTTTCTTTGGTTGAACCCTAGAAAAAAATTTAGCTTTAGTAGTGGTTATACGACGGGGTCGATATGGTGAATTCGCATCGGGCACTGCATCCGAATGCATCTCATAAGGGAGACGGCCCTGTGGTTTCAGTCCTTGAGTTGGTCAAGGCCGACTCTCTTGATTTCGCTGACAAAATGTGGAATGTCTATCGTCGCGGTTGTCCAGACGATCTCCTCATCCACGGTGATATATGCGTGAATCAATTCGTTACGCATACCAATCGCTTCACGCCATGGAAGACCTGGGTAGCTCGCTTTAGTTTGAGCTGAAATTTGAGAGGAAGCTTCGCCAATAATCTCGATAGCTCTTATAACCGCATACCGAAGCATCTTGTCAGATGACAGCGAAGCCCTGTCCTTGCCCTCTAAAAACTTTGATAAGTCTTCTGCTGCTTCGAGAATGTGCCCAATTCGAGCTATGTCTTTAATTGCCATACTGCAGCAATGCTTCTTTTAGAACTTGGTCACGAAAGAAATGAGAGAGCCCCATCGGGGTTTTAAGATCAATTTTTCTTCCCTCAACCATTTCTGATAGTTCGCACTCCATGCGCACGATTCCAAAAAACCCTGGCACCCGATCCGGATAAAACTCCACCAATAAATCAATATCACTGTCAGGCCTTGCGGTGCCATGCAGCTGCGAGCCGAACAGTGACAACTTGCGAATGCCGTTGGCTTCGCAAAAAGCAGCGAGTTTTGTGGGTTCAATCGGCAGGCGTTTCATGCTGCCGATTATGTGCCCGGGCGGGCAGGCCATCAAGGGATGGTGGCTCGGGGCGGAATCGAACCACCGACACAAGGATTTTCAGTCCTCTGCTCTACCGACTGAGCTACCGAGCCACATTCGTCATGCCGAAAAGGCATCAAAACGAGGACGACAGTATAGCCTAAGCCCCGCACCGACTTGCCTTGCCCGCCCCTCTCGGGCGATCCTTAGGGTCCTTTCTCCAATGGGCCCCTCACCGAGGATGGCTTCTGAGAGCCATTTCTGGGGTGCTTGAGGATGTTAGAGCCATGGGAAAGACCTGCCGAGACCGCCGAGCCAGGGGAATTTTTGAGTGCTTCCTTGGGTTTTCCTTGTTACTCCCTTAACTCCTCCTCGACCCAAGCGAAGACCTTCCTAGACGCATAGACGCCTACTACCAGCATGAAGATTTGAAAATATTCAGTCATTTTTGCCTTTATGTGTGTAGTTAGATGTAAAAAATTTGATCACTTGAGGACCTTTAAAAGCACCAGGATCCGAACGGCTACGAAAACCACTACTCCGGCCTTGAGTGTTTCTTCAAAGGTCCCCTCCCCGCCAAACAGCCCGAGGAGTGCCAGGATCACTACATACTCTGCGGACCGAAGCCCAAGCCATTGCCCAAACGTAAGTTTTTTTGTCATGTAAGCATCTTTCATGCGTAAGTTTTCTTGACGGAAATGAGAGCCCGATTAAATCTAAAAATGACATGACTGAGCCCATTTGGCTAGTTCGATGTGCATTGGGGTGCCTGAGCCCGTTGGATTACTTTCGAGGCGCTATTCACAGCACTCTGAAGGGTCGCTGTCGTCAGATGGCTGTATCTGTTCTACTTCTTTAGGTTTACTTTTCGCACACTCTACCGCGTTACTGGGCAACTCAAGTCGCCCTCTTCACAGTTAAGAAAACGACTGAGCTCTTTAATGCGCTGTTGAGTCATTTCTGCCAGGCAAGCGTCACGTACCATCGGATACGCAGATCCACCTTCGACTCCGGATGCCGTAAATTTGCACTTCAAGTCTCGGAATTTAATCCACGCCAATTGAATTTCCTTCAGTTTGGATTTTTGCTTTTCATCCAACTTTGCTCTGAGATCGCCATATACGCTGTTTATTTTCTTCGTTTCGCGATCAAGAGCTGATGAAGCACATGCGTTCATCTCGCGCTGTGTTATTGCATTTTTACAATTCGACGCAAAAGATGGGAGCGCCGAAAAAAATAAAATGCAAGTCACAAACTTTGTCGGTAGTTTTTTTAAGTGTTTCATAAGCATGCTGCCCTTTTTTTACCCACTTGCGCCAAATCGCAAATTAAAACGATTTTATGGTGTAATCGTTATCTATATAAAAAACTTTAAAAAGGCGGTCACTATGCAAAAGCGAACAGTTTTAAAAGGGCTGGGGGCGTTGGCGTTGTATCCAGTCGCTGGCTGCTCGGTTGTTCAGCCTGAGCCTCCTCCGAAGGTGGTTATAGAGGCGAAAGACATTAAGTCTGTGGGGCATTTGATAGAGGAGATGCGAAAAGGCGCCGGGAAATTTGCTCCAAAGGAAATTGATCTAGACGAGGTTTACCAAACAATCGCTGATGCGTTTGTAGCGTACGCCAGAGATGCTATCGAGCTCGGAATCGCTATTCCCAAGCAGATTGTAGAAAAACTCCCATTGAGAAAAAAGACGGCGGTGCCTGCAATGGTTATCTTTGCGCTCTGGGGGGTTACATTCATCGTTCCAATTAAAGCTTTTTTCGACGCTGCTCTAGGATCACTTGTGGTGCTCGGGCTTTTTATCGGGGCCGCGATTAGCGCAGCCGCAAAGGGCAAAGGAAAAGAAAAGATTTGAAACTTCCAGCAGTCGTAATGGTTTAAGACTTCGCTAAGCAAAACACACAATTTAAGGGCTCAAGCATGTCAACTGTCCTTGCCTACTTCTTCGGCGCAATCATCATAGCGTCAGTCGGTTACAGCTTATTTAGATACGGAATCGGCCGGTCTTTGATTGTGATTTTTTGGTTGCTGGTGGCCTCAATGCTTTTTTTGCTCGCCAAAGGACTTTTTAATTTTTAGGAGGTCAAAAATCACTTCTTCTCAAATCGATCTTTGACAGAGTTACTTACGCCTTCTGCCGTACTGCTTACACCATCTTTTACTTTGTTAAAACCTTCTTTGACAGAGTTTGCAACATCGTTAATCACTTCTAGCAGCGATTTTGCGACCACTCCTACTGTACGACCAAGTGTGTCGATACTCTCTTTCACAAATTTCCTAAGGTCTGCAAGATTTTCTGATGAAAGGCTTCGTTTAAGCGAGGTAGTAACGTAGTTGATCATTGCGCGGATAAGCTCTTTTCCCACATTGAATGTCTCGCAGACTTTCTCAAGGATTGAGTCTTGCTCTTCAACGTTTAACGCTTTCCAGCCGTAGTAGATGGCGCCGATCGCGCCACAGGTCATCGCTAGCGGGTTGGTCAAAATTACACCGCTAGTTGCCGCCCCGATTGCGGAAAGGTTGTTACCTAGGATTAGCTGCCCGACGACGGTTATCGCAAGCGGAGTGATATAGCCAATTCCAAAACCAAACTTCGCGCCCTCTAGTACGCGCCCTGCAGAACTGATGGTTTGATTTTCGCTTTCAATCATCTCTTGAATGTGTTTGTCTACGAACGCATTCAGGTCGCCTGCTATTTGATAAATTGCACGAATACCGGCAATTAGGGGATTGAGTGGGTTAACAGGTATGGCGACCATTTCGTTCTCTCCGGGCGAGGTTGACTCTGGCAACAGCTTTTTGCCACATATCTTTATTTGTTAAGGTTAAATTATCTGAGGTATTGATGGCTAAATTACTAAAGGCGACTAAAGCGCTCTAGTACATTCTTACCAATGTGGGTCTGTTTTACCGGTCTTAAGTCTAGGCATTGCACCCGAACCTGTCCCATAAGGAAGACTACCCTGTGTTTTCAGTCCTCTGCTCTACCGACTGAGCTACCGAGCCACATTCGTCATGCCGAAAAGGCATCAAAACGAGGACGACAGTATAGCCTAAGCCCCGCACCGACTTGCCTTGCCCGCCCCTCTCGGGCGATCCTTAGGGTCCTATGACCAATAAACATCACTCCAAATCCCTCCCAGCCCAGGCGGGCATCGCCGTTATCGGCGGCGGCATCATGGGCGCTCTTGCCTGCCTGACGGCAGCCCACCTTGGCCATCAAGTCATCTGGTTTGGTCCCGAAGAGCAGGGCCGCACCGACGGTGCCGATGCTCGTAATTACGCCCTGGCGCCCCTTACCGTTGACCTATTAAAGCGCCTGGGCGTGTGGACTGCCGCACAGCCCCATGCGTGCACCGTCACCCGCATGGAGGTCTTCACTGGCAACACGCGTGTGGACCTCTCCGCAACCGACGCGGGTGCTGATTTCCTCTCGGTCATGATCCTGCATCGGGACCTGCTGAACGCACTCGAGCAAGCCGTTCAGTTTCGCCCCCAGATCCATCGCGTAAAAGCAAAACCAGATGCGGTCAAGGCATCGGTCGATCAGGTCGAAATTACCTACGCTGGCCAGACCCTGCAGACCAAGCTGGTGGTCGGTGCAGATGGTGCCCGTTCTTGGGTGCGCCAGCAGGCGGGCATTTTGTGGGGTCAGCGGGACTATGGCCAGCAGGGTGTGGTGGCCACGTTTAAGACTGAAGCCCCCCATGGCGGTGTGGCGACTCAGTGGTTCGATGAGGGCGAGATTCTCGCCCTGCTGCCACTCTCAGATCCACACTTGGTGTCGATGGTCTGGTCCACTTTCAAAGAAAATCCAACATCACCAGAATCGATTGCGGAATTCGCCAGTCGAATCACCGACCGTTCGCAGCATCGTTTTGGCACATTGACCCTGCAGGGCGAAGCGGCAAGTGCGCCGCTTCGCATGATCCTGACGGATGCGCAATCGGCATTGCGCACTGTGTTGATTGGTGATGCAGCCCACACGGTGCATCCCTTGGCAGGCTACGGGTTAAATCTTGGCGTTCAAGATTTATTGGTGCTGGAAGAGCTCTGGAAAGACGCCAAAGACGATCCCGGTGCACACAGCCTGGTGGGTAGCTATGACAAACAGCGGCGACATCGCGTGAAGCGAGTCCAGTGGGGGTTAGATATGTTGCAGCGGTTCGTTATCCAGACTCACCCATCGATGACGCGACTGCGCAGCTGGGGCATGCGTTTGGTGGCCGACATTGGGCCATTGCGTCAATTCCTGATCCGTCAGGCCATTTCGCCGCAGTAAAGTAATCAAGAATTGATACGGGTTTGGAGAACTTGATGAGATTAAATTTTTTTCATGCGCCGCGCTGGATATCAAGACTGCTGATTGCGGTCATCGGCGTTGCGCTGGTGAATCTGTCGTTTGCCCAGACCACTGCGCCACAAAAGGTGCCGCCAGCAATTGAATCCACTGTAAAAAAAGCAGTCGAGACCTGGCTTCAGGGCCGCTACAAAGTCGAATCTGTATCGAAGACCCCAATGGCGGGAATTGTGGAAGTCCGCATTGGCACCGATCTGCTTTATGCCGATGAAAAGGGCACCTTTGCCATCGTCGAGGGCCAGCTGGTCAACCTGAAAACAGGCGCCAATCTCACCGCTGGCCGTATGGAAGAGATCAACAAGATTGACTTCTCGAAACTGCCATTAGATCTTGCACTCAAAACAGTACGCGGCAACGGCAAGCGTGTCATGGCCGTGTTTGAAGACCCGTATTGCAGCTTCTGCAGAACCTATCGCAAGACGTTGCTCGACATGAACAATGTCACGATCTACACCTTCTTTTTCCCGATTCTGCGTGCCGAATCAGAGACAGTCTCGCGTAACGCCTGGTGCGCCAAAAACCGTGAGGAAGCCTGGAACGATTGGATGTTGTTTGGCAAAGAGCCGCCTGCCGCACCAAGTGGCTGCAAATTCGAAGCCGAAAAACTCTTGGCCTTGGGCAAGTCACTCGGTGTGACCGGCACACCCACCACCTTCTTATCCGATGGCCGCAGGCTTCAGGGCGCGGTCGCGAAAGATCGCTTAGAGGCTGGGCTCTCGGGGAAGTAAGCCCCGCGGAAGTAAATCCTGCCCAGATTAATCTCAGCAGGATTTGTTAGTTGGGCAGCAGCACGAACAGCTGCCCATCACTGCGCATACGGCCGGCAATCTCACCGGCCTCGCTTCCTGTTCCAAAAAAGATATCGCTTCGGTGGGCGCCAAGAATGGCGCTACCGGTGTCTTGCGCAATCATCAGCCGCTGAAACGGAACGCCAGGATCACGCGGTGGTGCTGTGGGCCTGGGTACGCGCGTCGACATATAGACAAGGCTTCCGGTGGTAATGAATCTTGGGTCCACCGCGAGCGAGCGCTGTGCCGTCAAGGGCAACCCCATCGAACCCAGCGGCCCGTTTGCAGCATTTAAGTTTGAAATCTCTTTAAAGAAAACCACACTTGGGTTCTGGTGCAAGAGCTCGTCGCGCCGATGGGGGTTGGCCGCCACCCAGGCCTTGATCCCTTGCATGGAGGCATCACTCACACGGAGTTCGCCCTTTTCCACCAAATACTTCCCAATCGATCGATACGGATAGCCGTTTTGTTCGGCATAGCCCACCCGAATCGATTCGCCATTGGGTAGTTGAATGCGGCCCGAGCCCTGAACCTGCAAAAAGAAAGCCTCAATCGGATCGTCGACCCAGAGTAATTCTTGGCCGGCGAGCAGACCCTTGGATTCAATTTCTGCCCGCGTGGGATAGGGCACCACCCGATTGCCCTCGAGTCGGCCCCGAAGCCTGAGCGCCTTGATCTCGGGATAGATCGACGACAGGTCCACATTGATCAGGTCTTTCGGGGTTCGGTAAAGCGGCACCTGATACGGCCCGCCCCGGCTGCGTGAACCCCGCAACAGCGGCTCGTAATAACCGGTGATGGTTGCGGACCGGGCACCATTGGTATCGCTTAATTCATGGGGCGTGAATCGGGACTCAATCAATTGGCGAATCGCAGTGCTATCGCCCGCAGAAATTCCATCGGCTTCCCGACAGATACCCGCCCAGTTACTCGCCCGCAGCCGCATAACAGCACAGTTGTTCGACAGGGCCTGCCAGAAGCCCTTGAAATCCTCAAACTCCCAGCCAGGCAGGTCGCCAAACCGAATTGGCCGAAGCGTGGCCATAGGGCCCGGACCCACCCCATTTGCAGGAGCGCCGTTAGGCCGTGTGGGCTGGGCCGCCTGCCCCTTGGCCCTCCCGCTGCCAGATGCCGCACTCCCTGGTTGGCCTCTCAAGCCCTGGGCCTCGCTGATGGGGGCCTGGGCCAGCGCCTGTTGCGCATGGGCTGAATCAATCAGGGCGGCCGCACCCCCCGCCCCAAGCTCGACACTGAAAACCATTGCCAGCAGCCCGATTACTCGCAGGGTCTGGCTCTTAAAATGGCGCGTTATCAACTTGGGGTCAGCAGTCATGTGGCTTATTTTCCTTGAGGCCGGGCTTGCTCTGGCAATTTTTCTGTTCATTATCTGGTGGACCATGCGGGGGAAGCGCTGATCTAGAATGCGCTTATGAGCGCAAACCCCACCTATCGTATTGCCCCGAGCATTCTGTCTGCTGATTTTGCCCGCCTGGGCGAAGAGGTTAGCCGAGTCGAAGCAGCAGGTGCCGATTTCATCCACTTCGACGTGATGGACAACCATTACGTTCCGAATCTCACCATCGGGCCCATGGTCTGCAAAGCCATCCGGCCCCACGTCAAGATCCCGATTGATGTGCATTTGATGGTCTCCCCGGTGGATGCCCTGGTGGTGGACTTTGCCAAGGCCGGCGCAAATCTGATCACCTTTCACCCCGAGGCTTCGCCCCATGTCGATCGCACCCTGCAGTTGATTCGTGATCAGGGCTGTAAAGCGGGCATTGTGTTGAATCCCAGCACGCCGATTGAGCACATGGACTGGGTCATGGACAAGCTGGACATTGTCTTGCTCATGTCGGTGAACCCTGGCTTTGGTGGCCAGTCCTTCATCCCCAACACGCTGCAAAAGTTAAAAGCCGTGCGCGCCAAGATTGATGCCTATACTCAGGCAGGTGGCCAGTCGATTCTTTTAGAAGTCGATGGCGGAGTCAAGGTTGACAACATTGCGTCTGTGGCAGCTGCCGGTGCTGATACGTTTGTGGCGGGCTCGGCCGTGTTTGGTGCACCTGATGCAGATGGCGGCTATCGGGGAATCATGTCTAAGTTTCGAGACCAATTGCAGTGACCAGTCTGACCGAATTTCAGGCGCTGGCGGCCCAGGGCTATAACCGTATTCCGTTGGTGCGTATGCTGCAGGCGGACTTAGACACGCCGCTCTCGCTCTATCTAAAGCTTGCCAATCAGCCCAATAGTTTCTTATTGGAATCGGTCGTGGGTGGGGAGCGTTTTGGCCGCTATTCGTTTATTGGCCTGCCGGCCCGCACCCGCATTGAAGCGCGTGACGATGCCATTACTGTGAAAACCGATGGCAAGTTGGTTGAGTCCCATACCGGTGATCCAATCGAGTTTGCTCAAGCGTACATGTCGCGCTTTAAGGCTGCGATCACGCCGGGCCTGCCCCGCTTTTGTGGTGGTTTGGCGGGCTACTTTGGCTACGACACGGTTCGTTTTATTGAGTCGCGCCTTCGTAATCAAAAAGCCAAGCAAAAAAGTGATCCACTCAATGCGCCAGACATTGTGCTGCTGCTCACCGAACAGCTGGCGATCATTGATAACCTGGCGGGCCGGCTCTATTTGATTGTGTATGTGGACCCAACAGCACCTGCCGGTGTCGATGCGGCCTATGCAGCGGGTCTTGCAGAGCTCGATCGGCTCGAAGCCAAGCTCTCTACCCACGTGGTGCCACCGAAGGCTGACAAGCTGGCGCCCACAGAAGTCATTCGGGATTTCAAAAAAGAAGACTTTTTAAAAGCGGTCGCTGTTGCCAAAGAATATGTTGCGGCTGGCGATGTGATGCAGGTGGTCATTGGCCAGGCCTTAAAGAAAACATATGCGGGCTCACCGCTTACGCTTTATCGTGCCCTGCGTTCGATCAATCCATCGCCGTATATGTATTTTTATGATCTGGGCGATTTTCAGATTGTCGGTGCCTCGCCAGAAATTCTGGTGCGCCAAGATCGCATCGAACACAACGGCAAGCGCGAGACCCGCGTGACCCTGCGGCCCATTGCGGGCACCCGCCCGCGCGGCAAAACGCCGGAAGAGGATGTGGTACTGGAGCAAGAGCTCATTGCAGACCCCAAAGAGCGGGCCGAGCATGTCATGCTGATTGATCTTGCCCGCAATGACATTGGCCGCATTGCCCAGACCGGTTCGGTCAAAGTCACCGAACAGATGGTGGTGGAGCGTTATTCGCATGTGATGCACCTGGTCTCAAACGTCGATGGCCTGCTCAAACCAAACTTAAGTGCGCTTGATGTGCTGCGGGCGTCTTTCCCTGCGGGCACCTTGACAGGCGCGCCCAAGATTCGCGCCATGGAAATCATTGATGAGCTAGAACCCAGCAAACGCGGTGTCTATGGGGGTGCCTGTGGCTACTTGTCGTTTGCGGGGGATATGGATCTGGCCATCACCATTCGTACCGGTGTACTGAAAGACGGCATTCTCTATGCCCAGGCGGGTGCGGGGATTGTGGCTGACTCGGTGCCCGAGATGGAATGGCAGGAAACCGAGAACAAAGCCCGTGCGGTGATTCGTGCGGCTGAGCTTGCGGAAAATGGTTTGGTGCCATCAGGGGGTTCGAAATGAAAGTCCTGATGATTGATAACTACGATTCATTCACCTACAACCTGGTTCAGTACTTTGGCGAACTTGGCGCAGACGTTGAAACAATTCGCAACGACGCCATTACGGTTAAAGAAATTCTTGGTCGAGGTGCAGCCACGCGCCCAGACCGTATCGTGATTTCACCCGGCCCCTGCAGCCCTGCCCAGGCTGGCATCTCTGTGCCCCTAATTCAGCAGGCCGCAGGCAAGATCCCGCTGCTGGGTGTCTGCCTGGGCCATCAGGCCATCGGCGCCGCCTTTGGCGGCAAGATTATCCGCGCGCAGACCCTCATGCACGGCAAGACATCCGAAATTCAACACAACGGCAGCGGCGTATTTCGTGGGCTGCCCAGCCCCATGACCGTGATTCGATATCACTCGCTTGCTATTGAAAGGGCGAGCCTACCGAAAGAATTAAGCATCACCGCTTGGACCGATGACGGTGAAATTATGGGTGTTCAGCACAAGACCCTGCCCATTCATGGCGTGCAGTTTCACCCCGAATCGATACTGAGCGAGCATGGCCATGCCATGCTGAAAAACTTTTTAGATAACCCCTAATGTCTGTTGCGCAGCCGCTGTCCGCGGGTGCACCAGTCCAACTGTTGAAAGAGTGGCCATGGCCTTTACGATCCCTCAAGCCCTAAATCGCATTGTTGCCCACCAAGACTTAACGCATGGCGAGATGATCGACATCATGCGGGCCATGATGTCGGGCGAGACCTCGCAGGTGCAGACGGCGGGTCTGCTGGCGGCCCTGCGTGTGAAAGTGGAAACCACCACTGAGATTGCCGCCGCCGCCGCGGTGATGCGTGAGTTCTCCACCAAGGTCGATGTGGATGTGCCGCATCTGGTTGATATGTGTGGCACGGGCGGTGATGGCGCCCACACCTTCAACATCTCCACTGCAGCCATGTTTGTTGCTGCGGCTGCCGGTGCCAACATCGCCAAGCATGGCGGCCGCTCGGTCTCATCGACATCGGGAAGCGCAGATATCTTGGAAGCCTTAGGGGCCAATATCCATCTGCCGCCAGCGCAGGTGGCCAAGTCGATTCAACAGTCGGGCATTGGCTTTATGTTTGCGCCCAATCACCACCCCGCCATGAAACACATTGCGCCGGTTCGAAAAGAGCTTGGTGTGCGAACTGTGTTTAACATTTTGGGCCCACTCACCAACCCCGCGGACGCCAAACATCAGCTCATGGGCGTATTTCACATCGAGCTGGTCGGCATCATTGCCGAAGTGTTGCGTAAACTTGGCTCAGACCATGTTCTAGTGGTCCATGGCCATGGTGGTCTGGATGAAATTGCCATTACCGGTCAGACATCGATCGCGGAACTTAAGTTTGGCCATGTGGAGCAGTACCACATCACAGCCCAGCAATTTGGCTTTCCCAACTACTCAGTCCAAGAGTGTGATGCAGCGCTACGAATCACCAGCGTGCAAGACTCAATGGACAAGATCAATCGGGTGATGAATAACGAGTCTGGGCCCGCACGCGATATCGTGGCCTTAAATGCTGCGGGGGCCCTGTTGGCATCGAATGTTTCTGAGAGCTGGCAGGCAGCAGTCGATCTTGCTTTGCGCACGATCGCAAGCGGCGCTGCGAAGAAAAAATTAAGCGACTACGTAGCGACCACCCAAGCCTTGGCGGCAAGTGCAGGCTAAGTCATGACTGATATTTTGAACAAAATCCTGGCGGTCAAGGCCGAAGAAGTAAAAGCAGCCAAGGCATTGCATTCTGAGCAAGAGCTGCTTAGCCAGATTCGCCATCAAGCCTCGCAAACCGAACACCAGCCCCGTGGCTTTGTAAATGCGATCCGTGCCAAGCACGCCAAGGGCCAGCCGGCCGTGATTAGCGAGATCAAGCGGGCCAGCCCCAGCAAGGGGCTACTGCGCGATCCCTATCGCCCGGCGGACATTGCCAAAGACTATGAGCAAGGCGGTGCAGCCTGTTTGTCGGTGTTGACCGATAAAGATTTTTTTCAGGGAAGCCCAGAAGACTTAATCGCAGCCCGTGCCGCATGCCAACTGCCCGTCTTGCGCAAAGACTTTATGGTGGACCCCTATCAAGTACTGCAGGCCCGCGCCTGGGGCGCGGATTGTATTTTGTTGATTGTGGCTGCGCTCACCGACACACAGATGCAGGAGTTGGAATCTGCCGCGCTGAATCTTGGTATGGATGTCTTGATTGAGACGCATGATCGGCACGAGCTGGAGCGTGCCTTGCGCTGTAAGTCACCCTTAATGGGAATTAACAATCGCAACCTGCGCACTTTCGAAACATCGCTCTCGATCACGCTTGACATGGTGGGCATGGTGCCGCCCGATCGCATCATCGTGACCGAAAGCGGTATTCACACAGCTGCAGATGTTGCCCTGATGCGCAAAGCGGGCGTTGAAACATTTCTGGTTGGCGAGGCCTTCATGCGGGCAGCATCGCCCGGTGCACAACTTAAAACACTTTTCTTTGAATAATTTTTAAGTAGTAAAAGTCTGTGTAAAAAACTGCCGTTAATTTTCTAATTCAATGTTCATCATCAGGGAGAGCACATCGATGTCTACAGAACAAAACGCCGCCACTGAAGCGCCCATTCTTACGGAGGTCCAGGGCCGCGCCGCCATCATTCGATTCAATCGCCCTAAGCAACTTAATGCATTAAACGACGCCGTGATGGATGCGCTTGGTGCAGCACTATTGGCTTTTGATGCCGATGATGCAATCGCCGCCATCATCATTACCGGTAATGAAAAAGCATTTGCAGCAGGCATGGACATCGCCGGTGCCAAAGATTTGAGCTACGCGGAAGTTGTGAACAGCAACATGATCACGCGCAACTGGGAAGCGCTTTTAAAAGTGCGCAAGCCCGTGATTGCTGCAGTGAATGGCTACGCACTCGGGGGCGGCAGTGAATTGGCCATGATGTGCGACCTGATTGTGGCCAGCGAAGACGCAAAATTTGCCCAGCCCGAGGTCAAACTCGGCATCCCACCGGGCGCGGGCGGCACCCAGCGTACTGCTCGGGCCCTGGGCAAGGCCAAGGCCATGGATCTGTGCCTTACCGGCCGCATGATGGATGCCCAAGAGGCGGAGCGCTGTGGTCTGGTCGCCCGCATCGCCCCGGCCGGCAAGGCTTTGGACGAGGCGCTGGCCATGGCCCAGACCATGGGTCAGTACTCCTTACTGACTCTGCGGACCATTAAGGAGTGCATTAATCAGTCCTTCGAGACCCCGTTGACCGAGGGAATACGCTTTGAGCGGCGCATGTTTCATGCCGCTTTTGCCACCCAAGACCAAAAAGAGGGCATGGCGGCCTTTATTGAAAAGCGCCCCGCAGCCTTTAAGAACAAATGATTTTTTTATCTAAAATGGCGTCGGCAAGCCGTCTATGGCCTATTTCACACAAAAAAGAGATGGCCCCAAAAAAGCCATTTGACATCGGATAAATTACCCCCCATAATTCCATCTCTTCGCTGCTCACACGTAGCAACGCAGTAAAAAATCGGATTGTCGGCATGGCCCGGGAATCCTTTTCTCTGCGAAAACGTGTTGATGTGGCGAATCGCTCTTTAACAATGAACAGCCGATAAGTGTGGGCACTTGGGGTAACGGCGCAACAGTTCTCGGTCAGGGTCAAACCTGATTCGAAGCTGATGCTCAAAAACTAAGTGCTCACAAAAATAGACGTGTATTTGTCTGTCAAGAGAAATACTCGTCAATTTGTTGAGTTAAGAAATATTGCGTCAGATGTAAATTAGACGCCACGAGATTGAACTGAAGAGTTTGATCCTGGCTCAGATTGAACGCTGGCGGCATGCCTTACACATGCAAGTCGAACGGCAGCACGGGAGCTTGCTCCTGGTGGCGAGTGGCGAACGGGTGAGTAATACATCGGAACGTACCCAGTAGTGGGGGATAACGCACCGAAAGGTGCGCTAATACCGCATACGACCTAAGGGTGAAAGCGGGGGACCGTAAGGCCTCGCGCTATTGGAGCGGCCGATGTCTGATTAGCTAGTTGGTGAGGTAAAGGCTCACCAAGGCTTCGATCAGTAGCTGGTCTGAGAGGACGATCAGCCACACTGGGACTGAGACACGGCCCAGACTCCTACGGGAGGCAGCAGTGGGGAATTTTGGACAATGGGCGAAAGCCTGATCCAGCAATGCCGCGTGTGCGAAGAAGGCCTTCGGGTTGTAAAGCACTTTTGTCAGGGAAGAAATCTTTTAGGCTAATACCTTGGAAGGATGACGGTACCTGAAGAATAAGCACCGGCTAACTACGTGCCAGCAGCCGCGGTAATACGTAGGGTGCGAGCGTTAATCGGAATTACTGGGCGTAAAGCGTGCGCAGGCGGTTTGTTAAGACAGTCGTGAAATCCCCGGGCTTAACCTGGGAACTGCGATTGTGACTGGCAAGCTAGAGTACGGCAGAGGGGGGTAGAATTCCTGGTGTAGCAGTGAAATGCGTAGAGATCAGGAGGAATACCGATGGCGAAGGCAGCCCCCTGGGCTAGTACTGACGCTCATGCACGAAAGCGTGGGGAGCAAACAGGATTAGATACCCTGGTAGTCCACGCCCTAAACGATGTCAATTAGTTGTTGGTCCTTTATTGGATTAGTAACGTAGCTAACGCGTGAAATTGACCGCCTGGGGAGTACGGTCGCAAGATTAAAACTCAAAGGAATTGACGGGGACCCGCACAAGCGGTGGATGATGTGGATTAATTCGATGCAACGCGAAAAACCTTACCTACCCTTGACATGGTCGGAATCCCGCAGAGATGTGGGAGTGCTCGAAAGAGAACCGGCACACAGGTGCTGCATGGCTGTCGTCAGCTCGTGTCGTGAGATGTTGGGTTAAGTCCCGCAACGAGCGCAACCCTTGTCATTAGTTGCTACGAAAGGGCACTCTAATGAGACTGCCGGTGACAAACCGGAGGAAGGTGGGGATGACGTCAAGTCCTCATGGCCCTTATGGGTAGGGCTTCACACGTCATACAATGGTCGGTACAGAGGGCTGCCAACCCGTAAGGGGGAGCCAATCCCTTAAAACCGATCGTAGTCCGGATTGAGGTCTGCAACTCGACCTCATGAAGTCGGAATCGCTAGTAATCGCGGATCAGCATGTCGCGGTGAATACGTTCCCGGGTCTTGTACACACCGCCCGTCACACCATGGGAGCGGGTTTTACCAGAAGTAGCTAGCCTAACCGTAAGGAGGGCGGTTACCACGGTAGGATTCGTGACTGGGGTGAAGTCGTAACAAGGTAGCCGTATCGGAAGGTGCGGCTGGATCACCTCCTTTCTAGAGATCGCGCCAGCGCTCTAAGTGTCCACTCTTATCGGCTGCAACCATATGGGTCTGTAGCTCAGTCGGTTAGAGCACCGTCTTGATAAGGCGGGGGTCGTTGGTTCGAATCCAACCAGACCCACCACCGACTTTGTTTTCGGGGGTGTAGCTCAGCTGGGAGAGCACCTGCTTTGCAAGCAGGGGGTCATCGGTTCGATCCCGTTCACCTCCACCAAATATGTGTTGGCTGTTCATGTAAAAGTTTTTTGTTGTTGTTTGGCTGTTGATCGCCCACCGGGCATCAAAGCGAAACAGGAACAATCGCTCTTTAACAATCTGATCTTTAACGCGTAATCCAGTGATGAGCTGGATTACGAGTTGTGATTGCTTTAATCACACAAGTTGTTCTCAAGCAAATGCGTGAAGAAATTCGGCATGTCGGCTTTAAAGTAGTAAAACCTATAACGTCGCTAACGTTATAGGGTCAAGTGAATAAGTGCATATCGTGGATGCCTTGGCGATTACAGGCGATGAAGGACGTTGTAGACTGCGAAAAGCTTCGGGGAGCCGTCAAACAGGCTTTGATCCGGAGATGTCCGAATGGGGAAACCCACCCGCAAGGGTATCCCACACTGAATACATAGGTGTGCGGAAGCGAACCCGGTGAACTGAAACATCTAAGTAGCCGGAGGAAAAGAAATCAACCGAGATTCCGAAAGTAGTGGCGAGCGAAATCGGACAAGCCTTTGAGTTTTAGCAGCTTTGTTAACAGAACGGTCTGGAAAGGCCGGCCATAGTGGGTGATAGCCCCGTATGTAAAAACATCGTTGTGGAACTAAGCTCAAGACAAGTAGGGCGGGACACGTGTAATCCTGTCTGAACATGGGGGGACCATCCTCCAAGGCTAAATACTCGTAATCGACCGATAGCGAACAAGTACCGTGAGGGAAAGGCGAAAAGAACCCCGGGAGGGGAGTGAAATAGATCCTGAAACGATATGCATACAAACAGTCGGAGCCTCGTAAGGGGTGACGGCGTACCTTTTGTATAATGGGTCAGCGACTTACGTTTAGTAGCAAGCTTAACCAATAGGGAAGGCGCAGGGAAACCGAGTCCGAACAGGGCGATTAGTTGCTAGGCGTAGACCCGAAACCGGATGATCTACCCATGGCCAGGATGAAGGTGCGGTAACACGCACTGGAGGTCCGAACCCACTAGTGTTGCAAAACTAGGGGATGAGCTGTGGGTAGGGGTGAAAGGCTAAACAAATCCGGAAATAGCTGGTTCTCTCCGAAAACTATTTAGGTAGTGCCTCGTGTATTACTCCAGGGGGTAGAGCACTGTAATGGTAGTGGGGGTCATTGCGACTTACTGCGCCATAGCAAACTCCGAATACCTGGAAGTATGAGCACGGGAGACAGAGCACTGGGTGCTAACGTCCAGACTCAAGAGGGAAACAACCCAGACCGCCAGCTAAGGTCCCCAATATTGACTAAGTGGGAAACGAAGTGGGAAGGCATTGACAGTCAGGAGGTTGGCTTAGAAGCAGCCATCCTTTAAAGAAAGCGTAATAGCTCACTGATCGAGTCGTCCTGCGCGGAAGATGTAACGGGGCTAAGTCAATAACCGAAGCTGCGGATCTCGTAAGAGATGGTAGGAGAGCGTTCTGTACGCCTGTGAAGGTGACTCGTAAGGGTTGCTGGAGGTATCAGAAGTGCGAATGCTGACATGAGTAGCGTTAAAAGCAGTGAAAAACTGCTTCGCCGAAAGCGCAAGGTTTCCTACGCAACGTTAATCGACGTAGGGTGAGTCGGCTCCTAAGGCGAGGGCGAAAGCCGTAGTCGATGGGAAACAGGTTAATATTCCTGTACCGCCGTTCAATGCGATGGGGGGACGAAGAAGGTTAACTCAGCCAGGTGTTGGATGTCCTGGTTTAAGCGTGTAGTCGTGCCTGGTAGGCAAATCCGCCGGGCTTAGATGAGGCGTGATGACGAGCGGACTTGTCCGCGAAGTGAGTGATACCCTGCTTCCAAGAAAAGCCTCTAAGCTTCAGTTGAACGGTGACCGTACCGCAAACCGACACTGGTGCGCGTGCTGAATATGCTCAGGCGCTTGAGAGAACTCAGGAGAAGGAACTCGGCAAATTGATACCGTAACTTCGGGAGAAGGTATGCCCCTAGTAGGTGAAGGAGTACATCCGGAGCCAAATGGGGTCTCAGAGAATCGGTGGCTGCGACTGTTTATCAAAAACACAGCACTCTGCTAACACGTAAGTGGACGTATAGGGTGTGACGCCTGCCCGGTGCCGGAAGGTTAAGTGATGGGGTGCAAGCTCTTGATCGAAGCCCCGGTAAACGGCGGCCGTAACTATAACGGTCCTAAGGTAGCGAAATTCCTTGTCGGGTAAGTTCCGACCTGCACGAATGGCGTAACGATGGCCACACTGTCTCCTCCTGAGACTCAGCGAACTTGAAATGTTTGTGATGATGCAATCTCCCCGCAGCTAGACGGAAAGACCCCATGAACCTTTACTGTAGCTTTGCATTGGACTTTGAACCGGTTTGTGTAGGATAGGTGGGAGGCGTTGAGACGAGGATGCTAGTTCTCGTGGAGCCGTCCTTGAAATACCACCCTGATCTGTTTGAGGTTCTAACCTTCGCCCGTTATCCGGGCGGGGGACAGTGCATGGTAGGCAGTTTGACTGGGGCGGTCTCCTCCTAAAGAGTAACGGAGGAGTTCGAAGGTGCGCTTGGTACGGTCGGACATCGTGCCTAAAGTGCAATGGCAAAAGCGCGCTTGACTGCGAGACTGACAAGTCGAGCAGGTACGAAAGTAGGACATAGTGATCCGGTGGTTCTGTATGGAAGGGCCATCGCTCAACGGATAAAAGGTACTCTGGGGATAACAGGCTGATACCGCCCAAGAGTTCATATCGACGGCGGTGTTTGGCACCTCGATGTCGGCTCATCTCATCCTGGGGCTGTAGCCGGTCCCAAGGGTATGGCTGTTCGCCATTTAAAGAGGTACGTGAGCTGGGTTCAAAACGTCGTGAGACAGTTTGGTCCCTATCTGCTGTGGGCGCTGGAAATTTGAGGGGGCCTGCTCCTAGTACGAGAGGACCGGAGTGGACATACCTCTGGTGTACCTGTTGTCACGCCAGTGGCATCGCAGGGTAGCTAAGTATGGAAGAGATAACCGCTGAAAGCATCTAAGCGGGAAACTCGCCTCAAGATAAGATTTCCCTCAGGATTTAATCCTGCTAAAGGGTCGTTCAAGACCAGGACGTTGATAGGCTGGGTGTGGAAGTGTAGTAATACATTAAGCTAACCAGTACTAATTGCCCGTGAGGCTTGACTCTATAACCTTGGCGATGTCGAAAGACCAACCAGGTTAAAAGCAAGCCGCTAAATAGAATGTTGATTTGTTCCGCAAATGCGCCGAACAACTTGTGTGTTTAAAGCGATTACAACTCGTTAAAAATGTGGCCAATGAGCCACTACCGTTAAAGATCAAGGTTGTTGACAGTTTTGCCTGACGACCATAGCGAGGTGGTACCACCCCTTCCCATCCCGAACAGGACCGTGAAACGCCTTTGCGCCGATGATAGTGACTTAACTGTCGTGAAAGTAGGGCATCGTCAGGCTCCCTAAAAGAAAAACCCCAGCTCTAACCGGCTGGGGTTTTTTGTTTTCTGCTTGGGTTATTCCAAACAACTGGACCACCAAAACCCTCTCTGCGCTTTATACAAATAATCAGGCTAAGCTTTCTGCTCGCGAGTGATTCGTTTGTTGCGAACAGCATTGCCCTCTCGCGGGATTTTTAATTTTGTTATCCAAATCTAGATCGCCATTTCATTCGTGAATCCTCTCGTTATTGATTGCCACGGCCATTACACCACCCACCCTGCATCTCTTGAAACCTGGCGAAATCGTCAGGTTGCCTTCGCCCAAGGCAAATCATCAGATAAGCCAGCGCCAAAGGACCTGAAGATTTCGGACGACGAGATTCGCGAAACGATCGAAAAGAACCAGCTACGCCTCATGAATGAGCGTGGCACCGATGTCACCATCTTCAGTCCCCGCGCGGTCTACATGGCCCATCACATCGGTGGCTTTGATACGTCGGCCCAGTGGGCAGGCATTCTGAACGAGCTCATCTATCGCATCACGCAGATGTTTCCCCAGCGATTCATTGGCGGGGCCATGCTGCCACAGTCGCCAGGCGTACCGATTGAAACGTGCATCCCAGAACTTGAGCGGTGCATTCGTGAATACAACTTTGTCTGTCTCAACCTCAATCCTGACCCGTCGGGGGGCAAATGGGAGTCTCTGCCGCTGACGGACCGCTACTGGTATCCGCTCTACGAGAAAATGGTGGAGCTTGATATTCCGGCGATGGTCCATGCGAGCACCAGTTGCAATGCCTGCTTCCACACGACGGGCGCGCACTATATCAATGCCGATACCACGGCATTCATGCAGTTTTTGAATTCAACCTTGTTTAAAGACTTCCCAACGTTGCGCTTTGTGATTCCCCATGGTGGCGGTGCGGTGCCCTATCACTGGGGCCGTTATCGTGGGTTGGCCCAGGCACTGGGCCACCCTGAGTTGCGAGCACACATGCTCAATAACGTCTATTTCGATACCTGCGTCTATCATCAGCCCGGGATCAATCTGTTGTCTGAAGTTATCCCCGTAAAAAACATTTTGTTTGCATCTGAAATGATCGGGGCCGTTCGCGGAATTGATCCGGAAACTGGCTTTAACTTCGATGACACCAAGCGCTACATCGTCAATGCCCCGCAACTGACAGATGCGGATCGTGCCGCGATCTTTGAGCAGAATACCCGGCGGGTCTATCCGCGCCTGGATCAGATCCTGAAGGCGCAGGGGCGATAGATAAGCTTCACTAGTAGCAATCTCGATTACATAGATCAGCCTGCAAGATTGGTGATGTGAATGGTGATGTGAATACAGGGCAACAAATTCAAGTTTCTTAAGGAGAGTCTTATGTTTAACAAACCCAAGAAGTTACTCGCCGCACTGCTGGGCTTTGGATTCATCGTTCCGATCGCACCAGTGTTTGCGCAGGATTACCCCACAAAGCCCGTGCGAGTCATCATTGGCTTTAAGGCTGGCGGCGCAGTCGACACAGTCGCGCGTACCGTGGGCGCAGCCCTGTCTCAGCAGCTGGGCCAGCCCTTTGTGGTGGAATACCGGCCCGGTGCTGCGACCAACATCGCGATCCGGACCCTGACCGACGCTGCACCCGATGGTCACACCATCATGCTCACGGCCAACAATGCCGCGATTAACCCCGCGCTTTTTAACCCACCCCCGTTTGACCCTGAAAAAGATTTCGTTCCGGTCTCTCTCGTGGGCCGCGTGCCAGTGGTGATTGCAGCCAACACCAGTTTTCCCGTGAACACGCCGGCAGAACTTGTGAAGCAGGCCAAAGCCAAACCCGACACCATCAGCTTCGGCAGCCCTGGCAACGCCTCCACCCCCCACTTGGCTGTTGAGCTCTTTGCAAGTGCTGCCGGCATCAAACTTCGGCATGTGCCTTACCAAGGTGGGGCCACGGCCATTACCGATGTCCTCGGCAACCATATTCCTTTGGTGGCAACCAACGCATTAGAAGTCTCACCCCATGCCACGGCTGGCCGGCTCAAGGTATTGGCCGCACTGAGTGCCCAGCGCATCCCGACCATGCCCAACGTGCCGACCATCGCTGAATCGGGTTACCCAGGCTTTGAAGCGTCGGTCTGGTACGGCTTTATCGCACCCAAGGGCACGCCCCCTGCAGTGGTGAAAAAACTCCACGCCGAGATCCAAAAGGCATTGGCGACAGACGAGGTGAAAGCCCGTATGACCCAGGTGGGCGGTGTGGTAAGCCTGGGCAGCATTGATATGTTTGCCAACCTGCTGCGGTCTGAGCGGGCCCGTTATGCCAAGCTAATCAAAGAAGCCAATATCAAGCCCGAGTAGGGTAATTAAATGTAATGAGCAACGGTCGTCATGACCTTGCCGCTGGCTCGCATCAAGGCCTGTACTGGCCCGGGCAGGTCTGCACCGCCGTGATTAAGCGCAGTGTCACGGTGCTTAATCTCATCGATCTTCATCTGCTCAATCACCGCCTTGGATGCCTCATCGGCCTGCGGAATGCGCGACATATGCTCCATCAGGTGTTGCTCCACCTGCCGCTCAGTCTCGGCCAGAAAGCCCAGGCTGATGCGGTCGCCCAGGCGGCCGGCAACAGCGCCAATGGCAAAGGCACCCACATACCAAAAGGGCGACAGAATGGATGTACGGCTGCCCAGGGCCTCAATACGTTTAGCCGTCCAGTTCAGGTGGTCGGCCTCTTCCACGGCGGCCTCGTGCAGCAGCTTGGCCATTTCAGGGGTTTTGGCGGTGAGCGCCTGGCCCTGGTAAAGCGCCTGTGCCGCCACTTCACCGGAATGATTCACCCGCATGAGTGCTGCAGCTAATTTGCGTTCCGTATCGGTGAGATCAGCCTCTGGAATGTTCTTCGCAGGATAGGGCCGGCTGCTGGGCGGCGTGGTCGCGACCGACCGCAAAAAGTTGTCGGCAGCGTTTAAAAATTGGTCAATCGGATTAAGAGTTCGCATAGTGGGGTGAATGATCTAAAAATTCCCGTGACTGGGGTTTGATCTAGGTTAAATAACGCTTCGTCAGCAGCTGCCAAAACGTGGCGCCAATCGGAATCAGATCGTCATTAAAGTCATAACTGGGGTTATGCAGCGCGCAGGGCCCAAGGCCATGGCCGCGGGCACGGTGCAGACCATCTAAGTCTCCGTTGCCCAGAAAAATATAGGCGCCGGGCCTTTCTAAAAGCATGTAGGCAAAGTCTTCTGCGCCCATAGTGGGCTCCACCGACCGCTGCACCATGGGTTCACCCACAATTTCAGCAGCCACATCAGCTGCAAACATGGCCTCGGTTGCGTGGTTGATGGTGGGTGGATAGCTGCGAATAAATTCAAAATCAGCATGGGCGTTAAAGGCCGGCGGCAGCTGATTGCAGATGCGCCGCATGCCGTTTTCAATCGTATCCAGTGCACCTGTTGAAAAGGTACGCACGGTGCCCTTCATCACACAGGTATCGGGAATGACGTTAACCGCTTCGCCCGCATTGATCTGAGTGACCGAAATTACCGTGGCATCAATTGGCTTGGTCTCGCGAGAGACCAGGCTCTGAAAAGCCTGAATCAGGTGGCTCGCAATCAGCACAGGGTCGACGCCCAAATGGGGCATCGCCGCATGGGCACCCTTGCCCTTGAGCGTGATTTCAAATTCGTTGCTAGAGGCCATTATTGGCCCAGGGTTTATGCCAAATTCTCCAACCCGCAGACCTGGCCAGTTGTGAATCGCAAACACCGCGTCACAGGGGAAGCGCTCAAACAAACCATCATCAATCATGGTCTTGGCGCCACCACCACCTTCTTCAGCAGGCTGGAAAATAAAGACCACAGTGCCGGCGAAATCACGGTCCATCGACAATGCTTTGGCAGCCGCAAGCAATGTTGCGGTATGGCCATCATGGCCGCAGGCGTGCATCTTGCCGTGGTGTTTGCTGGCATGCTCAAAGGTGTTGAGCTCAGACATGGGCAGGGCGTCCATATCCGCCCGAAGCCCAATCATTTTTTTCTGCGCAGTTGGGGCAACAGGTTTGCTTCCCCGCAGCACGCCAACCACCCCAGTCTTGCCAATACCGGTGTGGACCTCGTCTACGCCATAAGCCTGCAGCTCATTGGCCACTAGTTCAGCTGTGCGGTGCTCCTCGAACCGCAGCTCGGGGTGGGCGTGAATGTCGCGGCGAATCGCCCGAATGGGGCCAATAATGCCGCTAATGGCGTCAGGGATTTTCATGGTTTGATTCTAGTCTGCCGGCACTTGTACCGGCTATCAGGGCAACACCTGAAATACACGTTTTACAGCGATTTAACGGTATAAAACCTCGACCGATTCTTGGGGGAAATGTTCCCCAAGGGTGCGCAGCAATTCCTCTTCTGGCCGCACCCGCCAGTCTTCAGGCAACTGAATATCGCATTCGGCGTTGTTACGCAGCATCCGAATTACGATCGGGCAGCCCTGCTGCGGTGCCCGCCAGGGCTCGAGCAGGCTGCGCAGCTTCTGGGTCACGCTAGCCCCGTTATGGTTGCCGTTTCCCACCTTGCCAGCCGAGACATTACCGCCACCGCTGCCCATGCCGTTGGGGTCAATTCTTAAACGAATGCCAAGAGAAAATTTCATGCGGGCCTCGCCCAGGGTCAGAATCTCAGATGCTGCCCCGCGATAGCCGCCAGAAAAGTCGTCGTTTTCAATTCGGGCGCAGACAATCAGCGGCTCATCGACCTTGATCGAATGCCGGTTCTTATCCCAAAGCTCGGTGAAGACCGTAATCTCAAGCTTGGCGGTGCCATCATCAATCTCAACAATCCGCATCATGCCGCGCTTGGTCATTTGGGCGCGGCTGGCGCTCACAATGCCCGTGACCCATACCGGGTCACGCCCCGGTGTGATGCGATTCAGCGGTGTCGAAACAAAGCGGCGAATCTCAGCGGCATACGGTGTAAACAGATGCCCAGAGAAACAAAACCCAAGGGCCTGCTTTTCTTCTAAGAGTCGCTGCCGCTCATTCCATGGCGCGACCTTTGGCATCTCAATGGCCTGTGTCTCGGCACCCATGGATTCGAAAAGACCACCTTGGTGGGCACTGGCCTGTGCTTGGTCAGCAGCTTGAATGGCTAACGGAACAGTGGCCAGGACCTGCGCACGGTTGTTATGCAATCGATCAAAGGCGCCTGCCTTGACCAACGCTTCAATTGAGCGGCGGTTCACCACGCGTCGATCAATGCGGCTGCAGAAATCAAAAATATCTTTAAACGGTCCGTCTTGTCGGCGTGCGGCCAGAATGTTCATGACCGCGTTTTCACCCACTCCACGAAGTGCGCCCAAGCCATATTGAATCTGAAGTGATCTGGCCTCGCGATCAGGCGTATCCAATGCGTTGTCGGCTGCTGATTGAGTACCCGCCACCGGCTTTGTTGGCGCCACACGCACGGGTTCAAATCGATAGTTCGACGAATTGATATCGGGTGCCAAGACCTTGACACCATTGGCACGGGCATCGGCCATAAAAAACGCCACCTTGTCGGTGTCGTCCATATCGGCCGACAGCGTGGCGGCCATGAATTCCGCAGTGTGGTGGGCTTTCAGCCACGCGGTCTGATACGTCAGCACGGCGTAAGCGGCCGTGTGGGATTTGTTAAAGCCGTACTCGGCAAACATCTCCATTAAATCAAATAGCCGGGTGGCAAGCGCTTGGGTGTGGCCTTTTTCTAGCGCGCCTTTGATGAAGATTTCACGCTGCTGGGCCATTTCTTCAGGCTTTTTCTTGCCCATAGCCCGGCGCAGCAGGTCAGCGCCACCCAGTGAATAGCCCGCAATGATCTGGGCAATCTGCATCACCTGTTCCTGATACACGATCACGCCATAGGTGGGCGATAAGCAGTCTTTCAGTGACTCATGAAAGTAGTCAATTGGCTGTTCACCACGTTTGCGCTTGATGAAGTCATCCACCATGCCTGAGTTCAGCGGGCCTGGCCGATAGAGCGCGAGCACAGCAATGATGTCTTCAAAACGGTCTGGCTGAAGTTTGGCCAGAAGTTTTTTCATGCCGTCCGATTCCACCTGGAAAATCGCGGTGGTATTGGCATCACGTAGCACCTGATAGGCAGCGGGGTCATCAAAGCCGTCTAATTCACGCAGCGTCAAATGCCGATCGGGGTTGAGCCCATTGATGTAGTCCACCGCCATTTGAATAATGGTCAGGTTGCGCAGTCCCAGGAAGTCAAACTTCACCAGACCTGCCGCTTCCACGTCGTCTTTGTCATACATCGACACCACGCCATCATCTTCCGATGCGCCGGGCGCCTGATAAAGCGGGCAGAAGTCTGTGAGTTTCCCTGGGGCGATCAACACACCACCGGCGTGCATGCCCACGTTACGGGTCAGATCTTCAAGCGGCGCAGCCAGCGCAAAAAGCTCGCGGACTTCGTCCTCTTTTTGTTCACGTTCCGCAAGAATGGGTTCTTCTTTTTTCGCGGCCTCTAGTGACAGTGGTTTGTTCTGGACCACTGGAATCAGTTTTGAGAGCTGATCGCAGAAGTTATACGGCAGATCGAGCACGCGGCCCGCATCGCGAATCACGGCTTTCGATGCCATGGTGCCAAAGGTCACAATCTGGCTGACTGCATCTTTACCGTATTTGCTGCGCACGTAATCAATCACCTTGTAGCGATTGTCTTGGCAGAAATCGATATCAAAGTCGGGCATGGACACCCGCTCTGGATTTAGGAAGCGCTCAAACAGCAGGGCATACGAAATGGGGTCTAAGTCTGTAATGCCCAGGCTATAGGCCACCAGCGATCCCGCACCAGAGCCCCGGCCAGGCCCCACGGGCACACCATTGCGCTTGGCCCAGTTAATAAAGTCCGCCACGATCAAGAAGTAGCCCGGAAAGCCCATCTCAATAATCGTCTTGATTTCCAAATCCAGTCGGGCCCGATAGGCAGGCTCGTGTTCAGCACGAATGGATTCTGTGGGGTAGCGCTCAATCAGTCGAGCATCCAACCCCGCATGGGCGGAGATTCGCAAATACTCTTCCAGAGTTTCGCCATTGGGCGTTGGAAACTGGGGCAGCTGTGGCTTGCCCAATTGCAGGGTGACGTTACAGCGTTGTGCAATCTCCAGCGTGTTCTCTATGGCCTGTGGAATATCGGCAAACTTTTCCAGCATCTCTTCTTGCGATAAGAAATACTGTTGTTCCGTAAAACGCCGTTGGCGGCGGCCGCTGGCCAGTGTTTCGCCTTCGGCGATACAGACCCGGGCCTCGTGTGAGCGGAAGTCTTCTGGGTGAATGAACTGCACTGGGTGGGTGGCCACGACTGGTAATTCCAGTGCAGTGGCAAGCGCTACGGCCTGGCGCAGGTATTGTTCTTCCCCGGGCAGGCCAGCCCGCTGAATCTCAATGTAAAACCGATCACCAAAGGCAGCAATATATTTTTTAGCGACCAATTCGGCCTTGTTTGGCCCTTTGGCAGCAGTCTTTCCAGAGGCACTGGCTTTGCTCTTTTGTAGTGCGTCGGCAAGCTCACCCTGGGGCCCGCCGGATAGTGCAATCAGGCCGCTGGCCAGTGTGAGCGTGTTGGGTTTTTTCGAAGTGGTTTTTTCTGGCGGCGCTTTTTCCGCCAATGATTTTTCGGTTAACTCGGGAGCAGCGGCAGCCGCATCAATCGGTTCGTTAAACCATTCCAACAAAATCTCGCCGCGGTCGCGATAACTGTTTTTTAGCCAGGCCCGGCTAATCAGTTCACACAGGTTCTTATAGCCCTGCTCGTTTTGCACCAAGAGCAGCAGCCGATAGGGCCGGTCCCGCTCGGATTCATTGGTGATCCAGACATCGGCACCCAAAATGGGTTTCACTCCCGCACTGCGGGCGGCCTTGTAAAACTTGATATAGGCAAAGGTGTTGCCCAAATCAGTAATGGCCAGTGCCGGTTGGCCGTCTTCTGCAGCTCGCTGGACCGCTGCATCCAAGCGGACAATGCCGTCCACAATCGAGTATTCCGAGTGCAGCCGAAGATGGATAAAACGGGGGGCAGTCATAGCCTGAATTTTCTCACGTTCCCCCGCCATCGACTTGTTAGGCCGCACTTACTGGGGAATGCCCGAATACGGGCGCAGACGGCTTGTGAAAGCCAACTGATTGACGTTTCGGCCTGCAAAAAAATCAAAATAGTTACAAAATTTGCAAATGAAACTCAAACCCTTGGAAAGAGCCGGCCTGCACGCTCTGGGCGGCACGCTGTTTTTATTCTTGATTCCGATTGGCCTTGGCTATCAGTTCTTTGCAGGGGGTAGCGGCAGTACGCTACTCACAATCGCAGTTTTGGTGCTTTCGACCATTAGCGCAATTGTTGGTGGGCTCTTCTTTTGGGCCGCCATGCTCTATTTGATTGCGCATAGCAAAGAACGCGTGGCGCAAAAAAACAAGCAATAAGTTCAGGCGACTTCACTGCGAGAGCAGTTCAACATAGGCTTGATAGCTGTAGCTTCTGTTTTTTTTCTGACCTGTCATCTCAGTAACCATGCCCAGATCTTCCAGCACTTTAACGGCTGCTGTGGCGGTAGGAAAGCTGGTGTCGAGTTGCTGGCGAACGCGCTCAATCGTGAAGCGCGGCATCATCGGCAACATCTCAAACAATCGGTAACTGGCCGGCCCCGCCTTTGGGGATTGCAGTAGGCGTTTACGGTCCGCTGCTACCAAACTAGCCACTTCGATAATGCTGTGCTCTGCATCTGCCGCAGCCACGCACACGCCTTCTAAAAAGAAAGTTACCCAAGATTCCCAGTCGCCTTCGGTGCGAATGTTTGACAGGCGGCGATAGTACTCGGCCTGGTGTTGTTTCAGGTAGCCGCTGAGGTACATCAGCGGTTCCGCAAGCAATCCCCAGTGCTCAAAAAGCGCTGCAATCAACAGCCGCCCAATGCGGCCATTGCCATCCAGAAAAGGGTGGATGGTTTCGAACTGGGCATGGATCAGCGCCACCTTCACCATTGGGGGTAAATCGGCCGCACTGTTGTGAATGAATCGCTCCATGTCGGCCAGCAATTGGGGCACGTTTTCTGGCGGTGGCGGCACGAACACTGCGTTTCCAGGCCTTGTGCCACCAATCCAGTTTTGTGAGCGACGCAGTTCCCCCGGCTGTTTACCCGCACCTCGCACGCCATTGAGTAGCTGGCGATGTGCATCGCATAGCAGTCGCACACTAATCGGCAGCCCCTTGGGGTCACGCAACTGCTCTTGAACCAATCGGAAGGCTCGAAGGTAATTGGTGACTTCCTCTACATCGTCAGTGTTGCTCACCTTGAAGCCTGCTTCTTCGTCGAATAGATCGGTTAGGGTGGCCTGCGTGCCCTCAATCTGCGACGTGAGCAATGCTTCCTTGCGGATTGCGCTGTAAAGCAGCCAGTCGACAGAAGGGACCAAACCCGACACACCCGAGAGGCGCGCCAGCGCCATCTCCGCCTTGTGGTTCAGGTCCCGATAGACCTCTAATGCCAGGGTTGGATTTTTTGGGGGCAATGAATCAGGCACGAATGCGTTCACCGTCTCTCCCAGCGTGGTGGACTTTACGTAAACTCCTGTGAGCCGATTCATAGCTAAACCCTCTTTAATTCACCCTCCCAATATTAAAGACCTCTTTAATTTAAATCAATCAAATTAAAAATGTCTTTAATTTGAGCATGGACGAAACAAGGCTTTTCGACAGCCTTTGTCGTGTTGAACTCTAGGATTTTGTTAAAAATGGGAGCTTAAAAAAGCGTTGGTGCCGAGGGTCGGACTCGAACCGACACGCCTTGCGGCACCGGATTTTGAGTCCGGCGCGTCTACCAGTTCCACCACCCCGGCACGGGAAGGAAGACCGATAGTATACCGGCTGTGGAACTAGATCGCATCTCGCTCGCCCGTGACCAGACTCAGGTCTTCTCTGGCTTATCGCTGAAGCTTGATGAGCCCAGAATTGGCCTGATTGGCCCCAATGGCTCGGGCAAGAGTTCGCTTCTTCGGGTCATCAAGGGGCTTCTAAAGCCCCAATCTGGCCAGATCACGGGCTTGCCAAATCAGGTCGGATTTGTCTTCCAAAACCCAGACCATCAGATTCTGTTCCCCACCGTGATGGAAGAGCTCTGCTTTGGCCGAACTGAGCAGGGCGAGTCGCCAGACGCAGCTGCTCAAGCAGCCAAGGCCTTGCTAGATCAGCATGGCATGGCTCACTTATTGAACAAAGCCACCCATGAACTGAGTGATGGCCAAAAGCAGCTGATCTGCATTTTTTCCGTGCTGATGGACGGGGCCCAGACTCTGCTCTTTGATGAGCCCTGTGCCAGCCTGGATCGCCGCACCAGCCAGTTGGTGATGCGGGTGATTCTCGATCTACCGCAGCAGGTCATATTCGCAACCCACGACCTGTCGCTGATTGAAGAATTTGATCGCGTCATCTGGCTGGAGTCTGGGGAAGTGCGGGCAGACGGCAAACCCGCTGAGGTCATCCCTGCCTACCGGGCGAGCACTTAGCCAAATGATCTCTCTCTACATTTCTCAACCAACTTGGCTACATAAATGGCGTGCTGGCGCAAAGCTTTTGATGTTGGCGGCCTGTTCGATCGCAGTACTGCCAGTGGGTGATTGGAGGGTCTTGCTAGCAGGCTGTGCGGCGGTAAGCCTCGTCTACATCAGCCTGGGCCGTGTCGGCCTCAATCGCTGGTTGGCATTGCGGGCTCTATTGTTTTTGATCCTTGGTCTGGGGGTGTTTCAGGCCTTAGTCATGACTTGGCAAGACGGACTTCTATCTGTTTTTCGAATTCTTTTTATGGTGATGTTGGCAGATCTAGTCACCGCAACCACGCCCATGCAGGACATGATTCGGGCGGTGATGCCAGTCTTAAAGCCCTTGTCGGTGCTTGGCCTAAAACCTGACCGTCTTGCCCTGGCCGTTGCCTTGGTCATTCGTTTTGTACCGGTGTTGTTTGCCCAGTGGCAATCCCAGAGTGATGCCTGGCGGGCTCGCTCAAATCGCTCGCCAGGAATTAAACTCTTTGCACCCTTCATGTCCGAGGCGCTCAAGCGCACTGATCAAATTGCAGAATCCATTGCCGCCAGAAAAATCCGCTGAAACCCCTTCGGGGTCAGCCATAACCAACCAATCAAAGCCTGACTCGCCGAGTGTCGATCAGTCCAGCAGTCATCAGGCGGTTCCTGTCCAAACCGTCGCGTCATCAAGAACTGCGATTTCTTACTCAGACTTGGTTCGCATTTCTTTGTTTGCATCGCTCATCGCTGTGCTGGGATTAATCCCTAAATTTGATCTTCCCTTTACTGCCGGTGTGCCCATTACTGCACAGACGCTCGGCGTGATGTTGGCCGGCTTGGTGTTGGGCGGGCGAAACGGCGCCTTGGCCGTATTGTTGTTTTTATTCCTGGTCGCACTTGGTGCGCCAGTGCTCTCTGGTGGGCGTGGGGGCCTGGGCGTGTTCTTCGGGCCCACGATCGGGTTCTTATTGGGATGGGTTGCGGGCGCCTTGGTCTGTGGCGTGGCCTATCGGATTCTCAAAGAGTGGATGCCAACCAAAATCTTTCTTTCAGCGCTACTGGCCTGTCTGATCGGGGGCGTCTTCACCATCTATGCCTTTGGCATTCCGGGCTTAAGCGTTGTGGCGAAGATGGAAGCTTCGAAAGCTGCCCTTGCAACACTGGCGTTTCTTCCCGGGGACATCCTGAAGTCCGTGATCGCGGCCTGGTTGGTGACCAAGCTATCGCCAGTCGTTGTGTCCAAGATTTGAGTTGATTCCCAGGTCCCTGAAGCCGCAAAAGTTACGGGGATCGTATTTTTGATAGATTGATCTATCATTTTTGATAGATTAAACTATCAAAATGCAAAAACCTTACCAGCGCGCCTTTGTAAGCCGGCTTGCCCAGCGCCTAGCCGCGCCCGAGCCCCTGATCCAGGTGCTAATCGGCCCACGCCAGGTGGGCAAGACCACGGGTCTGCGCCAGTTATTGGGGGACTGGTCCGGCCCGGCGCACTACGCCAATGCCGACGATCTTCTGTCGACTGATCGAACCTGGTTACTTGAGCAATGGCAACGAGCCCGCGCACTGGGCCAGGGCACTCTGTTGGTGGTTGATGAGATTCAAAAAGTCTTCAATTGGCCAGAGACGATCAAATCGCTTTGGGATGCAAATCCATATTGCCTTCGCGTTGTTTTGCTTGGGTCGAGTGCTCTACAGCTACAAAGCGGGCTATCGGAAAGTCTCGCTGGTCGTTTTGAGCAAATTCGCGTGCATCACTGGGACTTTACCGAGCTGCATGAGGCGTTCGGTTATGACTTGGATCGCTATCTTCGTTATGGCGGATATCCGGGTGCCGTGCAGTTTGAGCAAGATTTTGATCGTTGGTACACCTATTTAAAAGAATCAATCATTGAAGCGGTCATTGGCAAAGATATTCTTCAAGCAAAACGGGTTGCAAATCAGGCGCTATTTCGTCAGGCGTTTGAGCTCTTGTGTCATTACCCAGCGCAAGAAATTAGCTACACCAAGCTTTTGGGGCAGCTTCAGGACCGCGGCAACGTTACCTTAGTCAAAAATTACATTGAACTGTACGAAGGCGCTTTTATGGTTCGTACCATTCAAAAGTACTCCGAAAAACCTTGGATCTCAAAATCTTCTAGCCCGAAGATTTTGCCGGCGTGCCCAGCCCTTGTTGCCTTGGTCGCAAGGCATGCATCCATGGATGACCCGGATTGGCGGGGTCGCGTATTTGAGTTGGCAGTGGGTTTGGTGCTTGCACAACAGCAGGGAGAACTTTTTTACTGGCGCGAGAAAAACCTGGAAGTGGATTTTATTTATCGCTCTCGCGAAGCGCTTTACGCAATTGAAGTAAAGTCTGGCCGAAAGCAGTCTGAAAAGGGTCTTCAGGCGTTTTGTGATCGGGTGAAGAAGGCCAAACCGATTGTCATCACACAAGACACTTTTCCTGTTTTTTCTAGAGATCCGCAACGGTTCTTTAGCGCAGTCGCTTAACTTTTCTCTGATTTTTACTCTTGCAAAACCCAATCACCACCCGAATCGAACACTGGGCGAGTACCACGCCTGACAAGACCGCACTGATTCTGGGTGAGCGGGTTTGGACATATTCAGAACTTTGGGAGACGGTCGAGGGGTCAGACACCTTGTCTGCGGTATCTGCGGTATCTGCGGTGTCTGACACCGTATCTGCCACCTTACCGGCGTTAACGATTGATCCAGAGGCATCCGCTTTCGATCAAGTTATCAAAGCGCTCGCAAAACTCCATGGCGGCCAGCCAATCATTGGCGCTACATCTGGCTCAACGGGTGCGGCGAAGCGTTACCAGCGATCGCAGGTATCGTGGTGCGCCAGCTTTGCATCCGACCAAAAAGAATTTGGTATTACGCCATCCGATGTCATCGTGGCCCCGGGCAATCTCACCCACTCCCTGTTTTCTTACGCAGTCATTCATGGTCTGTATGTTGGCTCAACGGTAGTGGTTAGTGAGTCCTTTCGGCCGGATCGAGTGCTTCAGCAAATCAAAACGCATCAGGCGACCGTGCTTTATGGCGTGCCAACGCAACTCAAAATGTTGGCCATGGTGGGCGCCGATCAAAAGTGCTCATCTGTTCGTTTGGTACTGTCATCCGGTGCGCGGTGGTTCTCGGAAATTACGTCCTCACTGCAGTCGCTATTCCCGAAGGCTGTGATTGCAGAGTTTTACGGGGCCTCTGAGTTAAGTTATGTCAGCCTTGCCAAGCACGGTGTGGATACAGATTTACCAGCGGGGTCGGTTGGCCGTGCTTTTGATGGCGTGAAGATCAAGATCGAGCCATCTGCTACTGGCCGCATCTGGATCAACTCCGATGGATTGTTCGAAGGTTATCTCTCTCCGCCCCCCGCAGACTTTTCAGAAAAAACAGATGAAGCTGGCAGGCGCTGGATGTCAGTGGGTGACGTGGGATATCTGGATGCCAAAGGTTATTTGTTTCTGGTCGGCCGCGAGAGCCGCAAGATTGTGGTCAGCGGAAAGAATCTCCATCCCGAAGAAGTTGAGCAGGCACTGCTAGCCCAATCAGCGATTATCCAGGCAGCGGTATTGGGGGTAAATGACGACATGCGTGGCGAGCGGTTGCTCGCCGTGGTGCAACTGAAACCAAATAGCACCATCACGCGTGCAGAGTTGATCGCGGGGATCAAGCCCTTACTGGAAGACTATAAAATTCCGCGCGATTATTTTGTGTTGGCGGATTGGCCAGTAACGGCATCGGGTAAGACAGATTTCGGTGCGATTAAAGCCGCGCACACCAGTGGTCAGACTCGGCCGCTCGCTGTATCGACAACTCCCACAAAACAACGCGCAGCTAACACCATTTAAACTGCGCCCATGACTGCCTATATCGTTGCGTGTGCCCGAACTGTGATTGCGCCCAAAGGGGGCCTGCACCGCGACACGCCATTGCATGATTTAGCCAAACCCGCCTTGCGATACGCATGGCAGGCGCTGCAACACTCCAAACTAGCGGTAAAAACAGCAGCGCCCGACATGGTCATCATGGGCAATGCTTTGGCAGCGGGGGGTAATCCCGCGCGCGTGGCCACCCTTGCTGCCTTTGATGCAGCGGTACCCGCAATGACTTTAGATTCCCAGTGTTGTAGCGGCATGGATGCCATCGCTCAGGCTGCGGCATTGATGTCACTGGGGGGTGCGCAAGCGATATTGGCGGGTGGTCTAGAGAGCCACAGTCAAGCTCCGCTGCGCAGTCGAAAAACACGGGCTGGCTATCAGCCCTATCGGCAGGCACAGTTCACGCCATGGGAAGACCGCGACCCTAATGTCTTAGATGCTGCCCGGACCTTTGCGCAGGCCCATGAAATCACACGCGAAGCGCAAGAGCGATATGCCATTGAAAGCCATGCGAAGTTATTGCGGCATGCGGCTATAAAAGACCCGTATACGCGTGAGCTCTCGCTAGCGATCTGTCAGCGTATGCCCGCCCTAGTCTCCGGTGGATCTACCGCCTTCGCCATCACCGCCGCAACGGTGGCGCCGGAGGCCGACGGTGCAGCAGCGCTATTGATCGTTAATCAAACACTCGCCAAACAGTTTCCAATTGCTTTAGAAGTCGTTGCGCATGCACAGGCGGGTTGCGACCCGATTAGTCCAGCATTGGGTGGTGTTGTCGCCGCAGAAAAGCTCTTGGAAAGCATTGCTCCGGCCACACGTAAAAAAATCAGAGTCATTGAAATGATGGAGTCCTTTGCGGCGCAAGCAATTCATAACCGGCGTTGGCTCACTCAACGCTATGGTTTTAATGACCAGATCATTAACCGCCATGGTGGACTATTGGCGATTGGCCACCCCATTGGCGCATCGGGTGCGGTCTTGGTGGGCAATCTGTTGATGCGGTTGGCGAGCTGCCCTGTTGGCACTTATGGCATGGCCTGTATCCCCGCGGCAGGTGGGCTGGGCTCGGCAATCCTGGTCAAGCGTGTCGGGCATTAAAGCGGCACAATTTAGCTCAATCATGTACCGACTCTCTGATTTTGATTTTGATTTGCCACCTGAGCTTATTGCCCAGCACCCCGCGGGGGAGCGCTCGGGCAGTCGACTTTTGGTGGTCAATCCAGGTACCGCCGATCAAAGCGCGATTAAATTAAGCGCGGCTGACCCGAGTACACACCACCCCAAGTTCGAAGACCGTCAATTCAAAGACCTGATCGACTTAGTGAACCCAGGCGATGTCTTGGTCTTTAACAACTCCAAAGTCATTCCCGCCCGACTGCATGGCACCAAAGAAACGGGTGGGGCAGTCGAGATCTTGGTGGAGCGGATTGTCTCGACCCATGAAGCGATGGTCCTGCTGCGGGTGAGTAAAAAACCCGCACCAGGTTCAATCATTAAGCTAACCACGGCCCGCGCGAACTTAAGAAGCAACCCGATTACTGATACGCCAAGCGATGCGAGCGCATGCGCGGCTGCTGATGCAACGGCCCCAATCAACACCCCCACCATCACCGTGCTGGGCCGCGACCCCGATCACGATGACCGTTTTCGTCTGGCCTTCGACCAGCCGGTATTGGATGTGCTCTATGCCCATGGCGAGATTCCGCTACCCCCTTATATCGAACACAAGCCCAATCAAGACGATGTCACCCGTTATCAGACCGTCTATGCCGCCACACCTGGTTCGGTCGCAGCGCCAACAGCGGGGCTTCACTTTGATGAGTCGGTATTACAGGCACTGGATAAAAAAGGCGTGAAGCGGGCCTTTGTCACGCTGCATGTGGGTACTGGAACTTTTGCGCCGGTGCGCAGCGAAAACCTAGAAGAGCACCGCATGCACTCTGAGTGGTGCGAAATTTCAGAAGAAACCGCCAACACTATCGCCAACGCAAGAAGAGCGGGTACCCGCGTCATTGCCGTGGGCACTACCAGCCTGCGCACGCTTGAATCAGCCGCGATTCCCGGTGGCCTTGTGAAGACAGGCGCCTGGGACACCGATATCTTTATTCGCCCGGGCTATCAGTTCCAGGTGGTGGACTGCCTAGTGACCAACTTTCACCTGCCCAAATCCACGCTCTTGATGTTGGTGGCCGCCTTTGTGGGCTATGACACCATGCGGGCCGCATACCAACACGCCATTGATCAGCGTTACCGGTTTTTCAGTTATGGTGACGCCATGTTTTGCACACGACCCCATGAAATTTGATCTGATCACTACGGATGGCCGCGCACGCCGCGGCCGGCTCACGCTGAACCATGGCGTGGTTGAGACACCCATCTTTATGCCGGTGGGCACTTATGGGTCGGTCAAGGCCATGTCGCCGAGTGATTTAGAGGCAATTCGTGCGCAGATCGTACTGGGCAATACCTTTCACCTGTGGCTGCGGCCTGGGTTAGATGTCATGGCCAAGCATGGCGGCCTGCACGAGTTCATGAATTGGTCCAAGCCTATTCTTACGGACTCGGGCGGCTTTCAGGTCTGGAGCCTGGGCGAGCTTCGTAAGATTTCAGAAGAGGGTGTGGCCTTTCAGTCACCGGTCAACGGCGACAAACTCTTTCTCACACCAGAAGAATCCATGCGAATTCAGCGGGTGCTGAACTCCGACATCGTCATGATCTTTGATGAGTGCACGCCTTATCCGGCGACACGGGATCAGACGGCTGACTCCATGCGCTTATCGCTTCGTTGGGCCAAACGATCCAAAGCCGAGTTTGAGCAGCTGGCCAACCCCAATGCGCTCTTTGGCATCGTTCAGGGCGGCATGATGGAAGACCTGCGGCAAGAGTCCGCCCAGGCCTTAATTGAGATGGACTTTCATGGCTATGCCATTGGGGGCCTGTCGGTGGGCGAGCCCAAGGAAGACATGCAGCGGGTGCTGGCCCATACCGCCCCCCAGCTGCCGGACCACAAACCCCGGTACTTGATGGGGGTGGGCACCCCAGAAGACCTGGTCGAGGGCGTCTCCCAGGGCATTGATATGTTTGACTGTGTCATGCCCACGCGCAACGCCCGCAATGGCTGGATCTTCACCCGATATGGGGACATCAAAATCCGCAATTCCCGCTATCGGGACGACATGGCCCCGTTGGATGCCACCTGCGGCTGCCCGGTCTGTGCCCCCCATCTGCATGGGGATAAGCGGCCTGCCTTTACCCGAAGCTATCTTTATCACTTGCAAAAAGTCCAAGAAATTCTGGGGGCCCACCTGGCCACCGTCCATAACCTGTACTTCTATCTGGACCTAATGCGCCAGATGCGCGAGGCCATCGGAAGCGGAACGTTTGCGGACTGGCGGCGCCAATTCCATCAGGACCGCGCCCGTGGCGTCTAGGCCACCCCGTTATACTTAGGCGCCTGCATTTTTAACGAATTTCAAGGAGTCTTTCCGTGTTGATTAGTCCTGCATACGCCCAAGCAGCTGGCACCCCCGAGTCTTCGCTGATGAGCTTTTTGCCGCTCATCCTGATGTTTGTGGTGCTTTACTTTTTGATGATTCGCCCCCAGATGAAACGGGCCAAAGAGCACAAGGCCATGATCTCTGCTCTAAACAAAGGTGATGAAGTCGTGACCGCCGGCGGTGTGGTGGGCAAGATCACGGAAGTCTCCGATGCTTATGTCACGGTGGATATCGGCAGCGATGCGCCCGTCACCATCCATGTCCAAAAGCAGGCTGTGCAGACCCTGCTGCCCAAGGGCACGATCAAAGGTATTTAAAAAAAGCAATGAATAAGCTTCCGATCTGGCGCGGCATAGTGATGCTGCTGGCCTTAGCGTTTGGCCTGCTCTACACGCTTCCCAATTTCTATGGCGAGGCGCCTGCTGTGCAGGTCTCCAGTGCCAAGGCCACTGTCAAGGTCGATCAGGAAATCGCCCAGCGCGTAGATCGCGCGCTGGAGATCGCGAGCATTCCGAACGATGGCGCATTGTTAGATGGCAACAGTGTTCGTGTGCGGTTCAAAGACACTGATACCCAGCTTAAAGCCAAAGACACAATTGAAAAAGCATTAAACGCCGACCCCACCGACCCCCGGTATGTGGTAGCCCTCAACCTGATTTCGAGCTCACCAAACTGGCTAACCGCCATGCGCGCTCTGCCCATGTATCTGGGCCTGGATCTGCGCGGCGGTGTGCATTTCCTGCTGCAGGTGGATATGCCCGCTGCTTTAAGTAAGCGCATGGATGTGCTGATGGCAGACGCACGCTCCGCACTGCGTGAAAAGAGTCTGCGTCATGCGGGTATCACTCGCACCGCCCAGGGCGTTGAGATCCGGTTCCGCGATGCGGACACCCGTGAAAAGTCCCGCGGATTGTTGCTCACCCAAGTGTCCGATCTAAACTGGGCCGAAGTCACCCTTGGTGGTGAGCCCGCTTTAGTGGGCACCATGAAGCCCGAGACTGAAAAGCGTGTGCGGGACTATGCGGTCAAACAAAACATCACCACACTTGCCAATCGCGTGAACGAGCTTGGTGTGGCCGAGCCAGTGATTCAACAGCAGGGGCCTGAGCGGATTGTGGTGCAGCTGCCCGGTGTGCAAGACACCGCAAAAGCCAAAGACATTCTGGGCCGCACCGCCACTTTAGAAATTCGTATGGTTGAAGACAGCCTCGAGGCATTAAATGCCCTGGCCACTGGCCGCGCGCCTGCCGGCCTTGAGATGTACACCGAGCGTGGCGGCGGACCGATTCTTTTGAAAAAAGAAGTCGTGCTCACGGGCGAGAACTTAACGGATGCCCAGGCTGGCTTTGATTCCCAAAACCCTGGTGAGCCCGCTGTGCACCTAACGCTTGACGCGAAAGGCGCTCGGATCTTTCGCGAAGTCACCCGTGAAAATGTGGGCAAGCGGATGGCTATTCTGCTGGTTGAAAAAGGCAAGGGTGAAGTTGTTACCGCGCCAGTGATTCGTGGCGAGATTCCCGGCGGCCGTGTGCAGATCTCGGGCCGTATGAGCACGGTCGAAGCAGCCGATACTGCGCTGCTCTTGCGCGCGGGCTCCTTAGCAGCGCCCATGGAAATTATTGAAGAGCGCACCATTGGCCCAAGCCTGGGTGCGGACAACATTCAGCGCGGCTTTAACTCCACGCTCTATGGTTTCATCGTGGTGATGCTCTTCATGGTGGCCTATTACATGTTGTTTGGTGCGTTTTCAGCAGTCGCGCTCACTGTCAACGTGATGCTTCTGGTTGCGGTGCTGTCACTCTTGCAGGCCACCTTAACGCTTCCCGGTATCGCGGCTATCGCGCTCACGCTGGGTATGGCGGTGGATGCCAACGTGCTAATCAATGAACGGGTGCGGGAGGAGCTACGTACCGGTGCTAGCCCGCAGGCGGCCATTACTCAGGGCTATGAACGTGCCTGGGCCACCATTTTGGACTCCAATATCACCACGCTGATTGCGGGCGTTGCCCTGTTGGTCTTTGGCTCTGGCCCTGTCCGTGGTTTTGCGGTGGTCCATTGCCTGGGTATTTTGACGTCGATTTTCTCGGCGGTGTTTTTCTCGCGCGGCCTGGTGAACCTTTGGTACGGCGGCAGGAAAAAGTTGGCTGGCCTGTCGATCGGTTAAGGGGATAAGAAAAATGGAATTTTTCCGAATCAAAAAAGATATTCCCTTCATGCGGCACGCCAAGGTGCTCAACATCATTTCGATGTTGACCTTTGTCGCGGCAGTCATCTTTATCGCTGTTCGTGGCCTGCATTTCTCGATTGAATTCACTGGCGGCACGGTCATGGAGGTCTCGTATCCCCAGGCTGCCCCTTTGACGCAAGTCCGCAAGGTCATTGAAGACCTGGGATACGCCGATGCGCAAGTTCAGAACTTTGGCACTTCTCGCGACTTGATGATTCGCTTGCCGCTGCGGGCCGGCCAGGCATCTGGTGGTGAAGCGGCTGCTGCAAAAGCCACAAACGCCCAGAGCGAAAAAGTGATGGCCGCACTCAAAGAGGCCACCCCAGGTGTGATGCTTCGCCGAGTGGAGTTTGTTGGTCCGCAGGTGGGGTCTGAGTTGGCAACCGATGGTGCCATGGCCCTGCTCTTTGTGATCGTGGGTATCATGATTTACCTGGCTATTCGTTTTGAGTGGAAGTTCGCGGTCGCAGCGATTGTGGCCAACCTGCACGACGTGGTCATCATCATTGGCTTTTTCGCGGCCTTTCAGTGGGAGTTTTCGCTCTCGGTGTTGGCGGCAATTCTTGCGGTGTTGGGCTATTCGGTGAACGAGTCGGTGGTGGTTGCCGACCGGATCCGCGAGAACTTCCGCAAGATGCGCAAGGCCTCGGTGCGTGAAGTCATTGATAACGCGATTACCACCACCATGAGCCGTACCATCATCACCCATGCCACCACGGAAGCCATGGTCTTGGCCATGCTGATCTTCGGTGGCCCGGTGCTGTTTTACTTCGCCCTGGCACTCACCATCGGTATCGTGTTTGGCATCTACTCGTCGGTCTTTGTGATGGCGCCCATCACCATGTGGCTTGGCATTAAGCGCGAAGATCTGGTGAAGGCCGTTAAGAAAAAAGACGACGGGCCCGAGGTTTACACTCCGTAATATCTACCAAAACCGATATATTGACTTTATCGGTTTTGGGTAATATATTTTGATTATCACCTAAAAGCGATAATCAAGCATGGACTACCCTATTCATTTTGCTGAACAGCTTGGCCAACACTTAAGGGCATTTCGGAAGGCGCGCGGTCTCACGCAGGTTCAGTTGGCCGCGCATCTCGGTGTTACCCAGTCCCGAATCGCGGATATTGAAACCAATCCGGGCAAAGTCAGTTTAGAAAATTTACTGAAAGTTTTTTCGGCGCTTGATCTTCGGCTGCGATTAGAAGATGCGTCAACAAGTGCCTCTATCACGCAACGCGCGGATACATCTGCCACTCTTGCAGACCTGAAAAAGAAGCAGGATCAAGCCAGCTCTGAAGGCCAAGACTGGTGATGCGATCGCTTAATGTCTGGATGAACGGCCTATTCGTGGGCACTTGGTCCTATGAGCGGGGCGGTCTGCATCGGTTCACATACGACCATAGCTGGGTGCAATCCCCTGCCTGCCGTTCCCTCTCTCTTTCTCTACCGATCACGGGCACCTTGGAGATTCGTGGTGATGCGGTCGAAAATTATTTTGACAATCTGCTGCCGGACAATGAACGAATTCGTAAGCGATTAAGCGCCCGTTACCAAACCAAGTCTGCGCGAGCTTTTGATTTATTAGAGGCGATCGGGCGCGATTGTGTCGGGGCGGTTCAGTTATTGCCGCAAGGATCTGAGCCCACGGGATTTGACCGTATTAGCTACGAATCCTTGGATGAAGCCGCGGTGGCAAAACATTTGCGGATGGTGACGGCTTCACCTGCTTATGGGTGGATTGATGACTCAGACTTTCGAATATCGATTGCAGGCGCTCAAGAAAAAACCGCTTTGCTAAAAGTGGGGGCGAATTGGTGCTTACCTAAGGGATCAACACCGACTTCTCATATTTTCAAGCTTCCATTGGGGCTGGTTGGGGGGTATCAATACGACCTTCGAAATTCGGTGGAAAACGAGTGGCTTTGCTTAAAATTTCTTGCAGCGATTGGGCTCCCGGTTGCTACTGCAGAGATTGGTCTATTCGAGGACCAAAAGGTGCTAATCGTCGAGCGGTTTGATCGGCGTTGGGTGTCAGGCCAACAGGGGCGGTCACGTTGGTTGGCCAGGCTTCCTCAGGAGGATTTTTGCCAGGTGCTTGGGATTTCAGCTGATCGAAAGTACCAGTCGATGGGAGGGCCGGGTATTGAGGCGAGTCTGAAGATACTTCAGGGCAGTCAGGGGGCTGACTTAGACAGAGCAATTTTTGTGATGGCGCAGTTTGCTTTTTGGTTGTTGGCCGCAATCGATGGCCACGGAAAAAACTTTTCGGTACGTTTGCATGCTCAAGACAAATACGAGCTAACCCCCCTTTATGACGTGATTTCGGCCTGGCCAGTTATCGGCCATGGCGCTAATCGCTTGCCTTTGCAAAATGCAAAACTGGCTATGGGGTTAAAGGGTAAGAACATTCACTATGCAATCTCCGAGATACGTACTCGGCATTGGAAATTGCTTGCTAAGAATTCCGGGCTGCCCGGGATTTGGGAATTGATGCTAAAAACCGCCGAGACAATTGAGAGTGCGATTGCGAGCGTAATGCAGCAACTGCCTGACCACTATCCTGAGCCACTGGCTGAGGCCGTTTTCAACGGTGTGCGGAAACAAACCGCAAAGTTTTTAAAAGAAGCAGACGTTTAGTGGTTCTATTCGGAATTCCGACAAATAAAATTAAGCGGTCGTCTTTACTAGCGAGGCCGCTAGCTTCGCCCGCTCACGGGCCTGATCGGTGTCTTTGCCACTGGCCAGCGCAACACCCATCCGCCGCTTGGTAAACGACTCAGGCTTGCCAAATAAACGAATGTCGGTGCCATGAACGCGCAGTGCTTCATCCACACCGGTAAAGCCAATTCCTTTGGCTTCTAAGCCACCATAAATCACAGCAGAGGCACCGGGGTTACGCAGGGTGGTATCCACCGGCAACCCAAGAATCGCGCGGGCATGTAATTCGAACTCGTTTTGAGACTGGGTCGCCATGGTCACCATGCCCGTGTCATGGGGCCTCGGGCTGACTTCAGAAAACCAGACCTGATCACCCTTTACAAACAACTCCACACCAAAGATCCCCAAACCACCCAGCGCAGTAGTGACGGCCTGGGCGATCTCACGGGCGCGCTCGAGCGCGGTCTCTGTCATGGCCTGTGGCTGCCATGATTCGACATAGTCGCCATCAATCTGCACATGGCCAATCGGGGCGCAGAAGTGGGTTTCTACTTCGCCATTAGCGCCCAGGGCACGAACAGTTAACTGTGTGATTTCAAAATCGAATTCAATCATCAACTCTGCTATTACCCGTGCATTGGCCACACGGCCGGCCGATTGCGCGTAGTCCCATGCGGCTTTCACATCTGCGGCCGAATTCAATTTGGATTGGCCCTTGCCTGAAGACGACATCACAGGCTTCACAAAGCAGGGGTAACCCACGGCATCGCAGGCTGCTTGAAGTTCTTCCAGTGATGAGGCGAATTGATACTTAGAAGTTGGCAAGCCCAACTCTTCAGCCGCCAAGCGCCGAATGCCCTCACGGTTCATGGTCAGGAAAGCTGCGCGTGCTGTTGGAATGACCGTGGCCTTGCCTTCTTTTTCCAGCTCAACCAACGCGGGTGTGGCAATCGCTTCAATCTCGGGCACAACCAAGTGGGGCCGCTCTTGCTCAATTAATGCGCGCAGCGCCGCTGGGTCCGTCATGTCTATCACATGGGACCGATGGGCCACCTGGTGGGCAGGTGCATTGGCGTAACGGTCTACTGCAATTACTTCAACGCCCAGGCGTTGCAGGGCAATCACGACCTCTTTGCCGAGCTCACCAGAGCCCAACATCATGACGCGGGTGGCGTTGGGGCAAAGAGGCGTGCCAATCATGATTACTGCACCTTTCCGATTTTCTTCACCACTTCGGCTAAACGCTTGGCATCGTTATCGATGTATTTTTGGAACTCAGGCGCATCCAAAAACTGAATGGCAGGGCCAGCACCGGTGTACGGGATGTGGGTAATCGAGAAGCACTCGGCGATTTTCAACTGTTCCATGGGCACATGCATGGTACCGTAGTTGCCAGAAGAGCCATAGCCCTGGCGACATCATTTCCACCGGCACGCCAGTGGGCGTGGGCATCGGCTTTAAGCCGCCGAAGTATTTGGTGGCGGGCGATAAGGTTCGCGTTGAGATCGACGGTATTGGGGCGATTGAGAATCCGCTGGTTTAAAGTAAAAGGATTTATTTAATCAGGGGTGGTTTTCAAAAACTCGATTTCATGCTTACATTACGAGATCTAGAAAAACCTAAATTGGCTTAATTTTTGACAGTTCAACACTCAGCTAGAGAAGCTTTGCCCGTTTTGGCCGTTGACTTAGACGGCACCCTTACGCTTTCTGACACGCTACACGAATTAGCCTTCGGTCTGCTACGTGATAGTCCCCTTAAGGTATTCGCCCTGCCATTTTGGTTATTACAGGGGAAAGCGGCGCTTAAAGCCAAAGTAGCAGACAGTGTCAGTCTAGATGTCACCACGCTGCCTTTTAACATCGCGCTAATTACTTGGTTAAAAGAAGAGCGGACTGCAGGTAGGCGGATTGTGCTGTGTACGGCAGCAGATAAGCGCGTGGCTCAAGCCATCGCAGACCATTTGGGTGTTTTTGACGAAGTGCTGGCAAGCGATGGTACGACCAATAACGCAGGCGCAAACAAACGGGCTGCATTAGAAGCCAAGTACGGGGAAAAGGGTTATGACTACGCAGGTAATTCTGCGGCAGATTAAGAAGTGTGGGCTGGCGCGCGGCAGGCGATTGTGGTGAACGCTAGTGAAGCGATTGCTAAGCAAGCTGAAAAAGTAGCTACTGTGTCTAAAGTCTTCCCGCCGCAAGTGGTAATGCTTTCGCATTGGCTAAAGACGCTTCGGGTTCATCAATGGCTAAAGAATTTGCTGCTTTTTGTGCCACTGCTTGCAGCCCATCAGATGGGCAACTTCCAATCGCTATCTACGTTGGTTCTCGCTTTTGTGTCATTTAGCTTGTGTGCCTCTGCGGTATATATGGCCAATGACCTATTGGATTTAGAAAGCGACCGCAGACACCCCCGGAAGCGCCACCGCCCTTTCGCTTCAGCAGCCGTTCCCCTTAAAGTGGGGGCGGTACTTTTGCCACTGTTTACTGCTACAAGCCTTGCATTGGGGCTGGTGGTAGGTGCAGCGTTTGCAGCTTGGTTAATAGTCTACTTCTTACTGACCTGTGCGTATTCCTTGTGGTTAAAGCGCCTGGCGCTGATTGATTGCCTAACATTAGCTGCGCTTTACACATTACGCATTATTGCTGGCGCAGCAGCAGTGACCATCCCTCTATCTTTTTGGCTTTTAGCGTTCTCGGTCTTTATCTTTTTGTCACTTGCTTTCGTTAAGCGATACGCAGAGCTACAAGTGCAGGCGGCTGCCGGTAACGCCTTCGCCCATGGCAGGGGCTACGCCGTAACAGATGCGCCCTTGGTTCAGACTTTGGGCATTACGGCTGGCTATGCAGCAATACTGGTGTTAGCACTTTACTTGCAGGGAGAAACAGTCGTCACGCTTTATGTGCAGCCTGAACTGATTTGGTTGGCCGTGCCTTTAATGCTGTTCTGGGTAAGTTGGGTATGGATGAAGGCGCACAAAGGCGAAATGCACGACGATCCGATAGTGTTCGCCATAAAAGATAAAGCCAGTCTTACGGTTGCTGTGCTTATTGCATTTTCTTTTCTGCTTGCTACAAAAGGTATTGGTAGCTAATGGCAAAAACGGCGGTCAGCCTTGCCGTGCTGTATACGCTTTTTGCAGCGTTTTCCACGGCGATTAATATTGGCGCGCAGATGCTGTGCATTTGGGCTTACACAGGGCCTTATTCTGTTGAGGTGTCTATTTTGATTGGCACTGGTGCGGGCTTGCCACTGCGTTACCTGTTAGAAAAACGGTATATTTTTGCGTTTCAGAGTAACAACATCGCGCACGATGGGAAGCTCTTTGTGCTTTATAGTTTTATGGGCGTTTTTACCACCGCCATCTTTTGGGGTGTGGAGTATGCGTTTCACTTTATCTTCGCGACAGACATCATGCGTTATGTGGGTGGCGTGATTGGCCTAAGTCTTGGCTTTTATATCAAGTACCAGCTAGACAAAAAATACGTGTTTGTCAGCGGCGATAAGCAGGTGGCGGTATGACGGCTGCCCCCCAAACAACTGCCACCACAACGATTAGTGGATGGGGTGGCTATCCAACACAAGAAGCACAGGTGATAATTCCGCGGTCACTTTCTGGCTGCAAAACTGAACTAGAGCGCCACTCATCGCTCATTGCACGGGGCATGGGCAGAAGCTATGGCGATAGTGCCAATGCTGCAACCGTCTTACAGACCACCTGCTGTGACCACTTCATTGCGTTTGATGACAAAACGGGTTTGCTGACAGCGGAGGCAGGCGTAACACTGCGAGACATATTAAAAATTACGGTAAAGCACGGTTGGTTTTTACCTGTAACACCAGGCACGAGTTATGTCACAGTGGGTGGGGCAATCGCCAGTGATGTGCATGGCAAAAACCATCATGTCGCAGGTACATTTGGGCAGCATGTCGTGTCTTTGACTTTGCTGCTTGGCACAGGGGAAATTGTTACTGCATCACCTACGCATCTGCAAGACCTGTTTCACGCGACGTGTGGCGGCATGGGGCTAACGGGTGTGATTCTCGTTGCCACTATTCAGCTCATTCCAGTTAAGTCAGCTCAAATCACGCAAAAAACCATCAAGGCAGCTTCGTTAGAAGAAGCTTGCGAGGCTTTTGAAGTGTATAGCGCATCGACTTATAGCGTGGCGTGGATTGATTGCTTGGCGACAGGTAAACGCTTGGGCCGTAGCGTGGTAATGCTGGGGGAACATAGCGACAGCGGAGGGCTGAACCTAACAGTTAAAGACCCCGTCACTGTTCCTATCCATACGCCTGCCGCCTTACTGAATAGCATGACAATGCGGGCATTTAACATAGCTTATTGGGCAAAAGCAGCACATGACAAAACACAGACCGTGCCACTGCAGCCCTACTTCTATCCGTTAGATGCACTAGGTGGATGGAACAAGCTTTATGGTAAAGCCGGGTTCGTGCAATATCAGTTTGTGCTACCTAAAGCCGATGGCGTTTCTAACATGCGCACCATTCTTACCCAAATCGCCGAAAGTGGTGCGGGGTCGTTTTTGGCAGTGCTAAAACAATTCGGCCCTGCCAACAAAAACTTACTGTCATTTCCAATAGAGGGCTACACCCTAGCGTTAGACTTTAAAATGTCCTCATCTGTAGTAGCGTTATTGCACAGGCTAGACGATATGGTGGCCGGAATGGGCGGCAGGGTTTACCTAACGAAAGATGCGGTAATGAAAGAACTTACGTTTAAAGCGACATACCCAGAATGGCAGGAGTTTGAAGCAGTGCGTCATAAGTATGGGGCCCTGGGCAAGTTTGCCTCTGCTCAATCGAAACGATTGGGGTTGGCGTGAGAAAAATTCTCATTCTTGGCGCAACATCTGCTATTGCTGAACACTGTGCACGGATATGGGCAGCTAGGGGTGATGCCCTCTATTTGGTGGCGCGAAATGAGGAACGTCTTAAAACGATGACTGCTGACTTAATAGTAAGGGGGGCAGAACAGGCCCACAGCTTCTGCGTGGACTTAAACGATATGCAGAAACATGTTGCTCTATTAGACGCAGCAGAAACAGCAATGGGCGGCATAGATACAGTGCTGATTGCGCACGGAACTTTATCGAATCAAAAAGCTTGTGAACAAAATGTCGAGCAAACCCTTGCAGAGATAAACACCAATGCATTGTCAGTCATCAGTCTGCTAACGCATATTGCAAATCGGTTTGAAGCAAAGCAGTCGGGAACAATCGCTGTGATTTCTTCTGTTGCGGGAGATCGAGGCAGGGCCAGCAACTATGTTTATGGCTCAGCCAAAGCAATGGTCACGGCATTTACATCGGGCTTACGGCAGCGACTGCATAAATCAAATGTGGCAGTGGTCACCATTAAGCCGGGTTTTGTAGATACGCCCATGACCGCATCATTTAAAAAAGGGTTGCTATGGGCTAAACCCGATCATGTGGCACCAAAGATTGTGCAGGCTATTGATAAGAGAAAATATGAAGTGTATGTGCCCACATTTTGGTGGGTAGTTATGGCGGCCATTAGACTGCTTCCCGTCAGAGTTTTTCTCAAACTAACTTTCTAAGCCAAAGCGCTTTTACGTAAAAGGTTTCAGTTTGTTATTTAATCCAAAAGCTGTCTTTTTCTTAGCTTTTCTTTGTACGCTCATTGCCAAGCTTTGGCTTGCGTACGTGGTCCCTATTACTGGGGACGAAGCGCTATTTTTTTGGTGGGGGCGTTATCCCTATTGGGGATATTATGATCACCCGCCAATGGTGGGTTGGATGATTGCTTTGCTTAGTCTCATTGGCGAATCACCCCTGGCATTGCGGATTTTGACAGTTAGCGCAACTTTTTTTGTTTCTTTAGGTATTCTCGATTTAGTCAATCGACTTGCGCCACACAAAGTAAATGCGAAATGGAACGCGGCAACGCTGTATCTGCTGACCCCAATCAGTTGGATTGGCGTTCCTGTAACCAATGACACACCGTTAATTTTATTTGTTTTTCTTTCGTTTTATTGTTTCGCTCGCGGAGAATTGTTACGTAGTGTGTCGAGCAAGACTATGGGAAGAACCTTTCCCCAGGAATTTTGGTGGTTTGTCTTAACTGGACTAATGCTTGGGCTTGCGTTTTTATCAAAGTACCTCGCTGTAGTTATAGCGTTCGCCTATGCAGTTACTCTTCTCAGAACGCCAAAGCTGGGAGGGCCTAGTCTCGCGCACGGCCTAAAAATTCTTGTAACAATTTTTATTGCGGCATCACCATTTGTTCTGTTGAACGTTGCCTACAACGCGACAAATTGCTGGAACAACGTCATGTTTAACGCAATAAATCGCCATGACGACGTATCTGTAGGCCTGAAGAATTTAGGCATCTTCATCGTCATGATGATTTATTTGGTTGCACCATGGACATTATGGGGCCTGTGGAAGTCACGAAAGCATATCCATCTCCACTTTGCTGTGTTTGTTTTGGTTTGTGTCTCTTTCGGATGTTTTTTGCTGCTTTCGTTGTTTAGGTCTGTCGGACTACACTGGGTGTTAGCTTTTCTGCCGTTGTTATTCGTGCTTACGGGTGTTCTCCTTTCAGAAGATCGTCTGCGGCGCTACATTGGCTGGACTGCGCTTTGGTGTATGCCACACGTTGTTCTTGTCGTTGGTTTTTTTGGTTTCCCTGGTTTTTGGCTAGAACACACCAAGCTCAAAGGTGCCGGCTTTGTTTACGATGCCAAGGAACTCCCAGCTATGGTCATGCTAGGCGCTTCAGATACGACTACGCTAATGGCTGAAGGATACAGTCCAGCGTCGATTCTTGGTTATCATGCAAAGCGCTACGTGCCTGTTTTTGGGGTTGGCTCTCGATATGCTCGGCAAGACGACTACCAGGTGGATTTCCAACAGTTTGATGGCAAACCCGTGCGAATTCTGCTGAGTAGCGAGCGGCCTTTGGCGGATTTCCTTCCTTTTTTTGATTCGGTCAGCCTGCACACCCTGCAAGTCCGTAATCGGCAATATTGGGTCATTCACGGAGAGAAATTTAAATTCTCTGCATATCGAGAAACGGTCATTGCCGAAATCGCCAAACGTTATTATCAGATTCCGGCCCTGTTGCCCATGTACTCTTGTCCTTTTACTGAACGTTACGACTTAATGGTTGAGGGCAGAGCGCGGTCAACATACTAACTAACATTTACAGCGTTTGGCTGACGGCAAATTTATCCGTTCGATATGTCTAAATAGTTAGCCGAAGTTTAATTCGTCCTTCGCCAACTTTGCTGCCAAGCCCGTGTAACTCGCGGGTGTCATCGCCATCAGCCGTGCTTTGTCAGCAGCGGGCAGGTCTAAGCCGTTAATGAAGTTACGCATCGTGGTCTCGGTCATGCCTTGGCCGCGGGTCAGCGCTTTTAACTGCTCATAAGGCTGCGGCAGGCCATAGCGGCGCATCACGGTCTGAATCGGTTCGGCCAATACTTCCCAGGCCTGGTTAAGATCGTCCGCAATTCGTGCTTCATTAATCTCAAGCTTGCCCAGCCCCTTTAGGCACGAGTCATAGGCCAGCAGACTGTGGCCTAGTGCCACACCCAGATTACGCAACACAGTGGAATCCGTTAAATCACGTTGCCAGCGGGACACGGGCAGCTTGTCGCTTAAGTGACGAAGCAGTGCATTGGCAATGCCCAGATTGCCTTCTGCATTTTCAAAATCAATCGGGTTGACCTTGTGCGGCATGGTGGAAGAGCCCACCTCACCCGCTTTTAGTTTTTGTTTGAAGTAACCCAGTGAGATATAGCCCCAAATATCACGCGACAAATCTAAGACGATCGTGTTGAAACGTGCAATCGCATCAAAGTACTGGGCCATCCAGTCGTGCGGTTCAATCTGAATGGTATGACTATTAAATTCTAGCCCAAGGCCTTCAATGACACGCTTAGAAAACGCGGGCCAGTCGATACCGGGTGCGGCCGATGTGTGGGCGTTATAGTTGCCCACCGCGCCGTTCATCTTGGCGCGTGGTGCCACCGCGATAAATGCATCACGTGCAATCCGCAGGCGCTGACGTACATTGGCCAACTCTTTGCCCAATGTTGTGGGTGATGCCGTCTGGCCATGGGTGCGCGATAGCATTGGCAGCTCAGCCGTCAACTCAATCAAGCTATGCAGCCGATCTGTCATCATCTGCATGGCGGGTAAGATTGCTTGCTTGCGTGCTTCTCGCAACATCAACGCGTGGGACGTGTTGTTAATGTCTTCCGAAGTGCAGGCAAAGTGGATGAACTCGGCCGCCTTGGCCAACTCTGGCAAGCCAGTCTCAGCCGCGGCCTTTTCTTTCATCCAATATTCCACGGCTTTTACGTCGTGGTTGGTTGTAGCCTCAATCGCTTTGATTCGGGCGGCATCATCGGTTGAAAAATTATCAACCCAACTCTCTAACGCAGTTCGTGCCGCAGGGCTAAAGGTGGGTAGTTCCGCAAGTCCCAGATCCGATAAGCCAATTAGCCAGGCGACTTCGACCTCGACCCGGTGTTTCATAAAGCCAGCTTCAGAGAGCAGGGGCCGCAGGCTATCGAGTTTCGATGCGTAGCGGCCATCAAGTGGCGAGAGATTTAAAAGCTGCTGGTTAGCACCAGAATTAGACTTGGAATTGAGAGTGTTCATGCCGGTCATTTTATAACCGGGGCACTTTTACGCTCGTAGCCATTGGGCAGAACAATTCGCTGATGGATTAAGACAATCTGATGCACCGGCCGTCTTTCAGCTAGATCGCCCCGAAATAATCCCACCACCCAGGCAGACTGGGCCGTCATAGATCACGGCGGACTGGCCTCGGGTGACCGCCCACTGGGCTTGCGGGAAAGCCAACTCGAACCCATCAACCCCACCCCGATAGGTGCAGGCCGCGTCTGGCTGGCGGTATCGGGCCTTGGCAGTCAATAGGGCGCCGTCTGCAGGCGCGGTGCCTGACACCCAGCTGGGGTCAATGGCTGTCAATCCATGGGACAGCAGGCCCGGGTGATCGTGGCCTTGGGCCACGATGAGCCGGTTGCCCGCCATGTCTTTATCCAACACAAACCAGGGGCTGCCATCACCCGCCTTATCGCCCCCAATGCCCAAGCCCTTGCGCTGGCCCAAGGTATAAAACGCCAGGCCCATATGCTGGCCAACCGTGCGGCCTTCTGGCGTGACCATGGGCCCAGGTTTGGTGGGCAGGTAGCGGTTCAAGAACTCCCGAAATGGCCGCTCACCGATAAAGCAGATACCTGTGGAGTCCTTCTTCGCCGCGTTGGGCAGACCAATTTTTCTGGCCATATCCCGCACCACAGACTTATGTAAATCGCCAATCGGGAAGATAGTACGTGCTAACTGTTGTTGATTTAGGCGGTGCAGAAAGTAGGTCTGGTCTTTGCCCGGGTCGGCACCCCGGACCAGCTGGACCTGGTGGCTTGAGACCCACTGGACCTGTGCATAGTGGCCCGTGGCAATACAGTCGGCCCCCTGGGCCATGGCGTGGTCCAAAAAGGCCTTGAACTTAATTTCGGCATTGCACAGCACGTCGGGGTTGGGGGTTCGGCCAGCCTGGTACTCCCGCAAGAAATCCGCAAAGACCCGGTCTTTGTAGTCCTTCGCAAAGTTCACCGCCTGCAATTCAATGCCGATCACTTCGGCCGCCGCAGCGGCATCTAGGAAGTCTTGGCGGGTGGAACAGTACTCGCTGTCGTCATCGTCTTCCCAGTTTTTCATGAAAAGACCAATAACTTCACAGCCAGCCTCTTTGAGTCGCCAGGCGGTGACCGATGAATCGACCCCGCCCGACATGCCCACCACCACCCGTTTGCGGCCCCGCAGTGAGTCTTTCCAATTTAAAACGGGGTGATTGCTCATCATGTGTCGGAGTGTCGCGAACAGGCGCCTAAAACCAGAGAAATGGGACCCATGATTCTAGTCTGCCCGCCCACGCTTGGTGCGGTTGTCGGGTAGCATTTAGCCTGTAACTCAATCCCCACACGTTATGGAGACCATCGAATGCACGTTGGCATTCCCAAGGAGTCATTGCCCGGCGAAACGCGGGTAGCGGCGACACCCGAGACGGTGAAAAAATTTATTGCCCAGGGGCATCAGGTCACGATTGCTGCTGGCGCGGGCGTGTCCGCGAATTTTATTGACGAGGCCTATACGGCTGTTGGCGCAAAGGTCGGTTCTCAGGCTGATGCCATGGGCACCGATTTGGTGCTGAAAGTCCGCATCCCGTCAGATGACGAAGTCAAACAGATGAAGCAGGGTGCCGTGCTGATCGGCATGCTGAACCCCTTTGACCGTGCTGGCTTAGAGCGCTTAGCTGGCGCTGGCATTACCGCCTTTGCCATGGAGGCAGCCCCCCGCACGACCCGTGCCCAGAGCATGGACGTGCTGTCATCCCAGGCCAACCTGGCGGGCTACAAGGCCGTCATGCTGGCTGCGGATGCCTATCCCAAGATCTTCCCCATGCTCATGACCGCTGCCGGCACGATTAAGGCCGCTCGCATGGTCATTTTGGGCGCTGGTGTTGCCGGTCTGCAGGCCATTGCCACGGCCAAGCGCCTGGGTGCTGTGGTGGAAGCCTCTGACGTTCGCCCGGCTGTGAAAGAGCAGATTGAGTCCCTTGGCGCGAAATTCATTGATGTGCCCTTTGAGACCGATGAAGAGCGCGAGATCGCCCAGGGCGTGGGCGGCTATGCCCGGCCCATGCCGGAAGCTTGGATGAAGCGCCAGAGTGCAGAAGTGGCTAAGCGCATCGCGGCTGCAGACATTGTGATTTCCACCGCCTTGATCCCTGGTCGTAAGGCCCCAACCCTGATCACAGAAGACATGGTCAAGTCCATGAAGCCGGGTTCGGTGATTGTGGACATGGCCGTTGAGCAGGGCGGTAACTGCCCCTTATCGGAACTGGGCAAGACAGTGGTCAAGCACGGCGTGATCATTGTGGGCCAGCCCAACCTGGCGGCCTTGGTGCCAACGGATGCCAGCGCGCTCTACGCCCGCAACCTGCTGGACTTCATGAAGCTGATCGTGACCAAAGAGGGCGCGCTCAGCATCCCCGCAGACGACGACATTGTGACGGCCACTTTGGTGACCAAAGACGGCGCTGTTTTACGTAATTAATTCAAATAGAGAGTGATGCGATGGAAGCAATCAGTCCAACCCTTGTGAACTTAATCATCTTTGTGCTGGCCATCTACGTGGGTTACCACGTGGTCTGGAATGTCACGCCTGCCCTGCACACGCCACTCATGGCTGTGACCAATGCGATTTCCGCCATCGTGATCGTGGGTGCCATGCTGGCGGCCGCACTGACTGAAACCGTGCTGGGTCAGACCATGGGTGTCTTGGCCGTGGCACTTGCTGCCGTGAATGTGTTCGGTGGCTTCTTGGTCACCCGCCGTATGCTGGAGATGTTTAAAAAGAAAGAGAAAAAACCCGCTGCGAACGCAAAGGAGGCTGCATAAATGTTAAGCCTCTCGATGAATACCGTAACGCTGCTCTATCTGATCGCGTCGGTCTGTTTTATTCAGGCGCTAAAGGGCCTGTCGCACCCCACTACATCGATTAAGGGCAACTTATTTGGCATGACCGGTATGGCGATTGCGATCTTTACCACGGTCGGTTTGATTTCCACCATGTCGCAAAGCCTAGCCCCCACAGGCATTGAGGCCGCACTGCAGTCCGCTCAGAATGCCGTGAACCAGGCCATGGGCAAAGCACCCGCAGCCGAGAACGGTCTAATGAAGGGCCTGCTCTTGGTGCTGGGTGGTTTGGTGGTGGGCGGCGCCATTGGCGCCACCATGGCCAAGCGGGTGGAGATGACCAAGATGCCAGAGCTGGTGGCCTTCATGCACTCCATGATTGGTCTAGCAGCTGTGTTTATTGCCGTTGCTGCCGTTGCTGAGCCGTATGCCTTGAACATCACGCAAAAAGGCCAGCCCATTCCGATCGGCAACCGCTTAGAGCTCTTCTTGGGCGCAGCCATTGGTGCGATTACTTTCTCAGGCTCTGTGATTGCGTTTGGCAAACTCTCTGGCAAATACAAGTTCCGCCTGTTCCAGGGCGCGCCAGTCGTGTTTTCTGGCCAGCACATGCTCAACCTGATTTTGGGTATCGCCACGATCGCGCTTGGCCTGGTGTTTATGTTTACGGAAAGCTGGCCGGCGTTTTTTGCCATGCTGGCACTCTCGTTTGTGCTGGGTGTGTTGATCATCATCCCGATTGGCGGTGCCGATATGCCAGTGGTGGTGTCGATGTTAAACAGCTACTCTGGCTGGGCGGCAGCGGGCATTGGCTTTAGCTTGAATAACTCCATGCTGATCATTGCGGGTTCGCTTGTGGGTTCCAGCGGTGCGATTCTGTCTTACATTATGTGTAAGGCCATGAATCGGTCGTTCTTCAACGTGATTCTGGGTGGCTTTGGTGGTGACGCTGCAGCAGCTACTGGCGGTGCACAAGAACAGCGCCCGGTGAAGAGTGGTTCGCCCGATGATGCTGCCTTTATGCTGACCAATGCCGAGACGGTGGTGATTGTTCCCGGTTACGGTTTGGCGGTTGCCCGTGCCCAGCATGCACTCAAAGAGTTGACCGAAAAGCTCACGCACAAGGGCATCACGGTGAAGTACGCCATCCACCCTGTAGCTGGCCGTATGCCGGGCCATATGAACGTGCTCTTGGCGGAAGCCGAGGTGCCGTACGATCAGGTCTTTGAGATGGAAGATATCAACTCAGAGTTTGGTCAGACCGATGTGGTCTTGGTGTTGGGCGCGAATGACGTGGTCAACCCCGCCGCCCGCACGCCAGGCTCCCCTATCTTTGGCATGCCGATTCTGGAAGCCTATAAAGCCAAGACCGTTATTGTGAACAAGCGCTCTATGGCTGCTGGTTATGCTGGCTTGGATAACGACCTTTTCTACATGGACCGCACCATGATGGTCTTTGGTGATGCCAAAAAGGTCGTTGAAGATATGGTGAAGGCGGTGGAGTGATTCGCTTTAACCGAACTAAGAAGTTGTAACGCAAAGAAAAACGCCACTCATCGAGTGGCGTTTTTCGTTCTTTTAGCGGTTCTAGAAAAAGATGGCTTTAGGCTGAAAAGCTTGAACCACAGCCACAAGTGGTCGTCGCATTTGGGTTCTTAATCACAAACTGTGAACCCTCAAGATCCTCTTTATAGTCGATTTCGGCGCCCACCAAGTACTGGTAACTCATGCTGTCAATCAGCAGAGTCACGCCATTTTTCTCCATGCTCGTGTCGTCTTCGTTGACGGCTTCATCAAAAGTAAAGCCGTACTGAAAACCACTGCAACCACCACCCTGAACGAACACGCGCAGTTTAAGCTCGGGGTTGCCCTCTTCATCAATAAGAGCTTTGACTTTGGCTGCCGCATTATCGGTAAAGTTAAGCGGGGCAGGCATTTCTAAATCAGCATTCTCAACGGCAGCATTCATATTCAATTCCTTTCATTTACGGCAAAACTGGTACCTGGGTTAGACCAGCAGTTTCAGGCAGGCCAAACATAATGTTCATAACTTGCACCCCCTGGCCAGAGGCCCCTTTAGCCAAATTATCCTCTACCACCAGCACCACGAGAAGATCACTCTCGGGCGGGCGATGCACCGCAATACGCACAAAATTAGACGCCCTGACCGACCGTGTCTCTGGGTGAGAACCCCGTGGAAGCACGTCTACAAAGGGTTCTGCGGCGTAGCGCTCGTCAAAAAGCTTCTGAAAATCAAAGTCCTTGGCGTGGCCTAATACCCTTGCATAGAGTGTGGAATGGATGCCCCGGATCATCGGCGTCAGGTGGGGCACAAAGACCAGTTTCAAGTCGTTGGCACCCTGCGCCTTGCCGGCAGTAGAGGCAATCGCCTTAAGCCCCTGGGTGATTTCTGGCCAGTGGCGGTGGCCGGTAACGGAATAGGCTTTGAAGTTATCCCCCGCTTCCGCCAAAAGAATGCCGACCTCGGCCTTACGGCCCGCACCGCTAACCCCAGATTTGCAGTCGGCAATCAGAGATGAGGTGTCCACCAGGCCACCATGCTCCAGAACCGGCAGAAAACCCAGCTGTACGCTGGTGGGGTAACAGCCGGGCAGACCGATCAGTCGGGCGACACGAATTGCCTCGCGATTGACCTCTGGCAGGCCGTAAACAGCTTCTGAAAGCAGATCAGTGCATGTGTGCGGGGTCTTGTACCAGCGCTCGAATTCAGCGGGGTCTTTGAGCCGAAAGTCTGCGGCCAGATCAATCACCTTGACGCCAGATTCCAGCAGGCCTCTTGCCTGCTCCATGGCAACCCCATGGGGTGTTGCAAAGAAGACGACATCACACTTTTGCAGGGGCGCATTGGCTGGGTCTGTAAATTGCAGATCGACCCTGCCGCGCAGAGACGGAAACATGTCGGCAACGGCCATGCCAGCTTCTTTTCGGCTCGTAATTGCTGTGATCTCTGCGTGGGGGTGCTGGGCCAACAGCCGAAGCAATTCAACCCCCGTGTAGCCAGTGCCCCCGACAATGCCAACTTTGATCATTTCAGAATCCTTAAAAGAAAAACCCCTCGGAGATTATCTCTCGGAGGGGTCTCGGTTTGGGAGTGGAAAAGAACCCCCAAAATTTCCAACAATTAACGCTTCGAGAACTGCTTGCGCTTACGGGCTTTATGCAGACCGACTTTTTTGCGCTCGACCTCTCGGGCGTCACGCGTGACCAAGCCAGCTTTCGACAGAGCGGCTTTCAGCGTTTCATCGTAGTCGATCAGAGCACGGGTCAGACCGTGGCGAACTGCGCCCGCTTGGCCAGACTCGCCACCACCGTTGACGTTTACTTTCACGTCAAACGTGCTGTTGTGGTTGGTCAAAACCAAAGGCTGCATCACGATCATGCGGCCAGTTTCGCGGGAAAAGTATTGATCCAAGGGCTTGCCGTTGACAACGATGTTGCCCTTACCGCTTTTAATGAAAACACGGGCTACCGAGCTTTTGCGCCGTCCCGTTCCGTAGTTGTATTCGCCGACCATGGTGCTTAAACCTTTTTTGTTGAGCTTTTCATTAATGTGCCGTTGATGGCACGAATCAGTTAATCATAAGGGCTTTGGGCTGCTGTGCGCTGTGGGGATGTGCATCACCCGCATAAATCTTTAACTTCTTGATCATGGCGTAGCCCAGTGGGCCTTTGGGCAGCATACCTTTCACTGCAATCTCTAGTGCACGGCCAGGAAACTTGCCCTGCATCTTGCTGAATGTCGTTTCTGAAATACCGCCGGGGTAGCCGGAGTGGCGGAAGTACTTCTTGTCATCCGCCTTGTTGCCAGTGACACGGATTTTTTCAGCGTTCACGACAACAATGAAGTCGCCCGTGTCTACGTGGGGCGTGAATTCTGGCTTGTGCTTGCCGCGCAGGCGGTGAGCAATCTCAGCCGCCAGGCGGCCCAATACAGCATTCGTGCCGTCGACGACGTACCAGTCGTGTTGTGCTGTTTCAGCTTTTGCGGAAAACGTCTTCATATTCTCAATCTCTTTGGTCAATTTTGCCCGCTGGACAAACCGCCAGCGACCGAACGGAATTAGGGAAAGCCTTCTAGGATAACGGGTTTCAGCCAAATCAGCAAGGCAAAAAAAAGCCCCAAGCCACAGGGGCTTGGGGTGTAATCCACCAAAGGAGGAGGGTGGAGGAGACAGATTGTAGAGTAACCCGAATTTTGGTGCGGCGCAACTATTTATGAACCAAAAGTCATTAGAAAGTCAGGGGAGATGATTTGGTCTTTTTAGGGTTGGGGCAGCAAAACCACTTTAATAGCATGGTTTTTTAACGGAACCGATTTTGGGCGGTGAGTCCCTTTGCGGACTGCTCAACAGTGTGTCTTAAAAGGACTTGTCAGAAACTGCTGGGCCAGATACGCGAGCTATGAAACACGTGAAGGATCTGGACTTCTTGACCTTTCACGCGATAGGGAATGATGTAGGGGTACTTGACCAAGACCAACTCGCGGGTGCCGTGTACTCGGCCCGTGCGACCGGTCTGCGGGTATTGCGCCAGCTGCTCTGCGCTGGCTATCGCATGGCGGAAAAACTCTCGTGCCGCCTTGGGGTTGTCTTGAGCGATATAGTCGTGGGCTGCGATCAAGGCTTTGGTCGCCCTGGTAAGCCATCTAACCCGCATACTTCTTCACGATCTTGGCAAACTCCGCATCGCTTACAAAGTCGCCCGCGTCGGCTTCCTTGATGGCTTGTTTAATTTCCTTGATCTGCCAGGCCTCTACTTCAAGATAGCGCTCAATCGCTTCAGCTGCAAGAAAAGACTTTGAGCGCTTGGTGGCCTCGGCTAGCTTATCCAGTTTGGCCTTGGTTTTGGTATCGACCCGTAAAGTAAGCACAGCGCTTTCCATGAGCTGCTCCTTCGTAAGATGCAGATGTATACATTGTATAAATTTTGGGCCAAAACGCAACCGCTCGTTTTTCATTAAAAGGATTTGTTGCACGTGGGCCCGTTAAGCGGAGCGCACTTTAATAACCGCTTCGGGGTTGTGTTGAGTCACGTTGAACAGCAACAGCACTGGACTGTGGGGTGAGGTCACACAAACAAAAACCCCCGCTTTGTGAGCGGGGGTTCTCGCGGTTTCTAACTCTTTCAACAGTCTGGTGACTGTCGGGGGAGATTAGAAGCTGTGGGTCAAACCGACGCGAGCTGTGGTCCGCTTGATATCGTCAGTCGCAGGGGACTCGTCCTTGTCCGAGCCGTACAATGCCCAAGCAGAAGTACGCTTGCTAAATGCATAGTCGGCAATTACCTGGAAGCCAGGACGATCAAACGAGGCTGCACCACCAGCTGATGGCTCAGTCTTAGCTGAGGAGTAACCTGCCTTGACCGTGAAGGCTGATGTAACAGGAACTGCTACGCCAAACTCGGTGTAGCTGGACTTTGACTCGGCTCCAGTGAGACCAATCTTGCGCTGGCCAATCAAACCAGTGACTTTTGCTACTTTGAAGTCATAGCTAGCACCGATAGCGGCTGTATCGTAGCGGTATTTGCCAGGGCCGGTTTCTACGCCAAAAAGAGACACTCCTTCGGATTTTGAAACGCCGGTACCGGAATCAATATCCCCACTACCGAAATGAACTCCCACCGAGAGTGGGCCGGCAACGTAGTTGATGTTTGCTTGGGCCATTGATACGTCATAAAACTCCACTGCATCTGTTGCAGCAGCCTCGTAGGAAGCCTTGGAAGCTGAGTAAGCAACGGAGGCGGCGATACCACTAAACGACGGGGTGGTATAGGCGATCTGGTTAGCACGGGTCAAGCGACTGACTTTATGGCCCTCGTAGCCAGCGGAGTTATCTGTCAACAGGGAATAAGTATCGTTAAAGTCCGTGTCGAGGGTTTTCTTGTAACCAATTAAGGCTTGACCGAAATTGCCGCTCAAGGTCATAAACGCTTGACGAGTGGCTGCACCGAAGACAGCCGAATCGGCCGAGGTAGTAGAAGTAGAACCTTCTCCCGTTCCTGTGACTTTATGGCCATTGGTCTTATCGATTGCTGTACCGTTCGTCAGGTTCAGGCCGGACTCAAGCACAAAACCGGCCTTCAGACCACCACCCAGATCCTCGGTGCCACGGAAACCGAGACGGCTCGAGCTATTTGCGCTGTCAGCCAATCCCGTGCTTTTAACGTTGCTGGTTGCGGTTGCCGAGCCCTTCGTTTCATTTACGCCGTAGGACGCGTCAAGTACACCATAAATGCTAACGTTTTGAGCCATCGCAGGCACTGCAACAGCAGCAGCTACGGCAGCAGCAATAAGATGCTTCTTCATTAATAGTTCTCCTAAAGGGGAACTACGATTTCAAAACCTTTTTCGACCGTATCGTAATGGCTCCAACACCGCAGCAGCATTGGGTTTCAGCGTGTTGCACACCGCGTAGTGTGCGAGAAAAAATCGTGAAGATTTGTTGAAAATATTTTCGATGTTTGACGCTGCGTTTACGGTGCACTGACGCAATGAGATTGGCATTGATACAATTTCAGTTTTTGTTATCTCGCTTTTATATAGCGGTGTGCGACATTACGCTGTGCAGATGCTGTGTGCTGCAAACGACGAAAACTTTTACGCGATACGCTGCCGAACGCTGCCACGGTTAGATACGATGACGCAGATTCCTGGCTATCCCACGAAGTTGAAAATCTTTCAAACCAATGCATCACGATTTTGGCAAGTGCGTTGCTTCTTTCCGCCTAAAGCCATTATTCGCAGTCTGCGAACTACAAGTAAGCGTGAGGCGATTGCAAAAGCCAAACTCTTTTATGACACTGAGTTGGTAAAGCGTGGCTTGTTGGCAAGCGATATCAGTAAACGCTTAACGCACAGCGTGGAAGAAGTGGCAGCACTGTTATTTGATAGTGAGGCTGCACGGCTAAAACGAGACGAGATCACCAAGCAGTCGTATGTGATGCTGACTTGCCGAATACGCAAGCAGGTGTTGCCATTTTTCCGCAATGTTGCGGTTGAAGATATTGACTACACGCAAGTGGCAAAATTCTTGGCACATCTAAGCCAGCATGACTATAGACCCATGACGATCAAGCAATACATGTCTGCACTGCGTAGGGTCTTGACATGTGCACACGATCACGGCTGGGTAGAACGATTGCCAAAGTTTCCACAGCTCAAAATACATAGCTCGGCCCGCGGCTCGTTTGCTGTAGCGGAGTATCGACAATTACTGCGTACAGCCAAACAGCTTCGGCAAATCAATCCCAAACCCATTACGCTTACCCATCGCAGTACACGCGGGGGGATTTATACGGATACGGAAGGGTTGCCGTGGGAGTTTGCGTGGCTAATTGGTTTTATGGTCAATAGCTTTGTGCGTCCAGTCGATGTCAAAGTCATCCAGCACAAGCATGTGCAGGTGATACGGGGTGAGCACTGCTACTTGCGATTGGTGCTGCCTGAAACCAAACGCCATAAAAGCCAAGTTATTACACTGCCAGCAGCCCTGCACATTTATGAGCAGTTAAAGCAGCACTTTGAGCGGCAGGGATTGGCAGGCGAAGAAGACTATTTGTTTTTACCCCAAGTGCAAGATCGTGCCGCGGCGATGTGGCTGCTTGAGCGGTATTTTGGAAGACTCCTGGATGCAACGGGCTTGCGTTTTAGTGGGCCGGGGGGACGCAGAACGCTGTATAGCCTTCGCCACTCTGCCATCACTTTTAGGCTGCTGTATGGCAAGGGCATTGACTTGCTGACCCTGGCACGCAATGCCCGCACCAGCTTAGAGATGGTGGATAAGTTCTATGCAAGCGAGCTCAGTGCCGAGATGAATGTTGCCATGCTGCACAGCAGGCGGTAATGCACAGGGAGAAGGGGGTATTTTTACCGTATTCCCCATACGCCAACCCCGTCTCGCTATGCCAGCTCCTCAACCCCCCAAACTCACGCTCAAAAAACCCTAATTTAAGGTTTTAGGCGGCGATGGAAAGTTTCTGGGCGGCTTTGGCACGGCGTTGGCGTTCCCGTTCTGCTGCCAGCTGCCGCCTTGCTTGCTCCACTTGTGCTTGCAGGGTACGCAGGCGGGCTTCCTGGGGGTTAAGCGGCTTGGCTGGGGGCATAGCAGGCTTGAATTCAAAAAATCTCATCGTCTTGTATTTAAGCTGCCACCCACCCCCATTGCATTGACTACTTGCGAAAGCCTGAACGCAGGGCCCCACTTGCCAGCTCAATTTGGCTATCGAGCTCGCCAGCTTCCACAGCCGTCTTAACAACCGTCAATGCATCAATTAGCTCGGCTGCGCTGCCCACCTCGATTGCGGACTTATTTTTCGCCAGCTCAATCAGTTTGCTGCCATAACGCACATTGACACAGACCTTGCCGTTTTCCGCCACGAACCACCACGGCTTTATGCGCTTGGCGACTTCCACGGTGGTACGCACGCCATCGGCATCGCGAATGCTTTTAAGTTTCTTGCTGACAAAAGTGCTGCCCGTTTGTTGTGCCCTTGCAAGTTCAATTTGCTCCCATAGCCGCTTTGACAGCTTGTTGCGTTGGGCCACGATGGCAGGTTGGTTAATGGGCTTTTTTGCCGCAGTTAATTTGAGACTGGCTAATGCTGACATGTGTTTGCTCCTTTAAGTAATGGTTGGAAGCTTTAATTTGCGATCAGTAGCCAGATCTGGGCAAATAGTTTCGCGGCTCTTGCCTTACCCACGATAAGAATTGAAAGCGATTTTTCTGCAGCTCTTATCTCGTCAAGTTTTTTACGCTACACAATATCCAAAAAATATGTCAGCATCTCCCGCCATGAGCGGCCAAGAAAAAGACCTGCTACAAAAACTCCAAGACAAGCTTCTCAAGCTCGTCATGATTGCCCATAGCCATATGCTTACTGAAGAAGACGAGCTAGTCTATATGCCGGCGATTCAAGGCGGAGTTAGTCTGGTGCAATTTGATGACGCGCTTCTTTTAAAGCTTGTTGATCTCTCCGCATCCGATTCTGGGGGCACTTATTTTTTGAAATTTGAGGCGTTAGGCTCTCTTGCTAACGCACTGCAAGCGGGTGGGTTGGCGACAGTGTTTGATGCGTGGCTTATTAATGCAAAATTTAAAAGGATTTTTGTGATCGACGAACACTGCGATCTAGAAAAGATATTTTGGCAGGTTGTGACAAAACCAGCGCAGGCGCAAACGCCCCCGACAGTCGATCAATTAATGTTGGCACATGAAAGCTTAGACAAACTTTTGGTCTTTTATGCAATGAAATTTTCAAACTCGTAATTGGTGGCTTTAGGCAAACGCCTGAAATTCCAAGAATATTTCTCCTTAAGCCGCAAGATCATAAATAAACATGCGAGTTGCTATGGAGTTGCTAATGAGTGGCAAGTCGCCGGGTTAGAAACAAGTCACTCGTTACTAGTTACTTGCTGCGACAAATGGCAACGAGCTACCTAAAGTGGCGTTCGTTACAAGCAACCGAAACAAGTGACTTTTTCTCCTGGCCTGCGACTGCAAAAGCAACACTTGCGACTGGCGACTAACAACAAGGAGAAACACAAAATGAAAAGCAATCAAAAGCACAGCATGGCTGTGCGCTTATACGACAACCCAAAGTTCGGCAAAACATTTGGGAAGGGTCTTTATCACAACACACTTTTTAATGGCACAGTGGATTTGCCAGTGCTGGGTCTAAAGTATTTAATCGATTTGGTCCAATACGAGCAGTGGCAGCACACCGCCAAAAGCGATCAGGATATGGAGATGCTGGCCACAGCGATTGACTACCTGAAAGCCCAAGACATCGATATTGAGTCTGGGGCTAATCGCACCAATATCTTGTGCAGTTGGATAAAGCGGTTTGACAGCAATATGTTGAAACCCAAAGTCCCGGGATTTGCATTACTGGATTTGCAGAAGTGCAAGATCACGGTCGTCGTAACGGACGAACAACATGGCATCGCGTTTGGCGAGCGGCTTTGTATGCGCAGCTGCAAGGATCCGAGCAATGGGCAGCGCAGCCCTAACTACTTTGCCAGCAACTACGACGCAGACACGCGACTGCCACTAGCAGCATAAGTGCACTGTGTAGGCGCGAGGGTGGTGGTCAAAAATCACCACCCAGAAAATCCAAGTACTCCACAGCTGAAAAATGCAGCAGCACCCAAAAACCCAGCAAGTTGGCGGGTTATGTGCGCGAGCTACGCAAAGCGGGTGTGGGCAGCACTAGCCCAGCAGCAAAACCCCCTCAAAAAAGCCCTACAGCAGCTTTTTGGCTGGCTCCGAATGCTCTGGGTGCTGGGCTGTGCTGTCGTGCGCTTGTAGGGCTGATTTGCTGTGTGGCGTAAATGCCATGCAGTGCAGCGAACACATAAGGAAATACATAAACCCTTTTCGATTCCAGCTAAGTGCTTGATTTTTGGAAGGATCTGCAGCGGCCATTTTTAGGTAGGAATTTGCGAGAAATGAAAACACACTTGCAAGTGTCAATTATTTGCACACAAAGGAGCACAGCACCATGGCACAAGCCAAAACACTTACCCAAGCTGAACTTGATCAAGTACTGCGCCACTGCGCACGCACCCGCTACAAAGCACGAAATAGGGCGATGGTGGTTACGAGTTTTTGGAGTGGGATGCGGGTAGGGGAGATCGCGGCACTAAGAGTGGGTGATGTCGCGAACACGGACGGCACGATCAAGAGCGAAGTACGGCTTTTGGCGCAGCAAACGAAGGGGCACTATGGCAGGGTGGTATTTTTAAATGACAAACTTAGGGCAGAGCTTGCAGCTTATCTGCGCACTGTTCGGGTGAAAAATCTCCAGCAGCCACTTTTTTACACCGAAAAGGCGGCAGGGTTTTCAGCCAACACGCTAACGCAGTGGTTCTATTGGACCTACAAAAAAGCTGGCATTAGTGGTGCCAGCAGCCACAGCGGCAGGCGCACTTTCATCACCAACTTAGCCAGCAAAGGCATTGGGGTGCGGGTGTTGGCAAGTTTGGCAGGGCACCGATCGATTGCCGTCACGCAGGCATATATCGATGTGAACGATGACATGAAGCGGCAGGCGGTGGAGCTGGTTTGACTCACTATCAAGCCAATAATCGTCTAAGCCGTTCGATTTTATCTGCATGTTTTATCTGGTCAAATAGTCCGCCATGATCTCGATATATGCTCATGTCTTCCTGAAGTGATTTTTTTAATCGAGGATTTAGAGATGTACAAGCTTTTAGTTTAGCCTCAGCTGCGATCTGTTTGTCTGGCCCGACACTCTCTAATGCCTCGATAATCACAGCCAGAGTAAAAGCATTCTGGGCATTTAACATCGCCTCATATTGCGCATTCGGCGCGAGAAAAAGGCTTTGTCTCATAATTTCGATTGTCTCATCTGCTGCTATGAATATAGCATCTATAAATGTCGATAAGTCCTCTGGGCTATTGCTCTCCGCTTGTGCAATTATCCCCATCGCCATGGTTTTCATATATTCCATGCGTTGTGTAATCGCTTTATCGATCATTGCGGCTGCCTGGGCTTTGTCCATCCTGTATCTCCTTTTACTTAAAACCCTAATTTAAGGTTTTAGCCCTCGTAACGAGACGCTGCCACGGCATCCAGCAAACTGCTGTGTTCATCAAGCAGTGCACGCCAGTCTTTTGCGGCAAATAGCTGCTCAATCAAATCCAAAAGCTGTGCGTATTGCCTCGGCAACTGATCACGATGCCCACCAAAGGCCAGAGCGTTTGCTCGTCGTGCCGCGTCCAGTATCACCCAGGTATTATGATTTACCAGTAGCTGTGAGCTAATCGTATCTAATCGCCTCCCCGCAAATGGGTCAGGGTCAACAGCGAGATGATGCATCATGAGTTTTTGCCCGATTGGCGATTGCAGGTTTGCAGGTATAGGATTGTTTGCGTCTGTATGATACTGGTGCAAAGTCATCGTCTGGAATCGATAAGACCAATCCTGGGCTGAAGGCCCAAGATTGATAGGCAAAATATATGCATCCTTATTTCCTGCTTGACGCGTCGGTGTGGCACTGTCACAGCTGACTTGCAACAGCGAATTTGTTTTTCTCAATTCACGCTGTATGGCTGTCAGCACGATGTCCCAAGTGGGCTGCGACATTCCAAGCACATGCAACCAATCCATCCCTTTTTCAAATGCAGCCTCATCACGCATCATCAGCACGGTGGCTAATACATTTTTCACACCGCCACGCCAACCTGCAGCACCTGCCAAAGCCCAACCACCACCGCGGAACCACTTCACACTGTCCCACCAACGCTGGATATTTTGTGCATTGGTGCCTTGGATGACATTAAGCCATTTTGTTCTGCCGCGACGCTCTGCGTCGATAATACGCAGATTCTCTACCGTCATATCGATTAGCTGTTGTTCATTACAGCGATGAAAAGGTGAGGCCTTTCCAGATGCGGTCATTGCCCATAGCGGCATGTCAATCGTCATGGCGTAGTCACAATAACGCTCAAGCCAATCGATAATCCAAATCTTTGCGTCGTAATTTTCAGCCCACGCACGAACGGCGGCGGCACCGTCCATATTTGCCGTAAGTCCCTTTACGCCTTGCAGCGTGCCTGTGCCAATCTGGAAACCTCCGCTGTCACCCACCAATACAAACTCGCCAGCTGTTTTATTAAAGATGCTGCCCCGTGTATCAACACCCACACGATAACCGCCCACGGAATGCAGCAAGCACTTATGCGTCCATAGTTTGCTATTGCCACTCCAAAATGCGAGATCGGCAAGCGTTAAGCCTGCGGGCAGTGCACGGTCTGCGGGTGTTGGCAAGTCTGCTACGCGGATGTAGTTCTCGTTTAATGCGGGCAGATACACTGCCGTATCATGGGGCACACTCAGTGCAAATTGATCTGCTGTCATTTGCGCAGCCGCTTCATGTTTTCCAGTAGCTGCTGATTTTCAGCTTCGGTGGGGTCAGGCACCAAATCGTCGGGATCTTTGCTGGTTTCCAAACCTTCTGTTTGCACAGGGTTATAGGGTTCAAAGCATTGCGTGTGTCTCGTACCAGCATCATCTGCAGTGGGGATCCAGCACTCAAAGCTGTTGGCATCCGTTTCAAACTGCAGCCGTAATGCACCACTGTCTATCGCTAAATCAATATCACCCATGATGTTGAGGTCTGCTATCTGCCGCAGTGTGAACATGAGATCGGCTGAGCGTACCGTTACACACATAAACTGATTAAATTGCTTGACAGGCAAGGCAAGAGTGCGTGTTTGGCTGTAGCCCACGCCCGTGTCAAGATCAAAGCCAATGATCAATGCATTTTTATCTAAGCCCAAGCTCATGGTGCGGTTGAGATCACGATTGGCTTTATCGCCACGATTCTTCACCCATTTATCCACGAACTCGGTAGTCGTCTCACGCAGCCAATCCAGGCTAATCTGTGCCGCCCACTGTGCTGAAAATGCATCACTGCGATTGGTGACTTGCCACACTGGCGTGCCCATCGATTCGTAAAACGGGATAAAGCTCAACGGCGGGTGACTGAGATTTTTAGTCACGGCAAGTATTTGATTAGCGGTGACACCGTCTTTGCCATCCAATATCAGTTTGGTGTCTAACTTTACATACTGGGCCGCGATAAATCCGGCTGGCACACGATGGAACTTTTGATCGGAAGATGCACGGAATAAATTAAAAGCGGATTGATGCAACAATCGCCGCTCGATCGATTGCCGTGCACTCTCCATCAAGAACATGTCACCCTTGCGTTTATCCATCACGGCTTTTTTGGGGCGAGAAGTCAGCACCACGCTGCTATCAACGCCTGTGAGACTGAGCAGAAAGTCTGCGGTGTCAGCCCTGTATATCAAACGGCGATGTGCCAGCATAGCTTTGGGTTTTGCAGCCCACGGATCTTTTATGCGGCTTTTCTCTGCGAGCTTGTCGTAGGCATGTGCGATTGAGCGTGGCACATTGAGAACATGCAAAGGCTCTAACACACTGCGGACAGTGATCGGCTGTGCGGTAAAGTCATCGCGATAGGTTTTTATTAACGCTTCATCGATCAGTGTGTTGTCGTTGCTGGTGCCCACCAATGTGACTTTGCCGCTGTGTTTGTGCATGACCACCACGCTGTAGCCTGCATCCGAAGTGTGTAGTGCGGGCATATTGATGCTGGGGCGATGTTGGCTTTGGGCGTAAAACTTGCGAGCTTCATCGCGTAGCACGGGGATCAGTTCCGCTTCGTTTAGATCAAATAACAGCAGCGGTGCATCTTCGATCAGTTCCTCATCATCAGTCTGCGTGCCGTGATAGCCCGCCAATCCTGCTTTGCCACCATTAAGCTTTACGAAATGACAGATGGCTTCAACTGGCTCCGTCGCGTAATGATCGGGATATTTTTCAAACTCGTCATGGATACGACGCAAAGCTTTTGCCCATAAATCCAAGTCAGTGTCTTGTATTCGGTTGTCGTGCACCAGCCGCAGCAGTGGGCGGAAATTTACGCCGCGAGTTTTGTTGAAAGTGATGTGGTTATGCTGATAGCAGGCTTCCAGATAGCCAGGCACCGAGGCAGCTTCTCGCCACCATAAGTAAGCGTGGGCCATGATGCGGCGTTCATGCTCGCGGGTGAGTTTTTCTAAGACTGCAAAGTTGGCGACATCAAGTTGTAGTTCCGCCAGCCGTGTGTCCAGATTGAGTGTCTGTGCCATGGCCCAAAATCCTTAATTTAGGGTTTTTGGCAAGCATAACGCAGCTATATGGGATAGGTGGTTCGCACTGCCACCAAACCCCAGAAACCCAAGACGCCCGCGGAGCAGCGTGTGTCGGCGTTGAAGACACAGCTGGATCAGGCTCGCGTGGCGGCTCGGAGGCAGCGGCTAGCTGCGAGGCAGGCACGGTTGAACCAAGAACGGGCGGCTTTAACTAAAAACATTGGTCAATAAAAAACCCCCGCCTTGTGAGCGGGGGGTTTTTGTGGTTTCTAACTCTTAGACAGCGTGATCGCTGTGGGGGAGATTAGAAGGTGTGGACAATGCCGAGTGCAGTTTGGCTGTACTTGTCTTCCTTAGCATCAGCATGGGTACCCTTATCGAGCTTGGTCTCACCGGTGATCAGGTAAGCAGATGTGCGCTTGCTAAATGCATAGCTCGCACCAAGCGAGTAGCCGCTGACATTGCGGCTTTCGGTGGTTCCCGCGGCAGCCGCAAGCTTGTTCTTGCCGTCAGAGTACTGGCCCATCAAAGTGATTGCACCGAGAGGTAAACGGAGACCGACGCTCATTGCGTCTGCTTCGCCTTCACCCTTGGCAATTGCCTCGAGGTCATTGTCCAGTTCTTTCTTGCCGTATTGGAGGAACGCCTGCGCCACGCCAAAATTGTAAGAGCCACCGATCACGGTTGTCTTGACTTTTCCATCGAAAGCGGCGACAGCCTCAGATGCCACTAACGATGAGCCGGCTGTCAAATAATTGCCTATGCTTAGCGCCTCGTTCTTCTGCTTGACATCCTGGTAGGCAGCGCCAATTGACAGGGGGCCATCTGCGTACTGCAGCGCAGCAATGTAGCCAGACTGAGCTTTTGCGGATTTGTCGTTACTACTTCCCAAATTGGCATCGTCGTTTTTAGAGATTCCAACCGTGCCCTTTAGTCCCTTGACCAGAGTCTGGGACACTTGGATACCAGTGCGGCGGTTGCTGGAGAATTGGCTGTCGTTGTTTAGGACATTACCAACCATGTTCGAACCGGCCATGGCGTCATAGGCAATCGTGAAATCACGGATCGGGGTCGAGCCAAAACCAACACGAACATCGGTTCCTGTGGGGAAGGACAGGGTTGCGAAGATCCCGCGATCACCAACCACTGCGTTGTCGAGTGTGGTGCCGTTTCCGTTGTTGGTACCGTTGGCGTTCTGGGGGTTTTTCTCCAAGCCACTACGCATGTTGGTGCTGATGCCGGTCTCAACCGTAAAAGACGCCTTGAGACCACCGCCGAGATCCTCCGTGCCGCTGATACCCCAACGGCTTGAAGAGTTGGAACTAAAGCCAACAGCAGACTTCTTTGCGACCTTCACGCCTGCAGTTTCACGCTCAATCGTGCCGTAGCCAGCGTCCAACAAGCCGTAGAAAGTAACATTCTGAGCCATCGCGGGCACTGCAACAGCAGCAGCCACGGCGGCAGCAATAAGATGCTTCTTCATTAATAGTTCTCCTAAGAGGTTGTTTTACGATCGGCCGACCATTGGCCGACCGCAACAGTCAGGACTTCCTGACCGCTGGAGAGGATTGTTAATGAGTCGCCAGGATTACTCAATTCTTACGACTCGAAAAAGACAGTTTTTTGAGTAAATCGTTGCTTAAATGACACATTGGTCTCAGGGGGCTTGCAAGGCTAAAATTAGGACTGAAGCCCAATTTATATGTAAGTACTCGCTTACAAGAAACCAACGCAAGAATCAGTTGACCTCTTTAGCCCTTTTCAAACGCCTGCTTTCCTACTCCTTTCGGTATTGGACGGGCTTCCTTGTGGCCGTAATCGGCATGACCATCACAGCAGCTACCGAGACGGCTTTCCCGGCCTTGATGAAGCAATTAATGGACAAGGGCTTTCAGGGAGCAGAATCCTTCGAGGTCTGGTGGGTTCCGGTCGCAGTCTTATTCATCTTTATCGGGCGCGGAGTGGCCACATTTCTGGCTTCTTACAGCATGGAGTGGGTATCAAATAACGTGCTGCGCGACCTGCGCCAGGCAATGTTTGAAAAACTAATTCTCTTGCCGTCTCGCACTTTCGACGCCAGTTCATCTGGCCAGCTGATTTCGAAAATGATCTCCGAGGCACAGCAGGTGCTCTTCGCCGCGACCAATGTCGTGACTGTGCTGATTCGAGACAGCCTAGTTTTGGTCGGTTTGCTCGGCTGGCTTTTCTGGATTAATTGGAAGTTAACGTTAGTGGTCGTCTGCCTAATGCCTTTTTTGGCAGTGGTCACTCGAAAATTCTCAAAAAGGATGCGGACTGTCAGCCGTAACTATCTCGCTTCGGTCGGCGACATGACGGTAACCGTTGAGGAAGCCATATCTGGAAACCGCGTGATCAAGGTTTTCGGGGGCGAACCTTATGAAAAAAAACGTTTCGCAAACGCAAATGCTGCATTTCGGGGTCAGGCAATGCGCTACGCCGTAGCAGCAGCGCTGCAAACACCGATTAGCCAATTTATATCAGCAATTGGCGTTACTGTCGTGATCACCATCGCTCTGATTCAAACCCGATCCGGTGAGGCCACGATTGGTGACTTTGTTTCTTTCATTACGGCAATGCTTTTGATGTTTAGCCCCTTGAAGCACCTTTCTGAGATCAACGCCCTGCTACAGAAAGGCCTTGCCGCGGCTGAGGGTGTCTTCAAAATGATCGACGAAAATGGGGAAAAAGAAACCGGGCATCTTGATATAGGCCGTGTGGAAGGCGCAGTGGAATATCGCAATATCACCCTGCGGTATCCAACCCGCGAGACAGATGCCTTAAGCGATATCAACTTGAAAATAGAGGCCGGAAAAACCTATGCTTTTGTTGGTCCGTCTGGTGGTGGCAAAACATCCTTGGTGAATTTATTGCCGCGCCTCTATGATTTTGATAGTGGAGACATCCTCATCGATCGCGTCTCAATCCGGGACTTCACGTTAACGTCGTTAAGGCGACAGATCGCACTCGTCTCTCAAGATGTTGTACTTTTCAATGACAGCATTGCAAGAAACATTGCCTATGGATTGAGCAGTGTTGACGAACAAAAAATTTGGGATGCAGTAAAAGCCGCGGCACTTAAAGAGTTCATAGACTCACTGCCCGACGGCCTAAATACTATTGTTGGTGATCGTGGAGTGCGCATCTCTGGCGGGCAGCGCCAACGCATAGCAATCGCCCGCGCATTCCTAAAAGATGCACCAATATTAATCTTAGACGAAGCAACTTCCGCACTTGACACCCAATCCGAGGCAAGCGTTCAGAGCGCTATCGACCGCCTAAGGAGTGGCAGAACAACACTGGTCGTGGCACATCGACTTTCCACTATTGTCAATGCCGACCAAATTGTTGTATTGAGCAACGGAAAAATTGTGCAACAAGGAAATCACAGTCAGTTAATCGCTCGGCCTGGCGTGTATCAATCACTTTATGCCAAGGCCCCCACAGCATGAAACTCTGGTTTGAGCGCGGTGCCTGGGCTTCCAAGTACGCAAAAAAAGCTGCTGCCGAACTGGCACCTGAGCAAGTCCGCCGTATCGCGGTGATACGCCACGCTGCTCTGGGCGACATGGTGTTAGTCCGCCCATTTTTAATTGAAGCAAGAAGATTTTTTCCTAATGCGGAAATAGTCCTGAGTGTCGTTTCCAATTACACCTACGGTGCACCCGATGACCTGGTTGACTCTGTCCATGTGTTGCACGGGAATGACAAGAAAAATGTGTCGGCGTGGCAGCGCTTAGCCAATGCTCGAGCGCTGGGGACAGTTGACATTCTTTTTGATTTGGCCGACACCACGCGGTCGCGTTATTTAACCCTGGTCACCTCCGCGAAGCTAAAAATCGGATTTCCGTATCGCTGGTATCTAAGAAACCTTCTTTTTGATGCAGCAGTCTTTCGGTCAGATTTCACTTTTGAGGCAGAGGTAATGCTGGACACACTCAAGCTTTTGGGCGCAAATCCGGCCGTTCCATTGCGTTTCAACTGGTCGGTTCCAACCCGAGAACAGCACGGTGAGACACGATCTGAACAAATTCTTTATTTTCCGTTCGCATCTGTTCAGAGCAAGTGTTGGCCGAGGGAGCGATTTGCTGCCCTGATTGATCTCATGGCAACCGAATTTAAGCAATACACGCACGTTATTCTTGGCGGTATCAGTGACAACGAGGACCCTACCATTTTTGGTGATTTGGCTACAAAGCACACCAACGTAACTTTGCAGCAGGCCATGAATTTGGATGCCACCATCCATCTTTTAATGGATTCCAAATTGGTCGTCGCCAACGATACTGGTGTAAGAAACTTAGCGATTGCAATAAATACGCCCACTTTGGGCATATTTTTTTCAACTGTGCCACATCGTTATTGGCCCCGTTGGGGAGGATTACACGATTCGGTATTCGTGGCTGATGGAACTGCGCCTTCAGTCGAAGATGTAGCCAGCCGAGCGAAGACACTTTTGAATTCTGTTTCTCGTTCTATGGGCTTTGCCCGCTAGCTATCATACTGCTCTGATGGGGTGACCAATGCAAAACTTGATTCATCTGGCACGGTATAAATTTTTTCCATTAACTACGGAGCGCCTTGCTGGACTATTGCTTTTTTTGTTTCCGATCTGCGCCGTTTCGGTTCGCCATTGGGTCAGCGCAATTTTTTTACTGTTTGCCTTGCTAGCCATATTTAATTTGAGGTCCCTGATTCGCAGTTCAAACCTCTCGAAACATGAGGTTTGGTTGCTGGTGCTGATGGCCATTTTTTTTGTTGTCTATCTGATCTCATCTTTTGTAAATGGCTGGAGCGATCGTAGTATTCGATTGTGGGAGCGTGAACTGCGGTTTTTGTTATTCGTCCCTGTTTACCTTCTGGTGCGACAGCGACCCAACCCGCTGGCCGCCTTGGGCTGTGGGGCAGCAATCGCAGTCTTTCTTACCGCCGTGATAGCGCCTGTTCAGGCTTATCTTTTGGGCTATGGACGTGATCTTGGTGTTTATGGGCCGCTTTTTACTGGGCCGATCACCGCCCTGTTTCTAATTGTCGCGATTGCTTGGGCTCATGCTGAGGTGCCGGTTCGATTCCGTAGAGCATTGGTTGCAGCCCTGTTTATTGCAACGCTAATCGTGGCGGTGTTGACAAGTAGAAGCTCGATCCTTGGGACATCCCTGATCCTTCTTGGCTATTACCTCTTCACAAGCCGAGATTATCGATATCTGCTTGCCTTTGTGTTTCTTGGTGTGGCGATTGTTGGGGCGCACGAAGTTACAGAAGTCTCTACTGCGCCAAGGCTTGGCACAGCGTTTCAAGAGGCAAAGAACTACATTACTTTTCAGATAAATCACCCTGGTGAGATAAACCCGCACGCAGTAACTTCCGTCGGGACTCGGCTTGAAATGTTGAGATCGCTGCAGTTTTTTCTGCGTGATTATCCAGTTTGGGGGGCTGGTGGGTACAACTATCACGAAGTGATTTCAGGATATATCAGCAAGGGGCTGGTTGCTGAAAGCGTAGCGTTTCACGCACATCCCCACAATGTTTTCGCCCAGGTTTTGGTCTCGAAAGGTATTGTGGGCTTAATTATTTTTTTGGGAATTATTTTTATGTCAGCGTTCCTCTTAAGGCGGGCTGAGACCGACGGTGCAGGAACTTCGCGCCTAACTTTTGGGCTACTGTTTTTGGCTGCCCTGATTCTTATGAGCTTTACAGAGTCAGCTCTAGTACTCAAGGGGAACTTTATTGCTTGTGGGTTATTGCTTTTGTGTGTGTTTCTCGCTGACCGACAGCGCAGGGAAACTTTTTTGAATAAAAAACAAGCTTAGCCATGAAAGCTGGCCTGACTAACCGAGACGGTCCGCCAGTGAAGAGGATAGGTGTGGTATTGCTCGGAATCTTGGGAGACGTCTTGACGCGGACGCCAACCGTACGAGAGATTCGAAAACTTTATCCTCATGCTCATATCCAGTGTTTTGTAGATCCCATAGGGTACGAAGGTCTGCAAAATAGCCCAGATATTGACTCTTTTAAAATTGTTTATCGATCCAGAATCCAGAGATATCGTTACCTTAAAAGTAAACTTGACACTTTGGCATACCTTGTGACACACAAGTTTGACCTTTTTATTGACCTTTACGGAAACTCCTGGTCGAGGCTGATGGCAAAATTTGCTCGCGCTAGGACAGAAATTATCGTTGCAGACGGTGCCGTGCAAGTTCGGGGGGTAAAAGAAAAGAGAGATGCGCTCAAGTTCACTAATGTCCACCACCTTTCTAATAACAGCCTTCAGATACTTAGGTATTTTGACACCGAACAAATTTCTTTAGATCCACGGCCTGTAGTGGATTTAAAGAGCAAAGCGATGACTGTCGCCGAGAGAACTTATATCGATTGTTTAATCGAGAAGCACAAAAGAGTCTTTGTTATCTCTGCGGGGTCCGGGGATATAAAAAAAATGATTCCTGTTGGTCTGTGTGTCAGCATTGCCCGGTCGATCTCTCAGAGTGATGGGGCTCATCCATTGCTCCTGTTTAACCCGGGTTCGAGAGATATTCAATGCGAGATAGCACTGGCGCTCGACAAAGCTGGGCTAAGCTATAGCAGGCTTCAGAGGTTAAGTATTCCTGCAGTGGTTTATCTGCTAAGACAGTCAGCTTTTGTTGTGGTCTCTGACTCAGGAATTTTGCATCTCAGCGTTGCAGTGGGCTCACCATTTTTGGGTGTTTTTACACACACGCCACCTGAAGAGGTTATTCCCCAGTCTGGTATTTTTGAGACGTGTTTTAAGCCGCATCCTGATGCAATACCTTACGGAACGCGCGGCCTTGTCTATGGCGATCAATCAATTTCCGAGCAAGATGTACTACCGAAATTGGATATGCTGCTTCAGAAGATTAAGCGGCGTTGAGCCATCGCTGATAGCAATCCTCAGGTTCGATGGGGTAAAGGCCACTAACAAGATCGGTTAATTCCAAAAAATGTAAAAAGCTCACTTGTTTGTTTTTTGTTAAACGAGAGGCGGAAATAAGGGTCGAGTAAAGCCATGGTTTCGAAGTTTTTTACCCCGTGTACTTCCCCCATAATCCACTGACAGTTTTTAAGCATTGTTTCAGGGATAGATGAAAGGATTGAGAATTCCGAACCTTCCGTATCGATTTTTATTAAATCTACCGATGAGATTTTCATTGCTTCTATAAATTCGCTTGCATCGCGGATTTCGATCTTGGTGGACGGGCTGGTTTGTGTGCCAAGATTGTCTTGGTCATCTCTTAATTGGTGCAGAGAAAATCCCCCTAGATTTTTTACGTCACTGTTTGGGAATATTTCAAATTGACCAGATGAGTTGCTTAATCCAAAGTTGAAAGTCTCGATATTTTTGAAATCAGATGTGTTTCTCCTTAACAAATCAAAGTTTTCTGGCATCGGTTCGAAGCAATAGATCTTTGCCTTTGGATATTTTTGAGCGAGCCAAATCGCTGTGATTCCAATATTCGCGCCAATATCAAAGATCGTTGTGGGCGAAACCTGTTCGGCAACATAATATTCAGCGTCTTGGCTTTTCCGGATTAAAATTTCATATATCAGCCCACGATCACTTGTCCCGGGGCGATAATGAACGCTGTGCCCATTCCACTGAAATGTATAGAGTTCATCCCCACGCCGTTTCGGCGAATAGTTTTTCGCACGGACAAAATCGAGGGATTTGCTTCGTATTAGTACTTTTAGATCGTGTAGAAATGACATTTGTGATCCACTTTTAGGAGGGGGCTTGGCTACCAAACCTAACAATTACGGAGTTAGATACCCGACAATCGTATTTTTTCTGCGTTCGGTGATCAAGGTTATCGGAAATCTATCTAAACTTTTTTCTTACGTCATACATTTTTTTGCGCCTAGGCTACGGTTGTACCTTCCAAGCACTTCTTTACCATTTTTATCCAAAACCTCAAATTCTGGGGTAAGTAAAATTATTTGGCAGACAAATTTCACGGGCCGGGTGACCTTGCCTGTTTATCTGAATTATCTTTTTAATCGTTGTATGGCGCCATCTTTCGCTTATCGGTTCATGGTAACGGAGGATCGTGATCGGTTCATCAAATCTAACTTTGATCAAACCATTTACGACACGTACACCAAAATTCAAATTGGTGCCGCTCAGGCTGATTTTTGGCGTCTTCTAGTGCTCTACAAGTACGGTGGTGTCTATATGGATATTGATGCCCACTTGGTTTGGCCGCTATCTTGGATTTTAAAAGATGCGGACAAAGAGCTTTATTTGAAAATCAAAACGGGCGAGATTAGCAACTACTTTATTGCGAGTGCGCCCGGAAACCCCAATCTGTTGGATGTGATCAATCAGGTCTGTCACAACATTAATCACAGCACCTCAACGAATGTCTATGACTTGACGGGCCCGGGGGTGTTTAACAAGGTCTTCAAAGATCGAGATGTACCAACGCGTTACTATCTTTACACCTGCAACCAAGGTAACTTCACAAACGAGTACTTTCAGTACATTGATAAACTGCAGGGTAAGTGGACGAAAGAACAGCAGAAAGTGGATGTTATCCGGCGGGATTAGCCAGCATTTCTTTTAATCTGTAGAACGCATCTAACGTTTTAATGTTGCCACCACGGTGATCCACTAGCCCATATCCGGGTGCGACCAATTGGTGCCAGTAGACACGAGCCACCACACCGGATTGTTGGGCAATCCGAAGGTAATTCAACATATAGCGCTGGTATTGCTCTTGTGAGACACACTCGGTTTCACTGGTGGGCGCATAGGGCGCAGTGCCTTTTAGTGGCCAGTTAACCTCGGTAATGTAGGCTCCCTTGGTTTTAACCTTCTTGGACAGTACGCTCAAGCTGCTCAGCAAGCGCATCTTCCGGTCTGTATCAAAAAAACCATATTGCTTGTTGGTGGGTGAACCCATGCGATCAACATACAGCAGCGCTGATAGGCGGTCGAATACCACCCCGGACTGATTAAATAGCGCACGAATTGTGAAGTGGTATTCGAAGTCGATGACGGCCGGACCGATCAATCGATAGGTAGAGAATTCGGTATCGCGAATCGCCTGCACAGTCTTGAAAAAGGCAAGGTACTCCTGAACTGAAAAGAAACCCCATTTCATGCGATTAATCGCGTTACCCACTTGAAATTCATCTGAAATGCCAGAAAATGCAGCGAAAATATGGCGAATATTTTTTTGAAGCAAGTCCGGATTTTCAATATGCTCGCGGTCTTGCAAAATATTAATCAGCACGGTCTTGTTGCGCTGCTTGAATTCAGAGGCAAATTCAAGGTAGGCAGTTATGTTGCCAATATCCCAGAGCGGAACCCGGATCAGCACATGCTTCACGCCAAGCTCGTCAATTAAATCAGCCTGGGAACCGCCTTTATCAAGATTGACCCCCATACCAACGAGGTCCCGCATCGCAACAGCCGGTTCTTTTGGCTTGCTCAATGCCATATGAACAAGCCCCGCGGGAAATACCGCTGCAGATGTTGCCAGCATTTTTAGGAAATCCGGCAGGTATCGCAGTCGCATGCGCCGCTTAAAAGCGTTGTCACGAATGATCTTGGGCTGATCAGAGAACTCATCCCACTCAAACGGGGGCATCACGATAGCAGCTCCAGCATGGCAGCTTCGATTGTGTTGTAAGTATCTGCAGAGTAATCGGCACTCAGCATAAAGTTGCGCTGTCTTTGCGGCTCACTAATCGTGGCCCATCTGCGGCTGCTGGCAAAGACACTAGCGCCAAAAAAAGAAAGGGTTGGGGTGTTGACTGCGCCTGCAAGATGCATCGGGCCGGTTGAGGTACTGATAAAAAGCCGACTCTCGGCAAGAATTTGGCAAAATTCCATCAGGCTAAGCTTGCTTTGCAATAGCGTTGCGGGGAAGTCCAAGTGGCTTTGAATCCAGTCATGGCTTGCCTGGTCATCGGGCCCAAAGGTGAACATGACTTCCATTCCAGGGATTTCGGCTGCCCGCCTGCCAAGCCGAAGATAGTCTTCTAGCCGGATATTACCGTCACTGCTCCCCCCAAACCCGGGGTGTAACACCACTCGGTTTTTGGGGCTAAGATTTTCAAACTGGATAAGCGGTGGGGCAAATTCGAACTTCTGGTTTGGGAATAGCCCAGCGCCAAGATCGATGTTGTAGCGCCACTCTGTTTTTTCGACATGGCTGCGCCGCTGTGTAACGGTAGCGTTGAAAAACAGCTGCGCAAACTTTGTGGCGGGGGCAACGCGCTTCGGAATGCCGGCCCGCCAAAGTAACCAACCCAACCGACTATCAATAAAGCAGCTAATGCTTGCATCAAACTTTTGCTGCTTAATCTGCCGAAGCGTCTTGTCAAAATCGGCATCCAACAGAATTACATCATCAATAAAGTCAAGTTCTTTAGCAAACTCAAAGTTTACTTTGGAAACAAGCACCGCAAGATAAATATCCGGGAATGCTTCTTTAATTGCTTTGCACAGGGGAAGTGCCAGCACGAAATCCCCGATTTTATCGTGGCGAGTGATCAGTAGCCGTTGAACTGTCGGGGTCATTGGTTATCTCGCTGTCTGAGGGCAATAGAATTATTTTGGCCAGCACAGTTTGTTAATCATCGGCCAGTTCCCGGTTGGCTTCATAAAGTTTCATGTACTTGTAGAAGTTTGTCGCCATATGCGAAAAGGCAATGATCAAACCCACGTGGCCGTCTAAAAATCCGCGTTTTAACACATAGGTTCTAAAAAACGAATAAAAACCGTTAAGAATCGCTTTGGCGGGGCTCGAAGACTTTATGCCACGGTGACTCTGCGCAAATAGGGTGGAGTAACGGTCCACTTTGACGATGAAGTCAGAGATGCTGTGGTAGCTATAGTGCAACATGCTGCCACCTTGAAGCTCTGCGAGCTTTAGCCCGACGTCGATCAGATTTTCATGGACATGGTTGTCTGTAAACCGGGTGTTACCACGGTGGTACAGCCTCCGAATTTTCTGGTTGTTCCAGCCGCAATGTTTGACCTGATAGTTTTTATAAAAAGCTTTGAAATTTACGACATAGATGGTTGAAGGGTCTAATGTCGACTGGTGCACAGCGGTGGCTAGTTCCGGCTCGATCGCCTCGTCTGAGTCGATGATGAGCACCCAATCGTGCTTGGCGAGACTTGCGGCTTTGTTTTTGGTTGGCCCAAAGCCTTCGAATTCGCCCTCTATCAATCGGACATTGGGGAATCGCCGTGCGATTTCGGCGGTTTGATCGGTCGAGCCATTATCAAACACCACGACATCATCGAAGCTAGCAAGGCTTGACAGGCTTTGCTCAATAGTCGCTGCCCCATTTTTCACGATCATGACTGCGGAGATTAAATTGGCCATTGTGTCACTGACTATCCGGTTCAGTAGGGCTTAGTGGAGATGCAGCAGGGTCTTGATCCGCTCTTTGCGGTTAGCCCGCTGTTTATGGGCATTGGAAGAGGATATCGCTTTTTCGATTAGTGTCGTAGCAGCTTCGCCACTTGCTGTCGCGTAGGCAGAAATAATGATGTTTAAATCGTCATCGTCTGCCCACAGCATTTTAAAGTTTTCCATCCGGGCGTCCAAAGATAGCGGCCTAAATTCCATTCGGTTCACATCTACCAGGCAAAATTGCCACTGACCTGCGCCATTTTGCTTCCCGCTGGCCGTACCGCTTGATTTTGAAAACAGAATATTTCCTGGCGAGAAATCTCGGTGATAAACCTGGTGCTGATGAAGCTTCCAGGCAAATCTGCCAAAGGCTTTAAGAATCTCCCGCCGATTAGGGTGGTTTGGGTTAGTGAGTGGGTCCCGAATGGTCTGTGCATTTGGCCAGGCATGGCTGACATAAAAGCTTTCATACAGCCCTCCCGATCGGTGATGCTCAATAAACCCTACAGGGCTTGGCGTGGGAAGATCAAGTGATTGCAGCCTTACCGCGTTGTTGAATGATTTTTGTGCTTTGGACTGCCGAAAGCGCCCGTAGATTAATCGACGCAACGCGTCTGGAACACCAAAAGATTTGACAATTAAAACGTCACCGTCAACAGTAAATTCTTTTAGTTCGTTTCGGGCGTGGTAGATTGTGCTGCCTTGCTGCGCAAATGTAGTGTTCAGCGCCAACAAGAAATCGACAAATCTTTCCTGACCTGGGGCAATCTGCCAGACGGTATTATCGGCGCCAGACATAGTTGCCCCGAATCTTGCGCCATAAGCCAAATACCGTTGTTCTTGGAAAGACATTAATCCTGCGGATCTGGAATGCGTCTTGGTGCATGGCCCTTGGGCCGCTATCCGTTGCTACTGCGAACTGGTAGCCAGCCGCCATTACCTGGCGTTTGGCGCTGTCGTTTAAGTTTCCAAAGGGATACGCAAATGACAGTATGGGGTGGCCCAGGATTTCTTCTAGTACTCGTTTGTTTTCGACAATCTCTTTGCACTGCTCAGCTTCTGGAAGTTCATCAAGCTTGGCGTGGGACAGGGTGTGGCCACCAATCTCAACCCGGCCTGAGGCATCTAGGGCACGAATTTCATCGGCTGTCAGCAGCGGGACCTTGGTGTCTGGGTTGGTGGGGTGCTCTGTGTCCCAACGATTATGAGTTTCATTGCTGACTACATAGACCGTGGCCTTCATGTCGTACTTTTCAAGTAAGGGCAACATGCGGGTGAGATTGTCCCGATAGCCGTCGTCTGCTGTGATCATTAAGAACTTCTTTCCTGGTGTCAGACGGTGTATGAACCCCTTTTGGGCAAGGTCTTTAAACGTCAAGGTTTCAAATCCAAGGCGCTTGATCAGTTGCAAATGCTTTTCAAACATCTCGACAGTGATCCACGTTCCGTGTACACCCTTTTCTGCTGGGTCTCCGATAAACCGGTGGTACATCAAAATTGGCATCTCACGCTGTAGAGTCTCAACGACTGCGTCTTGGTAGATGAATTCCAATTGACCAACAACCTGGGCCAATCCGTAGTACTTGACGGCCAAGTGACGCAGATCTGGCGCGATCGGATTGTTTATAAAAGCAGCAATCTGATTGCCCACTTGCCTGAAGTCAATGTCTAACTCCTGGGGCCCAACATCACCAAAGTTGCTGGCCATTGCAAGCTCAAGATTGTCTTTTGTAACCAGCCCTATCGATTTTGCTTCCCCGATGGCAAATACAGGGGTTCCCACCATCAAGCTCTCTACTGCAACGCGGCCGGCGCCAATGACCAAGTCGCTATTGGCCATAATTTTCGCAACATTGTCTGTATAGCCGGGGAAGCTGACCCAAGACTTAAATTTTTCAAATCTTTCCGGAATAGCGCTACCGGTGATGATCTGAACCTCGGCACGATTTTTTAGCTCGGTCTTAGAGAGGATTTCGTCTAATAAACGAAAGCAGAGATCGCCTTTTGGGCCGCTAAGCCTGCCGATAATGGATACCAAGAACTTCCGATTTTCAGACGTTTGCTCCGGCGCTGCTAATGCGGATTGGTGGGGTCGAGCGTGCTGGACAAATAGTGCGGGGTCAACGGCATTGGGCAGTACCGAAACTTTATTTGGAGCCACACCTAAGGCAGAAATAATTTGATCTCGGATGTCCTCACAAACTGCGATCGCTCGATAGCCCAGCGCATGAAAGGCCTTGCGAGATGCATGAACGGGCTGGCGCCCGTGCACGGTGGTGACCATGGGCGTGTTCGTGATTTTGCAGGCCACATAGCAGCTCCAGCCTGAAGCCCTAGAATGGGCATGCACCAATTGAATCTGATGCTTCTTAATTAGGTAAATGAGTTTCGCGACATGCCACAGCCGCCTTGGTAGGCTGCGCTTGTTAAAAGTGAGCGGAATAAAGCGGCCGGTGACCGGTTTGGTTAGTGTGTCAGAGACATAGAAAATGGCATGGCCCCGCCGAGAGAGCTCGTTGCCAATGGTCGTGGCATAAACCTCGGCGCCAGTAACTTCCAGCTGGGATAGGGCCATTAGGATATTCATAAACTCCAAATCTTACCCCGATGAATTCTTTCGGAGCCTGACAGTATTCAGGATAAGTAATATACTTGTCCCAAATGAGTATCGGCCCTTCTTTGAGATCTTTCGTGTGATTGTTGACGCAGTAACCCGGTTTTTGCCGCTGATTGGATATTCCTTCCTCTTGAGTGGGTTCATCGTTGTGACGCAGCGCATTCACGCGAAATGGACTCATGATCCGGTCAACGGGTGTCAAAAAGTTCATGAGCAACCCGTCCCACGAATTGGTGGTGTGGCGGTCTATGGTGGTGCGGTGCTGGCCTACTATTTCTCTGCGCTGGATCTGCAGGTTCAATCCCTCTTAAAAGTTCTGATCGTCGCAGGCTTTGCTGCTTTTGCAATTGGCCTTGCCGAAGATCTAAGCAAGCGGGTGTCGGTGCTGACACGCCTGTTGGTCACCATGTCGGCGGGGCTTTATGCGGTCGTTTTGTCGAATTACTCCATCCAGTCGCTTGGCCTGGGGGGCTGGGAGCGTTCCCTGCTGGACTGGCGTCTTTTTTCGATCGCTTTTACGGCTTTTGCAGTTGCGGGGGTGGTCAACGCGACCAACATCATTGACGGAGCAAATGGCCTAGCGTCCGGAGTGGTGCTGGTGATGCTAGCCGCCTTTGCTTTTATCTCTGTTGGCGTAGGTGACACCACTTTGGCGCTGCTTTGCGGGCTGATGGCAGCGCTTACCGTTGGTTTTTTTGTCTGGAATTGGCCATTCGGAAAAATATTTCTGGGGGATGGCGGCGCGTATTTCCTGGGGTTTGTTGTCGCCTGGATTGCCGTGATGTTGCCCGTAAGAAATCCGTCGATCTCCCCGTGGGCGAGTCTATTGATTCTTGCTTACCCAGTCATTGAGACGATTTTTTCAATGACCCGTCGCCGGCACAGGTCCCATCACCCGGGTCTTCCAGATCGGCTGCACCTGCACAGTTTGATATGTGCCCGCGTCGTCCGCAGGCTAGTGCCCAGGTCTTGTAACGCCGTCTGCCGAAATTCCGTTTCGGGTCTTTTGTGTGTGCTGTTCGCCCTGCCGCCAGCAGCCTGGGCGTATCTTGTCCCAACGAACACCCCGTATTTGATCGCTGGGTTTGCCGTAACAGCCGTGGGCTACTGGCTGGTCTATCGGCGACTAACCCGATTTCACTGGGGTTGATTCGGGTTAGGAATTCACTTTGTTTCGGTTCTCGTAGGCATTGACCACAAAAACCCCCAACACCCCAACAAACCCACCGGCCAGTAGTGCTACCAAGGTCACCAGATTTGTCTTTGGATAGACCGGGCTGTCAGACGCATAAATCGGGGTGACTGGGCCAGTCTTGAAGTTGCTTTGCTCAAGTAGATTTGCTTCGGCCTGATTCACTTTTGCAACCAGTTCTAAGCGGCGATCATTGAGCTGCTGCTGGGCCTGATTGAAAATAATGTAGCTCAGGGGGTCGGCTTTGCCGTTGGCGGTTTGTTGGCCCTGTTTGTTTAGCTGAGCAATGGCTTGCGTAACCAAGCCAAGCTCTCTATTGGCCTGATTGATGGCTTTCGATAGCGCCCGCTCAATCGGCTCTGCCAGCACTGCATGGTCTTCTTGGAGCAATCGAATCACAGCCTCTGTGACTTGCCGGGCCTGCTCGGGGGTGGCGGCGCGTACATCAAGTTTCACTAGCTTCGTGTTTTTTACAGCAGTGGCCTGTAGTGATGCGCCATTGCCCACTGTGCTTTTTAAGCGTTGGGCAAAGCCGCTGCTGTTGGCCCGCTCTGCAAGGGTTTGGGGCGACTCGACATCAGAACCAGAACCAGAACCAGAACCAAAGGGAATGTTGCCCAGCCGACCAATCTGGATCAGGGTACTGGCTTGATACTGGTTTGGAACAAATTGGCACGCGATAAAGGCTACTGCCGCACTGGCCAAGGCCAAGCCGGCAATCCAGAGCCAGCGCTTGCGAAGTATCTCAACCAAATCAAAAAGCGAAATCTCATCATCAAAATCTTGCACATCCGGTTTCATTGATTTCCCCAAACCATTTGATGGTTATCGATATAAATTTTGGCTCTGAATATACCCGATCACCGACTTGGGTACCCAGTCTTGGATAGAGTGCTGCTGGCGGACTGCATCTCGGATCGAAGTCGATGAGACAGGGTCTTGGGTAAACCGTATCCAGTGAATCACGCCCCCGGCAGCCTGAATGCGCTGCGCTGTCTCGCCGCCTTGTGCTTCTGGCCGCGCGCATACGGCTAACTCTACATTCTTCACCAACCACTCCCAGCGGGACCAGGTCTGGAAGTCTTGCAGCTGGTCTTCGCCCAGGATCCAAATCAGTGTTCGCCCGGGCTGCTCGGCCTGAATCGCGGCCACCGTGTCGGCTGTATAGCTGGGCTTGCCGGTTTTTGCAGCCGCGATGATCTCTCGGTCATCGGCCTGCATGCGGGGGTCATCCAGTTCGCCAAGCGCGCGATTGACCATGGCCAAACGGTGCTGGGCAGGCGCCACGGCTGATTTATGGACTGGATCGCCGGTCACAATCCAGCGAATCTCGTGTAACCCAAGCTGGTCGGCAACTGCGAGTGCTACGCGTAAATGGGCGCGGTGCACCGGATCAAAACGCCCGCCGAAAAGACCAAGCGGGCCGGGATTGGAATCTGACTGCTTGCCACGCGTCTCTGGCGTTAACACCGAGGATGCTGGCTCGCTAATTCGCTTAGACGTAGGCTGAGTCAAACCCCGGCCTTTTGCGCCATGCCCAGCCAATCACGCGGTTTGATCGCCTGATAGATTTTCGCCTCTGGGCTATTTGGTTCGGGCGACCAGTTGTAACGCCAAGTCACGATGGGCGGCATCGACATTAAGATGCTTTCAGACCTGCCGCCACTTTGCAGACCAAAGTGGGTGCCGCGGTCAAAGACCAGATTAAATTCCACATAACGGCCACGGCGATACGCTTGAAAGTCCCGTTCGCGTTCGCCATAGGGGGTGTCTTTGCGGCGCTCGACAATCGGCGTGTAGGCCTTCAAAAATGCATCGCCTGTGGCTTTCATCATGGCAAAGCTTTTCTCAAAGCCAAGTTCAGAAAAATCGTCAAAAAATACGCCGCCAATGCCGCGGGCTTCCTCGCGATGTTTTAGATAGAAGTATTCATCACACCATTTCTTAAACCGTGGGTAGTACTCTGAGCCGAATGGTGCCAGCGCATCTGCACAGGTCTGATGGAAATGCACGGCGTCTTCATCAAAGGGGTAGTAAGGGGTTAGATCCATGCCACCGCCAAACCACCAGACATCTTCTTCACCGGCTTTCACACCCTTGGCCACAAAGGACCGCACATTCATGTGCACAGTGGGGATATAGGGGTTGCGGGGATGAAAGACGAGCGACACACCGATTGCTTCAAAGCCACGGCTCTGAAGTTCTGGCCGGTTTTGCGTGGCCGATGGCGGCAGCTTATCGCCGCGCACATGGGAAAATCCCACACCAGCGCGCTCGAAGATATTGCCGTTTTCTAGAATTCTGGATCGGCCATTACCTTTAAGCGGAGAGTCTTCCGGCTTTTGCCAGGCATCTTCTAAAAAGGGTTTGCCGTCGACGTCAGCAATCTTCGTGGTGATTCGGTCTTGTAGACCGAGAAAATAATCCCGCAGGGCACTGACAGATACGCCGGACATTCAAGTCTCCTAGTTAACGCCGAATCGCCCGATAACCAATATCGCGGCGTGCCTGCATGCCATTAAATTTCACTTCGTCCACCGCTTGATAGGCACGCTTCTGTGCCATTAGTACCGTGCCGCCCAGTGCGGTCACGCAGAGTACCCGGCCACCACTGGTGACTAAGCTGCCATCCTTAATCGACGTGCTCGCATGGAAGGTGACGCAGTCATCACTGTCTTGGGGAAGTGCATTGATGGCATCGCCTGTGCGAACTGTATCGGGGTAGCCATGGGCAGCGCAGACCACGCCAAGTGCCGTGCGGGAGTCCCAATCGGCCTCAGTCGCATCAAGTTTCCGCGCAATTGCGGCTTCCAACAGTATTGTGAAATCACTCTTCAGTCGCATCAGAATCGGCTGGGTTTCGGGGTCGCCCATGCGGCAGTTAAATTCCAACACCTTGATCTCGCCATTGGGTTTGATCATCAGGCCGGCATAAAGAAACCCGGTATAGGGCGTGCCCTTTGCGGCCATGCCTTTGAGGACTGGATTGATCACTTCCCGCAAGACTTTCGCGTGAATCTCTGGCGTCACCACTGGGGCTGGGGAGTAAGCACCCATGCCACCGGTGTTCGGGCCCTGGTCTTGATCGAGCAATCGCTTATGGTCTTGGCTAGTGGCCATGGGCAGTGCGGATTTGCCGTCGCACATAACGATGAAACTTGCCTCTTCACCATCTAGAAATTCTTCAATCACCACGCGTGCGCCGGCGTCCCCAAACTTATTGTCCAAGAGCATCATGTCAACCGCATCGTGGGCTTCTTTTGCGCTCATGGCCACGACCACGCCTTTGCCCGCTGCCAGGCCATCGGCCTTGATCACAATCGGTGCGCCCTTCGCATCAATATAGGCATGGGCCTTTTGCGGGTCTGCGAAGGTCTCGAATTCCGCGGTGGGAATGCCATGCTCTTGCATAAAGCGTTTGGCAAAGTCTTTGGAGGACTCCAATTGTGCCGCAGCGGCAACGGGGCCAAAGATGGCAAGGTTTTCTTTGCGGAAAGTATCGACAATGCCTGCGGCTAGTGGCGCTTCTGGCCCAACAACAGTAAGCGCAATATTGTTTTGTTTAACAAAATCTGCAACGGATTGTGGATGCTTAACGGGATCAAGCGCTAAATTTTCTAATCTGGCGTCACGCGCTGTGCCGCCATTGCCGGGGGCCACATAGACTTTTGTCACGCGCGGGGACTTGGCCAAGCACCAGGCCATGGCGTGTTCACGGCCACCGCCGCCAATCACTAAGACTTTCATGAAATCACCGCGTTCGTGTAGACCTCTTGCACGTCATCTAGATTTTCAAGAGCGTCTAAAAGTTTTTGCATCTTGGCGCCATCATCACCGGCAAGCTCGGTGTCGGTGGATGCCCGCATGGTGACCTCCGCCACTTCGGGCTTAAGACCTGCGGCCTCTAATGCTTTTTTAACGGATTCAAAATCTGCGGGGGCGCAGATGACTTCCACTGCACCATCGTCATCGGTCACCACATCCTCTGCACCGGCCTCAAGTGCTGCTTCCATGACCTTGTCTTCCGAGGTGCCGGGGGCAAAGACAAACTGGCCGCAGTGTTTGAACATGAAGGCTACTGAGCCATCGGTTCCAAGATTGCCGCCGTGTTTGGAAAATGCGTGCCGAACTTCGGCCACGGTGCGGGTACGGTTGTCGGTCAAACAGTCCACGATCACGGCTGCGCCACCAATGCCATAGCCTTCGTAGCGGATCTCTTCGTAGTCCACGCCTTCCATGGCGCCGGTGCCGCGTTTGATCGCATCCATGACCTTGTCTTTGGTCATGTTGGCGTCGCTGGCTTTGTCCATGGCCAGCCGAAGCCGGGGGTTGCTGGCTGGGTCCCCACCGCCCATTTTGGCGGCGACCGTGATTTCTTTGATTAGTCGGGTAAAGATTCGGCCCCGTTTTTCATCCTGGCGACCTTTGCGGTGCTGGATATTGGCCCACTTGGAATGACCTGCCATAACGTGCTGACTGCCTTTTATGCTGAATTTGCGGGGTAAAACCCCAAGGGCTGCATTTTACTGGAGGCCCAGATTAGCGTCTTGTGAGGCGCTCCGGCTGGATATTTCGAGTAGTTGTGGGCGACCCTAGGCGTCTCTTGCCGTCTTGGGGGTTGGGCGGAGATTTCTTAAGTGGGCAAATCGATCACAAGATAGAGCATCGAAAATGATGATTTGATGCGTTGATGATAAAGTGAGTAAAGTGATGGGAAATGTAATGGGGGATTAACGCGATGCGAACCACAGTGGATTTAGATCCGGACGTTTTGCAGGCGGTCAAAGACCTGGCCCGCGCCCGTGGGCAGACCTTTGGGCGTGTGCTGTCTGATGTCGCCCGAAAGGGCATGGTGGGCCCCGTGGGGGGTACGGGTGCCTTTGGGGCATTGACCGCCCGGGATTCGGCCACCGAAGACGTCTTCACCAAGCTTGGCTTCGATCCGCTGCCAACAGGTGGGAAGCTCGTTGGCAATACCCTGGTCGACGAAATTCGGGACGAAGAGGGGCTGTGATCGTGTCCAAACGCGCCCTGCTCGATGTCAACGTGTTGATCGCGCTCTTGGATGCCAATCATATTCATCACACGACAGCGAAACAGTGGTTAACTGAAAACGCGGCTGCCGGTTGGGCATCCTGCCCAATCACACAAAATGGTTGTGTGCGCATTCTGTCTGCCCCGAAGTACCCCAATGCCACCACGGTGCAAGATGCGATTCGTCGGCTGAGCCAGGCCACGTCCATGCCGGCACATGTGTTTTGGCCCGATGCTTTTAGTTTGTTTGAGCCGGGGCTGATCAATTGGCAAAAGGCGCTGAGCTCGCGAACGATCACGGACGCTTATCTGCTGGCCCTTGCAGTGAAAAATCAAGGCCGACTGGTCACATTTGATCGTGGCATTACGGCCGAATTTGTCGATGGGGCCAGCCCGGCCAATTTAGTGGTGCTGGCGCCGTAGTGTTTAACGCTTGTAGCGCTTGGGCACAAAGGGAAGCTTGGTGATTTCAACGGCAAGCTTCTTATCCCGAACGATAGCAAACAGGGGTTCATTTACCGCTTTGCTGTCGATCAGGGCCAGCAAGATGGGGTGGCCAAGGCTGGGGGACACGGTGCCGCTGGTCACTTCACCAACTTCAGTCCCATCGGCTTTGACAATCTTGGCATGCGAGCGAATGGGCACGGGCTCACGCGAAATCATGCCCACCAATTTGCGCGGGGCACCGTTGGCCAAATGCCCAAGCACCGTATCGGCGCCCGGAAAGCTACCAGTCTTGGTGGGCTGAGTTGTGGTGCCATCGGCATTGGTTTTGGGAAGTCGGCGCGATGGCGCAATGCCAAAGGCCAGCGACCCCTCAATGGGCGAGACGGTTGGCGAAATATCGTTGCCGTGCAGCGGCAGGCCAGCCTCTAAACGAAGCGTATCGCGGGCACCAAGACCAACGGGCTGCACTCGGGAATCTTTCATCAGTTCACGAACAATTCGCAGCGCGTCTTTGGCGGGAAGCGAAATCTCATAGCCGTCTTCACCCGTATAGCCCGATCGGGTGGTGAAGCAGGTGACCCCGCAGAGCGACAAATCGGCGGCTTGCATGAAGGTCATATCAGCCGCCTTGGGATCGAGCTTGGCTAAGACACTCTCGGCATCGGGCCCCTGTAGCGCAACCAGTGCCGCATCGACCCACTCGAATTTCAGCTGTGGCGCGAGTTTTTGCAGCAACGCTAAGTCCGCATCACGGTTGCCGGCATTGACCACCATGCGCACTTCTGGCGTTCCAGCGGGAAGATCCGCCAAGCCACTGGCTGAGCCGGGCTTGACGGTCGAGCCATCACGCCAGACCAGCATCAGGTCGTCTTCAATGCCGCCTTGGGGGTTCAACAACAACGAGTAGCGCTGAACATCATTGGGCCAGCCATCAAAATCGCATGGAAGAGCCGCCTCTAATGCCTTGCGCAGCGCTGTGCCGCTGGCGTCACCAGGGCAGGTGATACGCAGCTGCCCCATATGCGAGACATCAAATAGACCGGCGTGGGTGCGGGTGTGCAGATGCTCGGCCTTGAGCCCCATGGGGTATTGAATGGGCATGTTGTAGCCGGCAAAGGGGCCGAACTTCGCACCGAGTTCTTGGTGCAGGGATTCCAGGGGAATAGTTTTCATGTGGCAATGATCGTTTTTATAAATTTAAGTGAGAGCCCCTGTGCCGAGTGGATCGGCGCAGGGGCATGATCGAGGTAAGACGTTTTAAGCGTATACAGAAGTGAGTTGATGCCTTTTTAGGCGTACTCGGAAACCGGTGGACAGGTGCAGACCAGATTGCGATCACCGGCCGCGTTGTCAATCCGTTTCACGCTGGGCCAGAACTTTGCACCACGCACCCATGCCAACGGGAATGCCGCTACTTCACGGGAATAGCCGTGGGCCCACTCACCGGCAATCTCTTGCGAGGTATGGGGTGCGCATTTCAGTGGGTTATCCATTGCATCAAACTCACCACTCTTCACCTTTTGTAATTCCCCGTGAATCGCAATCATGGCATCACAGAAGCGATCGAGTTCTGCCTTTGATTCGGATTCGGTGGGCTCCACCATTAACGTATCCACCACAGGGAAGGACAGCGTTGGCGCATGGAAACCGTAGTCCATCAGGCGCTTGGCAATGTCTTCTGCAGTGATGCCGTATTCCGCTTTGAAATTACGCAGATCCAAAATGCACTCATGCGCGATACGGCCGTTCTCGCCTTTGTACAAAATCGAGTAGTACTTCTCTAAACGCGCCGCCACATAGTTGGCATTCAGGATCGCCAATTCGGTGGCCTTACGAATGCCGCTGGCACCCATCATGCGGATATACATCCAGGAAATGGTCGTGATCAATGCGCTACCAAAGGGCGCGGCTGACACGCTATTCGCGATCTGGTTGAGCGCAGCCTTGCTGCTATCACCGCCACTTAAGTTGCGATTACCTGCCTGATACGGATCAACAGACAAATACGGCGCCAAATGCTTCGCTACGGCAATCGGGCCCATACCGGGGCCACCACCACCGTGGGGGATACAGAAGGTCTTGTGCAGATTCATGTGGCAGACATCGGCACCGATATCGCCTGGTCGTGTGAGTCCCGCCTGGGCATTCAGGTTAGCGCCGTCCATATAAACCTGGCCACCTGCATCGTGAACCATTTTGCAGATATCTTTGATCGCAGACTCAAACACGCCATGGGTCGATGGATAGGTCACCATCAGCGCACTTAACTGGTCTTTGTGGGCCTCGATCTTGGCTTTGAGATCCGCCACATCCACGTTGCCCTGGCTATCGCAGGCCACCACCACAATCTTCATGCCCATCATCTGGGCACTCGCTGGATTGGTGCCATGGGCAGAAGACGGAATCAGGCAAACATCGCGATGGCCCTGGCCCTGGGATTGCTGATAGAAACGAATGGCTAAGAGACCAGCGTACTCGCCTTGCGCGCCGGAGTTGGGCTGGAAAGACACGGCATCAAAGCCAGTGATTTCAGCCAACCACTTGCCCAGTTGCGAGAGCATCTCGGCATAGCCCTTGGCTTGATTGCTGGGTGCAAAGGGGTGCAGTGCTGCGAACTCGGGCCAGGTCACGGGCGCCATCTCGGCCGCCGCATTGAGCTTCATAGTGCAAGAGCCCAGCGGAATCATGGAGTGCACCAGTGAAACGTCTTTGTTCTCTAAACGCTTCATGTAGCGCACAAAGTCGGTCTCACTGTGATAGCTATTAAACACGGGGTGTGTGAGCACAGGGTCGTTACGTAGCAGACCTGCAGGAACTGATTCTGGCTGGGTCGTCAGCTTTAATGCTTTCAGCGCATCTACCGTGGTGGTGTTGCCGGTGAGCACATAGACCAAGTCGGTCACATCACACAGGCTGGTGGTCTCGTCACAAGCCAGACCCACATCACCGTGATCAAAGTAGCGCAGATTGATCTTGCGCTCAGTTGCGCGCGACTGCACACCCGCCAGACCACCTTTCACCGCAGCAATCGTGTTCGTGGCAAAAGTGACAGTGTCAAAAAATTGTTGTTGAACTGGCGATAAGCCAGACGCTTTCACAACCAGTCGGGCCATGGCATTGGCACGCAACGCAATCCGGTGCAGGCCCTGTGGGCCGTGATAGACCGCAAAGAAAGACGCCATATTGGCGAGCAGTGCCTGGGCTGTACAGATGTTGCTGGTCGCCTTGTCTCGGCGAATGTGCTGCTCGCGGGTCTGCAGCGACATGCGATAGGCGGGCTTGCCGATAGCATCCACCGACACGCCAATAATGCGGCCGGGCATCATGCGCACCAGATCCTCTTTCACCGCCATAAAGGCAGCGTGTGGGCCGCCATAGCCCATGGGAATACCAAAGCGCTGGGCGGAGCCAATCGCTACGTCGGCACCCATGCTGCCCGGGGATTTCACGAGCATGAGTGAGAGCAGATCGGCACCAACACAGAGTCGTGCACCCTGGGCATGCAGCGCGTCAGCCAGAGCCGTGACATCGCGTAACTCGCCACGGGTATCGGGCGTTTGCACGTGGGCACCATAAAACTCTTTGTTGGGTGCAAAGGTGTTGGCATCACCAATCACCACGTCAATGCCCATCCACTCGGCGCGGGTGTGCATGACCGCAATCACCTGTGGGTGGACCCACTGATCGATAAAAAACTTGTTCGCGTTAGCGACTTTCGAAGCCCGCTTCATCGTGGCCATGGCTTCGGCAGCGGCAGTGGCTTCGTCTAAGAGCGATGCATTCGATGTGTGCATGCCGGTCAGATCGACCACCATCTGTTGGAAGTTCATCAATGCTTCCAAGCGGCCCTGGGCCACTTCGGCCTGATAGGGCGTATACGCTGTATACCAGCCGGGGTTTTCTAAAACGTTGCGGCGAATGGGCTCGGGCGTAAACGTGCCGTGATAGCCTGCACCGATGTAAGAGCGCCAGATTTCATTTTGATTGGCAAGACCTTTTAGCTCGGCAAGTGCATCGGCCTCGGTTGCAGGCTCGGGCAGATTAAGCAGATTGCTTTTCAGAATTGATGCCGGCACCGTTTCCTTAATCAGTTGCTCGCGGGATGCCGCACCGATTTTTTCCAGCATCTGGGCTTCAGTCGCCTGATTGGGGCCCAGGTGACGGCCGTGGAATTCATCATGGCCAAACAGGCTATCAATATTGTCAATGGGTTCGTAAGCGTGCATGGCCGCTCCTAGTGGGAAACGTGTTGTTTATTAAAAAGTCGGTCGCAAAAATTCAGGTGTTGCGCAACCCAAGGGGTTGCGCTGGCCTCAGGCGCTTACGCTGCGCCGTGTTCTTTTTTGTACTGGTCTACGGTCAGCAGTGACTTCTCGGCACCTGCGGTGGCGGGCTTCAGCTTAAATAGCCAGCCGGACTCATAAGGCGACTCGTTCACTGACTGTGGCGCACCGGAGAGCGCGTCATTGACCGCAACGACTTCACCAGCAACAGGGGAGTAAACATCGGATGCAGCCTTGGTGGATTCCACCACAGCGCAAGACTCGGCAGCGGCCAGGCTGCGGCCCACGGCGGGCAGGTCCACATAGACTAGTTCGCCAAGTGAGTCCTGGGCCAGATCGGTAATGCCCACGGTCAGGGTGCCATCGGCTTCAGTACGGACCCATTCATGAGAAGCGGTGTAATGCAAATCGTTGGGGAAATTCACGGTCAAGTCTCCAGTTACGCAGGGCGCATCAAATTCGGTTCAAGGGGAGTTCATCAAGCATTTAGTGCGCGGATCTTGCGGTCGGCTTTTCGTGCGAGCCGGCACAGATTCCTTGCGGTCATGCTTGCCCCCTCTGTCCTTGGTGCCTGAGACATTAACCTTCGGCGGGCCCTTTGATTTCAAGGGTCTCTCTCCAGAGAGCCTGACAAGCGCGCAGTCCTTTTGCCTGAGAGTTTTTGGGGCTTTACACCTTCGGCGTTGCAGGGGAAACCCGCTGCAATCTCTCCTGCGCGCAAGAGTAGACTGTCGCCAAGTTTCCGGGGGCATGCGCAGGCTGTCAAGTCAGAACCAACGACAATACCCACCGTAAACTGGCGCCCCGGTCTTGGTCCGGATTTGACCAGCAGGCCTTGGGCGAAGCTAAAGTAAAACCTTAAGAATAAAAATTACGTACTTTGGAGCAATTGCAATGTCGCAGACGGTAAAAGCTATTCGTGTAGATGCCTTTGGGGGCCCAGAAGTCTTAAAAATGATCGATCTCACCCTGCCCGAGTTGGGCGAGGGACAGGCCTTGGTCGAGCACAAGGCCTGTGGCCTGAATTACATCGACATCTATCACCGCACGGGTGTCTACCCCAATGCCCTGCCGTATTACCCCGGCATGGAGGGCTCCGGCATTGTGAAGGCTGTGGGCAAGGGGGTGAAGCACGTGAAAGTCGGCGACCGCGTGGCCTATGTGGCCACGCCCCCGGGCTCGTATTCTGAAGCTCGAGTGGTCAATGCCCAGCGGCTGATCAAGATCCCCAAGGCGATTTCTTTTGAAACGGGCGCCGCCATGATGCTAAAAGGCATGACGGCGTCTTACCTGCTCAAACGCACAGCCAACCTTCAAAAGGGCCACACCATTTTGTTCCACGCGGCGGCAGGCGGCGTGGGCTTAATCGCCATTCAGATTGCCAAGCTGATGGGCGTGACCGTGATTGGCACGGTGGGCTCGGATGAAAAAGCAAAACTTGCGAAGAAATGGGGCTGTGACCACACGATTGTCTATACCCGCGAGAACTTTGCGGAAGAGGTAAAGAAAATCACCAAGGGCCGCGGTGTAGATGTGGTCTATGACTCGGTCGGCAAAGACACTTTCCAGGGCTCTCTGGATTCGCTGCGTAAATACGGGTTGATGGTGAGCTATGGCAATGCTTCGGGCAAGGTCGCGCCGTTTACAACGGATGCCATGCGCGGGTCGCTGTTCATTACCCGGCCATCGCTCTTCCCATATATCGAGACACGCGAAGAGTTAGAACTCACCGCGAACGATTTGGTGAAGATGGTGGCGAGCAAAAAGCTGATTATTCCCGTGGAGCGGACGTATAAGCTTTCCGATGTGCAGCAGGCCCATCGTGATCTCGAGGGCCGCAAGACCACGGGTTGTTCGGTGTTGATTCCTTAAGCGTGGTAGCCGGTCACCCGATCAATTTCGTTTTTCGACCCGAGAAATACCGCCACCCGCTGGTGCAATTTCTCGGGCTGAATTTCTAGAATCCGCTTTCGGCCATTCGTTGACGCGCCGCCTGCCTGCTCCACCAGCAGGCTCATTGGGTTGGCTTCGTACATCAGGCGAAGCTTGCCGGGCTTATCAGGCTCACGGGCATCGCGTGGATACATAAAGGTGCCACCGCGTGTCAGCACGCGGTGGACATCCGCCACCATGCTGGCAATCCAGCGCATGTTGAAGTCCTTACCCAGCGGCCCCGTCTTGCCCGCCAGCATTTCATCAATGTAGCGTTTGACAGGCGGCTCCCAATGCCGCGCGTTAGATGCATTGATCGCGAACTCTTTGGTGTCTTGCGGGATCTGCATCCGCTCGGTGGTGCACCACCATTTGTGCTTATCCAGGGTAAAGGCGGTGGTGCCGTTCCCTAAGCTGATCACAAGCTGGGTCGATGGGCCATAGGCCACATAACCCGCAGCGATCTGCTGCGTGCCCGGCTGCAGGAATGCGTTCTGAATTACGGCCGCATCGGAACTTGCCGTAATGCTTGCGGGTTTTTTCAGAATCGAAAAAATGGTGCCAATCGACACATTGACATCAATGTTCGATGAACCATCTAGCGGATCAAAGAGCAGGAGATAGTCGTTGATGGCATTCGAATTGACTACCGGTGTCTCCATCTCTTCCGAGGCCACGGCAAACACACCGGCTTTTTCGCCGGCAGCAAGCAAGATGTCGTTGGCAATTACATCCAGTTTCTTTTGATGCTCGCCCTGCACGTTGTCGCTGCCGGCCTCGCCTAGAATGCCGGCCAGCGCGCCACGGCGGACTTCCTGGCTAATGGTGTCGCAGGCGGCAAGCACGCGGGTGATCACGTTGCAGAGTTCGGCGGGCGCTTTGGCCTGGGCCAGGTAATCAGAAATGTCGCTTGGCATGGCTATGCTCTATTCCGGGGTGATTTGAGAAATGATTCACAATTATCCCCATTATGAAATCCAACCCAGTAAGTCGCCAATTTGCCAGTACCGCCCGGCTGTTTTCTCAGCAGGCTTATGCGAGTCTTCGCGCTGCTCACATTGGGGTGGTGGGTGTGGGTGGGGTGGGTTCCTGGGCGGCCGAGGCCCTGTGCCGCTCTGGCGTGGGTCGACTGACCCTGGTGGATATGGACCACGTGGCCGAATCCAATCTGAATCGGCAGATTCAGGCCCTGCACTCGGGGTTAGGGGCTTCGAAAGTCCAGGCGCTCAAAGAGCGATTTGCTGATATCGCGCCCGACTGTATGGTGGCGACAGTTGATGATTTTGTAACCCCGGAGAACGTGGCTTCAATATTGAAGTCAGATGGCCCAGACATCTGGATTGACGCGACCGATGACCTTGCCGCCAAGCGGGCCATGGTTCTGTGGATGAAGGACCAAAAGCGTTTGAAGGATTTGGTGGTGAGCGGTGCGGCAGGCGGGAAGACTGACCCGACCCGTATTCAGGTGGCAGATTTATCAGAGACCGTGCAAGACGCCTTGCTCTCCAGTCTGCGGTATGACCTGCGCAAGCAGCACGGTTTTCCGCGGGAGGGCCGCATGCGCATCCAGGCGGTGTTTTCTTCGCAGCCCACGATTAAGTCGGAAGACTGCGACCCAGCCGCAAAGCTCGCCTGTGCGGGCTATGGGTCTTTGGTCACCATTACCGCCACGATGGGTATGGTTGCTGCGAACTTGGCCATGCAGTTGGCGTCCAAGTGAACAAGCCCGCATGCAATTTAAGACCCTCAGGCCAACAAAAGTCTAATTCTTGCTGTTCTTGAAGTAGTGCCCGATTCCGAATTACGTATTTCAAAAGGTAAACCCATGAGCGTCCGTGATGCACTGAACCCCGCCCTGACCACACCGGTTGTGATCCGTCGGCACGACTACCAGCCCCCAACCCATCGCGTTGATTCGGTCAGGCTTGATTTCAAATTGGGGTTGGAAGCCACTCGGGTCGTGAATGAATTTACGTTTGCGCGCACGGGCAATCAAAGCGCTTTGCGCCTGTATGGTGACGAGCTGACCTTTGTCAGTGTTGCGGTTGATGGCCGCACACTCGCGCCAACCGAATTTGATGTGTCGCCCCAACACTTAGAAATTTTTAATCTGCCAGAGTCGGGCCTGCTGCGTGTCGAGACCCTGATCAATCCCACAGCCAATACCGCCTTAATGGGGCTTTATGCATCCCGTGGTGGGCTCTTTACCCAGTGTGAGTCTGAGGGTTTTCGCCGCATTACGTACTTCTTAGATCGGCCCGATGTCATGGCCACTTACCGGGTGGTGTTGCGGGGTTCGAAAGAAGACTTCCCGGTCATGCTGTCCAACGGCAATTTGGTTTCAGAAAAAGATTTGGGCAATGGCCTGCACGAGGCCCATTGGCACGACCCCTTTCCGAAACCCAGTTATCTGTTTGCCTTGGTCGCCGCCAAGCTTGACCGAATTGAAGAGACTGTTACAACGGCAAGCGGCAAACAGGCATTGCTTCAGGTCTACACCCGTAAAGAAGACCTATCTCAAGCTGACTTTGCCATGCAGTCGCTCAAGCGCGCTATTTTCTGGGATGAGCAGCGATATGGACTCGAGCTTGATCTTGAGCGTTTCATGATCGTGGCCGTGCCGGATTTCAACTCTGGCGCGATGGAAAACAAGGGGCTGAATCTTTTTAACACCAAGTTTGTGTTGGCAGATCCGCAGTTGGCGACCGACGTGGACTATGACGGCATTGAGTCCGTGGTTGCCCATGAGTATTTCCACAACTGGACTGGCAATCGCATCACCTGCCGGGATTGGTTTCAGTTGACCTTAAAAGAGGGCCTAACGGTATTTCGGGATTCAGAGTTTTCATCTGATATGGCCGCCCAGGGGCTCTCACCCAAAGAGGCTGCCTCTGCACGGTCGGTGCGCCGAATCGATTCAGTCCGTGTGCTGCGGGCTGCGCAATTTCCGGAAGATGCTGGTCCCATGTCTCACCCGATTCGACCGGATAGCTATCAAGAAATTCGTAATTTCTACACGGCGACGGTCTATGAAAAGGGTGCCGAAGTCATTCGCATGCTTCAGACCCTGCTGTCGGTGGATGGTTTTCGCCGTGGCATGGATTTGTATTTCGCAAGGCATGATGGCCAGGCCGTGACGTGTGACGATTTTGTAGCTGCGATGTTTGATGCCAATCCTGAGCAGTCGGCAGCGTTAGTCGGTAACAGCGCAAAAGCAGCCGAACTGTTTATGCGCTGGTATGACACGTCAGGCACACCTCAAGTCCAGGTGTCAGACACCTGGGATGAGCAGTCTGGTGTTTATCAATTGCACTTCACACAGCGCATCTCAAAAACCAGCCCATCACAAAAACCGCTAATGATCCCGATTGCGCTGGGGTTGGTAGACCCAAGCGGCAACGAGATTTCATTTGCAAACGCGCAAGGATCCGCTGTGGTGTCCGCAACGGCGATAGGCAGGGTGTCAGACACCGCAGGCAAGGTGTCTGACACCCTGCCTGAAACCTCGGAAGACGAGGCCCGGATGGGCGCTGCAAAATTGCAAGGCAATCTGTTTGTATTGATGGGGGAAACTGCAAGTCTGCAGGTGCCATCAGCAAGCGGGCGGCCCACGCCGTCTCTGTTGCGCGACTTCTCGGCCCCTGTCGCGCTGAATTACGACTATTCGGAAGGTCAGCTCTTGCATCTGCTGGCCCATGATGCAGACCCTTTTAATCGTTGGGAGGCAGGGCAACGGCTGATGTTGGGCGAGATTTTGAAAAGTGCGGCTGTATCAGTAGCGGTGTCAGGCACGGTGTCAGACACCTCTGGGGGGAATGCCCTGGAGGGTGTCTCAGGGGAATCGCTTGCGCCAATTTTGAATGCCTTTAAATCAATCGTTGCCGATTCAACGCTGGACAATGCTTATAAGGCGGCGATGTTGACGTTGCCCTCTGAGCAATACATTGCGGAGCAGGTTGATGTGATTGAACCCCAGGCAATTCGCAATGCGCGCAATAGTCTGCGTTTGGCCTTAGCCAAGCACCTCAAGCTTGAGCTCCAGGCAATTGATCAGGCATTGCGCACACCGCCGGGCTCGACCTATTCGCCCGACCCCATCTCAACAGGCCGTCGATCCCTTGCCAATCTGGCCCAGCACTGGCTTGCGGTATCCGGCGAACTCACGGCAAAGGATTTGTTAGCTCGTTATCAGTCCGTCACCAACATGACCGATCGTATGGCGGTATTGCAGGCACTCGTAGAAGTGGGCGGTCCAGAGTCGGAAGAAGCGTTGGGGCTTTATTTAGAGCAGTTCAAAGAACACGCGTTAGCTTTGGACAAATGGTTCACGGTGCAGGTCACCATGACATCTGACACGGCGTTAGACGTGGTGAATCGCCTGCTCACCCATCCACAGTTTGATGCGGCCAATCCCAATCGTGTCCGCTCGGTATTGGGGGCATTTTTCCACCAAAATCTGGCGGGTTTTCACCGTGCCGATGGCCGGGGCTATGCGCTTTGGGCTGAGCAGGTGATTGCGATTGATCGGAAGAACTCTCAATTGGCATCTCGCATGGCCCGCGCACTGGATCGCTGGTCTCGATTCGAACCCGTTCGCAAAGCCGCTATGAAGCAGGCCCTTGAGCAAGTCGCGGCAGATGAGAAACTCTCACCCGATGTGCGCGAGGTGGTCTCGAAGGCGCTTTCCTAGATGACGACCTGGATCATCTTCTGTCGCGTTGTCGACCACTTTGGTGATGCCGGGTTTTGTTGGCGCTTGTCCGTGGCTTTGCGCCAACTTGGCATTGATCGTGTGATTCTGGTGATTGATCGATTAAATGTCTTGGATGATCTGCGGGGTAGTCAGCGTGTTGATGGCGTGATGGTCATGCCCTGGAATGTGGTGGAAGAGCGGTGGGCCCAGCATGGTGTGCCCCCCGAGCATCAGGCGGATGTGGTGATCGAGGCCTTTGCCTGCAATCCACCGATTGCTTACCTGCAGTCACTCAAACCTAATGCGCAATGGTTAACGCTGGATTATTTGGCAACAGAACCCTGGGCGGATTCCGTCCATGGTCAGCTGTCCCCATCGCCCGCGTTAAATCACCCTGCAGCCAAGACCCGCCGCTGGGCCGTACCTGGTTTTTCTGCAGGAACCGGCGGACTCTTGCACGGCAGTTGGCGCCATATCTTGCCCACTGAGCGCCGGGCCTGGCGGGCACGACTGGCCGGCCAGCCCATTGAAGACGATGTCTTCTTGGTGTTGGCTTTCGGCTATCAAGATGCACCATGGTCAGAGTTAGAAAAGCTGCTCGCAGAGCAACTGCCCACAGGTTTTTCGAGTTATCGATTCTGGCGACCCAAGGGCATTGAATACGCTCAGTTGGCGTTTGACCAGATCTTGCAGTCCTGTGACCTGAACTTCGTTCGGGGTGAAGACTCGTTTGTGCGGGCCCACTGGGCATCGGCTGGCCCGTGGCAGGTCCCCTTTGTCTGGCAGCCCTATCGCCAAGAGGACAAGGCCCATGGCCATAAGCTGGCGGGCTGGCTCAATCAGATGGTCTGCAGCCCCGCCTTAAAGCCATTGGAAGCCATGCATTGGGCTTGGAACGGCATTCGGCCAACCGATGCCTACGAGACCCTGACACTGGCCCAGGCCTGGCGGGGGCTTGCAGGTCAGCTCGACAAGGTCTCAGACGGCCTTCACCATGCCTGCTTGGGGTTGGCTGGGCGGCCCAGCTTAGAGGAACATCTGATCGGCATGGCTAACTCGTCCGATTTGACCAAAAAAACTTGATAAAGTAAGGAAAAATCCTTACAATCTGTGCTGCAAACAGGAGACATCCCATGCCCGCGATCGAAGAAGTGGCCACCATCACGTCAAAAGGTCAAATCACCTTACCCAAAGCCATCCGCCAAGCATTGGGTGTGGACTATGGTGGCAAGGTTGCCTTCGCCCTCCAGGGCTCGCGGGTGATCGTTACCCGGGCCCAGGATTCAGCGCATGAAGACCCCGCCATTGGTAGTTTCTTGGCACTATTAGAGTCGGATATCCGGGCGGGCAAGCGCGTCACGACCCTGCCAGATGACCTGGTAAATGCCATGCTGGCGACCTTAAAACAACCCGCAGACTTGACCAGTGAGATTGAAGGCGACGTGGCACTGTGATTCAACGACATGGGTGGACGCTGCTCTTTCACGAGTGTTTGGTGGAGCAGCTCCGCAGGCTTCATGCTGCCGTTACGCGTGTTCAGCAAAAAGACCCGAGTGGCTTTGAGTCAAATGCCAATACTCGGCTGTTTGCTGCGCTGTCAAAGTTGATTTTTGAGACGGTGCCCAGCGATCCAAATCGCGAGGAATATCGTCAGGGCAACACTAAGGTAACTGCCTTTCGCCACTGGCGGCGGGCGAAAGTTGGGCGTCGATTTAGGTTATTTTTTCGATTTGATTCGAAAGCCAAGATCATCGTATTTGCCTGGGTTAACGACGAAAACGGCCTGCGCTCTTCGGGGAGCAAAACCGACCCCTACGTTGTTTTTCAAAGGATGCTTGAGCGGGGGCACCCCCCGGACGATTGGTCTAAGTTGGTCTTGGAAAGCCAAGAAGACTGGCAATAAGCCAAAAAACCGGGCCTGAAACGGCTAGAATTAAGGGTTTCGCGCAAGCCCGCTCCAGTAAGGTGACAATTTCGAATCTGAGTCGGCAGCCTGGCATTGGCAGGGCCAGCACGCGCCCCTTCAAAAATCTTTTGGAACAAGTTTTATGAAAATCGCACAAGAACTCCGCGTTGGCAACGTCGTTATGGTCGGCGCCGACCCCATGGTCGTTTTAAAGACCGAATACAACAAGTCTGGCCGTAATGCCGCCGTTGTGAAATTGAAGATGAAAAATTTGCTCTCCGGCTCTGGCCAAGAGACGGTTTATAAAGCCGATGAAAAATTCGACACCGTGGTGCTGGACCGCAAGGAAGTCACGTACTCCTATTTTGCAGACCCCATGTATGTCTTCATGGATGCCGATTACAACCAGTACGAAGTCGAAGCCGAGTCCATGGGCGATGCACTGAACTACGTGGAAGAGGGCATGGCCTGTGAAGCAGTCTTTTACGAGGGCCGCGCCATCTCGGTGGAACTGCCCACCACGGTTGTGCGTGAAGTGGCTTACACCGAGCCTGCTGTGAAGGGTGATACTTCTGGCAAGGTCATGAAGCCAGCACGTATTGCGCCCACGAATTTTGAAATCTCCGTGCCCGCGTTTGTGGACATTGGCGACAAAATCGAAATCGATACCCGCACCGCTGAATACCGTAACCGGGTGAAGTAATTCCAAGGCCCGTTACAACGGGCCTTGATGTAGTTCTTCATAACAGAGGCGCTCCTGTCCGATGGCAAACGATAGTTTTCTAAAAGAAGTCGAAGCCGTTGTTGGAGCGGCCTATGTCAAGACCAAACCGGCGGATGTAGAAAATTATTCCGTCGATTGGAAAAAGCGCTATTTCGGTAAACCTCTAGCGGTCGTATTACCTGCCAACACCGAGCAGGTGGCCGCTGTTGTTCAGCTCGCTAACCAATATCAAGTTGGCCTGGTTCCCCAGGGCGGTAATACCGGCTTGACTGGTGCCGGTGTGCCCGATGACTCCGGCACTCAGGTGGTGCTGTCTTTGTCACGCCTGAAAGCCATTCGCGCTAAAGATACAGAAAACAAAACACTCACGTTAGAAGTCGGCATCACCTTGCAGCAGGTTCAAGAGATCGCCGATAGCATGGGCCTGTTGTTTCCCTTAAGTCTGGGTGCCGAAGGCACCGCAACGATCGGTGGAAATCTCTCGACCAATGCGGGCGGTACTGGCGTGCTTCGTTATGGTAACGCCCGCGATCTCTGCCTGGGAGTTGAGGTGGTCACTGCAACTGGCGAAGTCTGGAACGGTCTGCGGGCCCTGCGCAAAGACAACACTGGCTATGACTTGCGCGATCTGTTTGTGGGTAGCGAAGGCACGCTTGGCATTATTACCGCTGCTGTCTTAAAGCTGTTTCCGAAGCCGGCCGGAGTCATGACTGCACTGGCCCAGGTGAGTGGCCCGAAAGACGCATTACGGCTTTTGCAGATTGCACAAAAGCGGTGTGACGCAGCACTGACTGGCTTTGAGTTCATGGCAAGCACAAGCACTCAGTTTGTCACGACCTATTACCCCGATGTCGCCCGGTTTGCCTTCCCAATTATTGGTGGTGGCGACAGCGGCGTTCCGCTATCAGACTGTGTGCTTCTGGAGATCTCCCATCCAGAGTCTGAGCAGGCGGCGACACAAATGTTAGAGGCGGTGATGGAGCAGGCGATTGAAGAAAGCATTGTGAGTGATGCCATCGTTGCCCAATCGCAAAGCCAGGCCAAAGCCATGTGGCATATGCGGGAGACGATCACACTCGGTGCAGCTGAGGATGGCGCGCAAGCGAAGCATGATATTGCAGTGCCAATTTCATCGATTTTGGACTTTATCGAGCAGATGGATGCCGAGCTTTTGGCTGCTTATCCCGGTGTTCGTATCAGCAACTTTGGCCACTTTGGTGATGGCAACCTGCATTACAACATCGCCCCACCGGCAGCTTTAGCGGTGGGTAAAACACGGGCAGAGCGTCACGCGGCGTTCAACGATTACTTGGCCAAGTTTGAGGACGATATTCACAAGCGGGTCCATGATCGTGTGGCAAGCCTCAATGGTTCAATTAGCGCGGAACATGGCCTGGGTGTAATGCGCCGGGACGAGGCCAAGCGTTATAAAAGCCCGATAGAGCTGCAATTGATGAAGACCATCAAGCAGGCGCTCGACCCCAAGGGGATTCTGAATCCGGGGAAAGTGCTTTAGGGTGTTGACGCGCCTCTCATAATAGCTAAAATGGCTAATTATGACCAAACGGAGGGCGGTCCCATGAGAGTTACGGCAACAGAAGCAAAAAATCGTTTCGGAGCGATTTGTGCTCAAGCAAAGGCTGAGCCCGTCTTTGTAGAAAAAGACGGAAGGGTGGACACGGTTGTGCTATCCGTTGAGGCATTTGAGCAGCTGCGCGCCCAAAGTGAGCAGAAGTCTATCGAGGCCCGCCGTTCAGAGTTCGAGAAAAAACACGCCAAATGGTTTTCTCAGCAGGTGAAAGACATCGAGACCTATGGTGTCTGGTCTGATGGACTTCGCGTTTGGTAGGGGTTTATGCAGTACGACGTTTACCCCAATCCAAGTTCTGGAACGCGTGAGATTTATCCATATGTTGTGGACGTTCAAAGTGATCTGTTAAGTAATTTTCAAACACGACTAGTGATTCCGCTGAGATTACACGAGTCAGATCTGGACGATTTACCGAATCGAATGTCACCAGTTTTTGTAATCAAAAATACCAGGGTATTTTTAACCCCAAATTTGGCAACTGCAATTCATAAAAAAAATCTCAAAAAGTCTGTTGCGAATCTGCGTTCTCAATCACACGAAATTACCTCCGCTATCGACTCCGTTATTTCCGGTGTCTGACATCTTTGGGCGAGGAAAGAAAAATTTATGGCCGCATCATCAATCATCCCAGTGATTCTCTCCGGCGGTTCAGGATCCCGGCTCTGGCCACTATCGCGTGCGCTTCGCCCAAAGCAATTTCTTGGCCTGACCGATGAGCTCACACTCTTTCAGTTAACGCTTGAGCGGCTGCGCGGCTTGGTGGACCCCCTGCAACCCATCGTGGTTGCGAATGATGATCACCGGTTCTTGGTCGCGGAGCAGTGCTTAGAGCACGGTGTGAAGCCCAGCGCATTAATTCTGGAGCCAATCGCCCGCAATACGGCACCAGCAATCGCGGCGGCTGCGTTAGCAGCCAAGGCACACGCAGGGGCTCAGAACGCAGACCCAGTGTTACTCGTGCTGCCATCCGACCATGTCTTTAAAAACAATCAAGCCTTTCAGCAAGCAGTTCGCGTTGGTGAGCAGGCGGCCCTTGCGGGCGCGATGGTCACGTTTGGTATTGTGCCAACCGCGCCAGAGACCGGTTATGGCTATGTGAAAGCATCCGCCAGTCAGACTGCGGCGCACGTGACACCCGGCAGCCAAGCCGTGGAAGCCTTTGTAGAAAAACCAAATCTCGAGACCGCGAAAAAGTATTTAGCCAGCGGTAATTATTTTTGGAACAGCGGCATGTTTATGTTCCGGGCATCTACCTATCTCGCTGAGTTGAAGAGCCACAACCCCGCCATGTATGCCGCCTGCGAGCAGGCCTTAGCCCTTGCAAAGAAAGATTTGGATTTCGTTCGGCTAGACAAAGACACATTTGCCCAGAGCCCGTCTGACTCCATTGACTATGCCGTGATGGAGAAAACCAAAAAGGCAGTGGTCGTGCCGCTTGATGCGGGCTGGAGCGATGTCGGTGCCTGGTCCGCCGTATGGGAAGTGTTACCCCAGGATGCAAACGGTAACCCGGTGCGTGGCGATGTCATGGTTGAGGGCTCTAAGAACTGTTATGTCCATGCCGATTACCGGTTGGTGTCATTGCTGGGTGTGGAAAATGTGGTGGTGATTGAGACATCTGATGCGGTCTTGGTCGCCCATAAAGACAAGGCTCAGGATGTGAAAAAGCTTGTCGATCGGCTAAAAGCAGAGGGCCGCAGCGAAGTCCAAATGCACCGCGAAGTCTTTCGCCCCTGGGGCTCTTACGACTCGGTTGATAATGGCCACCGTTATCAGGTCAAACGCATTACGGTGAAACCCGGTGCCAAACTGTCACTGCAGATGCATCATCACCGCGCTGAGCACTGGGTGGTGGTCAGTGGTACAGCGAAAGTCCGCCTTGGTGATAAAGATGTGTTGCTCAGCGAAAACCAATCGATTTATATTCCGATCGGTGAAGTCCACTCGCTTGAAAACCCGGGCAAGGTTAACCTAGAACTGATCGAAGTTCAGTCGGGCTCTTACCTGGGTGAAGACGACATTGTTCGGCTGGAAGACAAGTACGGCCGGGCTTAATCTACGCCAAATAAATCACGGGTGTAGACCTTAGCGGTTACATCCCGAATGTCTGCCGTGATTCGGTTGGCCACGATCAAATCTGCCTGCGCCTTAAATTGTTCCAAATCATTGACAACACGAGAGCGATAAAAATCGGGCTCTTGTAAGACGGGCTCGTACACAATTACCTCGATGCCTTTGGCCTTGAGCCGCTTCATAATCCCTTGCACACTGCTGGCCCGATAGTTATCGCTACCGGCCTTCATCACCAGGCGATAAATACCCACTACCTGGGGGTTGTGTTTCAGGATGTCAAAGGCAATCACATCTTTGCGGGTGCTATTGGCATCCACAATCGCCGAAATTAAATTGTTGGGGACTTGATCAAAGTTGGCCAACAGTTGCTTGGTGTCTTTGGGAAGACAGTAACCTCCGTAGCCAAAAGATGGATTGTTGTAGTGCTGGCCAATTCGTGGGTCAAGACACACACCATCAATAATCTGCCGGGAGTCGAGCCCATGAGACATGGCATAGCTATCGAGTTCATTGAAGTAGGCCACACGCATGGCCAGATATGTATTCGCAAATAGCTTAATGGCCTCTGCTTCGGTGCTGCCCGTGAGCAAAACGGGAATGTCTTTCTTAAGGGCGCCCTGCACTAGCAAATCTGCGACCATTTGGCCGCGCGGGGAATTTTCCCCCACCACGACACGGGATGGGTGCAGATTGTCGTAGAGCGCCCGGCCTTCCCGAAGAAACTCTGGTGAAAAGATCAGATTTTGGGTGCCGTATTTTTCTCGCATCCGGCTGGTAAAACCAACCGGTATAGTCGATTTGATCACCATAAGTGCTGCTGGATTGGCCTTCATCACCGCTTCAATGACGGACTCGACGGTTTTGGTATTGAAGTAGTTGGTCTGCGGATCGTAATCGGTTGGCGTGGCAATAATGACCAGTTCTGCGTTGGCGTAGGCAGCATGGGCATCCAGTGTTGCCGATAGATTCAAGGGTTTATTGGCCAGATAGTCTTCTAGCTCTGCGTCTTCGATGGGGCTTTCTCGCCGATTAATCATGTCCACCTTCTCTGGCACGATATCGACTGCGACAACATGGTGATTTTGGGCAAGGAGCACTGCGTTGCTCATGCCGACATAACCGGTTCCTGCGATAGCGATATTCATAGTTTTAAATATGGTGAAAAGTTGAACTTATCATTTTTGAGTGAAGCGGATATTACAGGCCCAACGTCCGTGGGTTAGGGGCAACAATTAAAGACTCTGGCTGCTTTGGCGGTTGGTTTAGTCAGTCAAACAGTTTGGCCGACTTGAGCGTTGGCGCCGCCTGGTCCTTGGGAGATAACTGAAGGGTACCAAGTACCTCTTTAGGCCACTCGATACCAATCGTTGGGTCGTTCCAGGCCACGCTGGCTTCCGACTCCGGTGCATAGAAATCCGTCGTTTTGTAAAGAAAATCGGTGCTGTCTTCCAGCGTGACAAAGCCGTGGCCAAACCCCGGTGGAATCCAGAGCATTTCCCCGCCAGTGGCAGTCAATGTGTGGCCAACCCATTTGCCAAAAGTGGGGGATGATCGGCGCAGATCCACTGCCACATCAAAGGCAGAGCCATTGGCGACCCGCACCAGCTTTCCCTGGACATGGGGCGCTAATTGGTAGTGAATACCGCGCAGTACACCCTTGCTGGAGCGCGAGTGATTGTCTTGCACGAATATCGGATTTAAGCCGGTGGACTGGGCAAAAGTTTTTGCGTTAAAGCTTTCCACAAAAAAACCACGGGCATCGCCAAAGACTTTGTTTGTGATGAGTAGCACATCCTTAAACGGTTCAAGTGGTGTGACGTTTAGTACGGCAGAGCTCATCGCTGATTTGTCTTTGTTTAAGTCTAAATTACGGCTGTATTTGTTTTGGTAATTCGGCGCTTTTCAGAATACCCGGTCATTCAAAATATCTAGTAAATATTTTCCATAGCCGCTCTTGGCTAGGGGTGCAGCAAGTTTTTCGAGATCTTCGCTCGTGATCCATTTCTGGCGCCAGGCAATTTCCTCTGGGCAGGCCACTTTTAATCCCTGGCGTTTTTCAATCGTCTGAATGAATTGGCTGGCTTCCAATAACGACTCGTGCGTGCCGGTATCCAGCCAGGCATGGCCGCGGCCCATGACCACGACATCAAGCTTGCCAGCTTCCAAGTAACGCCGATTGACATCGGTGATCTCGAGCTCGCCGCGGGCGGAGGGCTTTAGGCTCTTTGCGATTTCCACGACTTGTGGGTCGTAGAAATAAAGCCCAGTTACAGCGTAGCGCGACTTGGGCTTACTTGGTTTTTCTTCCAAAGAGATGGCGCGGCCAGCAGCATCAAACTCCACCACACCGTAACGCTCTGGGTCATGCACAGGATAGGCAAATACCGTTGCGCCGGTGGTCTTCTTGTCAGCCTGGGTGAGTGATTGCGCAAAGTCGTGGCCATAAAAGACGTTATCGCCAAGTACGAGTGCACTTGGATCTTGACCCACGAATTTCTCGCCGATGATAAAAGCTTGGGCCAAGCCGTCGGGTGATGGTTGAACCGCGTACTGAATCTCAATTCCCCACTGTTTACCGTTGCCCAGTAACTGCTCGAACCGCGGTGTGTCTTGGGGCGTGGAGATCAACAGAATCTCTCGAATACCGGCCAGCATCAGCGTGCTCAGTGGATAAAACACCATTGGCTTATCGTAGATTGGCAGCAGCTGCTTTGAGACCGCTAGCGTTGCCGGGTGCAGTCGGGTACCAGAGCCGCCTGCCAAAATGATGCCTTTGCGTTTCATAGTCTTAAGATTAAATTTATCTAGTTTCCGGGCGCAATTTCCAGCTTCTGTTTTTCTGTCTCGATCAGCACCTGGCCAACCGTCATGATCACATCGTCTTGCCAGTCGGGCGATGTTGTTTTAAGCACGGTCTGAAGCTTGCGGGTATCCAACCGAGAGTTCAGTGGCCGGCGGGCAGCCGTGGGGTAGTTCGCTGTTGTGATGGGTGTGATTTTCTTGCAAGTGTTTGCTGCGCCATGGGCCTTGGCGGTGTTAATCACGAGTCTTGCGTATTCAAACCAGTTGGTCTCTCCGCTTGGGGCGCAGTGGTAGATGCCCCAGGGGGGAAGACTGTTTGACCCAGAACCAAAACCAGGTGTGGCTAGATTGATCAAATCAAGCGTGGTCGCAGCCAAATAGTCGACATGGGTGGGCACCCCCCACTGATCGCTCACCACCTGAATCTCTTCCTTGGTGTCAGCAAGCCGCAGCATGGTCTTTAAAAAGTTATTGCCGCGGCTGCTATAGACCCAACTGGTCCGCAGAATAAGGTGTCTGACACCGCTGGTGGTGATCGCGGCCTCACCGGCGAGCTTGGTCTTGCCATAGACCGACAGTGGTGCGCATGCGTCGGTCTCTTTCCAGGGCGTTGTGCCTGACCCATCAAAGACATAGTCGGTGGAGTAGTGCACCAAGAGTGAATCGATCTTGGCAGCGATCTGGGCGATTACCCCCACGGCCCTTGCGTTAACGGCTTCGGCCTGTGCAGGCTCGGACTCTGCCTTATCCACAGCAGTGTAGGCCGCCGCATTGATGATGATCTCTGGCCGCAGGTCCATCAGGGTCTGGGTGATGCCCGCTGTGTCGGTAATGTCGCCACAGTAATCAGCGCTGTCACGGCTTAAAAATACGTGCTCCGGCGCTTCCCCGATTTGTTCTTGTAATGCCTGGCCAAGCTGCCCCTGGCTACCAAAGACCACAATCATTGTTGTTGGGCTCGCTGTTGATCAACTGCGCTGGTTCCGGGCGCTGGTTCCTGCGGCGCCAATGTGCCAGCTGCTTTGGGGCGCTGTGTTTGTGGCGATTGTGAGTGGCTGTATTGCTTCGCAATCCAATCCCGATAGGCGCCACTTTGCACATGCTGGACCCAGTCTTGATGGTTTAAATACCAATCCACCGTCTTGGCAATGCCGCTGGTAAAGGTCTCGGCAGGTTTCCAGCCCAGTTCACGGGAGATTTTCTCGGCATTGATGGCATAGCGCCGATCATGGCCGGGCCGATCTTTTACATAAGTGATCAGCATTTCGTGCTTGCCGCCAGCACGCTTTGCGGTCTCGGGGGATTTTTGATCCAACAGGGCGCAGATCGTTTTGACAATCTCAATGTTCGGCATTTCATTCCAGCCGCCAACGTTATAGACCTGGCCCACTTCACCGTTGGCGAGTACCGTGCGAATGGCGCTGCAGTGGTCTTTCACAAACAACCAGTCGCGGACATTCATGCCATCGCCATAAATCGGTAGCGGCTTTCCAGCCAGTGCATTGGCAATTACCAGCGGAATGAGTTTTTCTGGAAACTGATAGGGCCCGTAGTTGTTCGAGCAGTTGGTGGTGAGCACTGGCAGCCCATAAGTGTGGTGCCAGGCACGCACCAAATGATCACTTGCTGCTTTGCTTGCGGAATAAGGGCTATTGGGCTGATACGGTGTGGTCTCGGTAAAGGCGGGGTCTCGGGGGCCAAGCGACCCGTAGACTTCGTCGGTGCTGACATGCAGAAAACGAAACGCCTTGGCGTGTTGCTCGGGCAGGCCTTGCCAATAGGCCCGGGTACATTCCAACAAATTAAACGTGCCCTGAATATTGGTTTGAATAAAATCCGCAGGCCCGTGGATGGAGCGATCCACATGGGACTCGGCTGCGAAGTTGACGATCGCCCGCGGCTTGTGGGTGCTCAATAAAGTAGCGACAAGCGCCTGGTCACCGATATTGCCGTGAATAAATTGATGCAGCGGCTGGTTGGCCAGACTTGCCAGGTTTTCTTGGTTGCCCGCATAGGTAAGGGCATCCAGATTAATCACGCCCTCATGGGCAGTGTATGGATTAGCGAACCAATCCAACACAAAATTTGCGCCGATAAAGCCGGCCCCGCCAGTCACTAAAATCATCACTAAAGGATATACGAAAAAAGGGGCCGATCGGTGTCGGCCCCTGTTTCAGGCGGATTTGGTTTTCTTACTAAATTGCGAAGTCGGTGATTTTTTTGCCTGCTTTGATATAGGCCGCCAACCACTTGGGCTGCTTACCGCGGCCAGTCCAGGTCATGCCAGTTGCTGAATCACGATACTTGGGGGCGACCACGCTGCGTTTGTCAGCGCCTTTCTTGGCTTTTTTAGCGCCCGCTTTGGCTGCTGCAGGGCGGCCCGGTTTGCGGCCGCGCTTAGCACCTGCTTTTGCTACAGCGGGGCGGCCGGGTTTGCGGCCACGTTTGCTGCCTTTGCCAATCAAGCTGGTGAGCCCCAGGTCTTCTGCGGTGAGACCGAAGGTCTTGATCGCGTGTTTGATATTGGCGATGGTTTCGGCGATTTCACGCTTGCGGGCGGCTTCCGCTTCTTTTTGCAGCTTTTCGATTTGGGCTTGGAGTTGGGTATACGAGGACATGAGAGTTTTTCCTTGGTTGGCGTAAAAATATTCTTATTTTCAGACGCCATCCTAGTATAAACAATAATTCATAGAGCAGCCAAAGAACAATCTGAGTTTGCTAGTCTGTCCAAAAGTAACTCGCAAAAAAAACGCACGCTAAAAATAGATGAGCGAACCATCTTCCTTTGTAGTAGCTTAAAAAACAAGGCCACCACTCCTCTTTGTTCGTGTTGTCAAGACTACGTCCAAGTGCTGGATCCGCATAAAACGCTTGAATTAGAGTGCCGAAACCATGAATAAGCATGTAGAGCTGAGAGAGAGTTAACCTGTAATCTGGAATAAGGCTCGCAAAATAAAAAGCAATAAAAAATCCTGAGGCCAAAAATAGATTAAGAAAAAATCCCACCCAGAAATATTTACTCTTGTTAACAACGAGGACCCCTTCCAAACCTGACTTTCTGCTGGGCGACACTCTTGCGTATCTTAAAATGGTGAGCCAAACATGTTTTGAAGTCTGAGACAATGTTATCGCCGAGTCCAGCCAGGATAAAATTTGAAATCGCAATAAATAAAGCAAGCCGAGCAAGATACAAACCCCTGCCTGAGCTAGTGTCACCATGAGCAGGTAATTTTTCGTCGAGAAAACTGATTCTGTTATGTAGCCAAGGATCGGCGCAAAAAGCGTAAGAAAGATTATCGAAACAAGTTGTGAAATTTTTTCAAGAGACTGTGATAGGAAGGGTTTTTGAGTCAATTTACCGGCAATCCGGGCAAAAAGGCTTGCTGCAGAAAAAAAATGCGCCAAGGAAAAAAATGCGATACAAAGTAAAATTAGTATGTACGGCGCCATAATGAGCGTTTCTCTTATTTGGTGAATTTATTTTTCTGTTTTAGACCGGGATCAGAAACCTACGCCATCTTCGATGTCGTAGGCACAAGTTTAAGCGTATCGCATCAATCTAAAATAAGCAGGGTTGTCATATTTCATGCGCTGACTTGTAATAGGGCATTGAATTAAACAGCCGACAACCCTGCTGGGGGTAAAGATTGATTGCTGTAACCGAATACAGCTAGTTCGGATGCCCAGATTTCGCCGGAAATCTCTAATTTTTGAATATCCAAAATTTTTTTTGGGGGGCAATTGAAATTTGGGTGCTCTCGCCTTCAGTTGCACTTGGCTCAACTATAATTTCAGGATTTATTTTAATTTAAAAAGTCTAAATGGGAAGTGCAGTCTGGTACGTGGCTTATACCAAGCCAAAGCAAGAGCTGATGGCTCAGGATAATCTCCTGCGGCAAAATTATCATGTTCGGCTGCCTTTGGTGCGTAAGATTGTTCGCCGGAAAGTCACACTGGAGCCACTCTTTCCCCGGTACATCTTTCTTCAGCCCGCTACAGTTGAGCAGTCACTTTCACCGGTTCGCTCAACGACTGGCGTGAGTTCAATCATTCGGTTCGGCATGGAGTTGGCAGTCTTGCGCGAAGAAACCTGCCAGCGCATTATGGATTTTGCTGAAGCCCAACAGCAAGGCGGTTTGGAATCGCTGCTGTCTGTTCAGGGTATTGAAGTCGGTGACAAGGTGCTGATCAAAAGCGGCCCTTTCGCTGGCCTGGAGGGCCTGGTCTCCGCCATTGCGAAAGACCGGGTGCTCGTGCTGATGAGTCTTTTAGGCAAAGAGCAGTCGATCAAGTTTCAGGCGACTGATTTATCGACGCTTTGAAAATTCTAGTCTGGGGTTTACGGCGGGCCCAGGCTCACCGCTAACACGCCTGACGTTTAAGTCAGCCCCAAGGTAACCGCCACCATGCCTGACGTTTAAGTCAGCCCCAAGCTCACCGCCACCACGCCCAACAGGGTGCTGGCCACAATGGTGGTCGCCATGCCCAGCCGGTATTGCAAAAGCAGTAGCGATGCAATCACGGTAATAAATAGCGCCACCAAATCCAAGCTTCGCCACGACCACAGGTTTCCATCGGGGAAAAAGGTGTGTTGGGCAAAGACCAATCCCAAGTCAATGATCACGCCCACCACGGCGGCACTGATTGCGGTGAGTGGGGCTGCAAGCGACAGGCTGCGCCGCGTTGCTTCTACGATCGGTGCGCCCATCAGAATAAATACGAAGGATGGCAAAAAAGTAAAGACCGTCACCACGATGGCCCCAAGCGCACCCGCCCAGGTGATGGGAAGGAAAGCAAGGCTTGTGTGCTGTGCAGCCCCCATGAAGCCCACAAAGGCATTGATCATCACAAGTGGCCCAGGGGTAGTTTCACCCAGTGCCAAGCCGTCCATCATCTGGGCCGCGGTGACCCACTGATAGTTGTTCACCGCGTTATCAAATACATAGGGCAGCACGGCATAGGCACCGCCAAAAGTGATCAGCGCGACCTTGGTGAAAAACGCCGCCATATCGGTCAGCACATAAGGCGCAAATTGGTTCACGGCGCTGTAGAGCATTGCCCAAAGCGCAATGCCTGTGCCGAGTGTCATGGCCATGTGGCGGCCATCGGTGCGAACGAACTTTGGCGTAGGGGTGTGATCGTCGATGATGTAGCCGACGGGCTCGGGTGTAGCTGTATTGGCCGCAGCCCGCACCGAACTCTCGCGCTTTACGCCACTCATGGTTTCCAGTCCCTTGATGGGTGTGCGTGATAACAAGTGCGTTAACCAGCCAACCAAAGCGGCGATGGTGATGATCGTGAGAAACGACAGACCAATCAGGAGCCCAAATAGTGCACCAGCGGCAATCCCCCACCAGAGTGGGCCGCGCAGCACACGCTGGCCCAATCGAAGACAGGCGGCAAACACAATCGCGATCACGGCAGGTTTGATGCCATACAGCAGCGCCTGAATTTCAGGCAGTTGACCATAGAGCACATAAAGTGACCCCACCGCGATCATGATGACGAGCGATGGCAGCACAAACAGTACGCCCGCCAAAATACCGCCGACAGCACCATGACTGAGCCACCCCAGATAGGTGGCTAACTGCTGGGCCTCTGGGCCGGGCAGGACCATGCAGTAGTTCAGTGCATGCAAAAACCGGCCGTCCGAAATCCAACGGCGCCGCTCCACCAGTTCCCTATGCATGAGTGCAATTTGGGCCGCTGGGCCACCAAACGAGATCAGTCCAATTTTGAACCAGACCCGCAGGCTATCGGCCAATGAGATTTTTGATGTCGCTTGCAAGTTTATCTACTGGAAGATCATGGGGCACAACCAAACGCAACTTCCCTTGGCCGTCGAACACATAGGTAAACGTGGTGTGGTCAATGGTGTAGGCCATGGGGTCTTTGGCGCTGTCTTTGGTCGGCACTTTTTTATAAAAGACCCGAAAGTCTTTGGTGATCGCCTCCGTTTGCTCGACTGTGCCGCGCAGACCCACGATCGTGGGGTCAAACGAAGCGAGATATTTTTTCAGGTTGTCTGGCGTATCGCGCTCAGGGTCTACCGTGACAAACACGAGCTGAAGCTTGTCTGCGTCTTTGCCCAGGGCTTTTTTAAGTTCACCCATTTTGGTGAGATGTGTGGGACAGGCATCGGGGCAATACATAAACCCAAAAAAGAGCGCGGTGACCTTGCCTGGAAAATCTTTTGGGGTGACTATCTTGCCGTTGAGATCGGGCAGGCTGTAGTTCTGGCCCCAAGGGGCATCGGTGACATCCATGGCGTTGAATTTGGTCTTGGTCTCGCCACAGCCCGATAGTAAAAATGGTACTAACAAACCACTGACGCCGAGCAGCACTGCACCCAGCCATTGGCGTTTTGATCGCCGGCTGCCCGCTGGAAATTTGCTCCTGAGAGTGCTTCGTGTTGTCATAGACGCTTATGGTAACCCGCACCGACATTGCTGTGATTGGCGCAGGCCTGGCAGGCGCAGCCTGTGCCAGGGTTTTGGCGCGGGCGGGCCTTCAGGTCACCGTGTTCGAGGCCGCATCAAGCCCGGCAACCGGTGCATCGGGCAATCCGATTGGGATCTTGCATCCCCTGGTGTCCAAAGACCACAACTTGGCGAGCCAGCTGGTGGAATTAGGCATGGCGACCACGCTGCGCTGGCTTCGTGAGCTTGCCCCAATTGCGCAAGTAAAAGGCATTGGCGCTTTGGGGAAATCCTGCGGTGTGCTGCAACTCAGTGGCGATGCCAGTGAGTTGGTTTTGTGGGACCCGACAGGGGCCTGGATTAAACCACAACGATTCGTTCAAGCATGTTTAATGGAGGCACAGGCGCATGGCGCGCAAGTTCATTACGACCATCCGGTTGCGTCGATATCACACAAGGGTGATCTGACTTTTGCAGATGGATCAGCCAAGTCGTTTGATGCAGTAGTGGTCTGCAATGCCTATCAGATGGATGCGCTGCTTCCCGGGCATGTGCTGATGCTCAACGCAATTCGGGGAACAGTGAGCCGATATGCTGTTGCTTCAGAGCATTCCTTGCCCTGCGTGATGTGCGCATCCGGTTATGCCACTCCCGTGGTCGAGGGCGAGATGGTGGTTGGGGCGAGTTATGAACGCGTGCCGAGTGCGTCAGGCGCGGTGTCAGACACCCGAGATACGAGCGCGTCAGGCACGGTGTCAGACACCGCGTCTCGGGTGTCTGACACCGTGTCGGTCACCGATGATTCATCGATAGACCCTGGTGAAACTAACGAGATGAGCAATTTAGATCGCCTACGGATTATGGATAGCCGGCTTGCGGATCTCTGCGCTGGTCTTCCCGCCCAGGAGCGCACGAGCATTCGAAGCGCCACGCTTGACCGCATGCCCCATATGGGCCCGGTTCTGGATACACGGGTACCGCTATTGCCCCGCGTCTCTCAGTTGCATCAGATGCCCAGAAGCGAACGGATCTGGGTGCTGGGGGGCTTGGGTTCGCGGGGTTTGAGTTTTGCCCCCTTGGGGGCCGAGGTCATTACCGCTCAGATTCTGGAACAACCCCTGCCCATTTCAGACCGATTGGCCCGCGCCGTGGATCCGGTACGGTTTGCCCTGCGGCGGCATCAGCGCCGGAAATAAGCCAGAATTAGCCCTATGAATTTCCAACAGCTACGTATTATTCGCGAGACTGCCCGCCGGCGGTTTAACCTGACCGAGGTCTCGGCCGCTTTGTTCACGTCCCAGTCGGGCGTGAGTAAACACATCAAAGACCTCGAAGACGAGTTAGGTGTGGCCCTGTTTGCACGAAAGGGAAAGCGCCTGCTGGGCTTAACGGAACCCGGCAAAGAAGTCTTGAAATACGCCGAGCGTATTTTGCAAGAGGCTGAAAATCTGCAGTCGGTTGCAGCCAGCTTTTCCAAGCAAGACGAAGGCCGATTGGTGTTGGCCACCACCCACACCCAGGCCCGCTATGCCTTACCTGAAATTGTGCGGCGTTTTCGGGAAGAGTTTCCAAAAGTACATTTGGTGATGCATCAGGCAACACCGTCTGAAATCGCAACCTTGCTGGAAAGTGATCAGGCGGACCTGGGCATTGCTACGGAGTCGTTGCGCAATAACGAGTCTTTTGCGACATTCCCGTTTTATCGTTGGTATCACGGCGTGATTGTGCCGGTGGGCCACCCGTTGACCAAACTCAAACACCTGACCCTGAAGGCGATTGCGCAGTACCCCATCGTGACTTATCACGAAGGCTTCACCGGCAGGGCGATGATTGACGAGACCTTTGCCAAGGCGGGGCTGACACCTGAGATTGCGATGGTGGCGCTGGATGCCGATGTGATCAAAGCCTATGTGGCACTGGGCATGGGCGTGGGCATTGTGGCGTCGATGGCCTTTGATGATGACCAAGACAAGCACCTGAAGTTATTAGATGCGAGTGAACTGTTTAAGGAAAACACAACAGTCTTAGCTTTGCGCAAAGGTCGTTTTCTGCGGGGCTATGTGAAGCGGTTTGTGACCCTGTGTGTGCGTAATCTTTCAGAAAAAGAACTTCAAAAGGCGGTTGCAGATGAGCAATTACGGCGTGAATGATTCTTCTAAGGCGGCAGGCGTTGGTGCTGAGCGCAAGGCAGTGAATCTGATTGACTTGAAATCACGCCGTGCATCAGGCGATCGCATTGTCATGCTCACCTGTTATGACGCCAGCTTTACCCGCCTGTTAGATGACTGCGGCGTGGATGTGCTTTTGATTGGCGACTCATTGGGCATGGTCTTGCAGGGCCAAAGTTCCACTCTGCCGGTCACCATGGATCAGATGGTTTATCACACCGAGTGTGTTGCCCGCGCCAAGCCCAAGGCGTGGATTCTGGCGGACATGCCCTTTGGCAGTTATCAAGAGTCACCCGCTCAAGCGTATGCCAATGCTGCTCGATTGATCGCAGCGGGTGCGCAGATGGTGAAGATCGAAGGCGGCGGCTGGCTTGCCCCCACCGTTGAATTTTTGACTCAGCGTGGCATTTCTGTTTGTGCGCATTTGGGGTTAACACCACAGTCGGTCCATCAGCTGGGTGGTTATCGCGTGCAGGGCAGGGATCAATCTGGTGCGGATCAGCTGATTGCAGATGCAAAGCAGTTGGAAGCCAGTGGCGCCGATATGGTGCTGGTGGAATTAATCCCAACCCCACTGGGCGCGCGATTAACCGAGTCACTCTCGGTTCCAACAATCGGTATCGGCGCCGGGCCGCATATGACCGGCCAGGTCTTGGTGCTGCACGATATTTTGGATGTCACGCCTGGCAAAAAGGCGCGGTTTGTAAAAAACTACATGCGTGGCGCGGGCAGCATTCGGGAAGCCGTGTCTCGATACGTGCAGGAAGTAAAGTCTGGCGCCTATCCCGGCCCAGAGCACGGGTTTGAGTCTTAATAGTTAATCAATCTCGGCCGTTTGGCCGATTTCCAGGCTGTTTCGTGGGAGTTAAGTTGGCTGTGCTTGCTCGTAAAACCTCTTTACGAGAAGTAATCGATCGATTACAATGCACATGCCTTCCCCAAAACAAACCCCCCAGTTTTCGAAATGGATTCGATCAATCTCTGATATTCCGACTCAGGTTCGCTTGGTTCGTCGAATTGATCGTTTGAGTTACGGATTAATGGGGGACGTGAAGTCAGTTGGCGATGGCGTGTTCGAATTACGCGAATCCTTTGGTCCTGGCTGGCGGATTTATTTCAGTCGTTTGGATGCTGACACCTTGGTTTTGCTTTGGGGTGGATCGAAGAAAAACCAGTCTGTAGATATTGAGATTGCGAAAAAACTCTGGAGATCGTTAAGGGGTGAAGCTCATGAAAAAGACGATGGTCAATAAAAAACTTCAGTCTTTCGATGTCGCTGATTTTTTACAAAACCCCAAGTTTTTGGCTGAGTATTTGCGTCAGGTCTTAGAGGAGGGGAACGCTTCGGAACTCGCCGCTGCTCTTGGCCATATCGCCAAATCCCGAGGCATGGCCGAAATCGCCAAAGAAACGGGAATCACTCGCGAGGCGCTATATAAGGCGTTGCGCGGGGACAGCCAGCCCCGCTTAGATACCTTGCAGCGGGTGTGTAAAGCAATGGGTGTCAAGCTGACTATCGAACCGGTTGCCTAAAAGCGAAAGCAGGCTACTGTCTAAGGGGTCGCTTTGACGAACGTGATTCTACCGTTCTGAATCAAGCGCTCTAGTTTGCCTGCATGCCAAAGATAATTTAAGTGGGCAATGGTCTCGCCCATGGCAAAGGTGAGCTGGTGCAAGTCAAGCTGACGCTTAAAGAGCACCGGCATGATCTGAGTGGCGCTTTGGGGTTCCGTGCAGGCTTGCAGGGTTTCATCTAACCGCTCTTGGTGGTGATCGCGCAGTTGTTGCAGCCTGACTTTAATTCCACCATCCTGACTACCTGACGCTGCCCCAAACGGTTTTCCGTGTGAGGGCAAAACTATCACGTCATCGGGTAGTGGTTCGTAAGCCGCCAAAGAGTCCAAATAGAGCTTCAGTGGATTGGCGTCGGGTTCTTGGGCCCAGACGGACATGTTGGTGGAAATCTTTGGCAAGACCATGTCGCCAGAAATCAAAACATTTAATTTTTCACAATAAAGCGCGCTGTGTTGCGGGGAGTGGCCATAGCCCGGGATGACCCGCCAGGTGTTCGCGCCAATCGTAATATCTTCATTGGGGAAAATTCTGCGAAAACTTCCCGGCACAGATGGCACCAGTGATGGGTAGTGGTTTTTTCTGGCGCGAAGTTTTTCTAGAGTGTCTGGGTCGCTAATGCCATGCCGCTCGAAGTGATTGGCCATATTGGCGGCTTTTGCTTGTTCTTCGGGCGATGATTTTCCCCAGGTGGGCTCCACTCCTTCGTCGATCAGCACGCGGGCGGTGGCGTATTCCGAATAATCGACCCACAGGGGTGCCTGCCACGCTGCATTACCCGCGCCCTTGCACAACCAATCGGCCAGCCCAATATGATCGGGGTGGAAGTGGGTACAGAGCACTCGCACAATCGGCAGGCCACGCAAGTGCTTCCCAATGATGGATTGCCAGATGCCCCTGGTCTGATCGTTTGACACGCCGGTATCAATAGCGGTCCAGCCGGCTTTGCCTTCGAAATGATCTTCCAAGAGCCAGAGATTGATGTGATCCAGCGCGAACGGCAGCGGCATGCGTATCCAATACACACCGTCTTTAATTTTGGTGAGTTCTCCGGGTTCGGGGAGCTGCAGGTCTAGGTAACGGATTGCGTGTTCGGGACTGTTCATGAATTAATTCTGTACAAAGTGTTCACGCGAAAAATGTGTTGGCAAAAAAGATGCCCAAAAATTAAGAGGCGTTTTTAAAAAAAAGTTTAAGCCCGCTGTTTATCTATTGCCTGCTGAATACGCTTTTCCGAAGGCAGCCAGCTGATCGTAAATGCCGTGAAGCAGGCAATAATCGCCATGGAAAAAAGCAGGGTCTCAAAGCCTGTTGCCTTCACAATTGGTCCAAGCAGATACACGGCAATACCGCTCACCCCAAAAGCCGTGGCGATTCGGATGCCTGCGACCCGGCTGCGCATGCGGTCATCTACATAGCGGACCACCACTGCATCTAAAAATGGAATGGCACCAAAGATTGCGGCCATATAGCCCAGGGCGCAGAAAAAGAGCACCCAGCCAGTCGAATTCGATGCGATAAAGAGCAGAACGATTTGGCTGGCAATAATGCCCAAGTACAGTGGTTTCATCGGTACTTTATCTAAGAGCCACCCCACCACAACTTGGCTAAACGCAGCCACGGCATAAATCACCGCCAACAAGATCCCGAGCGTGGCCGGATCCGAGATGATTCCCGTGAACCGCTCACGCAGCAACTCATTGTTGCCATTGGTCGTGAAGTTAAACAGCAGTGCGCCAGATGTTGCGGCAATCGTGATCACTAAGAGTGCACGAATGGTGATGTGTCGCGGAATCGGGTGGGGTTCGGATTTCTTCTTGGCGGGGGCCTCTGCTTCGGCGGGGGCATATTTGGCAAACATCAGCCCCATGACTGCGGACAACATCGCCGGCAGAATAAATGCAGCCTGCCAGCCGAAATACTTGACCATAAAACCAGTCAGCACAGCGGCAATGGCCAAGCCCATGTTGCCCGCAAGATTATTCCAGCCAATGGTCATGCCGGTTTTCACGGCAGATTTCAGCAGCATGGGAATGCCCACCGGGTGATAGATGGATGAAAACGCCCCCATGATCGTGAGTGCAATGGCCATTTGAATATGGTTCTGGGAAAACGCAATCACCAGGCAAGAAACAGCAATGCCCCAGAAAAAGACCAGCATCATTTTGCGGCGGCCCCAGAGATCACCCAGCCGGCCCGAGGGAATAGAGCCAATGCCAAACATAATGAAGGCGCCCGCCGTGTAGGGCATCAGGTCTTCCCAGCGCTCAAACCCAAAATCGGCCGCGATCGCCGTCACAGCCGAAGCAAAGACCAGCAAGACCAGGTGATCCAAGGCGTGGGCGGCGTTAAGCAGCAAAGAGGTCGGCCGATTCATGTCGCGGATTGTACGGGGCAAAGGTACACTTGCGCGATGTCTTCTCAACAACCCCGGTCAACTAGTCCGCTCAACTTCGCCCTGTGGGTCATGCTGATCTGCGGCTGTCTTATTGGGCTGATTTCCTTTGGTACACGGTCCTCTTTTGGTTTGTTTGTCGACCCGGTATCGGGCCCTGCGGGCTTTAATTTTGGCCGTGAGAGCTTTGCCATGGCGATTGCTCTGCAGAACCTTTTCTGGGGCATCGGCCAGCCGATCGCGGGTGCTTTGTCGGACAAGTTTGGCCCCTGGCGGGTGATTGCCGTGGGTGGAGCGCTCTTTGCCTGTGGCCTGGCGCTGATGACAGTCTCAAGCGACCCCACGAGTTTTTCATTAACGGCAGGCATTCTGATTGGCCTGGGCATGAGTGGGGCCGGGCACAACACGGTGCTTGCTGCGTTTGCCCAGATCATGCCGGTGGACCGCAGGCCCTGGGCCATGGGCTTGGCCACATCCATGGCCAGTCTTGGCCAGTTCATGGTCGTGCCATTGGGCCAGGCCTTTATCGAGGCCTATGGTTGGGCGACTGCGATTTTGATTCTGGCGGTGGCTATGGCGACCACGCCTGCCTTAGCGCTTGCGCTTCGCACCAAGGCCAGGGGCAAGGATGCGCCACCCCCAACGACATCTACTGCAGGGTCTTTTAAAGAGTCCCTAAAGCAGGCCTTTGGCCACTCGAGTTACTGGCTGCTTCTGAGCGGATTTTTTGTCTGTGGTTTTCAGTTGGCATTTATTACCGTGCACTTTCCGCCGTACTTGAGTGACATGGGCGTGTCGGCCAGCACAGCGAGTTGGGGCTTGGCCATGATCGGGTTATTCAATGTGATTGGCAGTTATTTAAGTGGCCCGTTGAGTGCACGTTGGTCGCGCAAGGTCTTGCTCTCGGTGATTTACATGTCGCGGGCAACCGTCATCACCATCTTTTTGTTGGTGCCACTTTCAACGGCAAGTGTCTTAATTTTTGGTGCGGCGATGGGTGTGCTGTGGTTATCGACCGTGCCGCCCACAGCACAGTTGGTGGGGGTGATGTTTGGTAACCGTTATCTATCGATGCTTTTCGGGTTTGTGTTTTTATCGCATCAGATTGGCGGGTTTTTCGGCGTGTTACTTGGTGGATTAATTTTCACTTCGACTGGTAGTTATCTGCCAATCTGGTGGGGTGGTGTGGCGCTTGCGGTGATGGCTTCATTTTTGCACCTGCCCATTCGAGAACAACTCTGGGCGCCGAAGTTGCAACGGGCGTGATAGACGTTGTGAAGCATCTTTTGCTGAAGCTTTGGTGTTTTGATAAGCATTTGATGAGCGCGTGATGAGAAGACCGGCATGACATTCAAACGATCATCTACTCATCTCGCTGGCGTTGGACTGTTACTTGCCACTTTTGCATTGGGTCTTGTGATCTGGGTCGCTGTTCAATCAACCCGCACCGAACCTTTACCCACACTCGTCTGGGCCACCGGTGTACCAGACGGGCAGATCATGTCCGCGGGGCCGGTTGTGCTGGATCGGCTGGGGGCGGGCTGGTGGTGGGTCTACGCGACACCGCAAGACCGCCACGCCCTTCGGTCGTTGGGTGCCCAATTGGCGCTCGCCATGCCCACCCCACTTGCCCAAATGGCGGGCTGCTCGGTGCCCGCAGCCAGTGGGGCGGCCAATCTTCCACAATGAATCTAGTGCTGCCCAGCTTGCAGATTCAGACTTAGAATACCGGCATGAATATCGACAAACTCCAACGCATCGTTATTGACGCCCTGGAAGACATCAAGGGCCAACATATTCTGGTCTTTGATGCCCAGCCCATTACATCCATGTTTGACCGCGTGGTGATTGCCAGCGGTACCTCCAACCGGCAGACCCGCGCGCTTGCGAAGAACCTGCACGACAAGGTGAAGGCCGCAGGTGGCTGGGTCAATGCGATTGAGGGCGATGAAACTGGCGAATGGATTCTGGTGGACTTGGGCGATATCGTGGTCCATATCATGCAGCCCGCGATTCGTGATTACTACCGGTTGGAAGAGATCTGGGGCAAGTATCCGATCGACTGGGAAAAGATGCACAAGGGCAAACGCTCGGCTGCCAAGAAAGCGGCCGCGAAAAAATCTTCTGGTAAAAAGTCTGGAGCTATGGCGGCCAATGAGTCTGGTGCTGATGCGCCGAAGGTGAAGGTGTCTGACACCAAGGAATCGAAACCTAAGGTTGCGGCAGCGAAGAAGCCTGCTGCCAAAAAACCAGGTTCAAAGACTTCCGGTGTTAAAAAACCTGCGGCTAAGAAACCAGCGGATAAGAAACCTGCCGGCAAAACGCCCGCTGCGAAAAAATCGCCTGCGAAGAAACCCGCCGCAACCAAATCCCCAGTAAAGAAGCCTGCCGCTAAAAAGTGATTCTGGTGCTTGCGGTCGGCCAAAAGCAGCCCGCCTGGGTCGATCAGGTCTGCGCAGATTTCTTGGGTCGATTCCCAAAGGCGGATGCGGTTACCCTAAAAGAGATCAAAGCGGAAGTCCGCAGTAAAACCAAATCGGTCGCGGCACTGAAAGAAGACGAGGCCCAGCGTATCGAGAAAGAAATCCCGGCGGGTGCGGCGGTGATCGCTCTGGATGAGCGTGGCGAATCACTCACTACCGAAGCCTTTGGCCAGTTGGTCGATAAATATAAGACCCAATTCGGCAAGATGGTTTTTCTGATCGGCGGGCCAGACGGACTGGATGACCGATTAAAAGCCAAGTGCCACTATCAACTGCGGCTATCGGCCATGACCCTGCCCCATGGGCTAGTGCGGGTCATGTTGCTAGAGCAGCTGTACCGGGTGTGGTCGATAGCGAAGAATCACCCCTATCACCGGGCGTAGACTCGCCCGCGCAAATTTCTTTTGGCAAGAGCGCAAACAAGCGCGCAACCGCCGGTAACGCGCGGGGAATTAAAACGCTTCTTTTTCGGCCTCTAAAAACGCAAGACTGGTGTACTTGCCGATATTCGCATCGAATCCCGCAGTGCGTTTAGCCCGCGATGCCACCCGCGGGTCTTTCATCACCAAGTCTTTGGCGGCGGACAAATCTTTTCCGTCTTTCACTGCTTGCAGGCAGGGTTCCCAAATACCCGCCATCAGCTCGCCATAGTCTTTGAGCAGTCCCTTGCCCGGGTTGCCGTGCCCTGGCAGCCAGAGTTGATCGCCTGTCGCTTTCTCTAATTCTTTGTAGTACTTAAATGTGCCGGGGTAAGAGCCGTCATCAATATTGGCAATGCGGTTTTCCATGGCAATGTCACCGACATGCGTGACGCGGTCTTCCACCACTTCTACGGTTAAATCACATGGCGTGTGGGCCGTGCCATAGAAATGCATTTTCAGTGTCGTGTCACCAAAGTCCATCACTTGACCATGCTTTACTTCGGTATTGGGCGGCACGATCTTAGTGCCAGCGGTCGCCTGGTTGGTCCAGCGCTCCATTAAGCCGCGCCAAAGGTTGCCTTCCGCGCCTTTAATACGCGAGATGTTCTCTGCAAGTGAATAAATGGGCAGGCCCGGATAGGCGTCTGCATAGGCGTGGTTCGCCAGCCAATGGTCGCCGTGATAGTGCGAGTTAAATACGGCAACCACTGGTTTGGTGGTTATCGTCTTAATCATGCGCAAGACCATTTCACCAATCTGGACTGACGCGCCTGAATCTAAAATCACCACACCCTTTTGTGTGACCACAAAGGTGATGTTGCACATCATGCCGCGGTTTTCTGGGGTGGGGAAACTGTCGGGGGAGTAGATCAACCAAACGCGTTTTGAGACCTGCTTAGGCTTAATGTCTTTCACTGGTGGGCCGCGCAAGAAGTCGTCTACCTGTTGGGCAAAGAGCCGAACCTCAGGCACAAGGCTAAGTCCTGCGACACCAGTGCCGAGTGCAAGTCCTGTATTAACAGACCGTTGAATAAAGCCGCGACGGTTCATAAGTCTCCCCTTATGTATTTATACGTATGGAACGCAATGCTACACTTCATTGATCGTGCGTAGGTTGACGAAAATCAGTTTCCGCTTTCGGCCAAGGCTCCTAGATGACTTGGTGGCCTACGATCGCCACAAGCTTGCCCTGGACGTTTCGGCGGGCATCACGGTGGGCATTGTTGCGCTGCCACTAGCCATGGCTTTTGCCATTGCCTCGGGTCTGCCACCCCAGGCCGGCCTCTTTACCGCCATTGTCGCGGGTTTCTTAATCTCTGCCCTGGGTGGCTCCTCAGTCCAAATTGGTGGCCCTGCGGGTGCCTTTATTGTGGTGGTCTTTAGCATTATCGAGCGCTATGGCATTGCCAACCTGATGATCGCCACGATCTGCGCTGGTGTACTGATGATTGCGATGGGCCTACTGCGCTGGGGTGGGTTGGTGCGGTTAATCCCAGTGTCGATTGTGATCGGCTTTACCAATGGCATTGCTGTCTTAATTGGGCTGTCGCAGGTCAAAGAGTTTTTGGGTTTGAAGATTGACAGCCTGCCCGCCGAGTTCTTCCAGAAGATGGCGGCCATTGGCCAGACCATTTATACGGTGGATCCGGCAACGGTCATGATCTCACTGCTGTCGTTAGCGATTGTGGTCTTTTGGCCCAAGAGCTATGCGGCGCAGCGTTCATTTTTGGGAAGGTGGGTGGCGCGGCTGCCCGGCACGCTTGTAGCGCTCGCAGTGGGCACCATTTTGGTCTCTGCTTTCAATCTGCAGGTGGCAACAATCGGCACCGCGTTCGGGGAAATTCCACAGGGGTTACCGCCGTTTGTGTTGCCCGCATTTGAGTGGGAGACCGTTCGGTATCTCTTTGCACCGATTCTGACCATTGCGTTTCTTGGTGCCGTGGAGTCGCTGCTTTGCGCCCGTGTTGCAGACTCTATGACCAAGGGCAAGCACGATCCGAATCAAGAGTTGATGGCCCAGGGCGTGGCCAATATCGCGGCACCACTTTTTGGTGGGTTTTGCGCCACCGGTACGATTGCCCGCACGGTGACCAATATTCGCGCCGGCGGTAAGACGCCAATTGCGGGCATTGTCCATGCAATAACGCTGCTCATCATTATGTTGGGTGCGGCGCCATTGGCCAGTAACGTGCCACTGGCAACGCTCTCTGGAATTCTGATGTTTGTTGCCTGGAATATGGGGGAGTGGCGGGAGTTTGCGCGGCTGAAAAACTTCTCTTATGCCTATCGCACTATTTTCTTGTCGACTTTTATTTTGACCGTGGTGATGGACATCACGGTGGCGGTGGAAGTTGGCTTAGTGATGGCTTGCTTGTTTTATATCACCCGCATGTCGTCGCTCACAAAAGTGGAACCGTTGACATCCCAAGAGCGGGCGGCCCTTGGCGTGGAGAGTCACGACACTGAGATTGTGCGGATTACCGGTAGCCTATTTTTTGGGTCGATCAGCAAACTCGAGCAATTTGCTGAAGGCCGCCACCCGCCCAAGGTCGTGATTTTGGATATGACCAATATGATTCAGTTGGACACTACGGGCGTTGAGGCACTCTCAACCCTGCATCAACACCTGCGGGATCACGGCACGGAGTTGCGTATTGCCGGCGTGACCGGTCAGCCCCTATCGCTGATGGAACGATCCGAGTTTATGAGCCGGGTGGGGCCTGAGTTCTTTTTCAAGACGTTGGTGGACGCCTGTCGGCAGTAAAGACTCCAGAGTACGAGGTGTCAGACACCCCGGTTGGCGGAGTTGAAAGGTGTCAGGTACGGTGTCAGACACCCACCACGCGGTGTCAGACACCTGAGGCAGAGGCGCCCGGGTTTGGTGTCAGACACCCCCCGCGGTGTCTGACACCTTGGTACTAATTACCCTGTATTCCGAAGCCCTGCTGCAATTCCGTTGATCGACAAGTGAATACCAATCTGTGTGCGGGAATCCCGCTGGCCCGCACGCCAGCGGCGCAGTAACTCAATCTGCAAGTGGTTAAGCGGATCAAGATAGGGAAAGCGGTGGGCGATTGACCAGGCCAGTGTAGCGTTGGTGGCCAGTCGTGTTTTATAGCCCGTGATTTTTTCCAAAGCCGCTAGCGTGCGGTCCCACTCGGCCTCAATCTGCTGAAAGATACGTTTGGCAAGTTTTTTATCTTGCACCAACTCGGTATAGCGGCTAGCCATGGCCAGGTCGGCCTTGGCCATCACCATGTCCATATTGGAAGTCAGTGTTGAGAAAAACGGCCACTCGGTTTGCATGCGTTTTAGTAAAGCCGTGTTTTTCTTAGGCGACGCTTCAATGAACGCTTCAATTGCAGACCCAAATCCATACCAGCCTGGAAGATTGACCCGGCTCTGGCCCCAGGAAAAGCCCCAAGGAATCGCCCGCAGGTCTTCAATTCGCCGGGAGTCTTTTCGGGATGCGGGCCGTGAACCGATATTCAGTTGTGCAATTTCACTAATTGGCGTGGCTTCAAAGAAGTAGTCGTTAAAGCCTGCGGTCTCGTATACAAGTGAACGATAAGCCCGCATGCTGGCCTCGGACAAAAAAGCAGCGGCATCGAGAAACTCGCGTGGCGGTTTGCTCTGCGAAGACACCAGTGTTGCTTCCAGAACTGCTGAGACAAGCGTTTCTAAATTGCGCGCACCAATCTGCGGATTGGCGTATTTGTTGGCAATGATTTCGCCTTGCTCTGTCAGGCGCAGCTGGCCATTTACGGTGCCGGCGGGTTGGGCAAGGATGGCCTGGTAGCTCGGGCCACCACCACGGCCCACGGTGCCGCCACGGCCATGAAAAAGCCGCAGTTGAATATCAGGATAGTCTTGAAACAGCGCGACCAACTCGGTGGATGCCTGGTGAAGCTCCCAGTTGCTGGTAAAAAAGCCGCCATCTTTGTTGCTGTCGGAATAGCCCAGCATGATGTCTTGTTCGCCTGTAGATCTGGCAATCAGGTGAGTGATGCCAGGCAGTTCATAAAAGGCCCGCATAATGCCTGCCGCACAGCGCAGATCGTCAATCGTTTCAAAGAGCGGCACTACGATTAGCGACAAGAACCCCTCTTCTTTCAGGGTGCCTGACATTAATCCTGTTTCTTTTTGAATGAGCAGGACTTCTAACAGATCGCTCACGCTTTCGGTATGACTGATGATGGCATGCCGTATGGTCTCTGGCCCGAATCGCAGCAGAATCGAAAATGCGGTTTCAAAGATCGAGAGTTCGCCTTCGGCCAGCTCTGAATAGACCACGTGTTTTGATCGAAGACTGCGGGCGTCATTAAGCAGCTCTATTAACAGCGCGATCTTTTTCTCTTCTGAGAGTTTTTCATAGTGTGCTTCTAACTTTGCGCCACGCAAAAGCTCGGCCACCACGTGTTCGTGAATCGCGGAGTTCTGGCGCAGATCAGTGGTGGCCATATGAAAGCCAAAGACCTGCACGGCCCGCATTAAGGGTTTGAGTCGTGCCCGTGTCAGGGTCTCACCGTGATGGGCGCAGAGGGACTCATAGATGATGGACAGATCGTCGTAAAGATCTTCCGGCTGGGCATAAGGGGCGGCCGGCTCAATTGCGTGGCGCAGGGCCTCGGTGCCCGTAAGTGCCGTCAGGGTGGAGGCCAGCCGGGCATACACCCCAATGAGTGCTTGACGATAGGGTTCATCTTGCCGGTGGGGGTTGTGATCGCCTGAGCGCTCCGCCAGCTCCTTGAGTGCTTCGGAGCAGCCCGCTAATGATTCACAGACAGAGAGTTCACTACCCAGCTCATGCACCTGAACCAGATAGTGCCGCAGCACGACTTCGCTATGCCGCGAGACCGTGCGGGCAAGCGTGACATCCACAACATTAGGGTTGCCATCCCGGTCACCACCAATCCAATTGCCCATACGAAAAAGCGTGGGTAAGTGAGTTACTTTGGCGTGTTGCTCAATGCGATCGTAAAGCCGTGGGACTTCTTGCAAAAAAGTGCTTTGGTAATACGAAAGCGCATTTTCAATCTCATCATCCACACTCAGCTTTGATATGCGGATCAACCGTGTCTGCCAAAGCTGGGTCACCCGGGCGCGGATGGCATCTTCATTGTCTTTTCGGTCTTGCGGCCGGGTCAGGGTGTAATGTTTAGAGAGCAGTTCGCTAATCGCGCGTTTGGCATCCAGAATACTTTTGCGCTGCACTTCGGTCGGGTGGGCGGTTAACACCGGAGATACCCAGGCGTTTTGCAATGTGGCATGAATCTTTTTTGCGGGCACCCGCGCTTCTTTAAGCCGCACGAAAGTCCGGGTGAGATTGCCTTCAGCGGTCTCTGGGTCTTCGTTGGCATAGACGCGAAGATTAAATTGGTCTTCAGCCAGGTTGGCCAAGTGGGAAAAATAGGTAAACGCCCGGATCACACTCACGGTCTGGTCGGCGCTTAGCCCCTTGAGGATCTTATCGAGTGCCTTGCCCGCCGCAGCATCTGCGTCCCGCCGAAAGGCAACGCTGAGTTTGCGAATCTTCTCGATTAGATCAAACGCCTCTTGCCCCTCTTGCTCCCGAATGGTGTCGCCCAGGATGCTGCCCAAGAATCGAATGTCATCACGCAGGCTTTGTTCAGAGGGTTGGGGCAACATGGTGTTTCCTTGTCAGTTGACTGCGCTGCGGGCGCCACTAGCGGTGGCTGAATTTCATGAATGATATTTGCGGGCTATGAAGCCGTTGGTAACGGCGTTTGATCTTTGGTAACGGTAGTTGCATCTGTCTTTTGCGGTAACAAGCTTGGGTCTAACGCCAAGCGTTCATCAAACACAAAACAGCTGCCATCGTAATGATGGGCATCGGTTTCTTCAAAGTATTTCAGAATCCCACCCTCTAGCTGATAGGTGTGTTCCAAGCCGATTTCACGCATGTAGATCGCGGCCTTTTCACAGCGGATACCGCCAGTACAAAAGCTGACAATGGTCTTGTCTTTTAGCTCGTTTTTGTGGGCGGCAATTGCATCGGGGAACTCAGTGAACTTGTTGATGCGGTAGTCGATGGTGTTTTTAAAGGTGCCGAAATCCACTTCAAAGGCGTTCCGGGTGTCCAGAGTCACCACGGGGCGCCCCTCGTCATCATGGCCCTGATCTAACCAACGATTTAATGTCTCGGCAGTGACCGCTGGCGCACGCCCGGCATGTGGCCGGATCGTGGGGTGATTCATGCGGATGATTTCTTTTTTAATCTTCACCAGCATCTTGCGGAAAGGCTGACTGTCGGACCAACTCTCTTTCGGGTCTAGATCGGCAAAGCGGGCATCTTCACGTAGCCAATTCACAACACCATGGATTTGCTCAGCAGTTCCAGCCAGAAATAGATTGATGCCTTCTTCGGCAATCAGGATAGTGCCCTTTAGACCAAGTGACTTGGTTTTATTAAGCAGGCGCTCCCGCAGATCGGGAAGATCGTTGATGGGGACAAACTTGTAAGAAGAGATGTTGAGAATGCGATTCATAGCGACATTTTAAATGCGCAATGCCGCGGAGCAATACCCCACGATATGGAATGTGATGCAACAAGTCCGGCTATTGGTAAGGCCGAATCAATTGATTATTTGTTGACGTTCACTACCAGCCGCCCACGAATTTTCCCCGCCAGAATTTCTGGGGCGGCATCAATGGCTCGTGCAAGGCCGATTTCTTGAGTTATGGCATCCAGTTTGTCTGTAGCCAAGTCGCTTGCTAAGCGTGCCCAGGCAAGCTCTCTTCGCTCGCGCGGAGTGGTGACACTGTTAATGCCATAGAGCGTGACGCCACGCAGAATAAATGGCGCAACGGTCGACGGAAAGTCCATGCCTTGGGCAAGTCCGCAGGCGGCGACGGCGCCTTCCGCCTTGGTGGTGGCACAGGCATTGGCCAATGTGTGGCTGCCCACGCTATCGACCACGGCGGCCCAACGCTCTTTCCCTAAAGGCTTACCGGGGGAAGAGAGCTCGTTGCGATCGATTACCTCTTTGGCGCCAAGTGATTTTAAGTAGTCGGCCTCTTGGGTGCGGCCAGTAGAGGCCACGACATGAAAGCCAAGCTTTGCCAACACGGCGATGGCCACGCTACCCACACCACCGGCCGCGCCCGTGACCAGGACTTCACCATCACTGGGTTTTACGCCATGGCGCTCGAGCGCCAAGATGCAGAGCATGGCGGTATAGCCCGCGGTGCCAATGGCCATGGCTTGTTTTGAAGAAAATTGGGCAGGCTTTTTGATCAGCCAATCGCCCTTGACCTTTGCATACTGAGCCAGCCCGCCGGGGTGGGATTCGCCCACGCCCCAGCCATTGAGAATTACTTGATCACCAGCCTTGAATAAGGGGTGATCGCTTTGTTCCACTGTGCCCGTAAAATCAATGCCGGGAATCATGGGGAACTTGCGGATGATGGGCGACTTGCCGGTGATGGCTAGGCCGTCTTTGTAGTTGATGGTGGAGTAATCGACTTTTACCAGTACATCATGCTCGTTGGTTGTGGTTAATGCCGAGTCATTTACATGTTGAACGCCTGCTGTGTAGGACGTTTCGGTCTTGTTAATAAGGATTGCGTTGAAGTCTTTCATGGTGTCTCCGAATTATTCTTTGTCTAATATTTTTAAGTAGCCGCATGCCGCAGCCCAGCCAACGAAACTTTTCCGCTGACAAGATCTAAATCAATTCGAACTTGGCGCATGACGAGCTCGGGGCGCTTTGCGAGTCTAGCGCAGCGAAAACTCTGCCCGGCCAGCCTCGCCAAGCTTTGATCCCATGACAAAGACTCGCTCTGCTGGAACGCCTTGTTTTACTAGCTGATTGCGCACGGCCCGGCTGCGCTGGTCGGCAAGGGCGAGCAGTTCGCTCTCCGCCACCTGAATATTCTCAAGCAGCAGGCGCTCCATTTCGGGAACCGGCTGGGCCTTGGTCATGAACATCAGGTTGCGTTCTTTTTTAAAGGGCGCTTTTTTGTAGACCTGGGTTAAGTACTTCGGGTATTCATCAGGGCTAACTTGAATATCACGCAGCGCAGCGGCGGACTCTCCTTTTTTAGCAAGTTCAGCCAGTTTTTCCGCGCGAACCTGCCGTTGAAGGATGGCCCTTTTGGCGCCGTCGGTGTCTTTGGTCGCGTTGGCGGTACCTGTGATTTCGAGTTTTAACGCGGGCCGATCGTTCATTGCTTTGGCAACACTCTCAATTGCTTTTGCGCTCTCTAAGCTAATCGATGCCAAGCCCGGTGCAAAGTCTATTTGTGACAAGTCTGCGCCGCCGCCAAATAGCGACGCGATCAAGCTAAACGGCGCGGTGGCCGCCTTCACAATCAAATTAATGAAGGCCTTAAACACAATGCTGCCGATTTTGAATTCTGGGTCGTTGATCGAGCCACTAATGGGCAGGTTAATATCGATTTCGCCACGGGAGTTTTTAAGCAGCGCGACGGCAAGCGATACCGGTGCCGAGATGGCATCTGGGCTTTCGACCTTGTCGCCAAGGGTGAGCTGATCTAGAAAGATTTTGTTCTCAGCTTTGAGCTGGCCACCCTGAAGAGAATAAGCCAAGTCCAGTGAGAGCTTGCCCTTTTCAATCGGGTAGGCCAGATACTTTACGGAATAGGGTGACATGGGTGGCATCTCGATGCCACGCGCGATCACTTTTAGATCCAGAAAGAGATCTCTGGCAAACGGATCTAATCGGCCCTGAATCGAGAGTGGGGCGGTGCGGTCAACCGTGCCCGTGATGTCGATACTGCCCGGCGCTCCCCCTTTGAGCGGGCCAAGTGTGCCAGCTAGATTGTTAAGGCTTGCCCGGAAGTTGGGTTTGGTAAATTGGTCATTGAACAGAACACTGCTATCGGTGAGCCGAATCTGACCGATTTCGATTGGTAGATCGGTTTTGGTTTTCCGTGAAGTGTCAGGCACGGTGTCTGACACCTTGGGTGAGGTGTCTGACACCGTGCCTGACACCTTGGGGGTGGCGCTTGATGGTTTGGCTTGCATTGTCGAGCCCGCGCTGGGCTCACTCGTGGCCTGCGCTTCTAAGATATGCCGAAAATTAAGTTCGCCGCTTGGCAGAATCGTGATACGCCCAAACAGATTGTTTGCATTGATATCGCGAATACTTGCCTTAAATGGGTTTGTCGCGACTTGTAGCCCACGAAGCTGGATCTGCTTCCAGCGGGCGATCTCGGCGCTGCTGGTTTGGTCCAGCAGACTGAAGTCGTTTAATGATGCATTGCCGCTCACTCGTACAGCGGGTATCGCCTCACCCGATCTGCCCCCAGCCTGAGCGCCGATCAGGATCTTGCCTTCGAAGTTTGCCTGGCCACGGGTGAACAGTGCATTGTGCAAAAAACCGGCCACAAATCGCTGGAAGGCAATGACATCCACCTGGCTTGCTTGGACATCCAGGCTTCCTGCCGAGGTATTCAGATCTGACCACCCAGAGACATTGCCTTTCACTGCGACTTTGCCGCGTTGATTAATCTGTGCAGCAAGGTCAATTGCGGCTGGTGTTGCCCCGGAGAGTTCAATTGGATTTAGTTTAAGAGCGATGTTACTGGCAACAAATGGATTCACCCCTTTAAGCGTTGGATCGGCTAAGATCATGCGGCCGTTGGTGCCGCTTGCCAGCTCTATCGATTCAACCCGGCTTTTTGCCATCAGATCTGGCATAGCGATTTGCAGACCTTGCAGGTTCAAATTGAGTTCTTCAATCGTGCTGTGCAGGTGGCTGTCGGTTGGTTTGTGCGTGGCTGACAAATTTGCAAAACGAACATCCCCCTTTAGTTCGGTGGTTGCTGCTTGACCTTGTTCTTGTGTGAAGCTGAGTGCCAACTTGGTCGATACAGATCCCTTGGTGATTTTTAGCCCCGGAATCATGTCGGCATAGGTCTCAAGGCCGGCCAATGGGAAGTCTTGAATATTTAAGTCAAGCACGGCTTCTTTTTTCTCACCAAAGACATGGGTCTTTCCCTTGAGTTCAAAGGCTGCGCCATTCACCTTTGCGCTGATGCTGGGTTCGATCCAGATTTCTTCCTTTGCCGGGAAGTTAATGACCACGGGCACGCCAATCGCTAAGTCACGAACGGTATGTGTTTTTTTCTTGATGCCATCTTGAAAGTCGATCGACCCCTGGGTGAGCTGGATGTTGTGAACCGCAAAACGAAAGGGCTTTTCGGACTTTGGTGCTTTGGCTAGGGTCTCCAAAATGTCGGCAATGCTGAGTCGGCCTTTTCCATCGCGGGCAAGTTTGATATCTGGGCTATCGATTTTGAGTTCTTGCAACACCGGGGCACGATGAACGATCGATAAGCTGCTGAGATTGGCCGTGATGGTTTTGATCGCGAGCAGATGGTCTTGATTAGTGACTGACGAAGTGGTTTTGGTATTAGCGGCGCTGCTTGAATTTTTTTGAACTGCAGTCTGCTCAGGATTGCTGTTTTTGCTCTGTGCGATTCGAAAATCATGAAACCGAAGCTGCAGGATATATGGCGAGATTTGAATCTTGCCAATCGTTACTGTTCGGCCAAGTGATTGGCTAAGCGCCTGCTCAGTTTGGGTTTTGACATAGTCCGGTAGCCACAGCGCTCCGATCAATCCAAAACTGACCATCAGCACGGCAAGGCTGATCAATGCAACGCGAAAACGGATGAGATATTTCATGTAGTTTTGGCCAGTCGCCGATCAAGGTTTTTAATTTGCATCACCATACGCGGATTCTTGGCCAGAAGAGCCCGGTGACGCAATAGAAAATCCCAATACAGGCGTGTGAAGGGGCAGGCGCTCTCCCCAGTCGACTCGGCGGGGTTATATCGGCAGCCCTTGCAGTAGTTACTCATGCGGTCGATGTACTTGCCGGTGGCGGCATAGGGTTTGCTGGCCATTAGGCCACCATCCGCATATTGGCTCATGCCCAGGGTATTGGGCAGTTCCACCCATTCCACGGCATCGACATAAACACTCAGGTACCACTCATGGACCTGTTTCGGGTCAATACGAGCCAACAAGCAATACAGCCCTGTGACCATCAGCCGCTGAATATGGTGGGCATAGCCGGTTTCTAGGGTCTGGGTAATGGTGTCTCGCAGGCAGGCTGCATCGGTGTCGCCGGTCCAAAAGAAATCGGGGAGTGGGTTGGTCGCGTTTAGGTGGTTGCGCTCAAGATACCCCGGCATCTGGGTCCAGTAGACACCGCGGACGTATTCCCGCCAGCCAAGAATCTGTCGGATAAAGCCCTCAACAGAAGATAGTGGTGCCTTGCCCTGGTGAAAGGCCTCTTCTGCCGCTGCGACCACTTCATGGCTGGATAGAAGTTTTAAATTAAGTGCGACTGCCAGGTGTGAGTGAAAGAGCCAGGGTTCGCCCGCCCACATGGCGTCTTGATATTTGCCAAAGTAGAGCAGTCGCTCGTCGATAAACTCTTTGAGCACCACCAACGCTTGCTCTCGATTTACCGGCCAACCAAAACCAGATTCGGTAGCACTTACAGTTCCAGGGTGATCAGCGAACTTGCTGTTCACCAGATCAATCACTTCTTTTGTAAGCGCGTCTGGTTTAAACCGTGTGGGCTTTGGAATAGGTGGCGGGCCATCCTTGCCAAAGGACTCGCGATTGTCTTCGTCGAAATTCCATTGTCCGCCGATTGGTTGCTTTGATAACTTTGCATCCGATGCTGAAGACTTGGTCCCCTTAACAGCCGTATCCTTTTCCATCAGCACGCCAGTCTTTTGCCGTAATTCCCGGTACCAATATTCCAGCCGAACTTGTTTGCGGCCCTTGGCATGTTCCGCGAATTCGCGAACCGCGGAGAAGAAGTGGCGGTCTTCGCGGATGTCTAGCGGAATTCCATGCTTTGATGCTACAAGGCGAATCGACTCCAGCACCCGCCAATCGCCGGGCGCTGTCATTACTAAAGCCGTCGGTTTAAAAAACGCAATTGCGCGTGTTAATTCGCCCGCTAGGGACCCGGTGTTGTCCGGGTCGTCTAATTGCACATAGTGCAGCGGGATCTTTTTATTAAGCAGCTCATCCCAGAAGTGCCGCATGGAGGATAGGAAGACCGCGATACGTTGTTTGGAAGACCAGACATGGGTTGATTCCTGGGCGACTTCTGCCATCCACACATGATCGCGCCCCGGATCGAACCCATCAAAACAGGATGCTTGATGATCGAGTTGATCGCCAAGCACAAGAATCAAGTGGCGGGTACGCGAAGGTGGGCTGGGCATCAGTATTGATTAACAGTTAGCCGCCCAATTCTCGAGTTCAAGCGCAGGCACCCGCTCAAATTCCGATACGTTGTTGGTCACCAGCACCAAACCCTCGCTTCTGGCGTGTCCCGCAATGTGTAGGTCATTCACCCCGATAGGCTGGCCGACTTTTTCAAGGGCTGCACGGATGGCGCCGTAGTGCTGGGCAGCTTTCGCACCATAGGGCAGGATTTCTAGGCGGCTGCAGAAGTCTTCGATGGCCGCCAGGTTTTCATTCACGCGTTGGCTTTTCTCGGCGCCGTGCATCAGTTCGGCTAGGGTGATCGACGAGACGGCCATTCGACCGGCGTTGGCGTTGAATGTCGAAAGCAACTCGAGCGGGCGACGCTTCAACACGTAGATAACGATATTGGTATCGAGCAGGTAGCGCAGCATCAAAGCGCCTCGCGCTCTGTTTGCTGCTGGGGGGCGCGCTCGGGCAGGAAGTCTTCACTCACACGCGGCCCGCCCTGAAAGAAGCTGTCCCAGCTTTGTCCCAGGGGAGCGATGATGCGCTCATGACCTTTGACGCGAATTTCCACTTTATGTACGCCCTCGGGCAGGCGGACGTCTAAAGGAAGCCGGACGGCTTGGGTGCGGTTATTGACGAAAACGGTGCCGATGGACATGGTGGACTCCACTGAAAACTATATGGCAACAGTATATGGCAAGATCGATAAAAATTGAAGATGGCGATGCTTTCACCCCCAGGTGGCGGATAGGGTTCATAGTCAATTCAGAGAGGGCACTCGAACCCCATCAGGCGCATTCAGAAAAGCAAAGGGATTTAAGAACTGCCGACCCCAAAACATTGCACGATCCACTTCGTTTAAGTTCGCCTCATTACAAACAGCGTGCCATTTGTTTTCAATAACACTCACTTGATGATTGACGATAGAAATCGCCTGCTCTCGCCCCAGCAAAAATGATGGGGCCGCGGCAATACAAGTGGCTACTTGACTGCTGCGTTCTGCCCCGTGAATAAGCATCGCTTGTGAGGCCTGCTGGCCCGAGCGTGATTGCGGGCAAATGTCGTAGGCAGGTGTTAGCTCCAGTTGATGGCCGTCCCAAAAGGCCGCATGGTTGCGAGCATGATCGTCAGTGTTGCCGCACAAAATATTAAAGACGATCCGGGCAAATAATTCTCGTAAGGTCGCCTTTGGGTCTTTGAATCGATAGCGAATAATTTCCGCCAGTTTTTCGTAACTGGCATAAGCGGCCATCATTTCATCGAGCTCGAACATGGTCAGCGCAGACACCATAGCGCGTCTGCGCCAGCCGCTGTTATCTCGAATGCGGTCAAAGCGCTCAATCAGCAATACATCTTTGCCCAGAGCTTTTCGCAGTTCAACTGGCGCCACGTGTAGACCAGCCTTGTGGGCGAGCCGCATGGCGATGAATTCCGCTTTGACTACGCTGTAGAGATCGTTGCTAGCGGAAAACTTGGCGATGAACTTGCGTTTTCCGTCTTCGAGTAAGACCTTGGGACGAGCGCCGCCAAGGGATGATCCGTGCAGCAAGGCCTGATCCAATTCGGATGAAAGCGGTACACCTTGTTCGATCTTTTCTGCGGCTGTTAACAAATCATCAAGCGTTGCTTGCTGTGTATGTCTTGGCGCGTAGTGCGTTGGTGACTGCTGAAAATCTAGCGCACCAATTCGGTCGGAGCCTGACTCGAGCAGATAGGCTAATTCATCGAGCTCCGCCCCGGAAAGAGCCCCCCCTTTAACACCCAGTTTGCGATTGATCAGCACCCGACGCCCCCAAGCATCTGGGGACGCATCACGAATGCAGCTGGGCATGCTCAAGCCGGGTATCAGTGCGATGGCCCCCGGGCGCAGCGGAAGCTCTGGCGCATAGAGTGCAATTGCATCTTTACGAGCCAAGTAGCTGCGGCCATAGTTAAAGACCAGCTGTTGTCCCTGTTTGGACAGCAGACCCGCCACGACAGGTTGTAATGCGTTTGGAAGCCAGATCCAGACATAGGCCTCTGAGTATTCGGGGCTGATCTCAGAAGTCATCTTTTACTCCCTTTGGGCGGTTTCTTACGGCCTTGGGTAGCAGCACCATTTTTTCGCGATGAAGCGCTAAGTGATTCATTAGCCGTTGCTGATCAGGGGTAAACAAGGGCACGCCGCAGATGGCGGCCACTTCAAACACTGTTCCAATGGCGCACCCCGGGTCCCCCCGCTCGATTCGTTGGAGCAATGTCCGTGAGATGCCGGCGCGCGCGGCCAGATCCGTTGTGGTCATTGCCTTGGCCAAACGGCCTTCGCGCACGAGTTGCCCCAGTAGCTCAAGCGCATTCAGGCTGTACTGCGAATAGGTACGGTAAAGTGGTTTTGGCATACGAATGATTTATTAATAATTCAAGAGTTTATTTATGACTTATTTATGAGTCAATAAGATTCAACTGCGAAACCCAGGACCTCGCTTTTTTCTGTTGCCCCAAGTCCAGGCGAAAGGCCCGAGCACAACCCGCTAACTAATCCTTATTCCGTATATACTTGTTCAAGTTTTAACAAATCTAGTCCATACAAGTTCCGGTCAAGTCTGACCCGGTGCGGCGGTAGCGTGGCCAACAGTACCCCGGGAAACCCAAGGCTCCCAAGCCCACACGGCAAAAAACACAACAACATGACCAGTCGCCAAGCAAAGCTCCAGGAAGACACTGCCTTCCGGGTCATGCGCCTGCTTGAAGAAAACCCAGATCTGACCCAGCGCGAGCTGGCCGACCGGCTGGGCATCAGCGTGGGCGGCCTGAATTACTGCCTAAAGGCGCTGATGCAAAAGGGCTTGGTGAAGATGAAAAACTTCGCCAACTCTAAAAACAAGTTTGGCTATGCCTATGTGATCACGCCCATGGGGCTTGCCGAAAAAGCGGCGCTCACTACCCGCTTTTTGCAGCGGAAAATCCAGGAATACGAGGCGTTGAAGGCGGAGATAGAGGCGCTAGAGCGTGAATCGAGAACCTCCAAGACCAACGTTGCAACCCCCAACCAAGCCGAAACACTCTCATGAGGATCTTAGTCACGGGCTCCGCAGGTTTTATTGGTTCGGCGCTGACACTCCGTTTGCTTGAGCGTGGCGACACCGTAATTGGTATTGACAACCACAACGACTATTACGACCCATCTATTAAAGAAGCTCGGCTAGCGCGCCACTCAAATCATCCGAATTACACGCACTTGCGCATTGACATCGCTGACAAACAGGCGATTGAAAACGCATTCGCGTCTCACAAACCGCAGCGTGTGGTGAACTTGGCAGCGCAAGCCGGAGTGCGCTACTCGATTGAAAATCCGCTTGCCTATATCAACAGCAACATTGTTGGGTTTGCGCACATATTGGAAGGTTGTCGCCATCACAACATTGAGCACTTGGTTTATGCAAGTTCATCTAGCGTATATGGTGCCAATACCAGCATGCCGTTTTCGGTGCATGACAATGTTGATCACCCCGTAAGCCTCTACGCTGCCAGCAAAAAATCCAATGAGTTGATGGCGCACACGTACAGTCAGCTATACCAGCTACCCACCACGGGCCTGCGTTTTTTCACAGTGTATGGCCCGTGGGGGCGGCCCGACATGGCGCTGTTTAAATTCACTAAAGCCATACTCGCAGGTGAGCCAATTGAAGTATTTAACTTTGGCAAACACAGACGCGATTTCACCTATATTGACGATATTGTGGAAGGCGTAATCCGTGTGCTTGATCGCCCGGCGCCACCCAACCCGAATTGGAGCGGCGACACTCCTGACCCAGGAAGCAGCAAAGCACCCTGGCGGGTTTATAACATCGGCAACAACAGCCCGGTTGAATTGATGGACTACATTGCTGCGCTTGAATCAGCACTGTGCGTTAAGGCGCAGATGAAAATGTTGCCGCTGCAGCCCGGCGATGTGCCGGACACTTATGCGGACGTGCAAGATTTAGTAGAGCAGTTCCATTATCGGCCTGCCACTGAGGTCGCCGACGGAATTAAACGGTTTGTCGACTCGTATCGCGCTTACTACAAAATTTAAAAAATGAATCTTCAAAACCGCACCATCGCTGTTATCGGTCTGGGCTATGTGGGTTTGCCACTGGCGGTAGAGTTTGGCAAGAAGCGCCGGGTGATTGGCTTTGACATTAATATCGATCGAATCGCCGAGCTTCAGGCTGGACATGACCACACCCTGGAGGTGTCAGAGCGGGAACTGTGCGAGGCCAAGCATCTGACGTTTACTTCTGACCCTGGATCGCTTCGCTCCACTCGGGATAACGGGAATGACGAATCCATGGTCTTCATTGTGACTGTGCCTACGCCGGTCGATAAAGCCAACCGGCCTGACCTGACTCCGCTGATTAAGGCAAGCGAGACAGTGGGCCAGTTACTAAAAGCCGGGGACGTGGTGATTTACGAGTCGACCGTATATCCGGGTGCTACCGAAGAGGTTTGTGTGCCGATCTTGGAGAGAGAATCTGGCCTCAAATACCTGAGCCAAGATAACCACACGCCCACCGACCATAACAGCAATGAAACCGGCTTTTATTGCGGTTATTCCCCCGAACGTATAAACCCCGGCGACAAGACTCACCGCTTGCCCGACATCAAAAAAGTAACCAGCGGCTCCACGCCAGAAATTGCTGAGGCGGTAGACGCCCTCTATCAAGAAATCATCACTGCCGGCCCCCACAAGGCCAGCTCCATTAGAGTGGCCGAGGCCGCCAAGGTCATTGAAAATGCGCAGCGCGACTTAAACATTGCGTTTGTTAACGAGCTCTCGGTGATCTTTAATCGCATGAGCATTGACACCACCGAGGTGCTCACCGCTGCTGCCACGAAGTGGAACTTTCTGCCCTTTAAGCCCGGTTTGGTGGGCGGGCACTGCATTGGCGTGGACCCGTATTATTTAACCCACAAGGCCCAAGAGCTCGGTTACCGCCCGCAAGTGATCCTTTCTGGTCGCGCCATTAACGACAACATGGGGCGCTACGCCGCGCGCAATGTTATTCGTCTCATGCTTAAAAACGGCATTAATGTGGCCAATGCCGCCGTGGGTGTGCTGGGTGTTACCTTTAAAGAAAACTGCCCCGATGTGCGCAATAGTAAAGTCATTGACATTATTCAAGAGCTACAACACTGGGGGCTAACGGTTAAGGTCATGGACCCTTGGGCCAACGCGCAAGAAGTGCAGCAGGAATATGGCCTTGCGCTGGAGCAGATTACACCCGGGAGCAAGGTCGATTCGCTGATCGTTGCTGTGGCCCACATCCAGTTTGCGCAGTTACCGCTGAGTGACCTTAGGGCGCTGTGCGGCGCCCACAGCAGGCCTGTGATTGCGGATCTAAAGGCTCTGTACGATCGCAAAGATTTGGCGGCGCAGGGGTTTGAGGTGTTTCGGCTTTGATGGGTGGTGTTTTGGGAAAGAGAAACAGATCGGCGGCGAGTGCTTTATCCCGTCATTGCGAGCGAAGCGTGGCAATCTGCTTAGGTGCTGCCTCACTACAAACAAACCACTGCTCAGGAGGGCTTCGCAGCGAGATATGGATTGCTACACTCGCTGCGCTCGCAGGCAATGCGTTCCTCGTAAAAAAACGACCCGTTATCAATCAATAGCCCTACATGGAATACTAATTGCGCGTCGGTTAGCGGTTAAATCAGAATATAGAAAAGCGTCTGACCAAGACGGTATGAGATCGAAGATTGAACGAGTAAAGGAATTAAATTCATGTTGAATTTTGCCCTGGTGGGCTGTGGTCGAATAGCGAAACGTCACTCAGAATTACTTGGTCTCAAACAGATAAAGGGGGCGCAGTTAGTAGCAGTTTGTGATCTTGTCGAGGGAAAAGCGAAGAAAATTGGTGAGCAATTTTCGGTTCCTTATTACGTAGATATGCATAAGATGATGCAAAAGGAAAATGTGGATGTCGTTGTCGTTTTGACCGAAAGCGGCAATCACGCTAAGAATGTTGTGGCGCTAGCAAAATACGGCAAGCATGTCATCGTTGAAAAACCTATGGCGTTAACACTTGATGATGCCGACTCAATGATTGAGGCCTGTGACAAAGCCGGCGGAAAATTATTTGTAGTCAAACAAAATAGATTTAATGTTCCCGTTGTGAAGCTGCGCGAGGCTCTGGAACAGGGCCGATTTGGAAAGTTGGTCTTGGGTACGGTTCGTGTGCGCTGGTGTCGTCCGCAGGACTATTATGACCAAGCTCCTTGGAGGGGGACTTGGGCAATGGATGGCGGTGTTTTGACAAATCAGGCGAGCCACCATGTCGACATGCTTGAGTGGGTTATGGGCGATGTAGAAAGTGTGTTTGCCCGCAGTGCCACCGCGCTAGCAAAGATTGAGGCGGAAGATACGGCGGTGGTGACACTGAAGTTTCGCAACGGTGCGCTTGGCGTGATTGAGGCGACTACAGCCGCCCGTCCGAAAGATTTGGAGGGATCTATTTCGGTCTTGGGTGAGGGCGGAACGGTAGAAATAGGAGGATTCGCAGTCAATAAGATGAAGACATGGAGTTTTGTAGAGCCTAGACTTGGTGACGAAGACGTTATGGAAAAATATTCGGTCAACCCACCTAATGTATACGGCTTCGGACACCAAGCTTACTATGAGCACGTGGTTGACTGTATCCGCAACAACGGTCCACATCTTGTAGATGGCCTTATCGGCAGAAAGAGTCTTGAACTCATTAATGCGATATATGAATCGATTGAAACAGGTGGAGAAGTTTTCCTTCGGTTCCGGCCGAAGCATTGCAAGCTCGGTGGGATATTTTGAATCAACCCAAGATCAAAGAGTCTGGGATTGTCAACGTTAAATTTGGCGATAACGTGACTATCGTCAATCCAGTCAACCTTTATGGTTGCGCAATTGGCAGTGATGTATTCATTGGACCTTTTGTTGAGATTCAAAAAGATGTAAACATCGGCGATCGCACCAAGATACAGTCTCACGCCTTCATTTGTGAGTTGGTCGACATAGGGGAAGGTTGCTTCGTCGGTCACGGTGTTATGTTCATTAATGATGCCTTTGCGAAGGGTGGTCCAGCAAGGGGCGATAAGTCACTCTGGAAGCAAACCAAAGTCGGTAATAATGTTTCAATTGGGAGCAATGCCACAATTCTCCCGGTTGCTGTATGCGATAACGTAATCATTGGCGCAGGCTCCGTCGTGACTAAAGACATAAATTTATCTGGGGTTTATGCCGGCAATCCAGCAAGGCTCATCAAGACCCTATCGAATTAAAAATCCAATCTATGAACACTCAAATTCCTTTTGTAGATCTCTATGCGCAATATCAAACAATAAAAGCAGAAATCGACTTTGTGATCAGCGATGTAATCCAAAAATCACTATTTGTCCGCGGACCTTATGTAGACAAGTTTGAGCAGATGTTCGCCGATATGATGCAGCGTAAATATTGTGTCTCTTGTGCAAATGGAACAGACTCTCTTTACGTGGCTATGGTCGCGTTAGGTGTTAGGCCAGGCGATGAGATCATTGTCCCTGCTCATTCATGGATATCGACATCAGAGACCATAACCCAAGCTGGAGGGAGAGTGGTTTTTTGCGACACAGACGAGGAGACATTCACGCTTGATACTAAAAGTATCGAAGCGAAAATAACACCCAATACAGTGGGAATCATTCCAGTGCATCTTTACGGTCAAGCTGCAGATATGGAAAGCGTAATGGCTATCGCTAAGAAGCATAATTTATGGGTTTTGGAAGATTGTGCCCAGGCTCATCTTGCGCGCTACAAAGGCAAATTGGTTGGCACGTTCGGTAATGTTGCTTCGTTCTCCTTCTACCCCGGTAAGAATCTGGGTGCAATGGGCGATGCGGGTGCGGTCGTTACTAACGACCAGGCGCTGGCGGAAAAAATGGCAATGTTCGCTCGTCACGGTGGCTTGAAAAAAGGCGATCATAAAATCGAAGGCATCAACAGCAGACTAGACGGCCTACAGGCCGCAATCCTTACGGTTAAATTACCGTACTTAGCTGAATGGACAGCGTTACGCCAAGAGCGGGCCGCTCGCTATTATGATCGGCTATCCAAAATCAATGGCCTTGACACTCCAAAGTGCGCTGAAGGTCGTGAACACGTTTGGCACCTGTATGTTGTTAAACATGAGAAAAGAGATGAACTGTTGAAGTTTCTTGCAGACCGTGAAATTCAGACCGTCATCAACTATCCGACCGCACTGCCTTTTCTACCTGCATACAGCCGTTACGGCCATGTGGCAGAAGAGTTCCCCAATGCGTACCACAATCAATCGCGAATTTTATCGCTTCCAATGTATCCGGAAATCACTACTGGGCAAATTGACCTTGTGGTAAGAGCGGTCAGGGAATTTTGTGCTAAAGCCTAACCGTGCTTTTGTGTGTGGTGTTATCGTTGGCGAATACGCCTTTATCGCCGCGGTGATTAACAAGGATGTAGAGTTCTATTCGCTTATCGTAGGCGGTTCCGACAAAAAAATTGGGCGGATGAGCAAGTATGGCGAGCAGATTTCCCTGCCGTTAACGCGCCAGGTGTGAATGATTAACCCCGCCATCAAACGCCTCTGGGCCCACATAGCCCCGCGCCGAAAGAAGCAACTCGGTTTGCTTCTAATAATTATGGTGATCGCCTCCTTCGCAGAGGTTGTAAGCATTGGCGCAGTGCTGCCGTTCCTTGGCGCCCTTATGTCGCCGGAAAAGGTCTTTGCCAACGAATACATTCAGCCAACCATTTCGATTCTTGAAATTACCAAGCCAAATCAATTGCTCCTGCCGCTGACCCTGCTTTTCATCCTGGCTACCATTTTTTCTGCGGGCATGCGTCTTGCCCTTATTTGGGTTCAGACTAGGCTTGGTCATGCAATTGGCGCTGACCTGAGTGTTCAAACTTACGAAAAAACTTTATATCAGCCGTATTCAGTGCACGCCTCCCGCAACAGTAGTGACGTAATCGCGGGAATCTCAGGCAAGATTAGCTCGGTTGTTTACAATACCCTATTACCGTTACTTACTGCAGTAAGCTCGTCCTTGATACTTGCAACCATTATGGCGGCGCTTATTGCCATTGACCCTGTTGTGGCCTTTATCACTTTTGGCGGGTTCGGCACTGTCTACGCCATAATCATGGTGTTATCTCGCAAGCGGCTTACCCAAAACAGCCAGCGCATTAGCTGCGAGTCGAACCAGGTGGTAAAAGCCTTACAGGAAGGGCTTGGTGGAATACGCGATGTTTTGATTGATGGCACGCAGGCGGTCTATTGCAAGATCTACCGCTCTGCAGATCTGCCTTTAAGGAGGGCGCAGGCGAACAATCAGATTATCGGCGCTTGGCCAAGGTTTTTACTTGAAGCCCTGGGCATTGCGCTGATCGCTCTACTTGCTTACGCGCTGACTGGCCGTGAAGGCGGGGTTGCTGCTGCAATCCCCTTGCTTGGTGCACTCGCAATCGGTGCACAACGTCTGCTGCCAGTATTACAACAGCTTTACGGTAGCTGGTCGAGTCTTCGTGGGGGGCAAGCATCGTTAAATGATGTTTTAGATCTAATAGAACAGCCGCTGCCAACCTACGCAAGAAAGCTTTCTAGCGAACCTATTCCGTTTAATCAGTCGATAACACTGAACAACATAAGCTTTCGCTACAGCGATCAAACGCCCTGGGTATTGCAAGACATTAACCTTGAAATACCCAAAGGCGCCCGGGTCGGTTTCATGGGTAGTACAGGCAGTGGCAAGAGCACGCTGCTAGATGTTCTTATGGCGCTTCTGCAGCCCGGTAAAGGCAGCCTGGCAATAGACGACACTACTATCACGGAACAAAACTTTCGCGGCTGGCAGGCGCACATTGCCCATGTTCCGCAGTCTATTTTTCTGGCGGATACGACCATCACTGAAAACATAGCTTTTGGCGTGCCACCAGAGCAAATTGATTACCAGCGCGTTGAAAGAGCAGCCCAGCAAGCCCAGATTGCCAAAACAATCGAGTCTTGGGAAAAGGGCTACAACACCTTTGTGGGTGAGCGGGGGGTGCGCCTTTCGGGCGGGCAGCGCCAGCGAATAGGCATTGCCCGGGCGCTGTATAAGCAGGCAGATGTGATTGTGTTTGATGAGGCGACCAGCGCCCTTGATAACGAAACTGAAAGTGCAGTAATAGAAACTATTAATTCTCTCGGCCAAGATCTAACGATCCTGATGGTCGCTCATCGACTGTCTACCTTTAAATCTTGTGATGCTGTGTATCGACTCGAAGCTGGCCGGATTACAGACTCTGGATCCTCTAAAGATATTTTGGAGCTAAAAAAGTTGATGAGTGCAAACGAAAAATGAAAGCCGTTATCCTCGCCGGCGGATTCGGAACCCGAATCTCCGAAGAAACTCACCTGAAGCCTAAGCCGATGATCGAAATCGGCGGGCGGCCAATTCTTTGGCACATCATGAAGCTCTACTCTGCGCATGGTGTCAATGACTTTGTGATTTGCTGCGGTTACAAGGGCTATGTCATCAAAGAGTACTTCGCGAATTATTTCTTGCATATGTCTGATATCACTTTTGACATGAGCAACAACCAAATGGAAGTGCATCAGCGTAATGCGGAGCCGTGGCGTGTAACCCTAGTTGATACTGGCGATGGCACAGCCACTGGCGGTCGTCTCAAGAGAGTCGCTAATTACTTAAAAAACGAAAAAGCATTTTGCTTTACTTATGGCGATGGTGTTGGTGATCTTGATATTTCAAAGCTAATCGATTTTCATTATGCCCACGGAAAGCTAGCTACTGTTACGGCCGTTAGCCCGCCCGGAAGGTTTGGTTCCTTGGCTACCAAGGGAACAGAAGTCACTGGGTTTTTGGAAAAACCACGCGGTGACGGCGGGCTAATTAATGGTGGCTTTTTTGTGCTCTCCCCAAAATGTATCGACCTGATTGAAGATGATCAGATGCCTTGGGAGTTAAACCCTATGTCTGAACTAGCTAAGCGCGGGGAGTTGATGGCATTTGAGCATCTCGGCTTTTGGCAACCTATGGATACCATTCGGGAAAAAGACCTTCTCGAGTCCCTCTGGCAGTCGGGCAACGCACCTTGGAAAAAGTGGGCCTAACCGTGCTTGGTATTGATAAAGACTTTTGGCAGGGGAGGCGAGTTTTCCTCACCGGTCACACTGGGTTTAAGGGAAGTTGGCTCTCTTTGTGGCTGCAAAGTTTAGGCGTTCAGTTAACAGGCTATGCGCTGAGACCTCCCACCAACCCAAGTTTGTTTGAAGTGGCCAACGTTGCACAGGGAATGATTTCCATTGAGGGCGATATTCGCGATCTGGCGCACTTTCGCGAATCGATGCGAAGTGCTCAACCGGAAATTGTTATTCACATGGCAGCCCAGCCTTTGGTGCGTCAGTCATACCAAGACCCGGTGGAGACCTATTTCACTAATGTCATGGGCACGGTAAATCTGTTTGAGGCCGTGCGCGCCACACCAAGTGTCAAGGCGGTTGTGAATGTAACTACTGATAAGTGTTACGAGAACCGAGAGTGGGTTTGGGGTTACCGAGAAAATGACCCCATGGGTGGCTATGACCCTTACAGTAGCAGCAAAGGTTGTGCAGAGCTTGTGAGTGCTGCGTATCGATCGTCTTTCTTTAACCCCAAGGATTATGCAACGCATAGGGTTGCAGTAGCAACAGCACGAGCAGGTAATGTAATCGGCGGCGGTGACTGGGCGAAACACCGCTTGGTGCCCGATATTCTTGCTGCTTTTCAGAAAGAGACGCCTGCTCAAATTCGCAACCCGCATGCGATACGTCCCTGGCAGCATGTGCTGGAACCTTTGCGGGGATATCGCATGCTTGCCGAAAAATTGTTGAAAGAGGGGCCTAAATACGCCGAGGCTTGGAATTTTGGGCCGAATGATCAAGACGCAAAACCTGTGGGATGGCTCGCTACAGAATTGACAAAGCGCTGGGGCGAAAATGCAGCTTGGAACGCGAACTCAGGCCATCACCCGCATGAGGCACATTATCTGAAGCTTGACATTTCCAAGGCGAGAGCCGAACTTGATTGGAGACCAAAGCTACGAATCGCTGAGGCGCTGGATTTGGTAATAGACTGGACCAAGGCATACGCAGCTGGCACAGACATGAACAAATTTACCTTGGCACAAATCGCCAGCTATCAGGAAGTAACCACTACATGATTCAAAACGAAAAAACCGACAATCTGCGCGCCCAGATAGCGCAGCTTGTTGAGCAATACGCCAGCATCGCATTTGCCCAACAAGCATTTATGCCCGGAGTCCACGTTGTTCCCCCTTCAGGGAAAAAGATTGGCGAGGAAGAACTTAAGCTAATGGTTGAAGCATCGCTCGATGGATGGCTAACTACGGGGCGCTTTAACGACGAGTTCGAGAGAAAGCTCGCCCAATTCATTGGCGTTAAGCACTTGATTACTGTCAACTCGGGGTCGTCTGCCAACCTTGTGGCGTTTAATACGCTAACTAGCCCGAAGCTTGGTGACCGTGCGATTAAACCTGGTGATGAAGTAATTGGTGTTGCTGCTGGATTTCCCACCACGGTTAACCCAATTATTCAGTTCGGCGCTGTGCCGGTTTTTGTGGATGTCGAGCTTGGTACCTATAACATTAATGCGAGCAAGATCGAGGCCGCGATTAGCCCAAAAACCAAAGCGATCATGCTCGCCCACACTTTGGGCAATCCGTACAACCTAGATGTGGTGACCGCACTTTGCAAGAAATACGGTCTTTGGCTGATCGAAGATTGTTGCGATGCGCTAGGTTCAACTTATCACGGCCAAATGGTTGGCACTTTTGGCGATATCGGCACGCTTAGCTTTTACCCCGCACACCATATCACTATGGGTGAAGGTGGAGCTGTATTTACCAATGACTCGGAACTAAAACAGATTGCTGAAAGCTTTCGTGATTGGGGGCGGGATTGCTACTGTGCACCGGGTAAAGACAATACCTGTGGCAAGCGGTTTTGCTGGAAGTTGGGTAGCTTGCCGGAGGGCTACGATCATAAGTACACGTACTCGCACATTGGCTACAACCTAAAAATTACCGACGTGCAGGCCGCCTGCGGGCTTGCACAGCTGGCTAAAGCAGAATCTTTTATTCAGAAACGCAAGGAAAATTTTGCCTACCTAAGGGATAGGCTTCAGAACTGCGAAGAGTTCGTTATCCTACCAAAAGGCATCGAGAACTCCGACCCGTCTTGGTTTGGCTTTCCAATTACCTTAAAAGATAACGCCCCGGTTAGCCGGGTTGATCTTTTGACTTACTTGGATCAGAACAAAATCGGTACGCGACTACTATTTGCCGGCAATCTGACCCGTCAGCCCTCAATGATTGGTAAACATTATCGAATAAGTGGCGGGCTAACAAATACGGATGTTGTGATGAACAACACATTTTGGGTAGGCGTTCATCCTGCACTGACTGAGGAAATGCTTGCCTTTACGGCCGACAAGATTAACGCCTACCTAGGAACATCGTTTTGAATCCACTAGTGGATCAATTAACTGTAAAAACTTCAAGCTCTGTTCTTGAAGCTGTAAAGCGCATGGAAGAGAGTCGATTCCAGATCGTGTTTGTTGTCGATGAACATCGTATTCTTCAGGGGCTAATCACAAACGGTGATATTCGACGGCATCTCTTGGCTGGAGGCGATGCATCGGATAATGTTCATAAATGCATGAATACGCATTTTCGGAGTGTCGGCGTTGATGCGGGTCGAGAGGAAATCTTGAAACTTTTTGATCTAGGTTTCCATGTTGTTCCAAGGATTAGCGCTCAGCGTGAGCTCCTAGATCTGGTAACGCCAGACGCAGATTTGGCCTCACCAGAGGCTCCGATCCTTACCCGGGCTCGCGCTCCCGTAAGGATAAGCTTTTCTGGCGGCGGTTCAGATGTCACATATTTTTTTGTAGAGCGGCCAGGGGCGGTGTTGAGCACCACTGTGGCTTTATATAGCCACGCGACACTCGTGCCGAGGGCTGACAAGGAAATTAATATTTACTCAGAGGATCTTGGCACCCGTGAGCACTACGATAGCCTGATAAATCTACTCAATTCACCACAGCGTAGCTTGCTTGGATCTGTGGTGAGTGTCATTAAGCCCACTTACGGCTTTGATCTTTATGTGCGGTCAGATTTTCCGGTTGGTTCGGGACTAGGCGGCTCTTCCGCTGTGGCTACGGCAGTTGTGGCAGCTTTCAATGAGATGAGGTTGGATCACTGGTCTACCTATGAGGTTGCCGAACTTGCATTTCAGGCCGAAAGGCTTTGTTTTGGCGTTGCCGGAGGCTGGCAAGATCAATATGCGTCTGCTTTTGGTGGATTTAATTTAATCGAGCTCGGTGGTGAGAAGAACCTCGTTCATGCTATTCGACTAGAGTCGACAACATTGAATGAGTTAGAGCAGTGTTTGATATTTTGCGACACCAAAGCCAAGCATGACTCAGATGCTTTGCATAAGCAGCAGCGCTCAAGTTTTTCCGAGCAAGCAAAGGCTAGGTATGTAGAGGAGATGGTTGAGCTATGTCGCGTCATGCACAAGCAACTGATTCGCGGAGATTTACTCGAATTTGGCAAGAGCTTGGGCGATACCTGGAAACTAAAGCGAGGTTTGTCAGAGGGGATTAGTAACGAGCGCCTTGACTCAATATACTCCTGCGCGATTGACTCTGGAGCGTTAGGTGGGAAGCTTATGGGTGCGGGTGGCGGCGGTTTTTTTATGTTTTTTGTGCAGCCACAGTTTCGTCAGACCGTTACGCAGAAGCTTAAGGAAAAAGACTGCGCAATTTCTTCTTTTAGGTTTGAAACACAAGGCGTTACTTCCTGGCGCACAAAGGTTCATTGATCAACGTAATGGCTACTAAGATACCTCCAACTTTTAGTATCGATAATCATGTGATTGGCGGCTCTCGGGTTTTCGTGATCGCGGAAATCGGCAATAACCACCAGGGCGATATACAAATGGGGAGGCGGTTGGTAGATGCCGCTATCATGGCGGGCGCCGACTGCGTGAAATTTCAACTTCGTAACCGAGAAGCACTTTATCGCAGCCGTGCAGATGGTTTGAGCGCGGAAGACTTAGGGGCTGAATACATTCAAGATCTGCTAAATAAAGTAGAACTCACGCTCGATCAGCACAGAGACCTGCGCGAATACTGTCGCGAAAAGAAAATTACTTATATGTGTACGCCCTGGGACGAGTCCAGTGTAGAGGCCCTGGCTACAATGGGAGCTCACGCCATAAAGATCGCTTCCGCAGACCTTTGTAACCCCTACTTAATTGAAAAAGCGGCATTGCTTGGGTTGCCCCTAGTTCTTTCTACCGGAATGTCTTTCGAGCACGAAATCGAGCGTGCTGTTAAACAATTAAACCAACTGGCAGTGCCTTTTGCGCTACTTCATTGCAACAGCACCTACCCGGCGCCCGAATCCGATATACAGCTACCCTACATTAACCGGCTTCAAGAACTGCACCCGGTGATTGGTTATTCAGGCCACGAGCGCGGCACTGCGATCACCATTGCAGCTGTGGCTTTAGGTGCATGCATTGTAGAGCGGCACATTACTTTAGATCGCAATCTCGAGGGCCCTGATCATCTTGCGAGTCTAGAGCCTGGAGATTTTAAGCGCTTAGTAGAAGACATAAGAGCGGTTGAGCGGGCGCTTGAGTTCAGAGGACCAAAGCGTCATGTGAGTCAGGGAGAGCGCCTTAATCGGGAAAATCTAGCCAAGAGCGTTATCGCAAGCCGGGCAATTAAGGCAGGTGAAAATTTCAATGCCGATTGCTTTCGCGTTGCCAGCCCAGGCCAGGGTTTGCCACCCTATAGGATCCCAGAGCTGATCGGAAAGACCGCCCAGCGGAACTTTTTGGTTGGGGATTTTCTGTATGAAAGCGACATTACGGGAGAGAGCCATAAGAGCCACAGTTATTCCTTCCCGATTAAATGGGGAATTCCCGTTCGTTATCACGATTTCGTCAATTTTTCGCGTATCACTACGCCTGACTTGTTTGAATTTCACCTTTCGTACCGAGATTTGTCGCTCGACCCTGCTAAATTTTTGCGCATCACCGATTGCACCCGCTTAGTGGTGCATGCCCCAGAGTTATTCGAAAACAGCGAGTTACTAGATCTTGCGTCAAATGATAAAGGTTATCGCAAACGATCTATTAACAATTTGCAGCGTGTTGTCGACGCCACTCTGGCTATCGCCCCTTTTTTTCCAAAGGCTGATTCACTGCTGATAGTGGCTAATGTCGGTGGATTTTCTGCCGACGCACCATTTCCGATCGAACATCGAGCTAAGCTTTATGCGCGTTTTCACGACGCATGCAGGCAAATTAGCTGGGGTAAAACAGAGCTTATCCCCCAAAACATGGCACCATTTCCCTGGCACTTTGGTGGGCAGCGTCACCAGAATATTTTCATGATGCCAGACGAGTTAGCATACCAGGCAATGACGCAGAAACTTCGCATCTGTTTGGATTTGGCACACCTACAAATGACCTGCAACCGCTTTCGCTTAGATTTTCTCCAGGCCTTGAAGTTGCTGCTACCGCATACAGCGCACCTGCATGTATCCGATGCTGATGGCACGAACGGCGAAGGTGTTGTGATGGGCACTGGAGATGTCGATTGGCCCTCGGTCTGGCCCGAGATCTGTGAGACAGTGGGTGTGAGCTTTATTCCTGAAGTTTGGCAAGGCCATAAAGACAGCGGCGGGGGCTTTTGGCATGCACTTGATATATTAAAAGGACTAATCTCATTACCCTTGTCCGCCCCAGTGCCCCGCAAATTTTTATTCAACGGTAAATGCGATGAACTCTAAAGTTATTCTTCCGAAAATTCAGTCAGCAACTGACGTCGTTATATTTGGTGCTGGAAAGATGGGACAGCAGCTTGCGGCGCTACTTCGTAATCTGCCAATGAAGATAAATGTAAAGTACTTTCTTGCTAATTCAGGGACCGATACGGTAGTAGATGGCCTTGCCGTACGAGCCCCTTCCGAAGTTACCCTGGGGGGTAACGAACTAGTCCTTGTTGCATCCGCACGGAGCAACCACTTCGATATCGCTAATAGCCTAGCGGGTAAGATACCACATGAACAAGTACTTTTCCTGTCAGCAGTGGATATGGATGACTTGAAAAGGCTAGCTTTGTCAGCAATGCTTTACCGCATTGGCATAGACCCGGTTCTGCTTAAGTCAATGACCAACGACCTGTTTGGTTCGATTACGATGTTTGATAACGAGAACTATAACGGGAATATTCGTCGTAGGATGTTCGATATTGCTCTTGAAGAGTCAGCTCATTTTGTAATGGACTCAATGCCTGAGGCTAGAGCATTCTCAGACGTCTGGAGTTACCGCCAGTGGGTTCTAGAGAAGTCCAGAGCGAGTGGCCTTTGTCTAGAATTCGGGGTGGCTGATGGATCAACCCTAGATTTTTTCGCGAAAATTCGACCCGAGTCTGAGTTCTTTGGTTTTGATTCCTTCATCGGTTTGCCCGAGTTTTGGAAAGATGGTTTTGATAAAGGTCGATTCGCGCAACCACGCCTCCCCGAGGTACCTAGAAATGTCCAACTTATTAAGGGCTGGTTTTCGGACACTATCCCTGCGTTTTTCGCACAGTCTGATTTTTCGCACAAAGAAATTTCATTCTTGCATGTTGATTGTGACTTGTACTCTTCGACCCGCGACGTGTTGACCGGTTGCGCTTCGGGATTGAGACCGGGCACTGTAGTGGCGTTCGATGAATATTTTAATTATCCAGGCTGGCAAGGTCATGAGCACAAGGCGCTCCTTGAGTTCGCGCGTGAACGAGGCATGGCTTTTCGTTACATAGCATACGTTGAAAACGGAAACCAGGTTTCTATCGAAATTACCTCTATTACGCAGAGTGCATGATGAAATACAAAGAGCTCGGAAAAACTGGCTTGCAAGCTTCAGTCATTGGACTCGGAACATTCGAAATTGGCGGCTCTTCATGGTGGGACCCAGTTGACCGACGAGTAGCTGTTAACACTATTCGCAACGCAATCGACCTCGGTATCAACTTCGTCGATACGGCTCCAGTTTACGGATTTGGTCAGAGCGAAAAAATCGTCGGTGAGGCTATCCAAGATATCCGCGAGTCAGTTCTTCTTTGTACCAAGATCGGCGAAGAGTTCTCTGGCATGAACGAAGGTCGATTTCATTACAACCATGATGGAAAAAGTGTGTATACCTGCTTGAAGCCTGATGCTATCCAGCGGCAATTAGAGGAAAGTCTGCGTAATCTTAAGACGGATTATATTGACGTTTTGATGCCACATTTTTTCTTTGATGATCCCAGTGTTGGGCAAATTGATGACATCATGGAAAGCATGTTTCGGCTTATACATCAAGGAAAAATTCGTAGCGTCGGTCTGAGTAATGTTTTTCCGAATCATTTTCAGAAGTTTATTGAACTGGGGCAGTCCAAGATTGCCTGCGTGCAGTTATACACGAACGTCCTTGATCACGGTTTGATGAGCAACGACATACTGAAACAGGCTGTTGCTGAGGGCATTTCTGGGGTAGGTATCAACTGCCTTGCTAAAGGGGTGCTGGCAGGAGCTTTTCCAGACGATTATCAGGTCCGCGAGGGCTCCGAACGAAGTGAGTCACCATGGTTCCACGACGGACGTATTGCGCGGGTCAACCAAATGCTGGACTCCTGGTCCGCTCTGAGGGATAAGCACGGGGTAAGTTCGGCTTCGCTATCTCTTGCGTGGGTGTTGGCTCAGCGGGGTATTTCACACTTGTTGACTGGTGTTACAAATTTCGAACATGTTCTGGACGCCGCACGCGCCAGCGAAATCGAATTAAGTGTCGATGAATTGCAGTTAATGACCGTGAGCGCCTCCGCACTCCGTATCGAAACTGTGGAGTCATTGCTTGAAGTTGCGGCAGCAAAAGTTCACGCGATTGCCGAGAGTGGACGACCAGTAGCGATCTGGGGCGGAGGTGTGACGCTGGACTACATCTGCCGCCGCCTGCCGTTGGCCTCCTGTAACATTGTCGAAGTGTTCGACTCTAATCCAAAATTATCTGGACAGATACGGTTTGGTCGGAAAATCAAGTCATGGGCCCAGGCAGATCCTATTGACCCCTCTACAGTTTTGCTGGTCGCGATTCCAAAGCCTCCGGAGGAGCTAAACGCTATTTTGAAGAGCTTGAGTATAGGTTTTGACTCCGTCTGTCACCTCGGATATCTTAAGGCTCTCTGCAAATAGTCCTTCACAAACTTGTATTTCTGCCTGACATTCAAGTAGCATGCTTCCTGTCCCAGATACCTATAATATCGCCCGCTACGCTGTAGATCTCGTTGCTGCGCTCGGCTCCACACACGTTTTTACTTTAACCGGCGGCATGGCGATGCATCTGAACCGTGCTGTTGCTCAACATCCAACCCTAAAAGCTGTGTACTGCCAACACGAGCAGGCTTGCGTTGCTGCAGCCGAGGGATATGCGAAGGCTGCAAATTTTCGTCTTGCGGGCTTTGCCGTTGTCACTGCGGGGCCAGGTGCTTCCAATGCGGTGACTTCACTCATTTCTGCTTACGGTGATTCGACGCCAATGATTGTTCTGGCAGGGCAAATCAAGACAGCAGACATTGATTCGTTCGGCACACGGACCCACGGTATTCAGGAGATCAAGTCTAGGGAGTTGATTTCTCCTTGCGTGAAGAAATTTGTGCGTCTGGAAGCGCAGCAGTTCAGGCAGCAGCTGTTGGGCGCATGTTTGGAGGCTTTTTCTGGACGCCCAGGTCCTGTATTCATAGAGATCCCGTTAGATGTTCAAGGTCTACCCATCGAAACTTCCGTGGACGAAGTACAAAAAGCCGCGCAAACCATTCTTCGTCGGGTGCGTCAGCGAGTCAACCAAGGGGCAGGTACAGGCGAATTGAGTCAGGCACTAGGAGAATTGCTCAAGGCTAAGCGCCCGCTGCTTTATGTTGGCAATGGAGTTCGTATCACAGGGCAAGAGTCTGTGGTTCTGGAGTTTGCTGAACAACACCAAATACCGATGGTTTTTTCTTGGCTATCTTTCGATATGGTTCCAGGCAATCATCCTTTGAATTTTGGTTGCCCCGGCGGTCTAGCGCCAATATACTCGAATCAACTTCTTTGTGATGCTGATGTGATCATTTTCCTCGGCGCTCGCCTAGATTTGGGTACTACTGCATTCCAGCGAGGGTTTTTTGGAAGTCAAGCTAACCGCTGGATCATAGATGTGGATTCGGCTGAACTTGCCAAGTTCTCAGGAATGCCAAACACTGGAACCATCGAAGCTGACTTACGTGATCTACCATTTGCGATTTCTAACCTTCAGAACCAGGCTGCATGTGCTGATCCCAGATGGTTTTCCGAAGTTTCAGTGATGCGTGAGAGTTACATGATCGAAGAGCGGCAACGGCTGAGCAGTAAGAAATTTACTGTTTACGGCGTCGGAAGAGTGCTCTCGGAAGTTTCGGCCTCAAAAGTTTTCGTTTCTGCCAGTTCTGGGTACGCAGAAGAGACCTTTACTCGGTTTTTTTCCCCGAAACTTAACACTCGTTTTTTTAATGGTGCTGCCCTGGGTGCTATGGGCATGGGTCTTCCGAATGCAATTGGCGCGGCATTTGCTACTGAGCTTCCTGTAATGTGTATGGAAGCTGATGGTGGTCTCATGTTGAATATCCAAGAGTTGGCTACTCTCTCACACTATAGACCGCCGGGATATGTACTATTCATTTTGAATAATGGTGGCTATGAATCTATTCGTTCCTCACAGAAGCGTCACTTTGGTAAAGTGTATGGTGCTGACGCGGAATCAGGGCTTTTTCTCCCCGATTTTAAGGATATTGCTGCTGCTTTCAAGCTTAACTATGTTCGTATAGATAACGAAGAAGCTCTGGAATCTTTTGTGGATAACTTAAATTCCAGCGCGCCTCCTGTTATTGCGGATCTTTATGTTGAAAAGTTTGAATATCGAGGCCCCTCAGTCAAGACCGTAATCGACGCTCAAGGACGTCTTTCCACCAGCTCTCTGAAGGAAATTAGCTGGTGAAAACCGCAACTGTCTTTGGTGCAAGCGGCGGTCTGGCGCATGCTCTTTGCCAAGAGTTACTGGCTCAAGGTTGGCAGGTTGATGCGGTGTCTAGGTCTGCGCGTGCGGCTCGAGTCCAGCAAACATTTGCAGCGCACATTGCCAGCGGACAAATGCGTCTCTCTCTAGTACAAGACCGCTACAGCGAGTTCACATTTTCGCGCTCCAACGATGCCGTATTTCTTACTCAGGCTTTATTCGAGCCCATGCCTCTCGCCGCAATGACCGCTCAGGGTGTGAGTGATGAAGTTACGGTCGGCCTAACAGATCCGATGAACTTGGTTCGTTCTTTTCTTCACGCTTTTCCTTCGGTCCCCGGTATGCGCAGAAATATTTGTTTTGTCGGTTCGACATCAGCGTACGCTGGCTTCGAGAACACTTCTGTTTACTGCGCACTCAAACACGGTCTACTTGGTTTTGTGCGTGCGCTAAACCAAGAGTATGCAGCCACCGATGATCGCTTCTGGCTGTTTTCAATGGGCACGATGCATACTGAGATGGGTCGTAAAGTCCTGGGGCAGGATTCCTCCAGCTACCTAAATCCGTTGGATGTTGCCCAGCGGATGGTTTCGGCCATTGCGGACCCCTCTAATGTATTTGAACCGGAGGTAATCATGCGGCGGCGTACCATCAAATTTTTAGAACCATGAGTGCTTGTATTGTTACTGGATGCGCTACCGGCAACGGACTCGCAATTGCTCGCCAGCTAATGGCCGATGGACACCACGTTATTGGGGTCGACCGAAGTCAACTGGCTACCGGTTCCGAAGACTGGCTCCTCATCGGTGATGTGTTGGATGAAGATATAAAAACAATCGCATTTAAGAGAGCACTAACACTTGGCCGTGGTCATATTTTTTTGGTCAATAACGCTGGCATCACGCGCCCGGAGTTTCCGCAGTCTGACAAATCCTGGGACCTCACGGTCGATGTGAATCTGAAGGCCCCCTTCCAGTGGTCTCGCGCCTTTTCGGAATATGTCGCCAGCGGCGTCATTCAATCTGGGGGCATAGTCTTCATCGGGTCTCTAGCGACGATGACGGGCTTCCCTAGGAATCCGGCGTATCAGGCGTCTAAGTCAGGGGTTGTCGGTCTGGCGCGTGCATTTGCTTTCGATCTAGGCCCTTTTGGCATTCGCTCTAACTGCGTATCGCCCGGCTACATCCAGACCTCTATGACCGCAGGATCATATAACACCCCCGAATTGAATGACGCTCGTAAACGTCACATGCTGCTGGGTCGCTGGGGAAAACCTGAGGATGTGGCCAATGCAGTGTCATTTTTTTGCAGCGAGCAATCCAACTACATCACAGGCGTCAATCTGCCTGTTGATGGTGGTTGGATGGCCTGCGGTTTGACGAACTGAGTTTGCGGCGTTTGGGCGTAATGTTTGCGAAAAGATCCGCTCACAGAGCAAGGAAAGAAAAAATTGTCAGACTGTTTTGGGATATCTCACTTTGTGAGATGACTAAATCGGTGCGTTATATGCGGGAATGTCCAACATAAGGAATGAATTATGTACAGTTGGAGAGGAAAACGTGAAAGTCTGTTCGCGCTCAAATGAATAGCATCGTTTTGTGCGGTGGCTTAGGAACCCGTCTCGGGGGGCTTACACGTACAACCCCAAAGCCTCTATTGGAGGTCGCGGGGAAGCCGTTTATTTCGCACGTGCTGGAGAAACTGCGAGCGGCTGGGGTTACTTATGTATGTTTAGCAGTAGGTTTCCAGTGGGAGAAGATAAGAGCGGCGCTCGGCGACTCCTGGGCCGGGCTCTCGTTAAGTTATTCAGTAGAGTCAAAGCCGTTGGGCACTGGGGGAGCTGTGCGCAAAGCTTTGCAGTCAATGTGCTGGTCGGAAGCTTTCGTTGTTAATGGCGATACGTTGGTCGATGTAGAACTTCTTGCCATGCGCAATCTGGCATTGAGTCGTGATGCGGATCTGGTGATTGCGTTAAAAAATGTTGAAGAAACTGCGCGTTATGGCAGGGTAAATCTGTTACAAAGTTCCCGAATCGCTTCTTTTAGTGAAAAAGGATTGTCAGATCCCGGCCTGATTAATGCTGGTTTGTATTGGTTGAAAGCCGAAGCTCTTAATTGCTTTCAAGGTGAGGTTTTTAGCCTTGAGAGGGACATAATGGCTTCGCACGTTCATGACTTGTCGATTTACGGTTTTGTCACTCCAGGTTATTTCATAGATATGGGAATTCCGGAGGATTTGGAGCGTGCTCGGCGTGAGTTATCCGATCGGGCCTCTAATCTGCACGATCGATCCTGAAACGGCAATCCCAAAAGCTCACTACATCAAGAACATAAAAAGTTGAAAAGCAAGAAAAAAATCTTCTTGACGGGTGGAACTGGATTTTTTGGGAAAGCGCTGCTTCGGCATTGGTTAGGTATCGCAGAACGTGATGACGCCGCCACTCCTGAAGTTCTTGTTTTTTCAAGAGAACCTGAGAGTTTTCTAAAAGGATACCCTGAGCTTGCAAATCATGACTGGCTAGGCTTTCACAAAGGCGATGTGTTACGCCAAGATTCTTTTCCTGAGGATATTTTTGACTTTGTTTTGCATGCTGCTGCAGATTCAACTGCAGGGGTGAAGCTGTCTCCAGTAGAGCGATACGATCAGATAGCGAGCGGAACTCGAAATACGCTCGATTTTGCGGTTAGATCGGGGGCATCTCGTTTTCTTTTAACGAGTTCAGGGGCTGTCTATGGTCCACAGCCTAGTGGTATGGCTTTGATACCAGAGGATTACTGTGGCATGCCCGACCCTTTAAATACGAACAATGCTTATGGCGTGGCAAAGCGTGCTGCTGAGCATTTATGTACTTTATATCAGGAGAAGTACGGTATTGAGACTGTCATCGCCAGGTGTTTCGCGTTTGTGGGCCAAGATCTTCCGCTAGATGTGCACTTTGCAATTGGGAACTTTATTCGCGATGCACTTTGGCGCGATGAGATTACCGTATCAGGGGATGGCACTGCGGTTCGGTCTTACCTGGATCAATCAGATTTAGCTGTGTGGCTCATGACTTTATTAGAGGAAGGCAAGCCGGGCCACGCTTATAATGTCGGGTCAGATAGGCCGATCAAAATTGCAGATCTCGCCCGATTGGTAAGGGATACGATCTCACCCAACAAAAAAGTAAACATCTTTGGTCAGCCATCTGCGACTGATGCGAATCGGTCGCATTATGTTCCGGATATAACTCGTGTAAAAAAGGAATTAGGTCTTGGCGTAACGGTGGCGCTCGAAGATGCAATTCGTAAAACGGCGCTAGCACATCGATAAAGTATCTTCTCGACCAACTTACTGCTAAAGACATCGCTTCGATCTTGATGGAGCCTTAATTGACTCCGCGCTTATAATTCTCGAAAGAAGAGTGTTCATTCAAACCTGTGGTGCCCCTGCACGCCTCACTAATTGGGCCGCCTTTGATGGAAACGCTAGCAAAAGTTTCGGGATCCTCAAGGCCCGAGGTTTTGGTGCTTCTCTCAGAGGCGTTTGAGGAACACTACGACAATTACGGTTATAAGAAAACTAAGCACTTTGAGGGCGTGCCAGAGTTGCTGGCAACCCGTAAAAATCTTGGTCATGTTATGTACATTGCCACAAATAAGCGGAAGGTCCCGACAGATAAGATTCTTGATTTACTTGGGTGGCGAGACTTTTTTGAGATGATGTATAGCCTTGACTGTTATTAACCAGCCTTATTAAACAAGTCCGAACTTCTAGCTGCGGTTGTTGAAAACCGCATGCTAGCCCTGCGTGACGTGAAGTATGTTGGTGATCTTGAAGATGATGGAACTGCTGTCGCTGATAATGCGATAGATTTTGTTCGGGTTAGCTGGGGTTACGAGGCTGCTTAACGATTTCCTGTTTATTACGATACTGATGAGAGATGAAAACACTCGAAATTCTGATTCCGACTCACAAAAGGCCACACAGCGCAGCAGAGGCAATGGAGTCGGCGCTTATTTGCGAGGATGTGCGCTTCGGTATTCGATGTAATTCAAATGGATTCGAACCTTTGCTCGAAAGATATCGAGCATTTGATTCACGGCTGATCTATGATTCATTTGATAAAAATATGGGTGCCCTTGCCAACGGGGCGTATCTCTTGTCGGCAACAAACGCAAAGTTTTGTATGCTCCTATCCGATGAGGACAGGGTTGACACAAAAAGCATTCCTGAGCTCGTCGATTTTCTCGAAAATTTAAGTGCTGATGTATCTGTAATTAGTTGCTCCGTTTTTGATCTTATTCAGAACCGTTTTTATTTCCTTCCGCATGAGAGATATAAGAACATCTCCTGTGACATCAATTTATACGCAGCGCTTGGGCTAATTCCTAGCTACATGTCTGGGATCGTTTTTCGCACGGAAAGTCTACATCGTCTCAACTTAGAGCATTTTATCCGGCCGGCCCCCGGAAATGCCTATGGTCATTTGGATATAGCTCTAAAATTGCTTGTAAATTCCAAGCTTAGGTTCTATTTTCCAAAGCTTGTCCTGAAAGGAAAGGAAATTAAATTAGGGGGAGACGGCTATTCTCACAAATCCAAAAGCCATGCTACTACAGTTCGAAATAACCTTGATCTAAACCCTGAGGTTTACGGACCGTATGCTCGAGTTCGGCAGTTTTACTATCAATTGGCGCAATTATCGAGCGTTAAAACCAGTCTTGAGAAAATTCCGTACTTATTGGCTATTTCTCGTAATGCTTTGGACTTTATCAACGCAGTTCGTGGTTCAGCAAATGTGGTTGTGTTATCGAGCGGTGCAATGTTGCGCACAGAAATCCAGCGGGGGCTAGCGGACTCCTTTCTTGAGGAACCGAAAAGCCGTTCTTTTATCTCACGAATTTTTGCGTTTGCTATACTGAGTTCCCCTTCTGTATTTAACCTGGTAGTTCGTCCTTCCGCCTTTGTTCTCCGTATTCTTGGTAGGTTATATACAGAAGTTGCGGTCAACAGAATAATCTTGAAAAATTCAGAATAAGCGAGCACCTGTAACTGGATAATTTTTCGCTTTGTCTGTTTGACTATTGCAAAAGGTACAGCCCTCAAAAAATTTCGTAGTATAAAACACAGGATATCTAATTTTGGCGTTCAAAAATAAAGCTGTGGTCGCTTTGGTTCCTGCTAGGGGGGGGTCGAAAGCGGTGCCTGGAAAAAACCTACGTTCTTTGGGAGGTAAGCCCTTGGTTACGCATACTTTGCGGGCGGCTATCGGTTGCGATTTAGTTGATCAAGTGGTTCTGTCGTCCGATTCAAATGCGATCTTGAGCTTGGGTCGAGAAGCTGGAGTAGTTATCCATCGGCGTTCCGCTATTGCGTCGAATGATTCTGCTACAGCCTTCGATGTTGTGTCTGACTTTATTAATTACTTGGGTCCAGCTAAAGCTGTTGAAGATAGCTACCTTGTTTACCTTCAACCGACATCACCTTTTCGAACAAGCGCTCATATTCGCGCTGCTTTTGAGCTAATGATGGCAACAGAGTGTGACATGTGCGTCAGCGTTGTTGAGACAACCCAAAGCCCTTATAAATCATACACTTTGGATTCTAAAGGTCGGCTTCGATCCTTATTCGATGAGGCTCAAACGAATGCGAACAGACAAAGCTTGCCGTCTGTCTACCATCCAAATGGAGCCATTTATATATTTCCAGTTCACCAATTTGTCAGGCGTGGCGTGTTCCCGACGAATGGTGCAGTGCCCTATATTATGTCAGTAGCAGACAGCATCGATATTGATTCAGAAGAAGACTTTGTCTTAGCGGAGAGCTTATGTCGCCGGAGCTAGTCATCAGTGGTCGGAAAATTGGTCGAAGCTATCCGCCAATTGTGGTGGCGGAAGTTGGCATTAATCACGAGGGCTCACTCGAAACGGCGATAGCTATGGCGGATGCCGCTATCGATGCCGGCGCTGAGATCATCAAGCATCAGACGCATATCGTCGACGATGAAATGTCTGAGGAGGCGCGCTCTGTTATTCCCGGTAACGCCGATGTGTCGATCCATGAGATTATGACGCGCTGTGCTCTAAATGAAGTAGAGGAGCGAGCGTTGATGGAGCATGTGAACGCGCGAGGTGCTATTTTTATCAGTACACCATTTTCGCGCGCGGCAGCTAATCGACTCATTAGTTTCAATGTTCCTGCCTTTAAGATCGGTTCGGGTGAGTGCAACAACTATCCGCTCATTCGTCATATCGCACGTGCTGGGAAACCAGTCATTATCAGCACTGGCATGAATACCATCGACTCCATCCGGCCGACGGTCCAGATCTTGCGCGAGGCATCTATACCTTTTGCGCTGCTCCACTGCACGAATGTCTACCCAACGCCGCCCGAGTTGGTTCGCCTTGGAGCTATGCAGATACTTCAGGAAGCTTTTCCTGACGCGGTCATAGGCTTATCAGATCACACTTTGTCGAACCACACTTGTTTTGGTGCTGTTGCTTTGGGCGCATCCATTCTGGAACGTCATTTCACCGACCGCATGGACAGGCCCGGGCCAGATATAGTGTGTTCAATGGACCCGCCCGCCCTAAGGGATCTGATAGAAGGTTCGTCTGTGATTTGGTCGGCACGAGGCGGTGAGAAGGCCGCTGTTGCCGAAGAGGCGCCGACAATAGCATTTGCTTTTGCCTCGGTTGTCGCGGTTCGCGATATCGCTGCGGGCGAGCAACTCAGCGAGCACAACATCTGGGTGAAGCGTCCGGGCGGTGGAGATTTCACGGCCGCCGACTATGAAGCGCTGCTTGGCAGGAAGGCGGCCGCCGATATTCGCGCTGGCTTTCAATTGAAAAGAGTCGACGTCTCGCAATGAGCGCCCCGCTTCGCCGCAAGATCGTCTTCCTGACCGGGACGCGGGCCGACTTCGGCAAGCTGAAGCCGCTCATGCTCCGCTTGCAGGCAGATGAGCACTTTGAAGTGCAAGTGTTCATCACTGGCATGCATATGCTCTCGAAGTACGGCTCGACCTGGGACGAGGTTCGCAAGGCCGGTCTGCTTAACCTCTACCGGTTCATCAATCAGAATGAAAACGATTCAATGGACCAGATCCTGGCCAAGACCGTCGCCGGCTTGTCGGATTACATCAAGGAGATGGAGCCCGATCTGATCGTCGTGCACGGTGACCGGATCGAGGCGCTTGCCGGCGCGATCGTCGGCGCACTCAACAATATCCGCGTCGCGCACATCGAGGGAGGGGAGGTCTCGGGAACGATTGACGAAGTGATTCGGCATTCGATCTCGAAAATGTCGCATCTGCATTTTGTCGCCAACGAGCAGGCCAGGAAACGTTTGGTGCAACTCGGCGAACGCGGTGAAACGATCCACGTGATCGGTTCGCCGGACATTGACGTTATGAATTCGACGGATCTGCCCTCGCTCGATGAGGTACAGCGCTACTACGGCTTTGCTTTCGGCGAGTATGCGATCCTGATGTTCCATCCGGTGACGACCGAACTCAAACAGATTCGTCAGCAGATCGCCGTCCTCGTCGACAGCGTTCTCCAGTCAGAGCAGAACTTCGTCGTTCTCTACCCAAACAACGATCATGGGACCGACATCATCCTCTACGAGTACGCCCGGCTCCGCGGCTGCAGTCGAATCGCCGTCTACCCATCGATGCGTTTCGAGTATTTCCTGACGCTGCTGAAGCACGCGCGTTACATTATTGGCAACTCGAGCGCCGGCATCCGCGAAGCGCCGCATTTCGGCGTGCCGACGATCAACCTCGGCTCGCGTCAGCACAGGCGCGTGCAGACGCCGTCGGTGATGGACGTCCCGATCACGCACCGAGACATACTCGGCGCCATCGCGCTCGTGCCGTCGATGCCGCGGACGCCGCGCAAGCTGTTCGGCGACGGCAACAGCGCCGTCGCTTTCTACCAGATCTTGCGGGCGGCGGAAACCTGGGATGGGGAAATACAAAAGCACTTCGTCGACTGCATTTAGTTCGGCGAGCACTCAGCGACTCCGCGACCCCCGACTTGAACAAGCCGAAATGAACTCCTCACAGCACAGCGATAACCTGACGCAGGAAGCACAGGCCTTCGATCTCCAGATCGAGGAAAGGATCGCCAACGGCCACGTGCCCGACCTGCGACTAACGAATCCCTGCGACTATTTCTACAACAACTCCTGGCGTCGGCCCGAATTCGTGAAGCTCGACTTCGTCGAGCAGTTCGAGCTGATTCGCGACGCCATCACCCGCTTGACCGGGCGCAGCGCGGCCGACGTGCGCGTACTGGAAGTCGGCTGCGGGCCGGGCTACCTGAGCCTCGAGCTCGCGCGCAGCGGCTTCGAGGTCGTCGGACTGGATCTGTCGAGCAAGTGCATCGAGGTTGCGCAGCAGGTCGCCGAGCGCGATCCGTGGAAAGGCGAGCGCGGCACGCTGCGCTTTATCGCCGGCGATTATTTCTGCCATCCCGACCTGCACGCCGAGAGCTTCGATGCGATCGTCTTTCTCGGCGCGCTGTATCACTTCGCCGACCAGCGCGTGATACAGCAGCGGGCGCGCGACCTGCTCAAGCCGGGCGGGCTGATCCTAGTGCACGAGCCGGTGCGCGATCGCGTCGAAAAGGGCAGCGCGGCGTTCGCCTTGCTGCTGTCGACGCTGCTTTCGCTCGGCGGTAATTTCTACAAGGACGTTCCCTTGCGCGACGAGCCCGACGCCATTGCGGCCGAAGTCGAGCGCCTGTACAACAGCCTGCGCTACGAGTCCGAGGATGGCAGCAACCTGCAGTCGATAAACGACAACGAAGCGGGCTACGCCGAAATGTACCCTTTGCTCACCGAACACTTTGCGCAAGCGCATTTCGAGTGGCGCTACGCCTTCTTCCACGAGTTCATTGGCGGCCTGCGCTACGGCGAGGCCGCCAATGCGCGCGTCGCCCGATTCCTCAAGGAAATGGACAGAATCCTCGTTGAGGCGGGCACCTTGCCCGCAACCGAATTTTTCTACGTTGGCCGCAAGAACTGATCATGTCTAATACATATTTTGGTTTGCCCGAAAAGGTCTTGTTCTGCAAGTCCTGCGTCATCTCCAATCAGCGCCCGAGCTCGACCGTCGAGTTCAAGCACAAGCGCGACGAGAAGAAAACTACCATCGGCTTCGGCGATGACGGTATGTGCGACGCATGCCGCTACAACGAAGTGAAGGCATCGACGATCGACTGGGCGCGGCGTGAGGAGCAACTCGTCGCCCTACTCGACAAGCATCGCCGCAGCGGCGGCTATGACGTAATCGTTCCCGGCAGTGGCGGCAAGGACAGCGCCTATACCGCGCACGTGCTCAAGTACCGCTACGGCATGAATCCTCTGACCGTGACCTGGGCGCCGCACAAGTACACCGAGATTGGCTGGAAGAATTTCGAGAACTGGATGCACGTCGGCGGCCTGGACAACATCCTGTTCACGCCGAACGGCAGTCTGCACCGCTACTTGACGCGTCTGGCCTTTCTGAATCTGCTGCACCCCTTCCAACCATTCATCGTCGGCCAGCGCATCATCGGTCCGCTGATGGCCGCGAAATTCCACGTGCCGCTGGTGATGTACGGCGAGAATCAGGCTGAATACGGCAACAACCCGAACGAAAACTACGTGCCGACGATGGACCGGAAATTCTTTTCGGTGGGGCGCGCTGAAGACATCGTTCTCGGTGGAAAGTTGATTGGCGACATCATCGCTGAGGGCAAATTTAAGCTAAACGACTTCGCGCCATATATTCCGCCAAGCGCCGACTATCTCGAGAGCAAGGGAGTTGAAGTGCATTATCTCGGCTACTATCTTAAGTGGGACCCGCAGGAGTGCTACTACTACGCAGTCGAGCATACTGGCTTCCAAGCAAATACTGAGCGCACCGAGGGGACTTACTCCAAGTACAGTAGCATCGACGACCGTGTCGACATGTTCCACTACTACACGACGCTGATCAAATTTGGGATAGGCCGCGCCACTTATGACGCAGCGCAGGAGATCCGTAACGGCAAGATCACGCGCGAGGAGGGCGTTCAGCTTGTTCGGCGCTATGATCAGGAATTCCCGCGCAAATACTTTCAGGAGTTTCTTGATTACATTTCTGTGAGCGAAGAAGAGTTTCACGCCACCGTCGACAAGTTCCGCTCGCCGCATCTCTGGGAAAAGCGCGACGGCGAGTGGCTACTCAAGCACGCGGTGTGGAAATCCGCGTGAGCAGCGCACGCAACGTCCGGCTGATCGCCCGCCTTGACATCAAGGGACCAAACCTGATCAAGGGCATCCATCTGGAAGGCTTGCGGGTGATCGGTTCGCCACAGGAGCATGCGCTCAAGTACTACCTGCAGGGCGCCGACGAGCTTATCTACATGGACTGTGTCGCCAGCCTTTACGGTCGTAACCATCTCGGCGAGATCATCAGTCTGGCCGCGCGCGACATCTTCGTTCCAATGACGGTGGGCGGCGGCATTCGCTCGGTCGCCGATGCGACCCAGATTCTGCGGGCCGGCGCCGACAAGGTCGCAGTCAACACGGCCGCACTGGCTAACCCGACTTTGATCAGTAGCATCGCAAGGCGTTTCGGAAGCCAGTGTATGGTGCTATCGATCGAGGCCAAGCAAGTCGGGCCTGAACGTTGGGAAGCCTATACCGATAATGGCCGCGAGCGGACCGGTAAGGACGTCATTGAATGGGTCCGCGAGGGCGTTGCGCTGGGCGCCGGCGAAATTCTGCTGACTTCCGTCGATCGCGAGGGCACTCGCAAGGGATTCGATTTACCCCTGATTCGCGCAGTTACCTCGGTTGTCTCTGTGCCGGTAATCACGAGCGGGGGCATGGGTAGCCCTGAAGATGCTGTGGATGCCGTTGTAGAGGGAGGGGCTGATGCGGTTGCGATGGCCGATATTCTCCACTACAGCCGGGCTTCGCTTGGTAAGATCCGCGAGACATGTCGCTGGGCGGGACTGAACGTTAGGGAATATGCGCCGCGCTGAAGTCATCGTCATCGATTACGGAATGGGTAATCTGCTGAGTGTCCAGCGCGCTCTCGAGCATCTCGGTGCGCGGGTGCGTGTCAGCGCCGAACCGGAACGCATCCGTATGGCCGAGAGGGTCGTCTTGCCGGGCGTCGGTGCGTTTCCCGACGCGATGGAAGAACTACATCGCCGCGGACTGGTATCGGTGATCCGCGAGATCGCCGACCGCGGGACACCGTTGCTGGGGATCTGCCTAGGGATGCAGCTACTTTTTGAAAAGGGTTTCGAGTTCATGGAAATTGAAGGCCTAGGATTAATCCCAGGTTACGTTGTGAATATACCTAGAGAAAAACATGACGGCACGATTCGAAAAATTCCTCATATTGGATGGAACTCGCTTCTATACTCCGGCGATAACCGAATGCTCACGGATTTAAGAGTGGGTGATTCTGTATATTTTGTGCATTCCTATATGGCGCAGCCGGTAGCAGAGGGAGATCAAATTGCTCATTGCTTCTACGACGGCATTTCAATTCCTGCAGTAGTTCTAAAAGAGAATGTTGTGGGGTGTCAGTTTCATCCGGAAAAGAGTGGGCCTGTTGGTTTGCAAATATTAAAAAATTTTATAAGCGAAAAATCTGCAACGGCCGCTCAGCGAACTGACCATTGGGCTTTGTAATGAAGCTGGCAAACTGGTTGACTAGCTTTTTGTCTCAATATTTTATAATTTTGAGGAGAATAAACCTAAATGACGACACGAGACGCCTTAAACATTGTGATGTACTGTTTTTTTGTCATGACGTAGACAGGGGAGTTAGTTTAAATGGCAAAGCTTACGCGCCATTATGTGACAGCGTAAGAGAGTATTGTGTAAGTAAAGGTTTGAGATGTATCACAATAGCGCATCCGTGGTCAAAACATACAGGTGCTCGTGCATTTGGTGCGCCGATCGCTATTAATCGTAGTTATTTTTTTGATCGCCTGACGAAGAAGCTTCATCAGCTTTTAAACATTAACTTGTTTGTACAAAAAAATGTTTTCGAAAAAATTTTAAAAAAAACCGGGGCGCTCCTGATAATAACAATTGGTTCGCCAAATGATTTGAGTCATGCGGCTCGAAAAGGAGGTGTTTTTCATATCGAGCTATTGCATGGACAGGGCTACTCTTTCGTCCAGTGGGGTTGGGATCGACTGCCGCCAGATTCCCTTCCGCAGGGAGTCCTCTCGCTAGACGAAGTGTCAACCCGAGCTTTTAGAGAACTTGAGCATAGCGGAATAGTGGTTAGACAAATTCCACATCCCTTTCTTCGTCGCTTCTTGCCGGGTAAGCAATCTGCACTCCCTAACGAGTGGATTTATAACCGTTCTTATTCGGATAAGTATAAAAAAACAGTGCTAATTTCTCTTCAATGGGGCTACGCGGAGGATCACGGCGACCATTGGTATCTAAAGGATATTTTGAATAATGGTTTGTTTTATGAAGAAATAGCTGAGTTGGTTGCCGAGAGAAGAGACATTTTTTGGAGATTCCGTTTCCACCCCGTTCAACTAAGGCAGCGTAAATATCAGTACCTCTTGGATTTTATGGATAACTTTGTGGCCGCAAATCCAAATAGCGAGTGGCGAGAGTCGTCTTTTTTGCCGATCCCATCCGTTGCCATGAACTGCGACTGCAATATAACCATGTCATCAATGGCTTCTTACGACGTTGCCGCCATAGGACTGCCGTCGCTACTCCTCTGTCCCAGTGTATTACCAGGCGGAGCTCTCCAAAACAGTTTCGAAGATCTGGTGAAAGAAGGTTATGCCACTAAAAGCAAGATAGCCAAAAGACATGTTTATGAATGGATTTCTAATGCTCGGCAAACGGCACCGCGAATTGAAGGCCTTGATGATGACGAAAAATGGGAAGAGACGTTTCGGGAAATTTTCCAGATCGCAGGTCTTGAAAAGAGGATCGTTGTAAATTGATAGAAAATCTTCCGATTGGAGTAGTAGATGTAGGTTTGGGCAACGTCAACTCGATTCATCGAATGATCGAAAGAGCGGGGGGGCGGTCTGTATCGGTTGTGAAAGCTTCGGACTTAAAAACGATTCGGGCGATAATTTTGCCCGGCGTAGGGCATTTTGATGCAGCAATTAACGCAATCCGCTCAGCATGCTTATCTGCCCCGTTGCGTGATTTTATAAGCGACACAAGTAAACCGGTGCTCGGCATCTGCCTTGGTATGCACTTGCTTTGTCGATGTAGTGAAGAAGGAGTAATACCGGGACTAGGCTTCGTAAATGCAGATGTGAAAAAATTCAGGTTTTCTAACCAACAAAACTATAACATTCCCCACATGGGATGGAATGTTGTCGAAAGCGCGAGAGCGAATCCACTACTACCCTTTCAAACTGGGGAGCATCGATACTATTTCGTCCATTCTTATCGTGTGCTCCCTGATGACCCGACAATAATAGTCGGACACACAGACTACGGCGGAAGGTTTTGCGCGGCATTTCAACAAGGAAATATCTTTGGTGTGCAGTTCCATCCCGAAAAGAGTCATCGGTTCGGTCTGGAGCTAATGAAGCGTTTTGTGGCGCTATAGAGCATGTTGAAGCATCGCGTAATACCGGCGTTGTTGCTTAAGAGTAATGGTCTCGTAAAAACGGTAAAATTTAAAGATCCGAAATATGTTGGCGACCCGATCAACGCGATTCGAATTTTTAATGAAAAGGAGGTTGATGAGCTAATGGTATTGGACATTAACGCTAGCAGAGAGAACCGTGAGCCTAACTATGAGCTTATTGAGCAGTTTGCTGGCGAATGTTTTATGCCATTAGCCTACGGTGGCGGTATTAAAAAGATTGAGCAGGCAAGAAAACTTTTTTCTCTTGGTGTCGAAAAAATATGTCTTCAAACCGCAGCATATGAAGACCCACACCTCATAAGAGTTTTGGTAAGCGAATTCGGTAGTCAAAGTGTAATGGTTTCTGTCGACGTAAAGCGCGATTTTTTCGGACGAGCAAAGGTTTATATTGCAAGTCTTGGGAAAACTGTAGCCGTAGGCTTTCAAGAAGTGATATCTAGGTTTGTTGAAGCTGGTGCTGGGGAAATCTTGCTCAACGCTGTCGATAAGGACGGGACTCTATCTGGCCCAGATTTAGGCTTGATACAACAGGCCAGTCAAAATCTGCGGATTCCTCTGATTGCTTTGGGCGGGATTTCAAGTCTTGCGGACATCAAAGCAGCCATAGAAGCCGGTGCAAGCGCTGTTGCCGCAGGCGCTTTTTTTGTCTACCACGGCACACACCGTGCAGTACTTATAACCTACCCCGAGTATAAAGAGCTTGAAGAGCTTTTTGCATACAAGCAGGTGAGAAATTAATGAATAAACAGTATCAGCAGTGCACACGCTGTGTAATGGATACCACAGCCTCAGATATTGCGTTTGACGATCAAGGAGTCTGCAACTACTGCACGGAATTTATCGAGCGATCAGGCCATGTTATCCATGAAGACGCATCTGCAAAAGAAGCGAGGCTGAATGAGCTTGTTGCTAAGGTGAAAGCCTCTGGGCGAGGCAAACCATACGACTGCATTGTGGGAGTGTCGGGTGGTGTGGACAGTTCCTGGACCTTTGTTGAGGTAAAGCGTTTAGGTCTTCGCCCCCTAGCGGTTCATATGGACAATGGCTGGAATTCGGAGTTGGCGCAAAACAACATCGCCAATCTTGTACGGGGTTTGGGTGTGGATTTATACACACATGTGATTGACTGGGATGAGTACCGTGAGTTGATGCAAGCGTTTTTCGATGCAGATGTGATCGATGTGGAGCTACTCTACGATAACGCTATGCTCGCCGTAAACTACCAGCAGGCTGCAAAGTATGGCTTGAAATACATTCTTGCGGGTACAAACCAAGCGACAGAAGGCATGCGCATGCCCCCTGGGTGGAATTGGTTTAAGTACGATAAGCGAAATATCGTAACCCTTGCTAAAAGGCATGGATTGAGTGGACTAAAGAGTTTTCCGGCAATCGGAACGCTAGGCGTTGTTTGGCAGCGCTTTATTGGAGGCGTTCGCTGGACATCTTTTCTAGATTATCTGCCCTACAACAAGTTTGAAGTGCTAGATGTCCTTGAGAAGCAGTATGGTTATAAGCGTTACCCTTTTAAGCATTATGAATCTATTTTTACTAGGTTCTATCAAGGCTATATTTTGCCCAGAAAGTTTGGGGTCGATAAGCGAAAATTACACCTAGCCACGCTTGTGGCTGCAGGGCAGCTATCGCGTGACGAGGCTTTAAAAGGTTTGGCGGGAATCCCGTACCCTACAGAAGCCGAGATGCAGGCGGATGTTGCCTACTTTCTCAAGAAAATGAGATGGAGTGAGAAGGATTTGGACAGTTACCTAACCAGGCCTGAGGTGTCACATGGCGCTTACGGAAGCGAGAAGATCTTCTGGGACAGTTTGCTGAAGATTTACAAGCGACTTTAAAAATGAAGAAAATTCTAGTTATAGGTCATTCTGATATAAGAAATACTTACGGAGCTTCAACAAGTATCCGTACACATTTAAACTTAATGGGAGATACAAATTTAGGTTTTTATCATATATGTCAGAAATCAATTGTAAGAGGATATAGGAAAGAAAGTGAACCATTCATAAGATTCAAATTTAAAGAGATGTGGGTACCCTTTGATCAAGACATAATCAAGGATAAAAATCAAGGATTTTTAGCTAATTTAATTGGGGTATGGGTGCCAAATTTAATGTATTCCTTGACCCGTTATAAAATTAAAAACGAAGTTGAGAACTATCGCCCTGAGGTAATTCATTTAAATAGTATTGTTTTGATAAGGCTGGCAAACTTCTTGTGGCGGCCTTGGTCGAAAATTATTATACATGTTAGAGAAATTATAAGTTCAGACAAAAAAGATCTTTTTTTAAAATATATTGATATAATTGACTTATTTATTTGCATTGATGCAAGTGTGCGTGACTCATTAATCAGATCTTTCCCCTCAATCGAATCATCAAAAGTTATAGTCATAAAAAATCCATTTCTTATTGGCTTTAATCAGGATGAACATTTAAGAAAATTATTTGCTGGAGATGGGATAAAATTTGCCGTGGTTGGGGGTATTTATCCTGCGAAGGGTGTTGAATTTATTTGTAGATATTTTTTAGATTGTCAGAATATGAACATAAAATTATACATAGTCGGCAAAATCAACAGGCTTGCTAAAAAGATAAAAAATAAATATAAATCCCAAAAAATTATATGGCTGGATGAAGTTGATGAATTTTCCGCGCGAGGCGGATTTATGAATATTGATATACTGGCAAGAGGTGAGTCGGAGTTTTGTACTGGAAGATCAACATATGAAGCTTTAGAGAGTGGTTGCTATGTTATTCAGCCAGGTACTATTAAAGATTTGGAAAGAGATCCTGAATTATCAGTTTATTCGAATCAGATCAATTTCTATGAGCCAAGGTCTGGCGTTTCATTTGTTCAAGCAATCAGTGATACTCTTGATCGCTTAAAATTTTCGCCCAAAAGATTAGAAGTCAAACATACAAGCCTCAATAAATATAAGAATCAAATTATGTGTGTCTATCAAAGTTTAATATAATGCCTCTTTATTGTCTGGTTGGCTTGGCCCTGTAGTCTTCCTAAATAAGACACTGGGGGTGCGGAATTTTCTGTTGTTTGGCAGTATTTGACGACAGGAGGTTTTGCATGAAGAAGGCGCGGTTTACGGAAAGCCAGATTGTGGCGATTCTCAAAGAGGCAGACGCTGGGTTGCCCGTTGGTGACGTGATCAGGAAACACGGGATCAGTTCGGCGAGCTATTACAAGTGGAAGGCCAAGTACGGCGGGCTGGATGCCTCGGAGCTCAAACGGATTAAGGAGCTAGAGGCGCAGCTGGCGGAGTTCAAACAGATCGTCGCCGACCTGACCCTTGAAAACAAGGCGATGAAGGGGCTGATCACAAAAAAGCTCTGACGCCAGCCAGAAAGCGGGAAGCGGTGGATTACCTGGTTGGCGAAGAAAAGCTCCCGATTACCCGAGCCTGTGGCTGTGTGGGGTTGTCTCGGGCAGCTTATTACCGCAAGCCCATGGATCAGGCCAAGCGGGATGCGCCGGTAGTGGACGTTTTGAACCAGATCGTAGCCAAGCATGGTCGCTGGGGTTTTGGGTTGTGCTTCAGTTGGATGCGCAATAACGGGTATCTGTGGAACCACAAGAGGGTCTGGCGGGTTTACAAGGACATGCGGCTAAACCTGCCAAGGCGGACCAAACGCCGGCTGCCCAAGCTACCCAAGCAGCCGCTGATTGCTCCAACCGAGAAGAACATCACCTGGGCCTTGGACTTCATGCACGACACGCTTTACTACGGCAAGCCCTTTAGAACCTTGAATATCATCGACGAATCTAACCGCGAGATCCTGGGCATCGAGATCGACACGAGTCTGCCTGCTGGGCGGGTCATCCGCACCCTGGAGCAACTTGGCGAGATCTATGGGCTACCGCGAGCCATACGCCTGGATAACGGCCCGGAGCTACGCAGCGCACTTCTAACGCAATGGTGCGAGGACAAGGCTATCGAGCTGCGTTATATCCAACCCGGCAAACCCAGCCAGAACGCCTTCATCGAACGGTTTAACCGAACCTATCGGCATGAGGTCTTGGATGCTTATCTGTTTGAGGATCTAGACCAGGTCCGTGACATTACCGACGAATGGATCACGGTCTACAACGAGGAACGCCCCCACGGGGCACTGGGAAAGTTGGCACCCAGATTGTTTAGGCGACAAGCAGAAAACTCTACATCCTCAATGTCTACTTGACGAGGAAGACTACAGCATCATGAGCGGACTTAAACAGAGTTTTCCTAATAAATTATGTTTATCATTGTTAATTTTTATTACACTCTCTCCATTGATTGAGGCTGAATTGAAAGCACCAATTTCGCTTGCATTGGCTTTTTTGGGCTTTTTATTTAGGAGCGAAAATATATCGATAAATTTTTTAAATAATTTACGCGTCCTACTTGTTTTATTTGGAGTTTTTGTTTTGCACCCGATAATCTTAGATATGGAAAACTTAGGTAATTCAATCGTGTGGATAATCGGAACATTTTCATTAGTATTTTCCGGATTTATTTTGGCTAATAGCTATACAAAGAAAGATTTTTTAGATATAAATGAATCATTTATTATTGTTATAATCGCTCTGGGGTTGCCAATTTATTTGCCCTTTTCTTACGGATTGTTCGATTATGATTTATTGCCAATTTATAATTTTAAGGGATGCGAAAGAGGGTATACAGTCGGTATAGTTAATTTTTTGACTCATGAATATGGGGTAACAGCAAGATTTAGCAGTTTTGCGCGCGAGCCTGGAATAATGCAGGTTTTTATTTTACTGGCACTCAATAACAGAATCGTACGTATGCGGGGATCAATCGACGTTTTAAGTTTGATGTTGATCGTTGCGCTTTTTCTTGGAAAAAGTACTACGGGTTTATTCGCAATGTTAATTGTTTTGATGATGTCGTGTAATTTTTATAAAAATAAAATCTTCTTCGCCTTATTTGGGTGCATTTTTATTTATTTCTTTATTATTGAATTAAAATATATTTTTGATTATAAGCTCTTTAACACGCATGCTTTCGAAGCGCGGTATAATAGATATGAATACTTAATTAATACAAATTTGGTTGACCTAATTTTTGGGCTTGGGAATAACGTTTATAACGAAACCTTAGCTGCAAATGATTTGGGCGGTTTTGATTCATTTCTTCAATTGATTCAACGTTATGGAATTATTGCTATTTTTACTTTATTTCTTTTACTTTTTCTAAATAATTATAATGATCCAGCTCCCCTGATAATTATTTTACTAGCTTTTTTTTCGCAGTCACTTTGGTTAGATCCGATTATTTCATATTTCTATTTTTGCCCCGCGGTCGTAAAGAGGTTTGGGTATCAATATTCTCCGCTATTGCGATAGCTGTCAGGTTTGTTGAGCAAAAAACTTAACCCAGTGAACACAGTGTCAAATTTATGAGTTTAAAAAAAAGTAAAATTGTTATGCTCGGTTTTTTAGTCGAGCAAGATTATTTCGACGAAATTACTAAATTCGACCTTTATCCCCAAGTTGCAGCAAGAAAGCACGAATTAGGCTATTTTCGTGGATTTGTTGAAAATAATTTTAACGTAGATGTGTTTGGTTTTTGTCCGAGTTCCACTTACCGTAAGAATAAAAAAATTTTTTTTGGCTTTCGCCAATGGAGTTTTTGGGGGTGTAAATGTTATCGTGTTCCATTTATTAATTTTATTGGTTTGAAATCTATATCAAGAGTAATTAGTCTTTCGGCTTGTCTAATTAAATTCCTAAATTTTAGGGAAGAACAAATTAAAATATGTGTTTATTCTACTCATACGCCATTGCTTTTGGCAGCCAATATAATAAATTTTTTTTGTAAAATTGACTTTTATGTAATAGTGGCCGATTTGCCTGTTTTTATGAATGTCGGTGTTAATCGTAGTAAATTTTTTAGATTTTTCAAGAGCCTTGATGTAATTATTTCAATGTTTTTACTGGCCAGGGCCAATGGCTTCTCTGTGGTTTCAAAGTATATATTAACGGATGTGCCGGCTTTGAGAGGAATTCCAGCCGTCGTGATTGAGGGTATTTTTCAACCGTTAATCCTGAGTAATAACTCTTCATTTTGCAAAAACAAACGTGAATATTTTCTTTATTCGGGAGGTTTGAATAATGCGTATGGTGTTGATATTCTTTTGCATTCATTCATGCGGTCTGATATTGATGCGGAATTATGGATTTGTGGTTCTGGTGAGCTTGTTGATTATATTAAAAAATGTAGCCATCTGGATGAACGTATAAAATATAAAGGTTATTTAAATCAAGCTGATTTAAACATCGTGCAAAAAAATGCATCAGCACTTTTAATGACTAGAGATCCTAAACATGAGTATGTAAAGTATTCATTTCCATCAAAGTTAATTGAGTTTTTGGGAACTGGTACGCCAGTTATCGCTACTCGTTTGGCCGGTGTTCCTGATGTTTATTATAGACATGTTACGATAATTAAATCGGTGCGTTACTTGGATATCGAATTCGCACTAAAGAGCCACTTAAACCGCCATCCACACGAGCGTCAAATGTCCGGTTTGCTCGCAAAGAAATTTATCGAAGAGCGTTGCAGTCCTCGCGCTGCCGTGGTGCCTTTTTTAGAAATGATGGGATTACATGTTGAGTTTCTTAAATAAGTCGCTATTGATTACCGGTGGCACCGGTTCTTTTGGCAATGCCGTTTGCAAGCGGCTTCTTGATTCAGGCTTACGTGAAATTAGAATTTTCAGCAGAGATGAAAAGAAGCAAGACGACATGCGCAAGAAGTACAACAGCCCCAAGCTAAAGTTCTACATTGGTGATGTGCGCGACTACCAGTCGGTGCTGGGCGCAGTGCGGGGGGCCGACTTTTTGTACCACGCTGCGGCCCTCAAACAGGTGCCTTCATGCGAGTTTCACCCGCTCGAGGCGGTTAAGACTAATATACTCGGCACCGAGAACGCACTGGAAGCCGCCATCAACTGCGGCGTGCAGCGCGCGGTGGTGCTCAGCACCGACAAAGCCGTTTACCCCATCAACGCCATGGGCATCAGCAAGGCAATGATGGAAAAGGTGGCTGTGGCCAAGTCGCGCAATACCGCCCAGACTGTGATCAACGTCACCCGCTACGGCAACGTCATGGCCTCTCGGGGCTCGGTGATCCCGCTCTTCATTGAACAAATTCGGTTCGGCGAGCCCATCACCCTGACCGACCCGAACATGACCCGCTTCATGATGACGCTCGACGATGCCGTAGACCTAGTGCTCTACGCCTTTGAGCACGGCCGGCCTGGTGAGATCTTTGTGCAAAAGGCCCCAGCTGCCACAATTGAGGTGTTAGCCAAGGCCTTGACCGCGCTGTTGGGTAAACCCGAACACGAGGTGCGCGTGATCGGCACCCGCCACGGCGAAAAGCTCTATGAGGCTTTGCTAAGCCGCGAAGAGATGGTGGCCGCCGAAGACTTGGGAGGCTACTACCGCGTGCCCCCCGATCTGCGCGACCTGAACTACGGCAAGTTCGTGGAGCAGGGAGAAACCAAAATTTCTGAAGCCACCGACTACAACTCGCACAACACCGAGCGCTTGGATGTCTTCGGCATGCAGGCTTTGTTGATGAAGCTGCGCTTCATGCAAGCCATTGCCCGGGGTGAACATGTGGAGACCGAGGAGTAAGCCATGAAAGTACTAGTCACCGGAGCCAACGGTTTTATTGGCAAAAATGTGGTTATGCGCTTGCGTGAGCGCGCCGAAACCGAAGTCTTGACCCTCATGCGCGGGGATGGCGATAGCGCTTGGCAAGCGGCGTTGGTCCAAGCCGACGCGGTGGTGCACCTGGCCGGTGAGAACCGGCCCACCGACCCCGCCGCGTTTGATGCGGTCAACAACGGTTTGACCCAGCGCCTGTGCCAAACTTTGCAAAGCATGGGAAAGGGCATACCGGTGTTGTTCAGTTCATCGGCGCAAGCCGAACAAGGTAACCCTTATGGCCGCAGCAAACGTGCCGCTGAAGAGGCCCTGGCGCAATTGGCCAAAAGCAACGGGAACCCCGTGGCCATTTACCGCTTGCCTGGCGTGTTTGGCAAATGGTGCCGTCCTAACTACAACTCTGTCGTGGCCACTTTCTGCCACAACAAGGCGCACGACTTGCCGGTGCAGATCAACGATGCCCAAGCCCGTGTGCGCTTGGTCTACGTGGACGACGTGGTGAATGCCTTTTTGCAAGCGCTGCAAGAGCCCATCGCGGGCTTGAGCAACCCTGCGGTGGCCCCCGAATACAACATCACCTTGGGGGAGCTGTCAGACCAAATCGATGCGTTCAAGAACTGCCGCAGCACTTTAGTGTCTGAGCGCGTGGGCACCGGCCTGACGCGGGCCTTGTATGCCACCTACGTCAGCTACCTGCCGCCTGAATCTTTTGCCTATCCCGTGCCCATGCACGGCGACCCCCGTGGTGTCTTCGTGGAAATGCTGAAGACGCCTGATTGTGGGCAGTTTTCTTACTTCACCGCACACCCCGGCGTTACCCGTGGCGGGCATTACCATCACAGCAAGACAGAGAAATTCCTGGTGATCAAAGGGCAGGCGCGTTTCAAGTTTTGCCACATGCACACCGGCGAAACCCACGAGCTAACCACGAGCGGAGAGAATGCCGAAATCGTGGAAACCGTGCCCGGCTGGGCGCACGACATTACCAACATTGGCACAGAAGAAATGATTGTGATGCTCTGGGCCAACGAGGTATTCGACCGCCAGCGCCCCGACACATTTGCCTGCCCCCTGTGAGCCTTAAAATGAAGAAACTCAAAGTCATGTCGGTTGTGGGTACCCGGCCAGAAATCATTCGCCTGTCACGAGTGCTGTCGGCTTTAGATATTCATTGTGATCATGTGCTTGTGCATACTGGCCAGAACTATGATTACGAGCTGAATCAGGTGTTCTTTGACGACCTTGGCATGCGTAGACCCGACTATTTCCTGAATAGTGCGGAGGGAAGCACGGGGGCTGCCAACACCATTGGAAACCTCATCACGGCAGTCGATGCTGTTATTGCAAAAGAACAGCCCGAAGCTATTCTGGTGCTGGGTGACACGAATAGTTGTCTATCAGTGATCCCCGCGAAACGACGAAAGGTACCTATTTTTCACATGGAAGCCGGCAATCGTTGCTTTGACCAACGGGTGCCAGAGGAGATCAACCGCCGCATTGTGGACCACACGGCAGACATTAACCTGACATACAGCGCTATTGCCCGTGACTACTTGCTGCGTGAAGGCCTGCCGCCGGATCAGGTGATCAAGACGGGTAGCCCTATGTACGAGGTGTTGCACCACTATATGCCGCAGATTCGGACTTCGAACGTACTTACTCGCCTGGATTTGCAACCTGAACAGTACTTTGTGGTTAGTGCCCATCGGGAAGAGAATATTGAACCTGAGAAGTCGTTTACCAAACTGGTAGCGGTGTTAAACGCGGTTGCTGAAGACCACAGCCTACCGGTGGTCGTATCTACTCATCCGCGTACCCAAAATCGGGTTGATGCAACGGGTGCCAAGTTTCACCCGCTTGTGCGCCTGCTGAAGCCCTTGGGATTTCACGATTACGTGAACTTGCAGATTCATGCTAAAGCGGTTCTGTCCGATAGCGGCACTATTACGGAAGAATCATCTATTTTAAATTTTCCGGCACTGAATATTCGTGAAGCGCACGAGCGCCCCGAGGGCATGGAGGAAACCGCTGTGATGATGGTGGGTCTGGAGGTAGAGCGTGTGGGCCAGGCTCTTGCGATCCTTGCTACACAGCCACGTGGTGCCGAACGTAACCTGAGCATAGTGTCTGACTACAGTGTGTCCAACGTTAGTGAAAAGGTGGTGCGCCTTATTCACAGCTACACCGACTATGTGAATCGCGTGGTGTGGAAGAAGTACTGAAGTCAATTGCGCCCGAGCCCATGCGGGTCTTGTTGCTAACTCAATGGTTTGATCCTGAGCCAACTTTCAAGGGGTTAGCTTTTGCAAAGGAACTCATCAGGCAAGGTGTGAACGTCGAAGTTGTTACCGGTTTTCCAAATTACCCAACGGGGAAGCTTTATCCAGGGTACAGAATAAAGCTGATCCACCGACAGACCATTGATGATATAAAAGTAACGAGGGTGGCTTTATACCCGAGCCATGATCGGTCAGCAATCAGACGCGTGCTCAACTATGTAAGTTTCGCAGTTACCTCGCTTTTCTATTGTCTTTTTTTTACGCGACGGGTAGATATTATTTACGCATATCACCCGCCTTTAACGGTTGGTATTACTGCATCATTAATCAGGGTATTGAGAGGGATTCCCGTGGTGTATGACATTCAGGACCTATGGCCTGACACCTTACGTACTACAGGCATGCTGAATAATGAAAAGATATTGTTCCTGGTTGGCTTAGTGTGCAAGCATATTTACCAACAAGTCAATCAAATCGTAGTGTTGTCGCCGGGCTTCAAGACGTTGCTTATGCAGCGTGGTGTTCCAGAGGGCAAAATCGAAGTAATCTACAATTGGTCCGATGAACATAAACTCAACGAGCCGATTGACAAGTCGAATTATCAACGTACTTCTAAGAGCCATTTTTGTGTTCTTTTTGCCGGGAATATGGGTACGCCACAAGCGCTCGGTGCCGTTTTGGAAGCGGTTGACTTGTTAAATGCACGGGGCGTGGCCGTAGAAATGATTTTCGTTGGTACGGGACTGGATTCTGAACGCTTAAAGAAAATAGCAACCGCTAGAAACCTCACAAATGTACTGTTCTATCCCCCGGTTCCAATGTCGGAAATCGGACACTTTCTAGATTCCGCTGACGCCTTGTTAGTGCACCTGAAAGCAGATGAACTGTTCAAGGTTACGATACCTTCCAAGACCCAAGCCTATATGGCGGCTGGCAAACCTCTGCTGATGGCGGTTGAAGGGGATGCTGCCGAACTAGTAACGCTGGCCGGTTGTGGGGTGTTGGCAAAGCCTGAGGATCCAAAATCGATAGCGGATGCTGTGCAAGCTCTGGCTGCGATGACGCCAAGTCAGCGCAAGCAGATGGGCCAGCGGGGTCGCGAATACTACATGACAAACCTTTCCTTGTCGGCGGGAACTGTAAAATTTAAACAGTTATTTGAAGATGTATTACAAAAAAGTAAAACGCATCATTGACGTGCTTCTCGCGACCGCTGCTCTGACACTGCTGACGCCGGTACTTCTTTTGGTGGCATTGGCCGTTAGATTAAATATGGGCAGGCCGGTAATTTTTCGACAGTTTCGCCCCGGTTTGAAGGGTAAGTTATTTGAGATGTATAAATTTCGTACGATGGTTACCGCCCCTAAAAACAGTAATCTTAAGGACCAAGACAGAATCACAAAGCTGGGGTTGTTCCTCCGGGCGAGTAGCCTCGATGAGCTACCTGAGTTAATCAATGTGATCAAGGGTGATATGAGCCTGATCGGACCCAGGCCGCTCTTGGTCGAGTACCTGAAAAGTTATTCGGCAACACAGATGCGGAGGCATGATGTCATGCCTGGGATTACAGGTTTGGCGCAAGTAAAGGGACGAAATAATCTTACTTGGACCAGTAAACTCCGCTATGACGTTTTCTATGCTGAACATCTCAGTTGGTGTTTAGACTGCGCAATACTGCTCGCCACAATCAAAGTTGTACTGTTCCGGTCGGGATTTCGTTCACATGGCGAATTGAAAAAATTCGGAGAATAAATGAAAGATTTGTTTATCTACTGCGCTGGGGGCTTTGGCAAGGAAGTGATGGACGTTGCAAGGCGTACGAATAACATAACAAAACAATGGGAATGCATCAGTTTTATCGATGATTCAAGCTCTGAGAAATCTAAGTATGGGGCTCAAGTCTACCAACTAGACGAGTTGGTAAGCCTGAATAAATTAACGAAGGCAGAGGTCCTAATTGCAAACGGGGAGCCGGCGGTTCGAAAAAAACTGCATGAACGACTTGTCTTATCTGGCGGAAATCTCGGTGTCTTAGTGGATCCATCCTCAATAATCTCTGATAGCGCGTTAATTGAATGCGGCGTTGTAATAACTCCTTTTTGCTCTGTGTCGAGTAATGCTTTCTTGTGCAGAAATTCGTCGGTAAACACAATGAGCATTATTGGACACGATGTTAAAGTAGGAGAAAATAGTGTTATCTCCTCTATGGTGAATATCGGTGGGGCTACGGTTATTGGTGATAATTGTTACATTGGTATGGGGGCTCTAATCAAGGAGGGGATAAGCATTGGATCCGGCTCGATTGTTGGAATGGGTTCGGTAGTATATTCAGACATCCCCGCCAATATGATTGCGCTTGGAAACCCTGCAAGAGTTGTTAGAAAGAATACTGAACAGAGAGTTTTTAAATAAAGGTGATTAATCGTGTCAAATAAAGAGAAATACAATAAGGTTTTTGTGGACTGTTTCTCTGTTGAAGAGAGTGTTCTTGATGAAAGCTTTACTTACCAATGCGTTCCTGCCTGGGATTCAGTCGGACATATGGGCATGATCGCTGCTCTTGAGGACGCATTCGGGATAATGATGGAAACAGAAGACATTATTGAGTTTAGTTCTTATTCTGTAGGTATTGAAAAGCTCAAAAAGTATGGCATCGAAATATGAGTTCTTGGTTGGCCAAGCCGCACGATCCAAATCGGATAGCATTGTTCAGTGATGAGGGTAAGGTCTTTACATATGGTCAGCTGCGAGACGAAGTAACGATAATTTCGAACGCGCTCCCAAGGCGTCAACTGATGTTCTTCCTTGGGCGTAATGACGTTTCAGCGGTCAAGACCTATTTAGCTTGCTTCGAATCGGGCACCGTGCCATTGTTGTTGGACCCAAGCATTTCGAGAGACTTGCTAGTACGGCTGCTAAGTGTTTATGTGCCGAAGTATGTTTTTTTGCCGAAACTTATAGCGGAGACATTAGAGGGCTACGAAGTATTTAGCGAAATTGGTGGCTATGTTTTGTGCTGTAGTGGACGTGCCGACGGTCCAGAGCTTCATGCGGATTTGTCCCTCTTGCTGACAACCTCCGGCACAACTGGGTCACCAAAGCTGGTTCGTTTGTCTTGGCGTAATCTTTACTCTAACGCTCAGTCCATTGTTGACTACCTAGGTATAGAGTCGACAGATCGGGCTATCACCTCGCTGCCATTCTATTATTCCTATGGAATCTCGGTTTTACACAGCTATTTGTGTGCGGGTGCCTCTATCGTCTTGTCCAATCGAAACTTTTTTGATCCTTTATTTTGGCAACAAATGAAATCCCTTGAAGTTACCAGTATGGCTGGCGTTCCTTATAGCTACGAAATCTTATTGAAGCTGCATTTTGAACGTATGGAACTACCTGCCCTCAAGACACTAACTCAAGCGGGCGGAAAAATGCCCTTAGAGCGCACTCAGCGTATTTTGGAGATATGTGAAGCCAAGAATATTCGCTTTTTTACAATGTACGGACAGACCGAGGCCGCGCCGAGAATGGCCTATTTAAGCCCGGAATACTCTGCTACTAAACTTGGCAGCATTGGCAAGGCAATACCCGGTGGCCGCCTATGGCTTGAAGACGAGCATGGTGCAACGATCGAACAGCCTGGGCAAATAGGTGAGTTGATATACAGTGGACCTAACGTAGCGCTAGGGTATGCAGAGATTCGAGATGATTTAAAGCGTGGTGACGATTGGTGTGGTTTGCTGCGTACTGGCGACCTAGCAAGGCAAGATGAACAGGGGTTCTTTTACATCGAAGGTCGAAAAAGCAGATTTATCAAGATATTTGGAGTTCGGCTGTCCGTTGATGCTGTGGAAACATGGTTCGCACAGCATGGCGTGGTGGCGGCTGCCTACGGGAGCGATGATTGTTTGCAGGTGACATTAGAGTGTGTACAGCAAGATAAATGTAAAGATTTCGCAAAGATACTCTCAACCGTTATGCGGATTCATCCTTCTGCCTTAAATGTCTCCGCCATCTCAGTTTTGCCTCGTCTTGCGACCGGAAAAGTTGACTATTCATGCTTGGAAAAGAAACACTAGGCGATATAGCGACTTGGCCAGTTTACGAACTACCCCAAGCGCGTAAGCAATCACTGCTATTGAGTGTGATGCAGGATTTAACATCACACCATGCGAATTCCTGCCCAGGCTATCGAGCAATTTTGCAGAAACTATGGAACATTGAAGATATTACGAATCTTGAAACCGTGCCTTTTCTGCCAGTCCGGCTGTTTAAGCATGAGCGCTTGATTAGCGTAGAACCTACTGAAGTTGTAAAGACAATGACATCTTCGGGGACAAGTGGAACCGCTGTATCCCAAATATTCCTCGATAAACACACCTCTGCCATGCAAGTTAAGGTACTTTCACGCATTATGGGTGAATTCATCGGTCCGAAGCGATTGCCGTTGCTGGTAATTGACTGTCGCAAAACGATTGCAGATAGACAAAAGTTTTCGGCGCGCACTGCAGGAATTCTTGGGTTTTCTGTCTTTGGTCGAGAAGTTGAATTCGCCCTCGATGACGATATGTCAATCAATGAAGAAAGGGTCATGGGGTTCTTGTCAAAACATGCTGGCGAATCCATCTTAATCTTTGGTTTCACCTTTATTGTGTGGTTATATCTTGTGCGTTGGCTAGAGTCTAACGGCCGATCGTTGAATCTGGAAAGAGGAATATTGATTCACGGAGGGGGATGGAAACAACTGCAGTCTCAGGCAGTCGATCCCGAAGATTTTAAACGCCGTCTAAAAGGGGTGACGGGTATTACTCGTATTCACAACTATTACGGTATGGTTGAACAGACTGGCTCCATATTTATGGAGTGTGAGCATGGATACTTGCATTCTTCGGTATGGTCAGAAGTTTTTGTTAGGGATCCCATGAGCTTCGACCCGTTGCCATTTGGACAGCCTGGATTGATACAGTTATTGTCGGCAATACCGAGAAGTTATCCAGGCCATTCATTGCTTAGCGAGGACGAGGGTGTACTGCACGGTATAGACAACTGTAAGTGTGGGCGCAAGGGATCGTATTTTAAAGTGCTGGGTCGTGTTCAAGATGCTGAAGCGCGCGGTTGCAGTGATACATATACCCGATAACTTGTCGCAGAAAATAGAGTTCTTGCTTGGGTCGAGTGATGCAATCTCGAACGAGCCTATCGAGATCTTTAGCGAACAGCGTGTTGCATTTCTCGCTCAACTGTCTCGACTTCTGCTTGCTGATCCCGTCGGCAAATCTATGCCAGATATTGCAGCATTTGCGTATTGGTGTCGTCAGGCAAATCTCGAACGAATGCGTGAGCGCTACGATCCCAAATCTCGTTTACAAATGGGCCTGGGTCTAACGTTCCATATCTGCCCCGCCAATGTACCGGTAAATTTCGCTTTTTCTATGGCGTTTGGTTTGTTATCTGGCAATTCATGTGTACTGCGTTTACCAAGTAAGCCCTCTGCGACTATTGATCTCCTAGCTAGCGCTATTCAGAAGCAATTGAATGAGCCCTGCTATCAACACCTACGACAAGATCTAGTTTTAATGAGATTTGATCGAGATGATGAAATCGTTAAATTCTTGATCTCGATTGCTGATGGGCGCATTATTTGGGGTGGTGATGAAACCGTAGCTCACATGCGCAGCTTCCCGAGCAAACCTCGCTCCCGCGAAGTAGCGTTCCCTGATCGCTATTCTTTATGTTTATTGGAACCTGTTTGTATTTTAGAGATGGGAAAGCAGGCCTTTGATCGATTTTGCTTCGCTTTATATAATGATATTTACCTGATGGATCAGTCAGCTTGTTCTTCGCCGCAATTAATTGCGTGGATTGGCGAACCTAAAGAGGTAGAAGCGGCACAGCGAAAGTTATGGCCAGAAGTGGTAAAAATTGCACGACAGAAGTACCCTTTACAGGCAGTCCATGTAATAGATAAATTTACTGCAGTATGTCGTAACTCGATTGCCAATTTGGGCGTGCAGAGTATAGAGCGCAACACAAATGTACTTTATCGTATCCAATTAAGTTTTTTAGATAAGCATCAAGATGAGTGTCGCGGTTACTTCGGCACTATCCATGAAGTTGTGTTGCCGCACCTCGATGCGCTTGCACCAATCGTAAGCGAGCGCTATCAAACGCTGACTGTGCAGGGTATTGACCACACAGTTATTAGGCAATGGATCACTCGCAATCGGTTGCGTGGCATTGATCGTGTTGTACCCGTTGGTCGTGCATTGGATATGAGTATTTTGTGGGACGGCTACGACTTAATCGGCAGTCTTTCGCGAGTTGTTGATTTATAAGAATAATGGAGGAAAACGTGACAAATCAAAATAATATGAATGATGGCTTTAGTTTAGATTGCCTTGAATTGCAGGCCTACCAACCAAATCGTTATCCTTTCTTGATGATCGATCATGTTGACGTCGTGTCACCCGGGAAATACGCTCGCGGATATAAGAATCTAACACTGAATGAGTGGTACTTTCCGGTGCATTTCCCTGATGGTCCGAACATGCCAGGCGCCCTGCAATTAGAGGCGCTCGCGCAAATGTTAACAGTTGCAATAACCACGTTGCCAGGGCTGAAGGGGAAGGTAACTCACGCGTTACAACATACGGTTCGTTTTAGAAAAGAAGTTTTACCCGGCAAAAAATTTGAAATTGATGCACAAGTACTCTCTTGGAATCGCGGTATTTGTAAAGGAAAAGGTGTGGCCACTGTTGATGGCGAAATTGCTTGTGAGGCTGATATGCTGATTACGATTCCCGAGATTCTTGAGCAGTATTTACCAACATCTCAGAAGTCGGGATGAAAGAGGTAGTTGATGTTGTAATTGTAGGCTCAGGTGCCAGCGGCGCTGCTGCGGCATGGCGGCTCAGCAGAGATCAGTCACTTAGAATTGTGTGTCTCGAGCAGGGCGAAAAGACTAGCCCTGAAAAATATCCCAGCACTCGACCTGACTGGGAACTGTCTAGAGCTAAGGATTACAACCCGAATCCCGCTGTTCGCTGCAATCCCGCTGATTACCCTATAGATGACAGTAACTCTCCGATTTCGATTGCGAATTTTAATGGGTTCGGTGGTAGTACGATCTTGTATTCGGCTCATTTTCCCAGAATGCATCCTTCCGATTTTCAGACGCGTAGCTTGGATGGCGTGGGTGAGGATTGGCCGATTAGTTTTGCAGATTTAAAGCCTTATTTTGAGCTAAACGAATCGATGATGGGCGTTGCCGGTTTAGTTGGCGACCCCGCAAATCCAGAATACTCGAGTCTGCTACCGCCGGTTCCGCTGGGAGCCATGGGTCGAGCAGTAGCTGAGGGATTCAATCGGTTAGGCTGGCATTGGTGGCCTTCTTACGCTGCAATTAATACGCGGAATCATGGTAACCGTGGGGAGTGTATCAATCTCGGCCCATGCAATACGGGTTGTGCACAGGGTGCGAAAGGCAGTGTAGATGTTACATATTGGCCTTTGGCTATAAGGCAGGGTGTGGAGATCCGCACACAATGCCGGGTTCTCGAGGTCACACTCGATCAAAATGGGAGGGCAAAAAGCGTTGTGTACGCAGATGCTTCCGGAGCTCGTCATGAGTTACACGCTAACATCATTGTGGTCGCATGCGGTGGGGTTGGCACGCCGCGACTATTATTGAATTCTCGGTCGCCAAAGCACCAAAACGGTCTGGGGAACGATTCAGGCATGTTGGGTAAAAACCTGATGTTGCATCCGCTGGCCTACGTTGAGGCTGTCTTTGATCGTGACCTACAGTCTAGTTTGGGTCCGCATGGTGTTTGCATACTAAGCCAGCAGTTCTATGAAACCTCCTCTGAGAGAGATTTCACGCGCGGCTATACTCTCCAGGTTTTGCGAGGAGCACCTGCTGCGGAAACAGCGATAACAGGTTATTTCATGCGGCAAATCCCGCTTGGTTTTAATCATCACAAGAGATTTTCTCAAATCTTTAATAGATCAGCGGGGATAGCAGTCATCTCGGAGGATTTGCCCGAATTACACAACCGAGTTGAATTAGACGAGGCAAACTGCGACGCGTCAGGAATGCCCGGAGTGAAGGTGTTTTACAAACTTAGCGACAACACAAAGAAGATGCTTACACATGGTATCCAGGCATCTAAACAAGTTTTTGAGGCAGCTCAAGCCAAGGTTACTTCCTCCTTTGCCCCCGTAAAACACACAGGTTGGCATTTAATGGGCACGGCCCGTATGGGGGATGATGCTAAAAATTCTGTAGTCAATCGCTATTGTCAAGTGCATGGCGTCCCAAACCTTTTTGTTGTGGACAGCAGTGTTTTCGTGACCGCCGGCGCAGTCAACCCCGTTGCTACGGCACAAGCCGTGACCTTGTGGGCCTGTGACTATATCTGTCGACACAAAAATGGCAGCCTTTCATGACAGATTTGCAAACGATCATAGGCATTATGCTACCGGGCGATACTGATCTAGGAATACCGAGTGCATCAGTGATTCGCTTTGATGATTATTTAAGGCGACATAACCTAGAGGCGCTCTCTGTGGATTTTGCACAGATACTAGACACGGTATGCGCAGAAAAATATTCACAAAGATTCTCGAACCTGGATTCCGAACAGAAACTAGAAGCAATTAATGCTTGTAGGCTAGCTAATATAAGAGTGTTTTCATCTATGGTAGAGCATTTATTTAAGGCCTATTACACCACTCCTGTTATCCTAGAAAAAATCGGTGCGGGTACAGTACCGCCTTTCCCGCGTGGCAACTTTTTGGGAGAGGATGACTGGAGCCTTTTGGAGCCGGTGTATGAGCGCGGGCTGATTTATCGCGAACTAGATTGAACTTTCTTAAGGGTAGAGCGTGTTAGAAAATAAAATTGCTGTGGTAACTGGAGCGAATCGAGGGATCGGATTAGCGGTTGCGAGAACCTTCGTGATACATGGTGCCAAAGTGATTGCATGTATGCGCGCTATCGATACCTCAGCGGTCGAGAAGATTGCTGATGCAAGACATTTAGACCGTGTTCAAGCGGTCACTTTAGACTTGAGTGACGATGCGTCAATAAAGGCAGCGATTAAAGAAATTGCGTCTTTAACGGGTAACAAGGTTGACGTGTTGGTCAACAATGCGGGAACTGCTTCTGGCGGTTTGTTCCAAATGACACCAATTGCTGAATTACGCAGAGTGTTTGAGATTAATCTGATTGGCCAGATATTGTTCACTCAGGGAATATCTCGGCTAATGACGAGACACCATTCGGGAAGCATTATCAACATTACCTCCACTGCTGCAGAAATTGCGGATCCTGGCACGCTAGCGTATGGCGCGAGTAAAGCCGCTTTCGCGCGTGCATCGCGCGGTATGGCCACCGAATTAGGGGCTGCAAACGTAAGAGTAAATAACATCGCGCCTGGGGTAACCAAGACTAGTATGTTTGATCAGATGGCTCCCGATGCAAGAGACAAATTAATTAATTCCGCAGCCTTAAAGCGAGCCGCTAATCCGCAAGATATTGCGAACGTGGCTTTGTTTTTGGCGAGTGACTTGTCTAGCTTTGTTACAGGTCAGACTTTGCGCGTTGACGGTGGTATGGTTTAAACAGGGGGGCTTATGAATTCTGCAAATCTCGTAGATATTGCAAAGACTATGCGTCATAAGATTTTAGAGATTAGTCACACTTGTAACTTGAGTGCGCATCTAGGGGGTGGCCTCTCCATGGTGGAACTTATGGCAGTGCTTTACGGGCGGGTTCTTAGGTACCAGTCAGCCAACCCGCGATGGGAGGAGCGCGATCGCTTTATCCTGAGCAAAGGCCATGGGGTTTTGGGTTATTTTTCTGCACTTTTGGTTGCTGGAATCATTGACGAGGAAACCTACAAGACTTTTCAGACAAACGAAAGCGATTTAATCGCGCACCCAGTGATGAATCTTGATTTAGGCATTGAGTCTTCAAACGGCAGTCTAGGACAAGGTTTGTCTATGGGTGTTGGAATCGCGTTGGCCGCTATGAAGAAGAAGCAACGTTTTGGGGTATACGTTTACATGGGTGACGGTGAGTGCAACGAAGGGTCGGTTTGGGAAGCTGTAATGTCAGCAGCTCAGCTAAAGCTTGATAATTTGACCGCTATCGTTGATTACAACAAGTTACAGAGTGATGGCGACGCTAAGCAGATTATTGATTTGGCTGATTTAGCCAGTAAATTTAGAGCGTTCGGCTGGGATGTTCATGAAGTTGATGGACATAATATCCCGCAAATTGTGAGCGCCTTTGAGGCGCCGCGTGAAACTGGGCGCCCTCGAGTGTTGGTCGCGCACACTGTAAAAGGTAAAGGCATTTCTTTCATGGAAAACAATAATGAATGGCACCATAATCGACTTACAAAGGCAAATTACGACCTTGCATTAGCTGAGTTAGGTGTTACCGTAGAAGGTGTTGGGGCCTAAGTATGTTCGAGATCAATGCGAGTAATGCACGGCAGTGGTCACGAATTGGTTCTCGTGGGGTGTTTGGGCAAGCCATTCTTGCCGTTGCCGAATATCATCCGGAAATGATGGTGATATCTGCGGATTTGGGCAATTCATCTGGGCTCGACAGGTTTAAAAAAACATATCCAGATCAGTTTCTCAACATTGGTATAGCTGAGCAAAATATGATTGGGGTGGCTGCGGGTCTGGCCAAGGAGGGGCACAATGTGTTCGCCACATCATTTGCGCCTTTTATCACGATGCGCGCCGCTGAACAGGTTCGCATGAACTTAGGCTATATGGAAATGAATGTCAAGGCGGTCGCAATAGGAAGCGGAGTATCCATGGCTTTTCTTGGAAATTCGCATTACGGTATTGAAGACGCTGCAATCATGCGTGCCATTCCAAATATCACTGTCGTATGCCCAGCGGACTGTGCGGAAATATTTAAAACTGTCCAAGCCGCTGCGGAATTTAAGGGGCCGATGTATATCCGTCTGACAGGCGCTGTCGGTAATCCGCCTGTTTACACGGAGGACTATTCGTTTGAGGTTGGCAAGGCGATTATTTTGAGTGAGCCAGCTGAGGTGACATTTATCGCTGCCGGTAGCATGGTTTACGAATCACTTGAAGCCGCAAAACTTTTGTTGGAATCAGGCGTTAAGGCAGGTGTAATCAATATGCACACAATAAAGCCGCTTGATGCTAAAGCAGTTGAGTGCGCGCTCCAGATCTCGAAACTTATTGTGACTGTTGAAGAGCATAGCATTATTGGTGGGTTAGGCAGCGCAATCGCTGAGTACAAGGCGGGGAAACGCAATGCGCCACCCCAGTTGATTCTTGGGTTACCTGATGTTTTTGATGTTACTGGAGACTATCGGTTTCTTCTAGAAAAGCACGAGCTGGTTGCTTCAAAGATTTCACAGAGAGTCCTTTCTTGTTTGAAAAATACTTGACTTACTGAAACACGTCCCTGATTTAATGCTCAATACAACCTTCTCGCCCTGGCCTTTTTTTTCTGAGGAAGAGGGTAGGGCTGTTCGTGAAGTTTTATCCACAAATAGGGTCAATTACTGGACCGGTAACGAATGCCGCGAGTTTGAAAATGAATTTGCAGCTTGGGTTGGTAGTCGCCATGCGGTGGCACTTACTAATGGCACTTTGGCGTTGGATGTGGCCCTAAAGGCGCTAGGTATTGGCCCGGGTGACGAGGTGGTGGTCACGCCACGCACCTTTATTGCAAGCGTTTCGTGCGTGGTGAATGCGGGCGCTACGCCGGTATTTGCTGATGTTGATATCGAGTCTGGCAATATCAATGCACAGACAATTGCAGCGGTGTTATCGCCCCGAACCAAGGTGGTGATTTGTGTGCACTTGGCTGGCTGGCCTTGCGATATGGACCCGATCATGGCGCTGGCGGCCCAGCACGGCTTAAAAGTAATTGAAGACTGCGCACAGGCGCATGGAGCGCGTTACAAGGGGCGCAGTGTTGGCAGTATTGGTCATGTGGGTGCCTGGAGCTTTTGCCAGGACAAAATCATGACCACGGGTGGCGAGGGCGGCATGGTCACGTGTAACGATGAGTCTCTTTGGCGCGCGATGTGGGCCTACAAAGATCACGGCAAGAGTTATGCGGCGGTGTATGAGCGCGAACACCCGCCGGGTTTTCGTTGGCTACATGAAAGCTTTGGCACCAACTGGCGCATGTTGGAGATGCAAGCTGCGATCGGGCGTATACAGCTTCGGCGCATGAAAGATTGGAGCGCTGCGAGAACTGCTAATGCACTGGCGATTCGCCAGGCGCTACTGCCGTTTACTGGTGAGGGTGGGGTGATAAGGGTGCCGGATCTGCGGTGCGCTGGGTGCCCATTGCTGGGGGGCGAGGGTGCCTTGGCGACTCCGGATTGTTCCTGCCAGCACGCCTACTACAAGTACTACGCATACATCCGCCCCGAAAACCTCGCTCCCGGCTGGAGCCGCGACCGAATTCTGGAGGAGATTAACGTCCGGGGTGTGCCTTGTTATGTGGGCTCATGTTCTGAGGTGTACTTGGAAAAAGCATTCGATAACACTGGCTGGCAGCCGAAAGAGCGACTTCCTGTGGCAAAAGCGTTGGGGGAGACCTCGCTAATGTTCTTGGTTCACCCAACCCTGACGCAGGCCGAGATTCGCAAGACGCAGGAGGTTATCACTGAAGTTCTTAGTTCGGCAGTGGTTGACGGGTGATGTTCAATTAATTTCAGGCGTTGTCGCAAGTGATTAGTACTTTTATTCTCTGGCTTATTGGTTTGCAGCGTTGGCAAAAACGGCTGCTACAAGTTGGCTATGACTTGTCTTGTGCGGGCGTCGCGTTTTTGTTGGCGTCGGCGATCACGCAGCAAGGTGAGTCGTTAGCCAGTTTATGGCTGGTGGTTTTTTACGCTGCGGTTGTCGCGTTGGCCGCCAGTCTACTTGGGCTCTATCGTTCTCTGGTTCGGTATCTGGGGGTCAGGGCGCTTGGGGTGATCGTTGCCAGCTGTCTTATTGGTGGCGCTGTTTTGCTTGGCGCGTCGGTGTCTGGGCTCGCCGCCTTATCGCCACTTTTTGTTGGCGTTGCCGTGATATTGGGCGGTTCCCTGATGGCTTTTGGGCGATTGATTCTTCGGGAGATCTTCTATCTCAGTCGCAAAACCGGTCGGCCCAATGTGGTGGTCTACGGTGCGGGAGATGCTGGGCGGCAATTGTTGACATCGTTAGCCCAGTCTGGATCCTATCGCGTGGTCGCGATGGTAGATGACTCGGTTCAACTCCAGGGGGCAGAAGTCCATGGAGTTCGCGTTTACGCCCCGACAGATTTACAGTTTTTGCAGCAGCGGTTTGATTTAAGCGCCGTGATTCTGGCGATGCCGGCGATCTCGCGGGAACAAAAAAGCAAGGTGCTCGACATGCTGGAGCCTCTTGGGCTGCCAGTCAGGACCATGCCAAAAATTACCGACATTCTGTCGGGTAAGAAATCGGTTGCGGATCTTCAAAAAGTCGCCATTGAGGAAGTCCTTGGCCGTGACCCTGTGGCACCGAGCGCTGATCTGATGCGAAAAACCGTCACCGGCCGTGTGGTGATGGTAACGGGCGGTGGTGGTTCGATCGGGAAAGAGCTCTGTTTGCAGATTGCAGCGCTGGGCCCGTCCCGTTTAGTGATTGTGGATGTTGGTGAGCTTGCGCTTTACTCGGTGATAACTGCGTTAGAAGACGATGAACGCTTAAGGGATTTAGACGTTATTCCAGTATTGATGTCGGTCACAGAGCAGTCGGTGTTGACCCGGGTGATGCAACAGCATGGCGTTCAAACGGTATTCCATGCGGCAGCGTACAAGCATGTGCCGCTGGTCGAGGCGAATCCTTTTCAGGGGCTTTACAACAACGTCTTTGGCACTTTGACGACCGTGACCGCTGCTGCCAAATGCGGTGTTGCGGATTTTGTTTTAATTTCAACGGATAAGGCTGTTCGCCCCACCAATATCATGGGGGCATCGAAACGGCTCGCTGAATTAATCTGCCAGGCGCAGGCTGAAGCTGGGCAGACAATGCGTGTGTCAATGGTGCGCTTTGGCAATGTGCTGTCTTCCTCTGGCTCAGTGATTCCCAGGTTCAAGGAACAGATTGCCCACGGTGGCCCGGTAACGGTGACGCATCCTGAAATCACCCGCTTCTTTATGACGATTCCAGAGGCTGTTGAGCTTGTGTTGCAGGCGTCTGGCCTGGCTAAAGGCGGTGAGGTCTTTCTGTTGGATATGGGGGAGCCCGTTCGTATCGTGGACCTGGCCCAGCGAATGATTCGACTAAGCGGGTATCGCCCGCAGTTGCCTGGGGCTAACGGTCATTTGGATGGTGCTGCCCGCCACCAGGATCATGTGATTCCAATTGTGTTTACAGGGCTGCGGCCAGGCGAAAAACTCTATGAGGAGTTGTTGATTAGCGCCGAGTCGGAATCGACCGCGCACCCGAAAATTTTCCGGGCTCGGGAGCGTGGGGTTGCACGGGAGACTTTGTCTACTGAATTAGAGAAACTGCAGCGGGCGATTGAAAGCCAGAGTATTGAGCAAGTTCATGGGGTTTTTTCCGCGCTTGGGGTGGACTACAAGTCTGGGGAGTCTTTGAGTGCCGATGGTTCGGGGGCTGGTGTTGGGGTGAGGGCGAAGGCGGCTGTTGAGGGTAATGGTTTAGGTTCTTTGCAGAGGGATGTTGAGCAGCGTGGGGTTAGTTCAGTTGGGCTCGAAGTTCAGGGTCATGAGGTTGGTTTGGTTGGGGTGACTCCTGGTGGCGTTGGTGCTTTATCGCCTGGTGTTGGTTTGACCAGCGCGCCTGCGGTTAGTGGTTCGGAGTCTAGTGCGGTACCCAAAAAGATTAATCCCTATCTTTCCAAGCTGTTGCATGGGTATTTTCTGCTCCGCCGCCCAATGACACTGGGTGCTCGAGCAATTGTTGTGAACGATAAGAACGAGGTGATGCTGGTCAAGCACCGATATGAACCCGGCTGGCAATTGCCGGGTGGTGGTGTTGAGCATGGCGAGTCACCGATTGAGGCCTTGCGCCGTGAACTAGTGGAGGAAGCGGGAATACAAATGCTGGGCGTAAGCCAGTTTTTGGGGAGCTTCTTTAATTCAGAGGTGTCGCGCAGAGATCATGTACTGGTGTATTTGGTGCGGGACTTTGTATCGGTACCAACGAATGAAGATTCCCCGGAGATTAGCGAGCGGAGCTTCTTCCCGATTTCTGACCTGCCGGAGGGCACCACGCCCGGGACGCGGCGCCGAATTGCCGAATGCTTTGAGGGGCAGGCCGTTGGGGAGGTTTGGTAGGTTCTGTTTTCTTGGATTTTGAGTTGTCTACGGGCCTTATAGGGCCTTTTTCTTTTTTGGGGTGGTGTTGGGGGATTCGTCTTGGGCCAGGATTAGCTCGCAGAGCCGGCATCGAACCGGCTCTGCGAGCCCCTCGGACCTACGGATCCTTGGGGGGGCGATTCGGCGGTTTTCTTCCGTGATCGCAGAGGGGTCTCCCCGGGAGGGAATCTGGGGCGATCCAGGCGGGGATCGGCTAAACGGCTGATGGGTTTGATGCCCGAATTATTACTGTATAAATTATCAGTAATTACTTCTCAGAACACCCAAAAAGCAAAGGTAACGTAATGCGTTTTGATCTAGTCGTGATATCACTTTTTGATATCATATGGGCGTAAGTGCTAAACACCGCAAAACGCTCTCGGCGATCTTCGCCCGACCGACTTCAGCGTCGATCGTGTTTGCCGACATCGAGACGCTCATCAAAGCCCTCGGCGGTTCTGTATCCGAGCGCGAAGGATCGCGTGTCAGGATCGAACTGAACGGTGAGCAGTGGCGCTGTCATCGGCCTCACCCGGGTAAAGAGGCCAAGCGTTATCAGGTTGAAGAAGCACGCGAACTATTGGAACGAGCAGGAGTGCAGCCATGAACACCATGACCTACAAAGGCTATACCGCGCGAGTCGAGTACGATGAGCGTGACAACCTTTTTGTTGGCCGAATTCTTGGTATTCACAACATCATCAGTTTTCACGGCGAGACGGTTGCCCAGCTTCGTGCCGAGTTTGAGCTCGCAGTAAAAGACTATCTGGCGGATTGCAAAGAGCAAGGCATTCACCCGGAAAAACCTGCCTCCGGTAAGTTGCTGCTACGCGTACCGCCTGAAGTGCATGGTCGCGCAATTGTTGCCGCACAGGCCGCGGGTAAGAGCCTGAATCAATGGGCGACTGAAGTTCTGGAAGATGCAGCGCAGCCAGGATAGTGATACCCCGTCACCCCGAGCCCTTGGATGCACCCTTCGCTTAGAGAATCCACTGTCAATGCCATCCGAATGATTCAGGATTGCAAAAATTAAAAGATCTCACGTTCAACACTGATTTCAAACGACGAGTGGAACAATTCGGGACCCAATAGAAAATGAGTCAAAGAGAATCAATACTAATTGATCGGATAAACGTACATGGATAGTCACCTAAATACGCTGGGCATTCTTTCAACTGTTATCGGCGGTTATCTTGTTTGGCGATATTTGACCGTAATCAGCTTTGTCGATCACGATGAGTATCTAAAAGGCCGTGGCGTTCTTTCTGTTCCTGATCCGACACCAGCGGATATAAGGCGGTACGTGAGGTCGATATGGTTATCAAAATTAGGGCTCGTGCTTATTGTCATAGGCGGCCTGTTGCAAATAGCAAGTAACTACACCCCAACGTAGTTTTATCCACGAAAATAAGGAGCATGCAGGGGCGTCCGGATTGCCTCGGCTTTCGGTGATCAAATTGGAAGCCAACGTCGTCCAGCATCTGCGCCGGATCTTCCGCACCCCGGACCTCAAGACCCGGGTTGCTCAACTCCCGACCGAAACGGACAGCGACGCTGACGAAGCGAAGGTGTGCATCGTCATGCTGCAAATTGGCAAAGTCTGGGACCAACTATTCCCGGCGGAGCAGGAGCGCATTGTCCGCCTCTTAATCAAAAAGATAGTGGTCACGCCCCACAACATCGAAGTGCAATTCCGGCCGAATGGCATTGAGAGGCTTGCTGCGGAGATCAAACCTTCCGACCACACGAAGGACACTGAGGAGGTTGCAGCGTGAACGAGATCAAGATCAAAGCGACTGGCGATGCCGACCTGGTCAGCGCCAGCAACGGCAGCCTAAGCGTGAACATACCGATCAAGATAACCATGCATGGCCGGCGAAAAGCGGTGACCCTGCCGGACGGTACGGCCTTGTAGCCGCGTGCGTGGGACAACCAGCCCACCCCGATGCAGTTGGCCCTAGTACGTGGGCTGGCCCTGCTGGAGTCCGGAAGGGCTCCGAATCTGGCGGAGGTGGCGGAGATGGAGGGGATGGACCGGGCCTACGTGAGCCGGATGGTGAACCTCACTACCTTGGCTCCGGACATCGTAGCTGCCATCCTGGACGATGCACTGCCGGACCACGTCACCCTGTTTGACCTGGCATTTGGAACGTCCCTGCTTTGGGGTGAGCAGCGTGCGTTATTGACTTCTTGTTAACACCATTGGATCAAATGAACGGTCAGGCTATACACTCCTCTATAGACGTCAACGGAGGCGGCGGTGGGGAAAAACTAATGGAACTGCCTATTGTGGAGGTAATTGCCGGGACGGAAACACCTGTTGGTAGCGGCGTTACCGGAGCTCAAAGGTGTCTTGTCCGTTTTCCGGATGGCACGATGAGGGCTGCAATCTTGAAACGCATGGAAATAAGAGCAATCGCTGCAGAGTGCTTTTGTTCCATGCTGCTCCGACGATGGGGACTTAACGTTCCGGAACCAGCCATTGTCGGCAATCCACCCACAGCTTTTGCTTGCATAGACGTAATCTATCCTAATCTATTACAACGTATGGGATGGAGCATTAATCTGCCGCCAGAAGTGCGCTCTGTTCTGGAGCATGCTGCTGCAAGGTTAGTCACGAACTTCGCACAAACTCCGCTCGCATTAGCGGCTGACGAGGCCATTAAAAATCTCGATCGCAATCTCGGAAACATCCTCTGGAATGGTAATGAGGTCGCCTGGATTGACCATGAACGCGCCCTCGGCGTATCCAATGAAACTATGCCTGACGTGAATAAGCTCGCTAATTTGGCATTGATGAGCGGCGAGCATGACCGGATTTCTGCGGCTGCGGTAACAGCCTCTTTTGCCTTGAGTGCCAGTGCAGTGGACGAAGCAGAGCGCATCTGTGCAACCCACACCGATACCACTGGATTTTCTGATTTGGTAAGTGATCGGCTTAAACGCCTTGCTAACGCTGTTCTCGACAGATTTCCAAGACCAAGTGATTTATTAGAGGGCATCAAGTGACATCTGCGAAGTGGCGTCCTCTCTTTTGGGAGCCTGTTGAGGGAACAGGCGAGCGGTTAATGGCTGGGGTAGTAGTGCAATTTGGAGGCGAAACAGTGGTTCGTCGCGTTATTAGAGATGACGTGCTCGATAGCCTGTACGGTGCTGATTCATCCAGACCGCGCGTACTTATCGAGGAGTCGCTCGAGATATGTAGACGAATAGTCGAGGCCGGGGGAGAAGACAGCCTCCTGCTTCTCGAATCTCCAATCCTCGGTCTGCATCCAGGTCCGTACCGTCAGACGGATGCATTAGGAGTTGGTGATTCCATCCGTCAGGCTGTACTACTCTATTCAAGTCTGGCCCAGACGGATGTTGCTGATGACGAAGACGATGGGACAGTGCAACCCGAAGAGGTGAATCGACGCTTTGCTACTGAGGTTCGTGATGCGGTCCTGCAACAGGCCCCCGACCTTGCTCGCTTCTTCAATAGACAAGCACGCCTACATCAAGATGGATCTCTAATTAGGTTCGGATTCTTCTCCGAGTCAACGGTAATGCATTTTTCAACGGTAAGTGCAGTACGTCAAAGCGCAAGCGTGAGTTATGCGAGGGCAAAGCTCTGGGAACTCGCACGCGCCAAGGAATTCGCAAGCTTGCCTTCTGCAGCACTACTAACCGCGGTGCCTAGGAAAGATGATCCAACACTCGGATCGAAACAGCGCTCAAAACTGGCAACTAACCTGAATGAAATTGAAAGGGAGGCAGACGATGGAAAAATTCGCTTTATTCCCGTGGATTCCGTCTCGATGGCGGTAGAGCGGGTACTAGAACTCAGCAGCTAGCAGCTCATAATAAGACTCTCTCAAAAAGTCGTGAGTTCCGTTCCCCTCTGATGATCGGAAAAAAACCGTTCGTTTCATCAATACGTAAGCTGTTGATTTTATTGGTGCGCCATGGATAATTTTCTGGTCACTTGTGGACTTCTGCCGTTTTCTCTGTCTGGATATGTTGAGAGGAAGCGGCCAAGGTACGCGCTAGGCTGGCTAACATGCGCAGGTGAGAATCATTCGTGAAGTCCGCAGGAGCCACAACTTACCTAAACGCTACGCGGACTTACGTGCGTTTGGACGAAAAAACCTCCACCTGAGATGAGGTGGAGGTTGTGTATGGTGGCGTATGGCGCCTGAGTCTACACCTGGTTATAAACCTGAACTGGACGAGCCTGGACTTGCGGACTGTTGTGCTCTCGACTGGGCTCAAATGAGTCACTTCGAGAGCAGCTCAACATAGGCTTGATAGCTGTAGATTCTGTTCTTCTTCTGGCCCGCCTCAATGTTAAGTATCGACTCGCTCCCCAAAACATGTCGATAAAATCGAAAAATATCGACATGTCTGGCGGATGTGTCGATGCGATCGACATGAGGTATCCCGAACACAGCGGTCCCGCCCGCTGACTGATCAAAACTACACCCATTAAGACCCACTAAATCCGGGCAATCGCCGGATGACTTGGGTAACCTCTAATCACTAAACCCTTTAATTCTTGCCACTGCCTTTTTGAAACTCTAGCCATTGCTTCCCGAGGGCCGTAAGGCGGTAGCGCTGGCTGCGGCTGTTGGGTTTGTTGGGCACAGTCATTTCAATAACGCCTTGCTCTAAGGCAGGTGCCAAATAGGTCTTGCGGAAGTGCTCCCGGTTAGCTAGCTCTAGGGCGTCTTGGATGGCTTGTCGGGTCATTTCGCCCCCCATCCGTGACAAAAGAGCTCCGACTTGCGTGGTGACTTGCGTGGTGACTTGCGTGGTGACTTGCTGGGTACCTCCAGACGTGACAAGCGCCAGGGGGTGCCGGGGCAAGCGGATCACAAAGGATAGGCGGTCATCATCTGTCTCGAAAAGCGGGGCAGGCGAGCCATTCGCCGCCATTTCCTTCAAAATTTTCGGGATACCCGTGGAGCGACCTTCCGTCATCTCCAGCTCCTTGAAGAACTCACCGATGCGACGGTTGCGATAGCGGCGGCTGACTGCCCGACCGGCTTGCAAATCCTCCAAACGAATAGATCGGTCTGGGCCGGGGAAACTAAGGACTACGAGCTCGTCATTGCTAATACGAACCTCAATGGGTTCGCGCTCCTCGTAGGAACGGTGATAGACCGCGTTAACCAATGCTTCTTCGATGGCAGCGTACGGGAAGTTCCAGATCCGCGTGGCCTCCGCCCGATCAGGGTGCTTGATGACCGTCTCGCGCAAGAAGTTGCGCTGGATGTAGCTTAGTGCCTCGCGCGTCATCCGGGCCAGCGGCCCTTTAAATATCTTTTCCTCGAAGCGATCGCCGCCTGCACCGTCCGGGAACCAGACCACATCAATCTGAACGCCGGGGAAAAAACGCTCAGGGGTTTCATTGAAGAACAGCAGCCCTACATTCTTTGGCCACGGTGATTCGGTAGGACCACCCGCCACATTCATCTGCCGGGCCAATGACTCAGCAGAGAGTTTCGGCGCCTCCGCCGCAAGCTCGCTACCCACCTCTTGTAAGAATGCCTGCATCAGAGACTTAGATAAATCGTCGATTCGCGCCGACTGGTTGAAGCGGTCATCAAACGGGACCTTCGCCGCGAGGCTCAGTAACTCCTGCTCTGCGTCACCCTTTGCTTCTACAGTGCTGCTGTAGCGTCGAATGTAGTGGCGCCATACTTTTTTCTTTGCGGTAACGGCCTCTGGCGCTTTGTAGGGCCGGGTCTGTCCGCCTGGCGCCCACAGAATGATCAACTTACGCCCCTCGACTTCCTCGATACTTAACATTGGAAAATACGGCGGCTGAATCAATTGGCAAGCAGCCAGTAACTCTTGCTGAATCTTATCGAGTTGGTTATCGGCTAGCCCCACGGGCGGAAACACCGGTTGGCCATTGACATCACAATCCTGCCCGATCACCACATAGCCGCCGCCGAGATTTTCGAAGTCGTTGGCGAAGGCGCACAAGGTGCGGATGATTGAGTCCGGATTCCACCCGGCCTTGTACTCGATACGCTCGCCCTCGACCGTGCGTTGGCGTAGCAGGTCATTGAGGTTGATGGGGAGCTTGGTGCTCATGCGGGGGCACCCCTGGCATCACTACCGTCCAAACATTTGGACACCAGTTCAATAATCAATTTTTTAATGATGGGGTTGCCCAACTTTGCAACGATTGGAATCGTGTTGTCGCGCCCAAAGTTCCAATGTAATCCGTCATCAAAAATGACTCGCAACAGATAATGAGTCTCAGGAATGGTGGCACCACGCTGTGCAGCCCAATCCAGCTTCGGGCTTGTTTTAGGTTCTTCGAAAAAATCTCTTGCTTCTGTCAGATGCTGAACCTGTCTGTAAGCCAGCGCCTCAATTGATCTGCGTGTAATGGCGCAAATCGCCAGCGGGTCATAAGCTTGGCCACTTTGATACTTCTTGAACTCTTCCTCAAGAAACGCCTGGAGTTTTCCGTGCTTCCCCCAGCTCGATCGAGTGCCGCTTATCGCGGCGAGATCGGCAGAGAAATCGAAAGCGTCTACGTGATAATGGACAAGGTATTTTGAAATGTTGCTTTTCGTCGAGTCTATTATCTTTTTATCTTGCCGTGCTGCAATCAACTTCTTCATCGCGTCAATCGAGTCAAATGCTTCATTTTTGTTAAGGTATATGACGTTTTGATCGCTAAATACGTAGTTCTTGAAGAACCCCGGATTCAAGTGAGTGAAGATGATGGGGTAGATCGAGCGGCCCTGCCGCTTGTAGTCTTCGATAAGCTCAGTTATGTAGAACTGTGCCACGGTCAAATTCGCATCATCAAGATAGTCAAAGACTTCATCGATAATGAGAATGGCTTTCCCCTTGGTGAGCTGATGCTTGGCTACATGGAACATCGCCACCAGCAACAGAATATCCCTCTGCCCATTTGAAATATGCGACGGGTCAGGGACTTCGACGACCAGCTTGCCTCTAGACTCCTTTACCGTAGCCGACTTCCAGGAATTATTAAGGTCCGACACATGAGTTTTCAGTGATCTCTTGATTTCTTTGTAGCGCAGGAATTCTAGATAGCCTTGCAATTGCGCCACCTGGCTGCGTGAAAGTAGAGCAATCTGCCAAAGCGTCAAGAAGACTGCGTTTTGATCGAATCCCGATGTCTCAACAATAATTTTTGCTGCCAACTGGAAATTCGACTCAGCGAGAAGCTGCTGTATATCGGCTTTAACCCCATCAATAGCGTCTGGGTCGCTGCCAGTGTGATTGGCAATTTTCGTTTGTATTGCTTCAATCTTTGTCCATTGACGCGACTTCAACAAAGGATTTAGGGCTTGCATGAACTCCGTTGATCGCATCAGAAACTGCGGCGAAGCGAAAATCGAATCGTTGAGATTCAGCAGCAATGAACTGTGTTTTCCAAACGTCCGTTTGGCATCAGTGATTTTGTAGGGATTGACGGCGTCTTTCGGTTTGTCACAAATGGCAATAGGATCAATAACCTGTTTTGCGCTCGCACTAAAAAATTTCCCCATGTTTTTGGCGCTGGTCTTGATTCGGCGCATATCGCCAATTACATGAATATCGAAGTGCTTGCGAATATCGTTGGAGTGAGCCACTTCCGTCACGCTTAGCGTTTTCTTCACTCCGTCTTCAACCACTTCCAAACTGATTTGGGCTGACTTGGCTACGTCGTGCTGATGTCGTGCCTCGACGGGCAATTTGATCGAAGTTTGATTGGCTGCATGCTTGAATGCTGTCGCGATGGAGGTTTTCCCAAAGCCGTTGCAGGCGACCAGTACATTCGGCCGATTTTTAAATATGCGGTCATTGATCTTTAGCGACCGTATGCCTTTGACGTTTTCGATATTGATTTCAAGAATTGTCATTGCTCAGATCTCACATAGCGCCAAAAGCACATACGGAAGCGCGACCTTGCGCTGGGCCTCACGCCAGCCCTCGGCTTGAACCATTAAGTACTGCTTAATGGTTGGCTCGCTTGCCGGTTCGTTATCGGCGATGAACGTCAGGTATTCCAATGCCGAGGAGCGGACGAGGGAAACCTCGGTTTGCCTGGACGGCTGCGGAGGTTCTTTCTCGCTCATCTACACCAACGTGACTTGGCCGTTCATCAGCATCGGCAGCAGCCAGTCGCGCAACGCCGCTAAATCGGTAGCCTCTTGCAAGAACTTCTGTTTTTTTGCCTCCATGGGAGCAACGATCTCAAAAAAACGTCTAGCAAGCTCTGTAGGCGGCTTAGAGACAAGGTGCTTCGTGGTGAAAGCGTCAAATAGCAAATTCTTAACTCCACTCGTCTTACCTTCCCAACCAAATAGGACTTTGTTGTCATAAGCCGACTTCCAGAGATAAGTGAAGTTGAAAAAGTAAGCGTTGTCTTTCAGTGAGATTACCTTGCAAAAATTTGAACAGATAAGCGGCCGAGAAAACCGTGCGATGGTCTCTTCAGTAATACTCGCAAGGCGCCCGGTAGATTGGGTTGGACTTCCGCCAGAAATCTCTATGACGAAGTCGAAAGGTGCGAGAACTTTCGCTGAATTTTTTTCCAAGATGAAGCGTGTCGGCGGGGAAACTGTGCCCGTTCCATTCAATCCGTTGATGTCTGTACCTCGAATGCAATCAACGCAAAATGTGTAATTGCCTTCGGCTGCGTCTTTTCCCCAATCTCCAGTTTTGTCATTAGCAATCCAAGCTGCAAGAGGACCGACCTCCCACCCCTCCGGAATCTCCCGCTTCAGTTTAGCGTTGTAGACCATCTTGCCTCCGGAGGATTTGTAGGGCTTGCTGTGGACGTCAGGGAAGTCGAACTGCACGAACCAGTAGTCGTACAGCGCCTTGGCCATCGCCTCTAACTCGGCGTTGATACGGTTGTTACAGTCGATTTTGGCGTCGAGGGCGGCGAGGACGGCGGCGATTTTGTCCTGATAATTCTTGACGGGGATTTTGAACTTGAGGCTGGTTAGATATTCAATATTGATATTGTCTTGAATGCTACCCGTTGCCGAATTCTGAATGGCTCGTCTTATGTAGGTAAAAACATAGTGCATAAATAATTCAGACGATTGTTCTGCATAAGCGTTAAAACCAACAACGCTATCCGGGAAACACATTGGATAGTTCAATAGCGCCGTCTCGGCGATATTTGCCGCGATGGTGATGCAAAGCGTGTTCTTAGGCCAAAGCTTACTTTGTGCAAGGCCGAAGTCGTTGTAGGCCGTCGAATGTGTTGTTATGTACAAGTTGGCTTCTTTGATTTCACCGGTCTGTATCAAAGGGTGCTTGCCACCTGAAAACAACGCCGGGTCATTTCTTGGGCGATGACGTGATTTGCCGCGCTGAAAATCACCCAACTCGTTAAGCGTTTTGTCTTGCCAATGCTGATTGTATTTGGATGCGTTAAGCCTCATACCGCAACCCCGCCAACTGCTTCTTGATTTCCTGCTCCAGCCCCGCCGATTCTTTGAACAAGCCATCCAGCCGGGTGGCAAACCCTTGCAGCTTGTCGGCAAACTGTGCCGGGGTCAGATCGCTATATTCGATTTTCACATCGAAATACTGCCCTGCGCTCAGGCTGTAGTTCTTCGCAGCGATGTCGGCGTAACTGACGACCACCGAGAAATCCTCAACCACCTGCTTGGCATTGAAGGTGGCGATGATGCGGTCTTCTTCGGCTTCGGACAGCAGGGTTTTCTGGTTCTTCCCGTCCTTAACTTTTGTACCAAGGTTGGATGCGTCAATCAACACTACGTCGCCTTTGTTGGCCGCGTCAATGAACAGAATCGACACGTTCGTGCCGGTAGTGGCGAAGATGTTGCTGGGCATGGAGACTACGCCAGCGAGCATTTTGTGGTCGACAAGATGCTGGCGGATGCCTTTGTCGATGCCGCTTTGCGCGGTGATGAAGCCGGTGGGTACCACCGCCGCCGCTTTGCCACCGGGTTTGAGCGAATAAATGATGTGCTGCAAAAAGAGCTGGTAAATGGCCATTTTGTCTTTGGCCTGCTTCGGGATGTTGGGCACCCCGGCAAAGAAGCGGTCCTGGTGCTCCTTGGTGTCCAGCTCGTTGCGGAAGTCAGAGAAATCCATCTTGAACGGTGGATTGCTGACGATATAGTCAAATTTCTTGAGTGCTTTGCCCTCCCGGTGGTACGGGTGGAGCATGGTGTTGCCCTGGATGATGTTGGGGATGGAATGCACCAGGTTGTTCAGGATCAGGTTCAGGCGCAGCAGGCTGGAGGACTTTTGGGAGATATCCTGTGAATAGATGCTGCAGCGGTGCTCGCCAATGGCGTGGGCGATGTTCATAAGCAGCGTGCCGGAACCGGCCGAGGGGTCGTAGCAGCTGACGTTGTTGACTTTGCCGCGCACTGATTCCGGCACCAGAATGGCGGCCATGATTTTGGCCACGGCGTGCGGGGTGTAGTACTCGGCGTATTTGCCACCGCTGTCCTTGTTGTAATCCTTGATCAGGTATTCAAACAGCGCAGCGTAGAAATCGTATTTCTCGTTAAAGATGCGTTCGAAGCTAAAGTCGCCCAGCTTGTTGATGATGGCGCGGCAAAAGGCGTCGCGCTTGGAGGGGTCGGTAATAAACTCGCTCACCCGGTCGAAGAGGGTGATCTTGGCGCCGCCATCGGTTTTGACGGCGAAGATGTCGTTATTGGTGATGGCGATGTCGCGCAAGGTGTCGTCGAACAGCTTGGCGAACTCTGGCGCGTTCTGTCTGCCAAACAGGTGGGCGATGAAATGCTCGGGCTTCAGGCGGGCGGTATCCGGCCCCAGCTGCATTTGCAGCATGTTTAGCTCATCGGCACTCATGGCGGCGATAGCGGCTTCCCAGCTCTCGGCCTTGGCCAGCTCAGGGCGGATTCTTTTGGCCTCGAGGGCGAACTTGTCGTTCAGGAATTTGTAGAGAAACACCTGGGTGATGATCTTGAATTCGTTGCCATCGTTGCCTAAGCCATAGGCGGCGCAAATGGCCTTGAGGCTGTCGATCACTTCGCGGGTGCGTTGTTCAAAGTGTTGGGTTACCAAGGCTTTGCTCCGATGCTGCGACCAGCACCCATGCGGGCACTAGCGCTAAATTCATTCATGTATTCGGCCACCACCAGCTGGTTGATTTTGCGGGCGGCATCGGGCGTGAGTTTGATGTGCTGACGCGTGTAGAACTCGCCGATGACGATGGGCTGCATCATCCGTTCAAAGTAGCTTTCATTGCTCAGCAGCTGAGTGTTTTGCAGTACCTGTTCGTCGGCCTGCGCTTTTACACCAACCAGCGCTTCGAACAATTTGCGCTCGGTCTGGGTGAGATCGCCTTTTTCTTGCAGACGCTTGTGAATGCGCGTGTATTTGGCATCGCCCCGATACTTGGCGCGCAGCTGATTATTATGAAGATTCAGCTCTTTGACCTTGTCGTGGATGGCATTGAGCGCGCCGATGTTGGCCGTCATCTCTTCCTGACTGACTTCGCTGAGTTTCTTTTTCTTGAATAGCCGCTCCAGTTCTTCGCGCAGGGTGATGAACTTGGGGTCTTGCTGGTCGAAGTTGACGGCCAGGGCTTCGCGCGTCTGGCGCAGGGTGTTTTTCAGTTGGTCGGCTAGTACTAGTTCTTCTTCCCTGATTTTGGCGAATTTGAAAATCACCTCTTCGAGCGCGACGTTGAGCAGCTGGCTGGTGTCGGTGGCGGATTCGATGCTGTCTTTGAGGTTAAGTAGGTCGAGGTGGTTGCAGGTTTCGCGGTAGAGCTGGCCCAGCTTGTGAAAATCCAGCTGCTGCAACTGCGCATAGTCGCCTTGCAGGCGGATCAGGTTGTAGAGGTCACGCGCGTCGCCCAGCGCTTTTTTGAGCGCCAGCACCGTGGCGCGGTCCTGAATCTGGCTGAGCTGTTTGGAGAACTCTTCGGCGTTTTCGATATTGAAGCTGAACAGAATGTCCTTGATGGCTTCGACTTCTTGCGTGATCTCCTCGCTGGATTTGAACAGATTGGAGTAATGCTCGATTTCGTCGCCCAGCTCGGATTGCAGCTCGTCGAAGTAGTCTTTATTGGTTTTGTCGAATTCCTTGCGGATGTCGGCAAAGTCGACCACGTAGCCGTAGCGGAAATCCTTGTAGGTGCGGTTGACGCGGGTGAGCGCCTGCAAGAGGTTATGGGCCTTGATGATGCGACCCAAATACAGTTTTTTCAGGCGCTTGGCATCAAAGCCGGTGAGCAGCATGTTGTAGACAAACAGCAGGTCGATTTTGCCGGCCTTGAAGTCTTCCACCCAGTCTTTACGCTCATCCTTGCTGCCGACATCATGCAGGATCAGTGCGGCGGTTTTGACGCGGTTCTCCAATAGAGTACGGGCGGCGTAGCTGTCGGGCAGTGCGGCGGCGATGATGGATTGCGCGGAGTCTTGAACGGCATAGGCGGGCGTGGGCTGGGCGGCGTACACCGCCGTGAAGATGCGGAACATCTCGCGGGCCTGTTCGGCGCTGTCACAGATCACCATGCCGCCAATGCTGACGTCGCCCAGGGCGCTGCGGCTTTTCTCGAAGTCGCGCACGATGTAATCGAGCATGGGTTCAACAAATTTAGGGTGCGAGTAGATGAGCTTGCGGTCGATATCGCCCTGCTGCAGCTTGACGGCGGCGAGTGCCTCTTGCAACGAGAGCTTGTAATTGGTGGCGATCTCTTCGCGGATCAGACGCAGGGTGTAGCCATCGGCGATAGAGGCGTTGTAGTAGTACTTGTGGAGGTAGTCACCGAATAGGGCACGCGAGTTGTAGTCGTCGCCCAGCAGCGGTGTGCCCGTGAGGCCGATCTTGATGGCGTTGCGGTCGGACTGGCTGAGGTTGGCCAGAAAACTGCCCTGCGGGTTGTAGCTGCGGTGCACCTCGTCCAGAAAGTAAACGCGCTGGATGTTGAAGTCGTAATCCTCGGCGCGGACCACGTCCGGGTCGTCTTGGAATTTCTGAATATTGACCACGGTGATTTCAGGGTTGCCGCTGTGGTTGTGCAGGGCCTGCGTGGTTTTGATGTCGCGGGCAAAGGCGTCGCGGCTGTCAATGGTGTGTACCACCAGCCCGCGCCCGGCAAATTCCCGTTGTGCCTGCGTGGCCAGATCCAGCCGGTCCACGATGAAGTAGAACTTTGGGATGACGCCTTTGCGCTGGAAGTAATCGGTGAGGAAGCGAGTGTTGTAGTAAGCCAGCGCGGTTTTGCCACTGCCCTGGGTGTGCCAGATGATGCCTTTCTTGACCCCCGCATCGATTTTTTTCTCGATGGCTTTGGTGGCAAAAAGCTGGGGATAGCGCATGACGTGCTTCTGCAGGCCGTCGCTTTCATTGACATAGGCCAGCGCAAAGCGGAGCACGAAAGCCAATCGGCCGCGACTGAACAGGGACGTGCAAATCCGGTTGGTGGGCGTATTAGGCGACTTGTTGGTCAGAAACTCCGGGCTGTGCTTGATGACATTGAGGTTATTGTCGCGTAGCACGTCGTTTTCGAGCGCGTCGTCTTCAGCAGCCAGAAGCTGGTTGATGTCAAGTGCTTCTTCTTCACGGAAATAGTTGAAGACGGGCGCGTCATAGGATGGGCTGGCGTAGAACGCGCCCTCGATGGGCTGCGGCGAGCCATCCTCGTACTCCATGTTGTTGGAGAAAACCATCAACTGCGTGATGTTGATGAAGCGCCGGAATTTTGGATTGCGGCTGCGCGTGATGATGCGGTTGCGCTCGGCCAGCACACCTTCACGGTTGTTGGGCTTCTTGACCTCGATGAAGGCCAGCGGCATGCCGTTGATGAGCAGGGTGATATCGGGACGAAACTCGTCGTCGCCGTTTTTGCAGGTCAGCTCCGTGACGACGTGGAAGCTGTTGTTATCGAAGTTTTCGAAATCGATAAGGCGGATGCCCGAGCGCTCGATGAGTCGGTCGTAGAAGGCTTTGCCGAGATCTTCGTTATCCAGAAGGAGTTTGACATCGGCCAGCAGGCGGGTGAAGTCATCCGGACTTAATTCAGGATTGATGCGGGCAATGGCTTCGTTAAAAACCGCTGGGAATATGTTGCTTTCCTCATCCCAGACAGCGTTTTTGAGGGAGAGATATCGATAGCCAAGCCGAATCAGATGCAGGATGCAAGGGATCTTGACTCGAGAATCTTCGTTGAAGGTCATAGTCAGTTATGCCCGTTTCCGTTTCGTATTGCTTTGCGCCATGGCCTCATCGGCCCCGCCAGCACGAACCCATTCATCAACTTCAGATAGCTGGAATTTCCACAAGCGGCCCACCTTATGGGCGGGTAGAGACTTTCGTTCCCGCCAGCGGTAAACGGTGTCTTTCGCGATGCCGAGGTGCTTGGATACTTGTTGGGCCGTAACCCATGGTTCTGACTTCATCTGGAGCCGACCCTGTTTGTCGTTTTACGTCGTTTTTAGTCGTTTCCAGTCTAGCCGATTTCTTTATAGCAGCAATAGCGAATACCCCCCCTGTTTCAATTTGCACGCACAAAAATTTGGGCTGACGCGCGCATCGCCGCCACCCAACCGTAGAGATTTGACCCCCCCTACCCCCCAACATGCCCCTGGGCGACTAATAAGTCTGGGAGGACCGTCACAACCGTCACAAGGGTCACAGCCAAGCGTGGCGGATATCAGGCTCACCGGCTGAGGCACCCCCCGTGAGACAAAAGTCGATCGCGATCGGTATAAACCAAATATGGACAAATCTCATACCCCCCAAGGGCGTCAGCCCAAGCAAGCAGTCCCCGATCACCAAGCCTTGCAGGCGTTGATTGAACCCCTTAGGTCCCGGGCTCACCGCCTGCTACACGGGCTGACCCCCGAGCAAATCAGCCTCATTTGTTCAGAAATTGACATGGCGATCCAGGGATTTGCAGATGAACGTAGGGAGGCGCCTGAGGCCGTGGATTGGTTTGATGGGTATCGGGACATCGACTGGCTGCACGAGCTGTTGGGTTTTCGGGAACTGGCTGATGCAATCTCGGTTAGCAGCGTTGAGGGTTATCAGGCCTGTGCGGCTTTTGCACTCAAAAAAGTTGAACAGGCAAGCGCGGCCTTGAGTACCGAGACTGGCGCGTTACACGCCATGGAGTGCTTGGTTGAAGCGACTGAGGCCGTAGTGTTTTCAGAGTCGATGCGAGATCAGAAATCGATCTACGCTGCGTGGAGCCTCTCGGTCCAGCTTGCAGACAAAAAAGACCAAGCTTTAGCGATCCAGCAGGCAAAGCAGGCCGAAGTACGAAAGGCCGCCCGGCAACGTCACTTGCGTGCGTATGAAGCGCAGCTTGAGGCCGTCGAGCTCTACGTTTCTCGAAAATTCCCAAGCTATGACGCCGCCGCCGCTCATATTGCCCCGCAGGTCTACATGACGCCGCGCGTGGTGGCGAAGTGGTTGTCTGCCTACAGCAAAGACCCAAAGGGTTTTGTGGCCGCAGTAAAAGCAAAAATAGAAGGTATTTAATGCACTCTGCGCGTAGCGTGCAACACCTGCGCGGCAAAATCGTTTTCAAGACGATTTTTGCGGTATTGAATAGCAAGCATCCCAAAACAACCGGAGATGCTTATGCAAAAGTATTTAAGACCAGTATTGCCCGAGGCAGGTTTCATGCGCCTGCCTCAGATCCTAGCAATCATCCCAATTAGTCGCTCGGCCTGGTGGGAGGGGATTAAGCAGGGCAAATACCCCAGAGGTATCAAGTTAGGCGCTAAGACCACGGTCTGGCGTGTTGAGGATATCCAAGCGCTGCTGCGCATTGGCCGGTAAGGAGTTCTGATGCCGACCGATGAAAACAACCTCCCCACTAGCGCGCCCGATGACGATGATCTGATTCCACCGGACGGTGATGGTGACGATGGTGATGATGATCTTCACCCTGAAAGCCCTGATCTTGAGGATCTCGGGGTGGGCTTGCCGGATGAGACTTATTTCAATTCTTCAATCCTTCAAGACGATTTCAATGAAGTAAGTCCCGCCCTCACGCCCGACCCTCACAGCAATCCTGTTGAGTTTCTCGAGGCGGCTTTCGAGCGTCTAAAAGACGATGTGGGTGTATTGGCTGAAGAAGATGTGATTCGAGCTTTCGTGACCCTTCGGGGTACGGATATGCCTGGATACCTGCGGTTACGGACCAAAGCGAAAAATATAAATCGTTTCGCCTCGCTTCACCATCTAGACCAGATGATTCTGAGCGAGCTGCCCCGGCTTGCTGATGATACGTCACAGATCGACGACTTGGTTGCCTTGGGGATGAAGTACTGCCAGCTTCATCATGATGCCGATGAGCGAGGCGTTGCTGTAATCCCAAAGATCACTCATCGTGAAGTCTGGCGCGTCACATCGCCCGGATATCAGTCGTGGCTGCGAGCGGAGTATTGGAAAGAGTCTCGCAGTGGGATCTCAGAGACGACCTTAAATGCCGCCCTTGCAACGCTTAATGCGGCAGGCGTCAACGAAGGGGAGCTGGTCACTGTGCCGCTGAGGGCAGCGTGCCAGGACAATACCTATTACATCGATCTTTGCGATCGTCATTGGCAGGTGATTGAGGTCAGTGAAAATGGGTGGTCAGTACGCTCTGATTCTCCGGCTCTCTTTACCCGCACCCAGTCAATGCGCTCGCTGCCCGAGCCGCAGTGCGGCGCTGAGATTGATCTGCTTTGGAAGCACATCAATATTCCGCCTGACCGAAGACTGCTCGTGCTTGCCTGGCTTATTGAAAGCCTGCGCCCGGATACACCCTTCCCAGTGCTTGAGCTCGTGGGCGAGCAGGGCTCTGCCAAGTCCACGACCCAGAGTGTTTTGCGATCGCTCATCGACCCCAATAAGGTCATGCTGCGTGGGCGACCCAAGGCGGTTGAGGATATTTTCGTGGCGGCAGCGAACAATTGGGTGGTTTCCTACGAAAACCTGTCATCGCTTACTGCCGAGCAGCAAGATGCGCTGTGCACGCTTTCAACAGGTGGTGGATTTGCGGCTCGGCAGCTCTATACCAATGGTGAAGAACATGTCTTAGAGACCAAGCGACCGGTGATGCTTAACGGGATTTCCGTAATCGCCACTCGTCCCGACTTAATCGACCGTGTCGTGCATATCGACATGCCAGTGATTGATGCGGCCAGGCGCAAGGAGGATTCAGAGACGCGATCAGATTGGGAGCGAGATCGCCCGATGGTGTTTGCTGCACTCTTAGATCTGTTCGTTAGAGTGCTTGGTGTCTTGCCCACAATTAAGCTCACGCACAAGCAACGAATGGCGGACTTTGAGCGGCTGGGAGAAGCGGTGGCCCAGGTGCTCGGCTATCCAATCGGCTCCTTTCAGGCGCAGTACGCCGAGCACAACCGGGCTGGTATTGACCGCGCGCTGGATGGTAATCCTGTTGCCCAGGTACTCGATAAGTTCATCTCGGAGCGCCTGCCTGACGGAATCTGGCAGGGCACAGCGGGGCAGCTCTACGACCAGTTAAATGCCGAAGGCATTGCCGATAAGACAACTTGGCCCAAATCACCGAAGGGTCTGGCAGACCAATTGCGAAGGCTAGCCCCTGCCTATCGGGCCAAGGGCATTGAGGTCAGCCACCAAGGACATAGCCGTGAAGGCGCCATGTGGCGCATCAGTGCGGAGGTTTCCCGGCAATCCCCTGACCCGCTGCTGTCGCATTAAGTCCACATAACGCGGGAAGACCGGGGGACAGCGCAGCTCTTGGACCCGCTGATAACCCGGTTTGCTTGCCTTTTTGGTGGGCATAGAGCGTTCATGTCTGTGTCATCAAACAACACAAGGAGAGCCGATGCTTGCAATAACGGAAAGCAGTCTAGAGAACAGCGCGTCGAGCGCTACCGAGCAACTCGCTGCTTTGAACACCATGCCCATGACTGAGATCTGGAAACTCTGGGACCGAAATTTCCCGAGACGACCAAAGCACACGAATCGAAGCTTTTTGGTTTCTCGGTTGGCATTTCGGATTCAAGAAAAAGCCTATGGTGGCCTTCCCGCAAAGCTGAAGGACTACCTCATCGACTGCGGAGAGCGACATTCAAAGATTAAGTCAGGTCGTGGGCGGGAGAGGCACCTCATGCCTGGCAGCGTCTTAGTTCGCGAATTTGAAGGTCAAGAATATCGAGTGCTTGTCGCTGCAGACGGCTTTTACGAAGTCAACGGAAAGCGCTTCAAGAGCTTGTCTGCGGCAGCAAAGGAGATCACTGGCGGTCATCGCAGTGGCCCTAAGTTTTTTGGGCTTCCTGAAAAGAGGCGCGAATGAAGGGAGCCAAGAAGAAGGATTTGATGGCTCCGGGATTGAATCCCGAGGTGAGAATGAAGCGGTGCGCAGTCTATTGCCGCGTGTCGAGTGATGAGAACCTAGATCAGTCTTTTAATTCGATTGATGCGCAGCGCGAGGCTGGGTTGTCCTTTATCCGAAGTCAGCAAGCTGAAGGGTGGGTGCCGCTTGATGGCACCTATGAGGACCCGGGGTTTTCAGGAGGCAATATGGAGCGCCCCGGCCTGCAGCGGCTCTTTCGGGATATCAGATCGGGCTTGGTCGACATGGTGGTGGTCTACAAGATTGACCGCCTATCAAGGTCGCTTGCGGATTTCGCAAAGATGGTTGAGATGTTTGATGGCTATAACGTGAGCTTTAGCGCAGTGACCCAGCAGATCAACTCGGCAAGCTCAATGGGTCGGCTCATGCTCAACGTACTTCTATCGTTTGCGCAGTTTGAGCGTGAAGTGACGGGCGAACGCATCCGAGACAAGATTGCCGCAGCGAAGGCTAAAGGTATGTGGATGGGCGGCCCCGTTCCCCATGGCTATCAGGTGATTGAACGAAAGCTCGTAGTCCAGCCCGACGAGGCCAAGGTGGTGAAACGGATCTTTCAGGACTTTGCGGAGTTGCGCTCAGTCGCGATGGTAATCCAGGGGCTTAAGAAAGACGGATTGAATGCGAGATCTGGAAAACCGTTTGCGCAGCAGACTATTCGGACGCTGCTGACGAACCGAACATACATCGGAGAGCTAAACCACAAGGAGAAATCCCATCCCGGGTTACATGATCCGATCATTGACCGAGGGCTATTCGATTGCGTTCAGGAGATCTTTGAGCATGATGCTCGCCTGCGAGGCTCTCGAAATCCGAGAACTGCTTTTTACGCCTTGCTTAGCGGACTTTTGTTCGGGCCCAATGGGGTAAAGATGCTGGCGACATGGTCCCGGGGGAAGACAGGGCAAAAGTTTCGCTATTACCGAATGCTTGGTTACGGAGGCAAGGCCCAGCCAACTCGACGCTCGATGATGTTCGCAATGAAAGAGGTAGATCGGCTTGTGCTTGATCAGGTTTACAGTGTCTTGAAGACACCCACAATACTTGAAAGCACCATTCTGGAGGTCGAGAAGGTGCGCCCGGATATCAGCGAGCTATCGGTCTACCAGGCCATGCAAAACATGGCAGCGATCTGGAACGAGCTCTACCCGCAAGAGCAGCGAAAAATCATCGAGACGCTGATCGAGCGCGTGGTCTTGTCAGACCAGGAGTTGGAAATCACCTGGAAGTGGATTGATTGGAATGTGTCGCTTAATCAGTTCCGCCCGAATGGGATTCCTGCGGAGTTGGTGCGTAGGGAGGCCGTGGGCAGAATGGACATGATCAAGGTCGTAGGGGAGATTCAGACCATCAATGTAGAGCCCTCAGCTGAGGGCGAGCGGCCGGTGGTAAAGACAGTCATCCCGATTCGCCATCGGCGCAAGGGAATCAAAAATGTCATCGAACCTAATCCTGCATTGTCGGCCGAAGGTGCCGGACCCCAAGAGAAGCCCCAATTCGAAATGCCGCTGCTCACGGCACTAAGCCGAGCCTTTTATTGGCAATGGCTCTTGGATGAGGGAAAAGTCGAAAGCGGTAGCGAGATTGCGCGCAGGGAGGGATTGCACCCATCTACGGTCAACGAACTGCTGCGGTTAACGATCCTTGCGCCGAATCTGGTTCAGAAGATCTTGACGGGGGAACAACCTGAGGGGCTCAGCATTCTGTGGTTCACCCGGAACCGGTTACCAGTAGAGTGGAGCGCACAGGAATTGATCCTCACCGATGCTATGTTGGGGGCCTCAGCGAGCCAGCGAGCGCAGTGATTGAGGGCAGATCTGGTAAAAAAACTCCGCTGCCACTCCTCGTTTTGTTTGGGGATAAATATTACTTGCTTGAAGCGCGAGCGGTGAGAGCGCGGAAATCCACGTTTCGAGTTTATCTTTTTCCTCGTTGTATTTGGGTTCTCCATGCCCTTCCTTTACTTCCGCATATCGACGAAGAAAATAGGACAAAAAATCAGCGACTTGGATCATGGGCACATGCTTTGAATCTGCAAAATACGGAGTGTCGATAATGTGCGACAAGGCATCGGATTTTTTCTTTCGCTGATAAAAAGTGTCAATCCAGTCGGGTGGGTTGGCAAGTAGGCTGGCGGGCCGTGGCTCTTCATGGCCTTTCTTATCAAATACTAGGAGAGTATGGCCCTTACTTTTTTCCTCTCTTTGGAAGGTTTTCTGCACCGCGAGAATGCAGTGGAACGCAGCAGCTTGATATGGGGAAGTGAGTGTTGAGCCGACTGTGGATTCCGATCGCAGAGATTCAAAGGCAGCTTTGTTGACCGCACTGTAAACAAACTTGTGTTTTCGGGTCGAAAGCCAGTCGATGATCTGAGAAACATACATAGCTCGTTCCAGGCCGGTCATGCTCCTGAAGCTTTTGTTGCCCGGATAGAAATCTTTAGTGTGAAGCTCGTCTAAGTTAGACCCTACGACGTTGCTGAGGTTTAGCAGTAGGTCTGCCCATTCCCTCTTGGTAATGTGCATCCGCTGCGCATCGACTATGACGCCCACTACTACTGCTATGGGCTCTGATCCGGTACCGCTCTCGTCGAAGTAGCATAGTTTCATTAGCAAAGTGTAAGTTCGATTTTTTTTTGGGCGGGGTAGTTGGTTTCAAACACCTGTCTCGAAACCCGCTTCACATCGCGGTAGGGGCTGCTGCTATCAGCAAGTCAACAGAGAAAAGAGACGAAGTCTCGCCCTTTGGGCCGGCTTTTCGGCGTTTCTGGGGGCGTGGAATCCGCAACCCCGGCGGGCCAGATCCGCTCCAGCATTGGGGTTTCGGGCAAACAAAAAGGGCCCAGAACCAGGTCTGAGCCCTTTGTAATGGTGGAGCCGGCGGGAATTGAACCCGCGTCCGCAAGTCTTCCAAAGACAGTTCTACATACTTAGTCGATTTATTTAAATTTAACTGAAGTGCTTAGCCAACCGACAGGCCGGCACTCAGCGATCCACTTGTTTTAGGCACCGGATCCATGGCGTATCCGATGACGATCTGATGTGCATGACACTGCTGCGGTTTAACCCGCCCAGCCCATCAGAGAGCTGGTGCAGCGCTCGCTAGCAATTAAGCTGCGAGTGCAAAACGTTCGTCGTTTGCGTTTATTTAATTTCGACTGTATTTACGAGGGAATCGAGCCTCGGTATGCCCTGCGCTTCTTCATTACCCACGTCGAAACCGGGTCGGCCCCAATTTCTTTGTGTTGTGGCCCGGTACGACTCCGGATCACGTTGATTCAGAGTGCAGTATCGGCCAGAAGTTCCGCAGAAACAAGGCCTTGATCTAGCCCGAGCTCTCTTTGCCTTCAGCTTCCCCAGGGGGAATTAGTTTGCTTGCAGGCTAGAGAAGGCGAATCAAATCCTGGGCTTGCTTCACCACGGCATCCGCCCCCCACTCGCGGGGCCAGGGGGCCTGGACATGGTGGCCAAAGTCACAGCCAATCGTCCAGGTGCCTGCCGCATAGCCGCTTTCAATATCCCGCGCATCGTCACCCACATAGACCACCGCCTGCGGGGGCAGGGCAAGCATCTCGATCGCATGGACCATCGGGGCGGGGTGGGGCTTGGCGTGCGGCGTGGTATCCCCACCCACCACCACCGCGCAGCGGTCCCACAGATTGATTTGTTTGAGCAGTGGCTCGGTAAACCGCATGACCTTGTTGGTCACAATCCCCCAGGCAATATTCTGGGCATCCAGCGCATCCACCACCTCGTCCATGCCGGGCCAGAAGTCGGTGTTATCGGCCAGGCACTCGGAATAAATATCTAAAAAAGCGAGCCGCAAGGGCTCGTACTCGGGGTGATCCACTGGGATATTCAACCCCTTGGTGATCATGCCCCGGGCACCTTGAGACACCCAGGGCCGCAGCTCCTCAACCGGCATGGGCGCTAAGCCCGATCGCTGCCGAAGCACATTGGCCGCCTTGGCCAGATCTGGCGCGGAATCAAGTAAGGTGCCATCCAAATCAAACAGCATGGCCCGCCTGGGCTGGGCGGCCCATTGGTCCTGCCAGTTGTGTCTTGCTTGGGGTTTCACTGCGGCTTGCGATAGGCCATCAGGTAGTTCACGCTGGTATCCCGGCCCAGAGAATAGACCTGGGTAATGGGGTTGTAGCTCATGCCCAGCATTTCTTTTAAGTCCAGATTGGCGTCCCGCGCGGCATCCGCTAGTTCGGAAGGCTTGATGAACTTGGCGTACTCGTGCGTGCCCTTGGGCAGGATGCGCAGCACGTACTCCGCACCCACAATCGCAAACAAAAACGACTTGGGGTTGCGGTTAATCGTTGAGAAAAACACCCAGCCACCGGGCTTGGCCATCTTGGCGCAGGCGGCAATGGTGGCCGCTGGATCGGGAACGTGCTCCAGCATTTCCATGCAGGTGACCACATCGTATTGGCCAGCTTCGCGCTCAGCCAGATCTTCGGCGGAAATTGACTCGTAATCGACCTTCACGCCAGTCTCTAGCCCATGCAACTGGGCGACTTTCAGGGGCTTGTCGGCCAGGTCGATGCCTTTGACCTGGGCGCCCAGCTTGGCCATGCTCTCAGCCAGAATGCCGCCGCCACAGCCGACATCCACCACCTTTTTGCTGGGGATCTGGGCCAAGCCGTCAATCCAGGTCAGCCGCAGGGGGTTGATCTGGTGAAGGGGTTTGAATTCGCTATTGGGGTCCCACCAGCGGGAGGCCAAAGCACTAAATTTTTCAAGTTCTGCGCGATCTACGTTCATGGTCAAAGCATAAATTAAAAAGGGCCCCGCGAATTTTCACGGAGCCCCCTGGGTTAAAGACTAACTGGCTTATTTCACGTTACGGGTGCCGACCACTTCGACTTCCACGCGACGGTTCTTGGCGCGGCCTTCTTTGGTCTTGTTATCCGCAACAGGCTGGCTCTCGCCCTTGCCCTCGGTGTGGATGCGGTTAGCGGCAATGCCCTGGCTCACCAGATAGGCTTTTACAGCCGCAGCACGGCGCTCAGACAGTTTCTGGTTGTAGGCATCGGTGCCAACCCAGTCGGCATGGCCAACGGCCACGATGACTTCCAGGTTCAATTCCTTGGCCTGGGCAGCCAGGCGGTCCAAAACGACCTTACCTTCGGGCTTCACAACGGATTTGTCGAAATCAAACAGGGTGTCGCCCTTGAGCGTCACTTTTTCAACGACGGGCTTGGGTGGGGCTGCGGGTGTCCGAGCGGCAGCGCCTGCAGCCGCAGGGGCGGGTGCAGCGGCGGCCTTGGGTACCAAGTCAGGGTCGCACTCGGCGGTGGCCATCTGGGGTGTCCAGTAGCCCGTGCGCCAGCACAGACCAAAGCCGCTTTTTACCGTGCCACCCAGGGACTGGACATAGCCATTGGCCTGGGCCGGCGCCTGAGCAGCGGCGGGCGCAGCAACCAGAACCGTGGTCGAAAGAACGGCTGCGGAGAGCAGTCCGGAAAACAAAGTTTTAAACATTTGGATCTCCCTATTCTTAGTGTTAAGGACCGCACGAACACCAGACAGCGCGCCGTACAGGGTTACAAATGGTGCCACAAGTCGGTGGAATTAAAAAGGTAAAATCGCGCGATGGAATCCTTCGCCAAAGAGACCCTGCCAGTTAGCCTGGAACAGGAAATGCGCCGCTCGTACCTGGATTACGCCATGAGCGTGATCGTGGGGCGAGCCCTCCCGGACGTTCGCGATGGCCTAAAGCCAGTCCACCGACGTGTGCTTTATGCCATGCATGAGCTTAACAACGATTGGAACCGGGCCTATAAGAAATCTGCACGTATCGTGGGTGATGTGATCGGTAAATACCACCCGCACGGGGATTCTGCGGTCTACGACACGATTGTCCGTATGGCCCAGGACTTTTCCCTGCGCTACATGCTGGTCGACGGCCAGGGCAACTTTGGCTCGGTGGACGGCGATAACGCCGCCGCCATGCGGTACACGGAAATCCGTCTTTCCAAGATTGCCCATTCGCTGCTGGAAGACCTGGACAAAGAGACGGTTGACTTTGGCCCCAACTACGACGGCAGTGAAAAAGAGCCGCTGATCATGCCGGCGCGCCTGCCGAACCTGTTGATTAACGGGTCGTCTGGCATTGCCGTGGGCATGGCCACCAATATCCCGCCGCACAACCTGTCGGAAGTAATCGAGGGCTGCTTAAAGGTCTTGGAAAACCCAGAGATCACGGTCGATGAGTTGATCGATCTGATCCCGGCGCCAGACTTCCCCACCGCCGGCATTATTTATGGCTTAAGCGGGGTGCGCGAGGGCTATCGCACTGGCCGTGGCCGTGTGGTCATGCGGGCCAAGACCCACTTTGAAGACATTGATAAGGGTGCACGCCAGGCCATCATCATTGATGAGCTGCCGTACCAGGTGAACAAACGCAATCTGCTCGAGCGGATTGCTGAGCATGTCAATGAAAAGCGGATCGAGGGCATCTCGGATATTCGGGATGAATCCGACAAATCTGGCATGCGGGTGGTGATTGAATTAAAGCGCGGCGAAGTGCCCGAAGTGGTGCTGAACAATCTGTACAAGAACACCCAGCTGCAAGACACCTTTGGCATGAACATGGTGGCCTTGGTGGATGGCCAGCCGCGCACGCTGAACTTAAAGCAGATGCTGGCGGCCTTTATCGATCACCGCCGCGAAGTGGTCACCCGCCGCACCGTGTTCGAGCTGCGCAAGGCTCGTGATCGCGGCCACATCTTGGAAGGCTTGGCGGTTGCCGTGTCTAACATGGACGAGATGATTGCGCTGATTAAGGGTTCGCCCACGCCAGTCGTGGCCAAACGAGAGTTGATGGCCCGCACCTGGCAGGCCACACTCGTGAAAGAGTTGTTGGCCCGTGCCACCACCGCCACGATCTCGGAAGCCTTTAGGCCTGAGGGCATTGGCGAAGAGTTTGGTCTTAAGAACGATGGCTATAAATTGTCCGACATTCAAGCCAGCGAAATCCTGCAGATGCGTCTGCAGCGTTTAACAGGCTTAGAGCAAGACAAGATCGTTCAGGAATACAAAGAAGTCATCGAGAAGATTGCCGATCTGCTCGATATCTTGGCCAGACCTGAGCGCATCAAGCAAATCATTTCGGATGAGTTGATTGCCATTCGCCAAGAGTTTGGCGATGCCCGCCGAAGCGTGATCGAGGTCAATGCGGAAGAGTTGCAGACCGAAGACCTGATCACCCCGCAAGAAATGGTAGTCACACTCTCGCACACGGGCTATATCAAGAGCCAGCCGCTATCGGAATATCGCGCACAGCGCCGTGGTGGTCGTGGCAAGCAGGCCGCTGCAACCAAAGAAGACGATTGGATTGACCAGCTCTTTATCGCCAACACCCACGACATGATCTTGGCGTTCTCTGATCGCGGCCGTGTTTATTGGTTGAAAGTTTGGGAAGTCCCGCAGGGTAGCCGTACATCCCGCGGCAAGCCATTGGTCAATGTCTGGCCGCTCGAGCCCAACGAGAAAATCACTGTGGTGCTGCCGGTTAAGCAGTTTGATGAGAACCGCTACGTGTTTATGGCGACATCATTGGGTACCGTGAAGAAAACGCCGTTGGCGAATTTCTCGCGGCCCATGAAGCGCGGCATCATCGCCGTGAGTTTGGATGAGGGCGACCATTTGATTGGCGCTGCGATTACCGATGGCCAGCACGATGTGATGCTGTTCTCTGACGCTGGAAAGGCCGTGCGTTTCGATGAAGCCGATGTTCGGCCCATGGGCCGAGAGGCACGTGGCGTGCGTGGCATGAACTTAGAAGACGGCCAGCGTGTGATTGCCATGCTCGTTGCCGAAAGCGAGACGCAGTCGGTGCTAACGGCCACTGAAAACGGATTTGGTAAGCGCACCCCAATTGCGGAATACACCCGCCATGGCCGTGGTACCAAGGGCATGATCGCCATTCAAACCACTGAGCGTAATGGCAAGGTCGTGGGTGCAGTTTTAGTGGATGCCAATGACGAGATCATGCTGATTACCGATAAGGGCGTGTTGGTCCGCACCCGTGTTTCCGAGGTTCGCGAGATGGGCCGTGCCACACAGGGTGTGACACTGATGGCCGTGGATGACGGTAGTCTGTTGGCGGGATTGCAGCGGATTTTAGAAAGTGATGTGCCAGAGGGTGATACGGCGGATGATGTGAATCCAAGCGCCGCATCGGATTTGGGTAGCGCAGCAGCTGAGGGTCAGGATTCAGATGCGTCCGTATAACTTTGCGGCTGGCCCGGCTACGTTGCCGGAGTCAGTCTTAAAGCGCGCTGCCGATGAGATGCTCAACTGGAATAACTCGGGCATGTCGGTCATGGAGATGTCCCACCGTGGCCCGGTGTACCTGGGTATTTTCGAGAAGATCGTTGCGGACTTTCGGCGGCTGCTAAAGCTACCCGAGCACTACAAAATCATCTTCATGCAGGGCGGGGCGACTGCCCAGAATGCCCTGGTGCCACTGAACATTTTGGGTGCCAATCGTAAGGCCGACTATGTCAACACCGGCCACTGGTCGACGAAGTCGATCAATGAAGCGCGTCAGTATGGCGATGTGCATTTGGCAGCAAGTGCTGAAGATATCGCGGCAGGCAGTGACCAGGGCGCAGGTCACCCGTTTACCTTTATTCCATCATTTTCCAAGTGGCGTGTTCGGCCCGATAGTTCTTACCTGCACATCTGCGGCAATGAAACCATTGGCGGTGTGGAGTATTGGGACTGGCCGGATATGCAGGCACTGGGTGCGGGCGATGTGCCGCTGGTGGTGGATATGTCTTCCCATGTGCTGTCACGGCCCATCGACATGTCGAAGTTTGCGCTGGCCTATGGCGGTGCACAAAAGAACTTAGGGATTGCTGGTTTGACCTTTGTGATTTTTGATGAAGAGTTGATTCGTAGCCGCGTGCCCAAGCCCCAGCCGGGCTGCCCCACGGTCTTTGATTACCGCAAGGTCTTGGACAACGATTCCATGTTCAACACCCCCCCAACGTTTGCGATCTATCTGACCGGGTTGCTCTTGGAGTGGATTGATGCCCAGGGCGGAGTGGAAGCCTTGGCCGCAAAGAATGATGCCAAAGCAAAGCTGCTCTACGGCTTTTTAGATCAATCCAAGTTTTATCAGACCCGTGTGGTGAAGGCCGCGCGCTCGTATATGAACGTGCCGTTTTATCTGCCCGATGATCGGCTCTATGAGCCCTTCTTAAAAGGTGCCCAGGCGCGCGGCTTGTTGAGCTTAAAGGGCCATAAGGCCGTGGGTGGACTTCGTGCCAGCATCTATAACGCCATGCCGATTGAGGGTGTGCAGGCACTCGTTGCCTGGATGACGGAGTTTGAAAAGGAACACGCATGACGCCTGAAGAGCTCCAAGGCTTTCGTAAGCAGATTGACGATCTTGATGATGAGCTGATCAAGCTTCTCGCCAAGCGCGCGGGCATTGTTCAGGAAGTTGGCCGCCGCAAACATTTGGTCAATGCACCGGTCTTCCGGCCTGAGCGTGAAGTGGCCATCATCGAGCGTATGGTCGCCGCGAACCCTGGTCCGCTTTCGCCTGCATCGATTGCCACCATTTGGTTAGAAATTATTTCGGGCTGCCGTGCCCTTGAGCGCGAGATGCGGGTGTCTTATCTTGGCCCCGCTGGCACCTATAGCGAGCAGGCGGTGCGCACACTCTTTGGCCACCGTGTGCAGATGGTGCCGTGTTCTACGTTGGAAGAAGCCACTCGTGAAGCCGAAGCCGGTAGTGTGGACTGTGCTTTGTTGCCCGTGGAGAACTCGACCGAGGGCACCGTGGGCCGCACGCTCGATATTCTGCTGCGCACACCACTCAAGATTTCTGCAGAGATTTCTCTACCGATTCACCATAGCCTGCTACAAAAAGACGGCAAGCGGGATGCGATCAAGACCATTGCGGCCCACCCCCAGGCCCTGGGGCAGTGCCAGCACTGGTTAGATGAGCATTTCCCCGGTGTCGCTCGACTGCCGGTGGCGAGCAATGGCCATGCCGCTGAGATGGCATCCAAAGATGCATCGATTGCCGCGATTGCTGGCCAGACGGCGGCTGCCCACTATGGCCTGCAGTCGGTGGCCGAGCGCATTGAAGACGATCCCAATAATCGCACTCGTTTTGCCGCAATTGGCGACTTCACGCCCGATGCCTGCGGTGTGGACCAGACATCGCTGATTTTGTCGGTGCCCGATCGTGCGGGCGCCATGGTGTCGTTGATTGAGCCCTTGGCACGCCACGGTGTGTCGATGAAACGGTTTGAATCACGCCCCGCCCGCCAAGGCAGCTGGGAATATTATTTCTATGTAGACCTGGTGGGCCACCGTAAAGATTCGAATGTAGCGCTGGCATTGGCAGAGATTCGTGAGCGGGCCGCGTTTTTTAAAGATTTGGGTTCCTATCCGCTTTTTGATCGGTTAACGACCAAATAAAAGACCGCAGGTTATAAATTTTGAATCAGACAGTGACTAGTCCAACTGCTGCAGCGCCGGAGTACATTCGCGGCATTGCGCCCTATCAGGGCGGCCGGCCGATCTCGGAAATCGCCCGCGAATTTGGCTTTGCGGAATCCGATATTGTGAAGTTGGCCTCCAACGAAAACCCCTTGGGCATGAGCCCCAAGGCCAAAGAGGCGATGCTGAATGTTGCTGGAGATCTGGGCCGCTACCCGGATGGCAATGGCTTTGAATTAAAAGCCGCAATTGCCAAGCGTTTTGGCGTGCCCCATGACTGGATCACGCTGGGCAATGGTAGCAACGACATTCTGGAATTGGCCGCCCACGCGTTTTTGCAGCCCGACCGCACATCGGTTTATAGCCAACATTCGTTTGCAGTCTACGCCTTGGCCACGCAAGCTACGGGTGCGAAGTCGGTCGTCGTTCCAGTTACTGACGGCTTGAAGTACGACATGGCCGCACTGCGTGCCGCTATTGATGACCGCACTGGCATTGTCTGGATCGCCAACCCGAATAACCCAACAGGCACTTTTGTGCCCGCGCCTGAGTTGCTCGCGTTTATTGAGAGCGTACCCAAGCACTTGCTCGTGGTTTTGGATGAGGCCTACACGGAATACTTGTCAGACACCGACCGCTATAACGCCCTTGAGTGGGTGGCGAAGTTTCCCAATCTGTTGGTGTCGCGCTCATTCTCCAAGGCATATGGGTTAGCGGGCCTGCGGATTGGCTTTGGTGTGGCCCAACCGGCTGTAACGGATTTGTTAAACCGAATTCGTCAGCCCTTTAACGTCAATTCTCTGGCTCAGGCCGCCGCTGCGGCTGCATTGTTTGACGATGCATTCCTGGCCGAATCGCGGCGCGTGAATGATCAGGGCTTGGCGCAATTGATCGCTGCGATGAACGAGATGGGTCTAAGTTACGTACCGTCTTGGGGTAACTTCTTGTTGGTTAAAGTGGGCGATGCGGCAGACGCTGGCATGCAACTCTTCAAAGCACTCTTGGCGCAGGGCGTGATTACACGGCCAGTGGCGAACTACGATTTGCCGCAGTGGCTTCGGATCTCGGTCGGCACACGCGAAGAGAACCAGGCCTGTATTGATGCCATGAAACGGGTGCTGCCCACGTTGTCGCTCGGCAAGACGAATGGTGCCAAGACGGATCAGTCGGTTGTGGGCGCTGGAACTAACGCGAGTATCAAGGCGCAATCATGACCACTGCCCAGCCACTCGATCGTCTAGTGGTGGTGGGCACCGGCTTTATGGGCGCATCAATTGCCGCTGCGGCCAAGGCCGCTGGTCTGGCAAAAGAAGTGATTGGTGTGGACCCCAAAGAGGCCGCGAATGCCAAGGCGACGGGGTTCATTGATGGGGTTGCAGATAGTGTGACCGCTGCATTGGCTAATGGGCTTGGCGCTGTAGCGTCGTCAACATCATCAGCCGCACCGTTTTCTGCAGCGTCAGTAGCTAGCGCCAGTTCATCGAGCACAAAGTGCGCTGTGCTGTTGGCCTCTCCAGTGAAGACTTATGCCGCAATCTTTGCCGAGCTCGAATCACTCGCCGACAAATCATGCATTGCCTGGATCACCGACATCGGCAGTACCAAAAATGGTGTTATTGCGGCAGCCAAACAGCTCAGCACACTCGCACCGAAATTCGTCGCGTCTCACCCCATGGCGGGCTCGGAAAAGCAGGGCGCACGGGACGCCAATCCAAATTTAGTGCAGGGTGCGCGTGTGTTAATTAGCCGCATGCCAGCATCAACTGATGATGCTGTTGATCAGGTCGAATCGTTTTGGCTAGCGCTCGGCGGGCAGCCCAGCCCGCTGCCTATTGGCGATCACGATGCACTGTTGGCCGCGATCAGTCATCTTCCACATGTGCTGGCCTATTCATTGGCGGGCGCATTGGCCCAGACACCACTTGCGGGTGCGGCCCAGGCCCTGCATGGGGGTGGTCTGCGTGACACCACGCGTATTGCGGCATCGTCCCCCGAACTCTGGGCAGATATTTTTCTAGACAACCAAGAAGAACTCTTGGCTGCCTGGTCACAGTGGTCGCTGCAGCTGCAAGAAATGCAGCAGGCGCTAGCCCGCGGCGATCGCGAACTATTGATTGAGTTGTTATCCAAAGCCAGCCAATGGCGAAAGGGTTTTCAGTCGTAATGCTCTACCCCAAGACGATTGTGTTGACGCCCCGCAAGGGGGCCTGTGGTGAAGTGGTGCTGCCTGGCAGCAAGAGTATTTCTAACCGGATGTTGTTACTCGCAGCGCTGAGTCAGGGTACAACACGACTCACCGCGCTGCTAGATTCCGATGACACCCAGGTGATGATGGATTCATTGCGTAAGCTGGGCGTCTCAATTACGCCCACGTCATCGACGGCGTCCAATAGTTCGTCATCCAGCATTTTCGCATCTGATCTTGCGACCAACACTTCGAGCGCGACAAACACGATCGATTCCGCTGGCGGCTTAGATGTCACCATCACGGGCTGCAACGGTGTATTTCCGATTACCGGCAGCGCGGAGTCACCACTCAAACTCTTTATCGGTAACTCTGGTCTCACCATTCGCACACTGGTTCCCGCGATCGTGGCGTCCTTTGCCAAGACCGGTGGCTGCGTTGAAATCAGTGGTGTGCCCCGTATGCATGAGCGGCCGATTGCGGACTTGGTCGATGGCCTGCGCGCGATTGGCGGGAAGATTGATTACCTGGGGGCAGAAGGCTATCCGCCACTTCGCATTACTGGTGTGCCACTTACGAATACGGCAACGATTACGGTCAAGGGTTCGACTTCCAGCCAATATCTAACGGGATTGCTGCAGGCCGCGCCGCTCTTGGCTTCCCAGTTGGGCGGCAGCGTCACCTTGCAAGTCGAAGGTGAGTTAATCAGCAAGCCGTATATTGAAATTACCCGCGCCGTGATGAAACGTTTTGGTGTCGATGTGGCGCAGATCCGTAGCGATCCGATTGCCTATCGAGTCGTACCTGCTGCGCTCACTTCCCCTGGCTCGCTAAAGGTTGAAGGGGATGCATCGTCAGCGTCTTATTTCTTGGCCGCTGGTGCCATTGGCCATGGGCCAGTCCGCGTGATTGGTGTGGGCTCGGAAAGTGTGCAGGGCGATGTCCGCTTTGCGGATGCCTTGGAGCAGATGGGTGCCAAAATCACCTGGGGCCCGGACTGGATTGAATGTGCATCGTCGTTAGGTTCCCTCGCCGGGGGCTCAGTCTATGTCGATGACGCTGCTGGTGTTTCTGCTTCTGCGGACAGTTCGGGTAGTGACGCGGCCATGTCCCACCACCTGCAGGGCATTGATATCGACTGCAATGCAATCCCCGATGCCGCCATGACCCTGGTCGCCTGCGCCATGTACGCGAAGGGGCCAACCCTGCTTCGCAATATCGGTTCCTGGCGGGTCAAAGAGACCGATCGCATTCTGGCGATGGCCAGTGAATGCAAAAAGCTGGGCGTGACCGTGGAATACGGCAATGACTGGGTTCGGATTCATCCGGCGGCCCAACTCAAACCCGCCACCATTGAGACCTATGACGACCATCGGGTGGCCATGAGTTTTGCTCTGGCCAGCTTTGCCAATGCGCCGGTCAAGATTGCGGATCCTGGCTGCGTGGCCAAGACCTTCCCCCGATTCTTCGATGTCTTTTCCGACCTCTGCGCCCAGGCGGTGCCCGTGCTGGCCATTGATGGCCCAACGGCATCGGGTAAAGGGACGATTGCCAGCCTGGTCGCTGCCGAGCTTGGCTTTGGCTACTTGGATAGTGGGGCGCTGTACCGCATCACGGCCTTGGCCGCCCAGCAAAACGGTATCGATGACACGGATGAGCAAGCACTCGCTTCTATGGCAACAGAGATGGATTTGGAGTTTCTTGGCCAGACGATTCTGTTGGATGGCGTCAATGTGAGCCACGCCATTCGGGCCGAAGAGGTGGGCGTGCTGGCCTCGAAGATTGCGGTCTACCCCGCCGTTCGGGCGGCGTTGCTGTTGCGTCAACGGGATTTTGCCCGTCTACCTGGCCTGGTGGCTGATGGACGGGACATGGGTTCTGTGGTCTTCCCTGGGGCACGGCTCAAGGTCTTTTTAACGGCGACCGCCCGGGTGAGGGCGGAAAGACGCTATAAGCAATTGATTGATAAGGGTTTTTCTTGTAATCTTGACGACCTTTCGGCCGATTTAGAGGCGCGAGATGCGCGGGATGCGTCCCGGGCCGTCGCACCACTTAAACCGGCAGCCGGGGCGGTGGTGTTGGATTCCACCGATCTCTCGATAGACCAGGTGGTGCAAACGGTAGTGAATGCATGGCATGACGTCTCAGTGAGACTCACTGGCCAGCTGACTTAACTCTCTGCACTTTTTTGTTTAACTCCGCCGTCCCTTGTGATGGTGTGCTTATGACTTTTCGTCGGAAACTTTCTTTTAATGTCCCAACAACTTAACAACCTTAGCGATATCGCTAAAAACGCTGCACCCAACTCTTTTGCCGCAATGTTTGCAGAGTCCATCTCCCGCCAGGAAATGCGCGCTGGAGAGGTCATCACCGCAGAAGTTCTGCGCATTGACCAAAACCATGTGGTGGTGAATGCCGGATTGAAATCCGAGAGCTTCATCCCCTTAGAAGAATTCTTAAACGACCAAGGTGTGCTCGATGTCAAAGAAGGCGATTTCGTCTCGGTGGCCATCGAAGCCTTGGAAGATGGCCGTGGCGAGACCCGTCTGTCGCGTGACCGTGCTAAGCGCTTAGCCGCATGGGTGAGCCTTGAGCAGGCACTCGAGAGCGGTGAGACCGTGATTGGTACCGTGACCGGCAAGGTCAAGGGTGGCCTGACCGTGATGACCAATGGCATCCGCGCATTCTTGCCAGGTTCCTTGGTGGACACACGTCCGATCAAAGACACATCCCATATCGAGGGCAAGACGCTCGACTTCAAAGTGATCAAGCTGGATCGCAAGCGCAACAACGTGGTCGTATCGCGTCGCGCAATTGTTGAAGCCTCGATGGGTGAAGACCGCGCCAAGCTGATGGAAAACCTGAAAGAGGGCTCCACGGTCACCGGCGTTGTGAAGAACATCACCGACTACGGTGCATTTATTGATCTGGGCGGCATTGATGGCCTGCTGCACATCACCGATATGGCATGGCGTCGTGTCCGTCACCCGTCTGAAGTGCTGACGGTTGGCCAGGAAGTCACCGCACGTGTGCTGCGTTACGACCAAGATAAGAACCGCGTATCGCTTGGCGTCAAACAGCTTGGCGATGATCCATGGGACGGCATTGGCCGTCGTTACCCACAGGGCACCCGCATGTTCGGCAAGGTCACCAACATCACCGACTACGGTGCATTCGTTGAGATCGAGCCCGGCATCGAAGGCCTGGTCCACGTCTCTGAAATGGATTGGACCAACAAGAACGTGAACCCCGGCAAGGTGGTTCAGGTTGGCGACGAAGTGGAAGTCATGGTTCTGGAAATTGATGGCGAGCGCCGTCGTATTTCGTTGGGCATGAAGCAGTGCCGCGCGAACCCATGGCAGGAATTTGAATCCACCCACAACAAGGGTGACAAGGTCAAAGGCCAGATCAAGTCGATCACCGACTTTGGTGTCTTTATTGGTCTGCCCGGCAACATCGATGGTCTGGTGCATCTGTCCGACTTGTCGTGGACCGAGACCGGTGAAGAAGCGGTTCGTAACTTCAAAAAGGGTGACGAACTCGAAGCCGTGGTGCTCGCCATTGATGTTGAGCGTGAGCGTATCTCGCTTGGCGTGAAGCAGCTGGATGGAGACCCCTTCACTTCCTTCGCATCGCGCTTTGATAAGGGCTCGATCGTCAAGGGCACCGTGAAGACTGTGGATGCCAAGGGCGCCGTGATCACACTGGATACCGATGTTGAGGGCTATCTGCGTGCCTCTGAGATTTCGCGTGATCGCGTGGAAGATGCGACCAAGGTGATGGCTGAAGGCGACACCGTTGAAGCCATGATCGTGAACCTGGATCGCAAGACCCGCACCATCAATCTGTCGATCAAGGCCAAGGATTCGGCTGAGACCGCAGAAACGATGCAGAAGATGGCCGCTGAAACAGCTGGCACCGCCGGTACCACCAGCCTGGGCGCATTGCTGCGTGCCAAGTTGGATGACCAGCAGTCTAAAGAGTAATGACCAAGTCTGAATTGATCGCTCGGCTTGCCGAGCGATTGAATCAGCGGGGCACACCGCTTGCCACGCGTGATTGCGAGTTTGCAGTCAAGACACTTCTTGATGCGATGGCCGAGGCCTTGGGCCACCGCCATCGTATTGAGATCCGCGGTTTTGGTACATTTTCTCTGTCGTATCGGCCTGCCCGTGTGGGTCGCAATCCCAAGTCAGGCGCCCAGGTCCGTGTTCCAGAAAAACGCGTGCCGCACTTTAAGCCAGGCAAAGATCTGCGTGAACGCGTAGATTTTCCCAACCCCTAATCGCATCGCCCATCCGGTGACGACCCCGGCAATGGAGACCCCGTTTGGAAATTAATCTCGCCTGGTTGTTAGCCCTGCCAGTGGTATTTGCATTGGGCTGGGCTGCTGCCCGTTTTGATCGTGGCCAGCAGCGCCGCGAAAGCCGTCATGTTCCCAAAGATATTCTGAAGGCCATGTCGCTCGTCTTGGCCGGTGACGCTGCAAAGGCAACCGATGCATTGTTATCAGCGGCACGCTCCCAGCCCGACGCCATGGAATTGCACCGTGCCGTGGGCAATCTCTATCGCCAGCGTGGCCTGACCGATCGCGCCATTGAAGTCCACGAGGCTGCCCTTCGCCACCCCGAGCTCACCATGGCCGATCGTGTGGACCTGGTGCTGGATCTTGCCCGTGATTATTTGGCCGCGGGTTTATTTGATCGCGCGAATAGCGTATTGGAAGATTTTTTAAATCATGTCGCCACGGGCGAGCAGGCTGCAATTTTTAAAGATCGTGTGAATGAGGCGCGGCTGATGCTGCTTCAGACCGCACAACGCACACGTGATTGGCAGCAGGCCATTCATTGGGCCAAAGAGGCGCACCAGGCCGGTGCCACCTTTGGTGACCATGGCTATGAGCAGCTAATGGGCCACTTTTATTGTGAACTCGCGGCACTGGCCGTGATTAAGAATGACACGCAGGCCGCTCTGGGCTATTTGACCCAGGCCGATACCTTTGCTGCTCCAGGACCTGCCAAGCGGGTGGCCATGATGCGGGCGCAGTTGGCGGGATCTGGTGTGCTCGCTTCTGGCGTTACTTCTGTGGCAGGCGCTGACGCGTCTGGGGCTGCGGCTGCCGGTGATGCTGCACCGCCGCCTGCGGTTCGTGCCTGCACCGTGTGTGGATTTCGTTCGAAAACACTGTATTGGCAGTGCCCGGGATGTCATCATTGGGATAGTTTTGAGGCCACAAAATGACCAGAAATTTCCAAAACGTACGGGTGTTGGTGGTGGGCGATGTCATGCTCGATCGCTATTGGTTTGGCGACGTGGAGCGCATCTCGCCCGAGGCCCCCGTGCCTGTTGTGCGCGTGCAAGACTCGGATGAGCGTTTAGGCGGTGCCGCCAACGTGGCCCGTAATATCGCCGCCCTTGGCGCAACTTCTTTATTGATGGGCGTGGTTGGCCAAGACGAGGCTGGTGTCAGCGTTCATAAACTTATTGCCCAGTCGGGCATTGAAGATCATGTTTTTGATGATGCTCATGCCAAAACTACTGTGAAGCTTCGCGTGATTGGAAGGCAGCAGCAGCTGCTTCGCGCAGACTTTGAGTCGGTGCCCGATCACGAAGTGCTGGTTGAAAAGCTAGACCAATTCAAATCACTGCTGCCTGGGATTCAGGCGGTGGTGTTGTCTGATTACGGCAAGGGTGGTCTTTTGCATATCCACGACATGATTCGTGCGGCCAAGGCCCACGGTGTGATGACCTTGGTTGACCCCAAGGGTGACGATTACGAGCGTTATCGTGGCGCCACGATCCTGACACCCAACCGATCAGAGTTCGCCCAAGTGGTGGGCAAGTGGAAGTCCGAAGCGGATATGACCCATCGGGCCCACCATCTGCGTTCTTCACTAGATCTGCAGCATTTGCTAGTGACCCGTTCAGAAGAGGGTATGAGTCTGTATACCGAGATGTCGGGTAAGCCCGCTGAGATTCATGTGGCGGCCCACGCCCGCGAGGTCTTCGATGTCAGTGGCGCAGGCGATACAGTGATTGGCACGCTAGCTGTGATGCTGGCCTCAGGTGAATCGATTACATCGGCCATGGAACTGGCTAACCGCGCAGGCGGCATCGTGGTGGGTAAGCTGGGAACCGCTACGGTGACGGCAGAAGAATTATTTTCGGAAGGTTGAGCATGACAATTATTGTGACCGGCGCAGCCGGCTTTATCGGCAGTAATCTAGTGGCGGCACTGAACCAGGCGGGCGAGAACCAAATCATTGCGGTGGACGATCTGACCGATGCCGATAAATTTAAAAACCTGGTCGACTGCGATATTGCGGATTACATCGACAAAGATGATTTTCTAGATATGGTCGAGTCCGGTGTCTTTGGAAAGTCATCCGGCAAATCCAAGGGCAAGAAGTCGCACGGCATTACAGCCATTCTTCATCAGGGCGCCTGCTCCGACACCATGGAGACCGATGGCCGCTACATGATGGACAACAACTATCAGTACTCGCGCATTTTGTTGGCCTTTGCCCAGCGGCACCGTATTCCGTTTCTGTATGCATCATCCGCAGCAGTCTATGGCGCGAAGACACTCTTTCGTGAAGAGCGGGCTGCCGAGGGCCCATTAAACGTCTACGGTTATTCCAAGTTTTTGTTTGACCAGGTCGTGCGGTCACTCTTGCACCCCGGCCTCGATGGCGGCATGCCAAATTTGAGCGCACCCGTGGTGGGTTTTCGTTATTTCAATGTCTATGGCCCCGGTGAACAGCACAAGGGCCGTATGGCCTCCGTTGCCTTTCATCATTTCAATCAATACCTGGCCGAGGGCCATGTCAAACTCTTCGAGGGCCACGACGGCTGGAAGGCCGGCCAACAAGAGCGTGACTTTGTGTCGGTGGAAGATGTGGTCAAGGTCAATATGCACTTTTTAAATAAAGCATTGGCGGGTGAGAGCGCCAGCGGCATTTTCAATCTGGGTACGGGCCGTGCGCAGACGTTTAATGAAGTCGCCCAGGCCGTGATCAACACGATTGAAGAGGCAAAGGCGAGCACCTCGAATAAGGCTGCCGCAACGAAAGTAAGTAAGACGAGCAAAGCGAGCGCGGTAACCACGGTAAGTGCAGCAACTAAGGCAAAAGCCGGTGCGCAGAAGGCGGGCTTTAACAAGAAGTCGGTCGAAGAGCTGGTTCGCGAAGAAAAGATTCGCTATATCCCGTTTCCGGATGCGTTAAAGGGTAAGTATCAGAGCCACACGCAAGCCGATCTCACCCGATTGCGTGCAGCGGGCTATAAGCAGAAGTTTTTAACGGTACAAGAGGGTGTGAGCCGGTATGTCAACGCTCGCCTTACCGCTTCTTAAATACCGATTAGGTCTCTATGCACGGCTGGCCCGGGTCGATAAACCGATCGGGACACTGCTGCTGCTATGGCCAACGCTTTGGGCCCTGTGGTTAGCGGCTGGCGGCTTTCCGGATCTGCCCCGCTTGATTGTGTTTGTACTGGGCACGTTTCTCATGCGCTCGGCAGGTTGCGTTCTAAACGATATTGCGGATCGCAAATTTGATGACAAGGTCAAGCGCACCCGTGAGCGGGTCTTGGCCAGCGGCAAGGTCTATCTTTGGGAGGCAGTGAGCGTAGCTCTGGTGCTGCTGGGCGCTTCTGCGTTATTGCTGCTTTTCTTAAATGATTTAGCCGTTCAGTATGCCTTTACGGCGGTGTTCGTGGCCGCCGTCTATCCCTACTTCAAACGATTTTTTGCCATGCCCCAAGCCATGCTGGGTGTGGCCTTTGGCTTTGGTATTCCCATGGCCTTTGCCGACACTCAGGGCCAGGTGCCCGCGGTGGCCTGGATGATGTTTATTGGTAATTTCTTTTGGACCATTGCCTATGACACGGCGTATGCCATGGTCGACCGTGATGATGATGTGAAGATTGGAATTCGTAGCAGCGCGATTACCTTTGGCCGCTTCGATGTGCTGGCCGTTGGCATTTGTTATGCGATCTTCATGTGGTGCATGTTTATCGTGGGTCAGTCATTGCCCGGCGCATCTGGCACCCATTGGGTCTATTGGGCGGGCTGGGGCATTACCGCGGTGCTTTGTGCGCTATTCACGCTCAGAATTCGCAGCCGCGATCGGGACGATTGCTTTGCAGTCTTTCGGGCCAATAACTACATTGGCATGCCGTTCTTTGTCGCGATTGCGATTCAGGTGGGGCTCTAGACCCTAGTCCGTTTGGATGGCTATTCGCCGCATATTCTGCGGCGAATAATGGGGCTAATCACCGCAAAACATGCGGCGATTAGCTGCTCCTTCTCTCGTATCAAAAGACTCAGGAGCCAGTTGACCACCCAAATAGTAACGTTTATGATACCAATAATTTCTACGGGCTATGTGCTCAAAGAGTTGACGCGCGTTGGTGGGACGAAGAAACGGCAGCAGCAAGACATTGATTTGGCGGTTGATCGGTGGGAAGAGCATAAGCGCCGAAAGGCAAGGACAAGTTAGTAGCCATGGCACTCACAAAAAACTTCAAAGAGACAGTAGCGGCACGCATACAGAGCGACCCAAGGTTTGCTGAAGCGATGCTGGACGAAGCAGTCACTCTATTCGTGAATGGAGAGCCAGAGACTGCCAAGCTTCTTCTGCGCGACTTGGTGAATGCCACGCTGGGTTTTGAAATGCTTGCCCAGCAGATCGATAAGCCGGTGAAAAGTCTTCACCGCATGTTATCAGTGCACGGTAACCCAACTATGACTAACCTATCAACGATTTTTGCTGCGATTCAGAAACAGCTTCATGTTGAAATTCGTACCAGGGTCGTAGCGGTATAGTCGTTATCTAAGCGATTATTCCCCGCCCCCATACCCACCGCCCACACCATCACTTAAATTCCCGCGACATCTCCGCACCACGATCACGGGCAGCGACCAGGGCACGCTCGATGATGGCCAGGAACTGATCACGATCCAGACTCGCTAATGCAGCAGCGGTCGTGCCACCCTTCGATGTGACTTTTTCTCGCAGCAGCGCAGGCGGCTCGCCAGAAGATTCCAAAAGTGCGACCGCACCTTTCAGGGTCTCGATGGCAAGCTCTGCGGACTGCGCGCTAGATAAGCCAAGGTGTTCGCCGGCAGCAGTGAGCGCCTCGACAAACCGAAACACATAGGCTGGGCCAGAGCCTGATAGCGCAGTAACCGCATCCATCAGATCTTCACGTTCAATCCAGACTGATTTACCGACGGCATTCATCAGTTGCTCTGCTTGTGCACGGGCCGGTGCAGAAACGGTGGGGGCAGCAAAGAGGCCTGTGATACCTAGTGAAATTAAGGCGGGCGTATTGGGCATGGCGCGGACTACCCGAGCGTTGCCACACCAGCGGCTTATCGAATCAATTGAAATACCGGCAGCAATCGACAACAGAAGCGACTGCTGCAGCAAACTTTTAAGTTCTGGTGTGGCCTGCTCAATCGCTTCTTTCATGTGCTGCGGTTTAACAGCCAAGACGACCCAGGTGTTCGCTGCATCTGCTGAAAAACTCGCCGGGCAAGTGCGGGTGTCGATTGAGAAGTCCACGCCATTGGCTCGAATATCTGCACTAAAACGCGACAACAGTTTTTCTTGTGCAGCTGGGTTGAGATCAATCACATGAAGCCGCTGCAGCGGCGATTTGCTCTCGAGCAGGCCACCGATTAATGCGGTTGCCATGTTGCCGCCGCCAACAAACAAAAGATTCATGAGAGATCCTTTTTCAAAAACATGGTCCAGCGCACACCCAAGATACGAAGACATGAGAAATATACGCCAGCAGCGATTACCAAGATGATGCCAAGCCAAATGATGCGAACGAGCGGCGTGTTGGCAAGGGCGGCCCAGTCCAATTCCAGGGCAATGACTGCAATGGCAGCCCCCATCACCACGGCGCTGACTTTGATCTTCACAAGAAAGCCAAACCATCCGGCGCCTGGCGTGTAAATGCCACGTCTACGCAGACCCAGATAGAGCAGTGTGGCATTGGCACAGGCCGCAAGACTTGTTGCTAAAGCCAAGCCTGCATGGGCAAACATAGGCACAAAAACCAAGTTCAAGAGCTGGGTTAAGACCAGGGTGAAGATGGCGATCTTCACAGGGGTCTTGATGTTTTGTTGGGCGTAAAAGCCGGGTGCCAAGACTTTGATGGCGATTAAGCCAACAAGCCCGACGGAATAGGCCACCATGGCCTGCGACGTCATGAGCAAATCTTGATGATCAAACTTTCCGTAATGAAAAAGTGCCGCCCCAAGGGGAATGGCAAGCACGGCAAGACCAACGGCTGCGGGAATCGCAAGGAGCGCGACCAAACGCAGGCCCCAGTCAATGAGTGCGTTGACGCGTTCCATGTTCTTCTCGCCGTTGGCCTTACTCAGACTCGGCAGCAGCACCGTACCAAGCGCTACGCCCAGCAATGCCGTTGGAAACTCCATCAAACGGTCTGCGTACGAGAGCCACGACACACTGCCGCTTTCTAAGCGTGCCGCGATATGGGTGTTGATGATGAGACTCACTTGGGCAACGGAGACGGCGAGTGTTGCCGGCACCATGAGGGTCAGCACACGTCGAACATTTGGGTCACGCCATGCGGCCTTGAGTGACCAGTCATTGTTACTGGTTGTCGTGCCGACGCTCAATGTCGTGCTCGCAGTTGGACTCGTATCGGCACTCGTGCTCGTGGTGCCGGAGGTCGACATCGCTTGCGTCTTACGAAGCGTTCTTCGAATCGCCCAGGCCATTAGGGCCAGCTGGGCGATACCCCCCAGAACCACGGCGATGGCCAAAGCCCAGATCGGCTGGGCTAAGTGGGGTGAAAGCAACACTGCGCAGCCGATAAACGACAGGTTGAGAAGCACCGGGGCAAAGGCCGGGGCCTTAAATTCCGACCAGGTATTGAGCAGGCCCGATGCTAGGGCCACCAGAGAAATCATCAGGATGTAAGGGAACATCCAGCGGGTGAGTACCACGGTGAGGTCAAAGGTCGCCTGGTCCCCCGCAAAGCCGCCAGACATCAGCCAGACCAGGATCGGGGCGCCGATAATGGCGACCAGGCAGACCAGGGCCAGGGCGGCGGCCATAACGAGCGCCGCATGCCGGGCGAGCCGCAGGGCAGGGCCATCGCCCTGTTGGGCCTTGATCTGGCCCAAAACGGGCACAAAGGCCTGGGAAAAGGCCCCTTCGGCGAAGAGTCGGCGCAGTAGATTGGGCAGCCGGAAGGCCACAAAAAAGGCGTCCGTCTGGCTTCCCGCCCCGAAATAGGCGGCAGTCAGGGTCTCCCGGGCCAATCCCGTAATACGGGACAGTAGGGTCAGCCCACTAATCGTGGCGGCGGTCTTGAGCAGATTCATGATCGGCGCTATAGTTTAGGGCTTTTCCCCGAGAACAATAGGAATTCCGAATCCATGGCAAATTCAGCCTCCGCGCGTAAGAGCGCCCGTCAAGCTGCAGCGCGTCGTCTGCTTAACGCAGGCCTGCGTTCGGCTTACCGTACCGCAGTGAAGTCTGTCCGCAAGGCAGTGGTTACTGGTGATGCAAAAGCTGCTGCTGAAGCATACCGCGCCGCAACCAGCGTGATTGATCGCATTGCTGACAAGAAAATCGTTCACAAGAACAAGGCGGCTCGCCATAAGAGCCGCTTGGCCGCCGCTGTAAAGGCAGTAGCTGCCAGCTAAATTCAGCATGTTGGTTAGTGCTGTGCGCTGACTAAATATAGCCTGGCCCGCCGCATGTCATATGCGCTGGCCCAACAAGAACCCGACTGATGTTTAGTCGGGTTTTTTGTCTCATTCCGCTGATTCCTGCGCGAATTGTTTTTGAACTCAGAACGACGCAGGCCTTGACGTACCCATAATAGGCATTATCATGCCCATTATGGGTACAAATACTTCCGACTCGTCTTCGACCGAGCGTCTCAATATCGGCCTTGGTGATGCATTGTTTACGAGCACCCAGCAGCGGCTACTCGCTTTGTTGTTTGGTCAGCCTGAGCGTTCTTTTTTTGCAAATGAACTTATCAAATTGACTGCATCTGGATCGGGAGCGGTTCAGCGGGAACTCAAACGATTAACCGAGAGCGGATTGGTTAATTCAAAAAGAATAGGCAATCAGCGTCATTTTCAAGCGAACTCGGAATCCCCAATATTTGAGGAACTAAGGCAGATCGTTCGGAAGACCTTTGGTCTCGTAGAGCCAATACGGCATGCCTTAATTTCTTTTGGCACATCGATTGAGTGCGCGTTTCTTTTTGGTTCGGTTGCGAAAGGTACCGATAGTGCAGCAAGCGATATTGATCTACTTATTGTAAGTAAAACGCTTACCTATCCGGATCTTATGACTCAGCTGATGGAGGCTGAGGTAAACCTGGGCCGTACGATTAATACGACGATTTATACGCCAACCGACTTAAAGCAGCGAGTGAAAGAAAAGAACTCTTTTGTGACACGCGTACTCGAGCAACCCAAGATCTGGGTTATTGGAAGTAATCTTAGTTTTTGAGGGTAGATTACTTCTTCTCGCGCACACCAAATAGCGCTGTTCCAATTCGCACTATGGTCGTGGCTTCTGGAATTGATTCAGCCACGGCAGACTCCAAATCACTGGACATACCCATCGACAGCACATTGAAGTGCTGTTGCTGTTCAAGGGGAATCTGCTGCTTAATCTTTTGAAATAGTGCGGTGAGTGCGGCGAATTGCTGGCGCTGTAATTGCGTGTCGTCGGTGGGCTCTGGAATCGACATTAGCCCGCGCAGTGTTAGTCGCGGCAATCCTGCAATTGCTAGAGCTGTGGCGATCGCTTCGGATGGGTCTACGCCACTCTTACTGGCTTCACCGCTGGTGTTGATCTGCAGGCAGATTTGTAATGGCGCCATGTCGGCGGGGCGCTGCTCGGATAAGCGGCGGGCAATCTTTTCCCGGTCCACCGAATGCATCCAGTCGAAATGCTCCGCCACATCTTTGGTCTTGTTGCTCTGAAGCGGCCCAATAAAATGCCAAGTCATTTGCTGGCGGTATTTGGCCAGTGTGTTGATCTTATCGACACCCTCTTGCACATAGTTTTCACCGAATTCGGTTAGACCCGCAGCAAATACCTCTTCGACTGCAGATGCGGGAAAGGTTTTGCTCACAGCAAGCAAGCGGATCTGGGCAGGATCCTTGCCGAACTGCTGGCAAGCTTGACCAATACGTTGTTGGATGTTGCGAATGCGGTCAGGAAAACTCATCTTATTGCTCACGCATAGAACCAGCCACCATATCGAAGCGGACCCACCGGCATTCGATATCGCCGTTATATACCGGCACGCGCCGTGCAGCCTTTAATCGCATGGCCGTCTCTAATTTCAAATTGTCAGATAGAACCCAGGCCTGCCAGCCCGCGTAACTCTTCTTCAGAGTCTCGGCAAGGCTGCGCTCAAATTCATTAGACTCGGTGCTTGTTTCACTCGAGTCATCACCGCCTTCGTCATTCGCAGACCGCGCCCGAAAGCGGCCGTCTTGTTCAAGGCGTTTGCCGTAAGGCGGGTTAGTGATCAGCATGCCGTGATCGGCAATCGGAGTGGTGTCACGAAAGGCTGCGGTCTTCCAATGAATGGCCTGCGCGGCAGCTTCCGGTAGCGCACGTGCTGCATTTTGTTGGGCAAGCGCCATCATGCGTGAGTCGATGTCACTGCCTTGCATCTTTGGGATATGGGCGCCGGCTTTTGTATTTTCTATCGTGCGCTCAATTGATTCTTTCGCTTCGGCCCGCAGTGCCCGCCAATTGACTTGGCCCATCGGTGATGTCGGGTGAAAGCCCTCGGCGGCAAAGCTTCTTGGTGCTCCGGGCGTATAGCCAGGGGGCAGCTTTAATGCGCGTTGCATGGCCTCAATCAGCAGTGTGCCACTGCCACAGAATGGATCCATTACCGGGGATTGGCCGTCCCACTGACTGATGGCAATTAATGCCGCAGCCAAGTTTTCTCGCAGTGGGGCCTCGCCTTTGGCCTGACGCCAGCCGCGCTTAAAGAGCGGCTCGCCGGATGTATCCAGATAAATTGTGATCGTGTTTTGATCGATGAAGGCCCAGACCCGAATATCGGGATGGGTCGTGTCGATGGATGGCCGCTTACCACGTGCGATACGAAAACGATCACAGATGCCATCTTTCACAAGAAGAGTTGCAAAGTTTCTAGCGAGTGGTTTTTCTAATCGTGGCTCACGGCCCACTGCCAGATCAATACGCAGTGTCTGACTCACCGTGAACCAGTTTTCCCAGAGAATTTTGGTCGCGATCAATCGGATATCGTCGGGCTGACGAATTGCACCGCCACCGACTTCAATCAAAATCCGCGTAGGAATACGGGCCCAGATATTGGCCCGAGCAATCGCCTCTGCGCTCGCCACGAAGCGTGCACCGCCACGGCCTTTGATGACCTCTTGAAAACCGGGCAGGCCCTGCAGCTCCTCGGTAAGTGCATCTTCAAGGCCTGACGGGCAGACTGCAAAGCCGGAAAGACGTGATGCCGTTTTTTCCGACCAGCGTTTGGCGGCGGGGCTTTTGCCCCGCTTCTTATCAGGTGACTCGGCCGCCTTTGGCGGCCGGGGCTTGAGTCGAATAGTGGTGTCGCTCACTTAAAAGGGCTTCACCACAACCAGAATCACCACAACGGTAAGCAGCAGCACTGGCACTTCATTAAACCAGCGATACCAGACGTGGGAATGCGTATTGCGGCCACGCTTAAAGTCTTCCAAACGGTTGTGGCACATCACGTGATAGCCAATGAGCACAATCACAAAGGCAAGCTTGGCATGCATCCAGCCACCACCAAAGCCATAGCCCAGCCACAGCCACAGACCAGAGATGATCGTGAGTACCGCAATCGGGGTGACAAACCGATAGAGTTTGTGAGACATGATTAAGAGCCGATCACGCTCGGCCTTGTTGGCATCGCCATCCGGCACCATGGCCAAGTTCACAAAAATTCGCGGCAGATAAAACAGACCTGCGAACCAACTGGTCACCATAATGATGTGAAACGATTTCCACCACAGCATTGCTTACTCCCTGACTTCGCCTTGTCCCAAGACCACCCACTTATAAGTGGTCAGGCCCTCGAGCCCCACAGGGCCACGGGCATGAATCTTGTCGTTGCTAATCCCGATCTCTGCACCCAGGCCATATTCAAAGCCATCGGCGAATCGGGTCGAGGCATTGATCATGACGGAAGCGGAATCGACATCGCGTAAAAACCGCATGGCATTGGTGTGATTTTCGGTCACGATGGCATCGGTGTGATGGGAGCCATAGTGGTTGATGTGATCCATTGCTTCTTCCATACCCGTAACAGTGCGCACCGCTAGAATTGGCGCTAAGTACTCGGTATGCCAGTCGTCTTCCGTTGCGTCTTTGATGTCCACACCATCAAGATCCAAAATCTTTAATGCAGCCCGGGTCTTGTCGCAGACACGAAGTTCCACACCCTTGGCCCGATAAATCGCGACCAACTCGGACAAAATCCGTGGGTCGGCCGATGCGGCGACCAAGAGGGTCTCCATGGTGTTGCAGGTGCCGTAGCGATGGGTCTTGGCGTTATCGGCAATACGCACGGCTTTTTCTACATCAGCATCGTCATCAATGTAGACATGGCAGATGCCATCTAAGTGTTTGATGACGGGGACCTTGGCTTCCTGGGTAATACGCTCAATTAATGATTTGCCACCGCGCGGCACGATCACATCAATGTATTGGGGCATGGTGATCATGGCAGATACCGCCTCGCGATCCGTGACCGGAATCACCTGCACGCCAGTTTTGGGCAGACCTGCCGCGGCCAGTGCCTGCTGAATGAATTCGGCTAGGCAACGATTGCTCTCAATGGCCTCTGAGCCGCCGCGTAGCACCGTGGCATTGCCTGCTTTGATACACAGTGCTGCTGCGTCAATCGTGACATTGGGCCGCGACTCATAAATGATGCCAATCACGCCGAGGGGCACCCGCATATGGCCGACAGAAATACCCGTGGGCCGCTTACGAAGTTGCGTGATCTCGCCAATCGGGTCGGCCAGCGCAATGATCTGGTGAATGCCCTCGATCATGGTGGCAACGGCTTTGTCGCTTAGTGTCAGCCGATCAACAAAGGCGGCATCGGCACCATTGGCTTTCGCTTTGGCCACATCTTTGGCATTGGCTTGGGCCAGTACGGCGCGGTTTTGGTCAATGAGATTGGCGAGTTTGGCCAGCGCATCATTTTTTTGACGCGTTGTGGAGGCCGCCATCTGCCGGCTGGCAAGGCGGGCCTGCTGGCCCAGATCAGCCACCTGCTGACGAATGGCATTACTTGAATCGGACATGATGTTGCCGTGACTCCCAGTGATGGGGATAAATTTCTAAAACGAACGGTGAAACGGGCGGTACAGCGCTTTAGGCAAACTCAATGGCCAAGCGCTCCAACGCAACCCAGGGATCATCGTTTTTCAGGCCTTTGACGATTGTATCGACCTCTGCCGCCTGACGCAGGGCCCGCCAGGTCTTCGCCGGGTTGGCCCGCCTGCAGGCACTGCTGATCAGGCGCTCTTTATGCCGAGGGATACGGGCCTCGCGCAGGGCCATATCGGCGGAGCGGCCGTTGGCCATGAGCTGCTGTGTGCGGGCCAGCATGCGTAAATCTTCGGATACGGCCCAGAGCACCAGAGGAATGGGTTCGGCCTCGGCTTTTAAGCCCCGCAGAATACGGATGGCCCGGGCCAGATCACCGGCAAGCAGCGCTTCGCCCAATATAAAGGGGTTAAAACGGGCCACATCAGCAATCAATTGCCTGACGTCTTCCACATCCAGCGCTCCATCTTTTTTCTCGTGATGCAGGGCGAGTTTCAGAATCTCTTGGTGGGCAGCAATCAGATTGCCTTCGCACTGATCGCAGATCCAGGCAATGGCATCGGGCGTGGCGGTCAGGCCCACGCTACGCAGCCGCTGCGACAGCCAACCCGGCAGATCAGATCGGTAGAGCTCGGGCACGATGATCACCGTGCCGGCCTGATCCAGGGCATTGAACCAAGACGAGGCCATCATGGCCCGATCGGCCCGTGGCAGGGACACGAGCAGGGTGACATCAGCAGGCGGGTTGGCACACCAGGTCTGAATGGCCTTGCTGCCCTCGGTACCTGGCTTGCCGGTGGGTAGCCGCAGGTCCATTAGCCGCTGTTCAGAAAAAAGAGAGCCCGTGCCACTTGCGGCGATCCAGCCCTTCCAATCAAAGCTGCGGTCCGGCACTTCGACCTGGCGCTCGGTAATGCCAATGGATTTGAAATGTTGACGCAGACCGTCAGTCGCCTCGCCCACTAAGAGTGGGTCGTCGCCCGATACTGCCCAGACAGTAGGTGTGGATTTGGCGCTTGCCGACTGGATGATTTTTTTTATGCCATCGGCCGCACGCAGATCGAGCTTGACCTGCATGGTTTAGTTGGCCATTGGTTTTACTGCGCGCAGTCGGCGAATGATCTGTTGGGCCAGATCGCGCTGCATGTCTTCAATCATGAAGTTTTCTGCGCTCGTCATGGCCAGTGCTTCGCTCTCGGACACCGTGATGTCGCGGGTCTGGGTGAGGTCTTGTGGTGAGCTTAATTCCACGGCGAAACCATCGGTCACCCGGTAACTCACCCGCATGCGCAGCTGAATCTCTCGCGGCCGGCCCGCACTACTAAAGGCCACCACGGCGCGATCGACGGTCTGAGACATGATGATTAAAACCGCTTCGGCCTCGACTGGCTTTTGCACAATCTTGACCTTGGGCTGGCCGTAGAGCATCTGACGCACCTCGTTGGCCACACCACTGTCACCCTGAATCACGATGGTCTTAAATGGGATGCCCAGATCAAATCCGCGGATCTTAAAGCCGCAGCCGGTTATCAATACCGCGGCCAGGCCAAGCACGGCCGCAATAATCAGGGCCCGAATCCAGGTGCGACGACGACGCTTGGCGGCCCCTTTGGCCCCCATGTCGTAGTAGTTGGTGAACATGCGCATATAGGCAATCAGACCACAATGTTGACGAGTCTGCCAGCCACCACGATGACTTTTTTGGCAGGCTTGCCTTCAGCAAATTTGGTAAAGGCCTCGGTGGCAAGCGCTGCAGCCTGGATCTGGTCTTGGCTAGCACTTGCCGCAACCACCACGCTGCCACGGACCTTGCCATTGATCTGTAACACCAACTCAATCGAGTCACGTACCAGGGCCGACTCATCAACGGCTGGCCATGCGGTATCGAGCATGTCGCCATGCTGGGCAGCAAAGCCGAGATCTTTCCAGAGTGTCCAGCCGATGTGGGGTACCACAGGGTAGAGCGTGCGCAGCAGAATCGATAGGCCTTCGGTGAGTGCGAGATTCATATCCGCATTCGCGGCATCTTTGGCGGCGTCCTCCAGGGTATTCAACATCTTCATGGTGGCTGACACGACGGTGTTGTACTGGCGGCGCTGCATATCAAAGTCCGCCTGTTTTAAAAGCGTGTGCATGTCGCGGCGCAGTGCCTTGGCCTGATCATTCGTCATTGCCGAGAAGTCTTTGGCGGCAGGCGTGAGCCGGCCTTGTAGGCCAGTGGAGAAGACCCAGAGACGACGCAAGAAACGATAGGCCCCTTCCACGCCAGAGTCCGACCACTCGAGTGTCTGCTCGGGTGGCGAGGCGAACATGGTGAAGAGCCGTGCGGTGTCTGCGCCATAACGATCGATCAGGGCCTGCGGATCAATACCGTTATTTTTCGACTTGGCCATCTTTTCTGTGCCGCCCATGATCACGGGCTGTCCGTCGGCAATCAGTGTGGCGCTAATGGGGCGGCCCTTATCGTCGAACTGCACGCTGACATCGGCAGGGTTAAACCAGCTCTTTCGGCCTGCGCTGTCTTCACGGTAATAGGTTTCATTGAGCACCATGCCCTGGGTGAGCAGGTTGGAAAACGGCTCGTTGAATTTCACAAGGCCGATGTCGCGCATGACCTTGGTCCAAAAGCGCGCATAGAGCAGGTGCAAGACCGCGTGTTCAATGCCACCGATGTATTGGTCCATCGGCATCCAGTAGTCGTTACGTGCATCGACCATGGCATCTTTGGCGTCCGGCGCGCAATAGCGCATGTAATACCAGCTCGAGTCGATGAAGGTGTCCATGGTGTCGGTCTCACGGCGGGCAGGCTTGCCGCAGCAGGGGCAGTCGACCTTCAGGAAACGCTCATCTTTGGTGAGCGGATTGCCACTGCCATCGGGCACCAGATCCTCCGGCAGCACCACGGGAAGATCTTTTTCGGGCACGGGCACTTCGCCGCAGCTATCGCAATGAATGATGGGAATGGGTGTGCCCCAATACCGTTGGCGGCTAATGCCCCAGTCACGCAGACGGAACTGAATGCGCTTTTCACCAAGGCCCATTGCGGCAAGGTCGTCTGCCACAGCCGTCACCGCTGCCTCATGGGCCAGGCCGTCGTATTTGCCAGAGTTGACGCAGACTGTGTTGGTTTTGTCGGCGTACCACTCTTGCCAGACCGACGTATTAAAGGCCTCGGCGGCGATGTCGTCTCGTAGCGAGCCTGCGAGCGGGAGCGACGACTCGCCGACGAGGCCACGTTTACGAGTGATCACCTGATGAATCGGCAATTGATATTTCTTGGCAAATGCAAAGTCACGCTCATCATGGGCCGGCACACCCATCACGGCGCCATCGCCATAGGTCATCAGCACATAGTTGCCCACCCAGACCGGCACGGGCTTTTGCGTTAAGGGGTGGGTCACGGTAAAGCCCGTGGGCATACCCTCTTTTTCACGAGTTGCTAGGTCGGCTTCGGCAACGCCACCGGCCTTGCACTCCTCAATAAATTTGGAGAGTGCCGGATTATTGGCGGCAGCAGCAGTGGCAATCGGGTGTTCCGGTGCAACGGCCACAAAGCTCACGCCCATGATGGTGTCGGCACGTGTGGTGAAGACAAACATCTTGCCGTCTTGAATCAGGTCACCCTTGGCATCTTTGATCTGGTGCGGAAAGGCAAAGCGAACACCGGTGGATTTGCCGATCCAGTTTTCCTGCATGATCTTGACCCGCTCTGGCCAGCCAAGATCCGATAAATCAGAGAGCAATTCATCCGCGTATTTGGTGATGCCCAGGTAGTACATGGGGATCTCACGCTTTTCGACGACTGCGCCGCTGCGCCAGCCACGGCCATCCACCACCTGTTCATTGGCCAACACCGTCTGGTCAATTGGGTCCCAGTTCACGGTGCCGGTCTTCAGATAGGCAATGCCCTTTTCGCGCATCTTCAAAAAGAGCCACTGATTCCACTTGTAGTAATCGGGCGAGCAGGTGGCGACTTCGCGGGACCAATCAATGGCAAGGCCCATCGATTGCATCTGCTTTTTCATATAAGCGATGTTGTCGTAGGTCCACTTGGCCGGAGCGACCTTATTGGCCATGGCGGCGTTTTCTGCGGGCAGGCCAAAGGCGTCCCAGCCCATGGGCATTAAGACGTTGTAGCCCTGCATGCGAAGCGCGCGGGCCATTACGTCGTTGATCGTGTAGTTGCGGACATGGCCCATGTGCAGCTTGCCCGATGGGTAGGGCAGCATGGAGCAGGCGTAGTACTTGCCCTTTGGGAAGCGCGGGTCGTTCTCGCGGGCCCGGTAGGCATCACTCGATTGCCAGGCGGCTTGGGCCTGGGATTCGATGGTCTTGGGCTGGTAATTCTGGTCGGACGGGCCTTGCGGGGATGACATGGGAGGAACCATTTTCTGTAATTTCGGCAATCTCGGGATTTTATCAAGGGGGGTTGGCCAGAGTCCTTAGAATGCAGGCATGGCTGACCTTTTACACCGATTAAATCCAGAACAGCGTGCCGCCGTTACGCTGCCCGCAGAATCCGCACTCATCCTGGCTGGCGCCGGCAGTGGCAAGACCCGGGTCTTGACCACCCGCATTGCCTGGCTGATCTCCAGCGGCCAGGTGAGCCCCCAGGGCATCTTGGCCGTGACCTTTACCAACAAGGCCGCCAAGGAGATGGTGGGCCGGCTTTCGGCCATGCTGGCCGTCAATGTCCGCAATATGTGGATCGGGACCTTTCATGGCCTGTGCAACCGGCTGCTCCGGGCCCATCACCGCGATGCGGGGCTGCCGGCCACCTTTCAGATTCTGGATAGCCAGGACCAGTTATCGGCTGTGAAACGGCTTTTGAAGCTGTTGAATTGGGATGACGAGAAATTCCCGCCCCGGCAGCTTCAGTCGTTTATCAATAGCGCCAAAGAGCAGGGACTGCGTGCCGCTGATATTGATGACAGCGATGGCTACAACAAGAAGTTTATTGAGTTCTATCAGGCCTATGACGAGCAGTGCCAACGCGAAGGCGTGGTGGACTTTGGTGAGCTGCTCTTACGTTCCGTTGAGTTGCTCAAACGCAATACCGCACTTCGCGATCACTATCGCATGCGGTTTCGTCATATTCTGATTGACGAGTTTCAAGACACCAATCCGCTGCAGTATCAGTGGATTAAGCAGTTGGCCGGCGACACAACCTCTGTGTTTGCCGTGGGTGATGATGACCAGTCGATCTACGCGTTTCGTGGGGCCGATGTGGCCAATATGATGAATTTCGAGCGCGAGTTTGGTGTTAAGCACATGATCAAGCTGGAGCAAAACTACCGCTCCTGCGGCCATATTCTGGATGCGGCCAATGCCATGATCCAGAACAACTCGCAGCGCTTGGGCAAGAACCTGTGGACCGATGCGGGTGCTGGTGAGCAGCTACGCGTGATGGAGGCGGCCAGTGATGCACTCGAGGCCTATTGGCTGGTTGACGAGATTCGATCCCTGATTGCCGATGGTTTTGCCCGCAAAGAAATTGCCATTTTGTATCGCAGTAATGCCCAGTCCCGCGTGATTGAGCATGCGTTGTTTAACGCCGGCATTCCGTACCGCGTGTTTGGCGGCCTGCGGTTTTTTGAGCGTGCCGAGATCAAACATGCGCTGGCCTATCTGCGGCTGATGGAAAACCCACACGATGACACCTCGTTTTTGCGGGTCGTGAATTTCCCCACGCGCGGTATTGGTGCGCGCAGTATCGGGGCCCTGCAAGACAAGGCCAAGGGCCTGGGATTAAGCCTTTATGCAGCGGTGCCCCATATGGAAGGCAAGGCTGGCTCGGTCTTGGGCAGTTTCACCCGATTGATTGAGCAGATGCGCTTTGAGGGCCAAGGCTTAAAGCTCAATGAACTCGTTGGTTTGGTGATCGAAAAGTCTGGTTTGATTGCCCACTATCAGAGTGAGAAAGAGGGCCGTGACCGGGTTGAAAACTTAGAAGAATTGATTAACGCGGCGGCTGCCTTTATCTCTGAAGAGGGCGAGAGCATTACCGATGATGGCGAGATCAAGATGCCGCCCCTGGTGGCCTTCTTAACCCATGCATCGTTAGAAGCGGGCGATAACCAGGCCGAAGAGGGCCAAGACGCCGTGCAGTTGATGACGGTGCATTCGGCCAAGGGCCTGGAATTTAATGCGGTCTTTATTACGGGGTTGGAAGAGGGGCTCTTCCCCCATGAGAACTCCATCATGGAGCCCAATGGCCTAGAGGAAGAGCGGCGCCTGATGTATGTGGCGATTACGCGTGCCCGGCAAAAACTTTATTTGTCACTGGCCCAGACCCGGATGCTGCATGGCCAGACCCGCTACAACATGCGCAGCCGTTTCTTGGAAGAACTGCCCGAGGCTAATTTACGTTGGCTCACACCGCGATTAAATCCAGCGGGTGTCATGGGCGGTGGCATGAATTACGAGGGCGGCTCGTCCTATGGGTATGGCAACCCGCGCGGTGGCAGTTGGCAGTCGAACAAAGGCGGTTGGAATCGCGGTGGTGGTTCGGGTGGCAGTAGCGCTTCAACAGGTCCCGGTGGTGGTGGCAAGGCGGCTCAGTTGGGCGCCCATGACAGCGGCTTTAGAGTCGGCCAGACCGTAAGCCATGCCCGCTTTGGTCAGGGCGTGATTGTGGGCCTGGAGGGCTCTGGTGAAGACGCCCGCGCCCAGATCCAGTTCAAACGCGATGGGGTGAAGTGGCTGGCCTTGGCGGTGGCGAAGCTAGATCCCGTCTGAGGGCTGCAAGCTTACTCGTTTGCTTCCGTGAACGGTGTTGCGGTCTGCTCACCTTCACCAAACACATCTTTGGTGCTTTGATAAAACGAGCCGTGGGCAACCGCCATCAGAATCAGGGTGATGGGGAACATAAAGGCGGTCATGGTGCCGGGTTCAAAGCTCATGTTTTGACTGAGTAAGGCCAGCACAGCACCCACGAATACGGTCAGCCCAATCCAGGTGAGCAGGTATCGCAAGAACGCGCCCTTGTTCCGCCAGACCGCGAAAAAGCTGTAAAAAAGTGCCTTGGTGGGCTTGAAGTCAGACCACATCACAAGCTGTGGCGCGAACCAAAAGGCCATCAGCACCGGAATATAAAGAATGATCGATACCGCAGCAGCAGTGCGCATGCTGTTGACCTCTTCACCCTGTGGGGGCACGCCAGCCGTAATCCACTGCACCAAGACTCCGCCATCAAAAATCGAGCTCACCAACAGAATCGCCAGGATTTCCGCGGCATACCAGCCGCCCAGAATCAAAATGGACTTGGCTTTTTCAGAGCGAAAGGCACTCACCAGAAGTGGTGGGGATGGTGGCCGTTGCTCATCCACGGCCCGCGCAATTTCCATAAAACCAAGGGCAAGCCCAGGGGAGAGTAATAGCGGCACAACCGCGCCCACGATTGGAATAAAGGCGAACATCAACATGGATGCCCAGTAGATAAACAGAATCAGGGTCCAGGCCAGGGGCTGCCGATGAAAAAAGCGAAAGCCCGCCCGCAGCCAGGTCTGACCGACTCTGGCTTCAAGCAATCTGGGCTGGGATCGAAGTCGCATGGTGTGATGATTCTATTTTTATCGATTGAGTTTTACCGACTCAGCAGCGTAAATCACTTGGCAGAGGAGTTTTTTGCTTTGGTGGCATGCAAGTCACGCCGCGCCACCAGCAGCCGCTCAAAATGACTCGGGTCTTTGGGTGTGAGCATGGCAGCAGTGCGGGGCTTATGCCAATCGTAAAGCCTGGAAACCCAGAAACGATAGGCCGCTGCACGCAGGGCCATGGGCCAGGCTTCTTGCTCATCTGCTGTGAGTGGACGAACCGATGTATAGCCCGCAAGTAATGCATCACGACGATCGGCAATGAGTTCCCCGGAGTCGGCCTCGGACAAATCAATGCACCAGTCATTCATGGTGACGGCCAGATCAAACACAAAGTGATCCACGCCAGCGAAATAAAAATCAATAAAACCACCCAGCACTGGGCCGGCTGCGGTCTCTTCAAACAGCACGTTGTCTCGAAAGATATCCGCATGTACTGCGCCGCGGGGAAGCCTTGCGGCAAGTGGACTCTGGGCAAAAGCGGCCTGGGCCGCTAGTTCATCTTTTAAAAGGGTGGCCTGTGTGGGCGTGACGAATTCCAATAGCTCAGGGACTGTTGCCTGCCACCAAGACAAGCCACGCAAATTGGGCTGGCTACCAGCATAGTCACTAACCGCCAGGTGGGATTGGGCAATGGCAGCCCCAAGAAGTTTGCAATGCGCAGCCGTCGGTGCCGGCTGCCAGCTGCCTTTTAGCCGAGTGGCCAGTGATGCCGGCTTGGATTCACAGGTGTGCAGGATTTTGCCGCTGCGATCGGCCATGGGCCGTGGGCAGGCCACACCCCGGTCAGCCAAATGCCGCATGAGCTCCAGATAAAACGGAAGTTCTTTGGCAGAGAGTTTTTCAAAGATCGTGAGAACGAACCGGCCCTGGGTCGTGTCGACAAAATAATTGGTGTTCTCAATGCCCGAGGCAATGCCCTCGAAGCCAACGAGTTCACCAAGATCAAAGCCAGCAAGTAGTGATTGAAGCGATCCCTGAGAAACTGGGGTAAAGACAGCCATTGGATTACTTGAGTCGTTTAATCAAACTCGAAGTATCCCATCGTTGGCCGCCCATTCGCTGGACGTCGCTGTAAAACTGGTCAATTAAGGCGGTGACGGGCAGCGGTGCGCCGTTGCGCCGGGACTCTTGCATACACAGGCCCAGGTCTTTGCGCATCCAATCCACGGCAAAGCCGAAGTCGAATTTGTCGTCGACCATGGTCGGCCCACGGGCCTCCATCTGCCAGGACTGGGCTGCCCCCTTGCTAATGATGTCCAGCACCAGCTTCATATCCAGGCCGGCCTTCATGCCGAAGTTAATGCCCTCGGCCAGGCCCTGAACCACGCTGGCCACACAGATCTGATTGACCATTTTGGCCAGCTGGCCTGCGCCGTTCTCACCCACCCGGGTAAAGGCCCGAGAAAAGGCCATGGCAACGGGCTTGGCACGCTCAAAGGCATCGGCATCGCCGCCCACCATCACAGTGAGTGCGCCATTAATGGCTCCAAGCTCGCCGCCTGAGACCGGCGCATCCAAGAACACAAGCCCCTTGGCCTTAGCGGCTAGGCCAAGCTCTCGGGCAATCTCAGCGGATGTCGTGGTGTGGTCGACAAAGACGGCGCTTTTTTTCATGGCATCAAATGCACCATTGGGCCCGAGCGTGACGCCCCGCAGGTCATCGTCATTGCCTACACAGGAAAAGACAAAATCCGCGCCTGTCGCGGCCTCTGCTGGGCTCTTAGCAACGCGGATCTTGCAGTCTTGGTGTTTGTCTGCCCAGGCCTGAGATTTGGCCTGGGTGCGGTTGAATACCGCGACAGTGTGGCCGGCTTTGGCAAGGTGGCCCGCCATCGGGCCACCCATCACGCCTAAACCGAGAAAAGCAACGTGCTTTTTGTCTGCGTTGTCGATCAAGAGTCTTCCTCAACGAAGGCTTCGTCACGCTTCTTGCGGATGAAGGGGAGGGCAACAATGATCAGCAGAACAGCTGCCATGCCCAACATCGTGGCCGAGATTGGACGATCCAGGAAGACCATCCAGTCACCACGCGAGATGGTGAGTGCGCGACGCAGATACTCTTCCATCATTTCGCCCAAGATAAAGCCCATCAGCAGCGGTGCGGGTTCGCAATGCCACTTCTTGAAGTAGTAGCCCATGATCGCAAACGGGATGGTCATGAGTACGTCCCAGACGTTGTTGTTCAAGCTGTAAGCACCAATACAGCAGAACATCAGAATTGCGGGGTACAAGAAGCGATAGGGCACTTGCAGCAGTTTGATCCACAGACCAATCAGCGGCAGGTTCAGGATCAAGAGCATCAAGTTGCCGACCCACATCGAGACGATCAGGCCCCAGAAGAGCGTGGGGTTGCTGCTCATCACCTGGGGGCCAGGCTGGATGTTGTGGATCATCATGGCCGCGATCATCAGCGCCATCACGGGAGTGGTCGGGATACCCAGGGTTAGCATTGGAATAAAGGACGTCTGAGCACCAGCGTTATTGGCTGCTTCCGGGCCCGCCACACCCTCAATTGCTCCTTTACCGAATTCCTGGGGCTTTTTGCTGATTTTCTTTTCAATTGCGTAGGCCGCGAAGGACGACAGCACCGAACCACCGCCAGGCAGGATGCCCAAGAAGGAGCCTAGGGCGGTGCCGCGGATTGCAGCAGGGCCACCGCGCTTCCAGTCCTCTTTTTTCGGCATGTAGTTCGTAACTTTCTCTTTCAGAAGGTCACGTGCTTCGCTTTGCTTTAAGTTGAAAATGATTTCAGCAAAGCCAAACATGCCCATGGCGATCACGGCGAACTCGATACCATCGGATAGTTCGGCAATGCCAAAGGTAAAGCGGGTTGAGCCAGAGTTAATGTCGGTTCCGATCATGCCCAAGAGCAGGCCCAGCACCACCATGCCCAGAGCCTTGATGATCGATCCGTGGGCGAGCACCACTGCAGCAATCAGGCCCAAGACCATCAGCGAGAAGTATTCGGCAGGGCCGAATTTAAAAGCGACCTCAGCAAGCGGGGGCGCAAAGGCTGCTATCAACACCGTGGCGACTGTTCCTGCAAAGAATGACGCTAAAGCAGCGGTTGCTAGCGCGATACCTGCTTTGCCACGTCTTGCCATCTGATAGCCGTCTAGCGTGGTGACCACCGATGCCGATTCGCCCGGCAGGTTCACCAGAATCGCGGTGGTCGAGCCACCGTACTGGGAGCCGTAGTAGATACCGGCCAGCATGATGAGTGCGGTGGAAGGGTCGGTCATCTTGTAGGTGATGGGCAGCAGCATGGCGATGGTCGCCAGTGGGCCGATGCCGGGTAGCACACCAATCAGAGTGCCAAGAAGACAGCCGATAAAGCAGTAGAAGAGGTTGTCCAGGGTAAACGCGGTAGCTGCGCCTAGCGCCAGGTTTGCGAGTAATTCCATTACAAAAGCCTTTCGGAAACGGTTGGCCGTTACCTATCGTTATTGAGTGAAAGCAGGGGGAAGGATGGGGAACTGCAGTTCAATGCCGTAGCCAAACACCGTGATACCAACAATCGCTAAAACGATTGCCAAGATCACGGTCTCCTTCTTGTTGGACTCCTCACTTGCGGCTGCAGCCAAAAAGACCAGGAAACACGCGGAAATCAGAAAGCCGGCGATCGGCAGCAGGAGCGCGAAGCCACCAACGCTAGCGAGTACCAGGCCAAAACCACGCCAATCGGTTTTTTCGGGCGGCTCCTGGGCTTCCTTGGGCAAAAAGGCCATGACCAGAACGATCAATCCCAAGAACAGAATGATGCCGGAGAGCAGGGTAGGGAAATACCCCGGGCCCATTCGGTTGGCGGTGCCCATGGAATAGTCTTGGGCGTAAAGGCCGAAAAACGCCCCGATCAGGACGAACATGATTCCGGCATAAAAATCTCGACGGTTATAAATCCGCATAAAACCTCCGCAAAAAGCTCCAAGATTCTTGCACACTCGCTATCCCCGGTAAACTTAGGGGATTCCTTGTAAACCCACCGTACTCGTCCCAAACAGCTTGTTAAATTTAGGCCATGAACGCTTCTGAAATCCGCGAAAAATTCCTTCGTTTCTTTGAATCGAAGGGCCACACTATCGTTGCCTCGAGTCCGTTAGTGCCAGCCAATGATCCGACCCTGCTTTTTACCAATAGCGGGATGGTTCAGTTCAAAGATGTCTTTCTGGGCCGAGAACAGCGCCCATACAAGCGGGCGACGTCGTCGCAGCGCAGTGTGCGTGCCGGTGGCAAGCACAATGATTTGGAAAATGTCGGTTATACCGCGCGGCACCATACGTTTTTTGAAATGCTGGGCAATTTTTCGTTTGGGGATTACTTCAAACGTGACGCGATTCATTACGCATGGGAGTTGTTGACTCAGGTCTACCAGCTACCCGCGGAACGGCTCTGGGTTACGGTCTATCAGGAAGACGACGAGGCCTATGACATCTGGGCCAACGAGATCAAAGTCCCCACGGCACGCATTGTGCGTATTGGCGATAACAAGGGTGCCCGCTATGCCAGCGATAACTTCTGGCAGATGGCCGATACCGGTCCCTGTGGCCCGTGTAGCGAAATTTTTTATGACCACGGCTCGGAAGTCTGGGGCGGCCCACCGGGAAGCCCCGAGCAAGATGGCGACCGTTACATCGAGATCTGGAACCTGGTGTTCATGCAGTTTGAGCGTGATGAATCCGGCAAGATGACGCCGTTACCCAAGCCCTGTGTGGATACGGGCATGGGCTTAGAGCGCATTGCGGCAGTTTTGCAGCACGTACACAGTAACTACGAAATTGATTTGTTCCAGAACCTGATCAAGGCCGTTGCTCGCGAAACCGGTTGCAAAGATTTAACGAATCCATCACTGCGCGTCATTGCAGACCACATTCGTGCCTGTTCATTTTTAATTGTGGATGGTGTGATTCCGGGTAATGAGGGCCGCGGCTATGTGCTGCGCCGAATCGTGCGTCGGGCCCTGCGGCATGGCCACAAACTTGGCCAAACGCAGCCATTTTTCTACAAGATTGTGGCGGATCTGGTTGCCGAGATGGGTGCTGCCTATCCTGAATTGGCTAAGGCATCTGACCGTGTCGCGGCAACACTCAAGCAAGAAGAAGAGCGTTTCGGTGAGACCCTGGAAAAGGGCATGGGCATTTTGGAAGCGGCGCTAGCGAAAGTCCAAAAGGGTGGCAAGCTCGATGGCCAGACGGCATTCACGCTGTATGACACCTTTGGCTTTCCCTTGGATCTGACGGCGGATGTGTGCCGTGAGCGTGGTGTGGAAGTCGATGAGTCGGGCTTTGATGCGGCAATGACACGCCAGCGTGAGCAGGCCCGTGCTGCTGGCAAATTCAAAGCCGCAGATACGCTGGAATATTCCGGCGTGTCGACCCAGTTCGTCGGCTATGAGCGTTTAGAGCAGACCGCAAAGGTAACGGCGCTCTATCGCGGTGGTGTGTCGGTACCCAGCGTTCATGCGGGTGATGCCGCGGTGGTGGTGCTGGATACCACGCCGTTTTATGCCGAGTCGGGCGGCCAGGTGGGTGATGAGGGCGCATTGCGTGCCGAGAACATGGCTTTTGCGGTAGAGGACACACAAAAGATTTCTGCTGAAGTCTTTGGTCACCATGGGGTGGTGTTAACCGGTGATATCAAAGTCGGTGATGAAATTATTGCGGCGGTGGATACCGTACGTCGTGCCCACACGGTGCGGAATCACTCGGCCACTCACCTTTTACACAAAGCTCTGCGTGAAGTGTTGGGCAGCCATGTCCAGCAAAAGGGCTCGCTGGTCGATCCAGAGAAGACTCGCTTTGACTTCTCACACAATCAGCCAGTGACCGACGATGAGATTCGTCGTATTGAAGAGATCGTGAATGCCGAGATTTTGGCCAATCAAGAAACGCGCGCTCAAGTCATGGCCTTTGATGATGCGATTGCCCATGGTGCCATGGCGCTCTTTGGCGAGAAGTATGGCGATCAGGTCCGTGTCTTGGATATTGGTTCTTCATGCGAGCTTTGTGGTGGTACCCATGTGAGCCGCACGGGCGATATTGGGCTCTTTAAAGTGGTGTCGGAATCCGGTGTGGCCGCTGGCATTCGTCGTATCGAGGCGGTGACTGGTGAGAACGCCCTTGCTTTGCTGCAGAGCCTTGAGCATCGCGTGGCCCAAGCCGCGGCACTGATCAAGGCACCGGCTGCTGAGTTGCCCGCACGTCTGGCCCAAATCATGGACAACGTGAAGGCCTTGGAAAAAGAGATCGGCCGATTGAAGTCCAAGCTTGCTGCCTCGGCGGGTAATGATCTGGCCTCTCAGGCGGTGGATGTGGCGGGCATCAAGGTCCTTGCCGTGCAGATGGAAGGCGCCGATGTGGCCTCGATGCGTGAGACCTTAGATAAGCTGAAAAACGCCCTGAAGTCCGCTGCCATCGTGTTGGCCAGTGTGGAGGGCAGCAAGGTCTCGCTGATCGCTGGTGTGACTGCCGATCTCACTTCTAAGATCAAAGCTGGCGAGTTGGTGAACCATGTTGCAACGCAGGTGGGCGGCAAGGGTGGTGGCCGCCCCGATATGGCCCAGGCCGGCGGTAACGACCCATCGGGTCTGCCGAAGGCGCTGGCCAGCGTAAAAGCATTTGTCGAGTCAAAGGCATAGTGTGGCGACTATGAGCGAACCAGATCGCATTGTGGATACGCGGGGCCTGAATTGCCCCATGCCGATCCTGAAGGCCAAGAAGGCCTTAAACGACATGTCCTCGGCGCAGGTGCTAAAAGTCTTGGCCACCGATCCTGGTGCAGCGCGGGATTTTGAGTACTTCTGCAAAAACACTGGCCATCGACTTATGGAAAGTACTGAGTCGGGCGGGGAATATGTGTTTCTGATCCGAAGAAAGGATTAGACTGCCCGCTGAGGAGGAGGGATCGTCATTTGAGGGAGTGACGATCATTTGGGCGCCAAGCGATTGGCGCCCTTTTCTTTTGCACTCATCGTTCGATTGCCGACGGCCTATCATCGGGCCTGCCCCGGCTCGAAGTGTTCGCTGAGTTTATCGATCGATTTACACCGCTGCGGCCTGTCATTGGGCCCGCCTCGGCTCCAAGCGTTCGCCGAGTTCGGATCCCAATGCCCGCCGCCGAGTTAAGCGATCGATTTAAACAGGCCGCCAGCTCTGAGTGACTTTATAAATTACTTAGTTGATTGTTAATCCGAGCAAGCGCTGTTTCGAAGTCCGCTAAGCGTTGTTTCTCTTGCGCAACCACTGCTTCTGGCGCACGGGCAACGAACGATTCGTTAGACAGCTTGCCTTTGGCCTTCGTGATTTCGTTTTCTAGGCGGGCGACTTCTTTAGATAAGCGCGCACGCTCGGCTTCCACATCAATCTGTACGACCAACATCAGTTTGAGATCGCCCACAATCTGCACAGGTGAGCGCTTGGCCTCTTCGCCAAGGGACTTCTCAAACGTCACATCGCTCAGTTTTGCGAGCGCTTTGAGACTTGCAGCGATCTGTTGCCGCTCCAGGCTATCGAGCCTCAGGTCGATCTTCGTGGCGGCATTGATGCTCTGGATGTTTTCCGTGCTGATGCGAAGCGGCACCTTTTCTGCGGGCGACAGATTCATCTCGGCACGCAGGGCGCGAATGGCGTTGACCATTTCTTTCAACTGACCCACACGGGCTTCAGATAGGGTGTCGATCTTGCTGGGTTCGCTCTTGGGGTAGGGCGCGGTCACAATCGAATCAAACTCGCCGGCCTCAAGCTTTAACGAGCGCTTGGCGGTCTTGGCCACGGTCTGCCAGAGCTCTTCGGTGATAAACGGAATGATGGGGTGGGCCAGGCGCAAGACGGTTTCTAGAACGCGCAGCAGGGTACGCCTTGCGGCCTTCTGTGCATTGGGTTTACCGGTGGCGATCTGGACTTTTGCCAGTTCAAGATACCAGTCGCAGAATTCATTCCACACGAACTCGTAAATCTCGCGCGCTGCCAGATCAAATCGATAGTCGGTCAGATGCTGCTCCACTGCGGCCTCGGTTCGCTGCAATTGAGACGTAATCCACCGATCGACAAAGGTGAAGTTCAACACGCCATCGGGACCGCAATCACCAGCGCAGACATCTAAGCCGTTGTCTTGGCCCTCGCAATTCATCAACACAAAGCGGGTGGCGTTCCAAAGCTTATTGCAGAAGTTACGATAGCCCTCGCAACGATTCAAATCAAAGTTAATGTTGCGGCCGGGTGTGGCCAGGCTGGCAAAAGTGAAGCGCAGTGCATCGGTGCCAAAGGCGGTAATGCCATTGGGGTATTCGGCCCGCGTCTTCTTTTCAATTTGCGCAGCCTGCTTGGGGTTCATCAAGCCGGTAGTGCGCTTGGCAATCAGCGCATCCAATGCAATGCCATCAATCAGATCGATGGGGTCCAGGGTGTTGCCCTTGGACTTACTCATCTTCTGGCCTTCTGCGTCACGCACCAGCGCATGCACATAGACATGGTGAAAGGGCACCTTGCCGGTGAAATGGCAGGTCATCATGATCATCCGGGCGACCCAGAAAAAGATGATGTCAAAGCCAGTGACCAAAACGGAAGATGGCAGAAACTGTTCTAGTCCGCCCTTGATGTTCGGTGTGCCTTTGGTGTGATCCCAGACTTGATTGGGATCGACAAGCGTTGAGAAGGGCACGAGCGCAGATGAGAACCAGGTGTCCAACACATCGGGGTCACGCACAATCGCACCGCTCCAGCCGGCCTTGGCGGCTTGGGCCTTGGCATCAGTTTCAGAGCGGGCCACGAAGACCGCGCCGTCGTGAATGGGCTGGCCATTGGTATCGGCTTTGTACCAGGCGGGAATCTGATGGCCCCACCAGAGCTGACGGGAAATACACCAGTCTTGAATATTTTCTAGCCAGTGACGATAGGTGGATGTCCAGTTTTCCGGAATAAATTTCACATCACCGCTATCAACGACTTCAAGTGCGCGGCCAGCGATGCTTTTGCCCGGCGTGAACGTGCCTTCGGGTGCGGGTTTGCTCATCGCGACAAACCACTGGTCGGTGAGCATGGGCTCAATCACGGCATTGGTGCGATCACCGCGCGGGACCATGAGTTTGTGTTTCTTGGTCTCAACCAACAGGCCAAGCGCTTCTAGATCCGCCAGGATTTTCTTGCGGGCATCAAAGCGATCCAAGCCCTGATACTGAGTCGGCGCATTCGCATTAATGCGTGCATCAAGCGTTAGGATATTGATTTTTTCCAGGCCATGACGCTCGCCCATGGCGTAGTCATTAAAGTCGTGGGCCGGTGTGATCTTCACGCAGCCCGTGCCGAATGCCGCATCGACATAATCATCGGCAATGATGGGAATCTCGCGGCCGACCAAGGGCAGCTTGAGCGTTTTGCCAATCAGGTGCTGATAGCGGGGGTCTTCGGGGTTCACGGCAACGGCCACGTCGCCCAGCATGGTCTCGGGCCGTGTGGTCGCCACGATCAGCCCCTGACTGCCATCGGCCATGGGGTAGTGAATTGACCAGAGTGAGCCGTCTTCTTCTTCGCTCACGACTTCTAAGTCTGATACTGCAGTGAGCAGTTTTGGGTCCCAGTTGACCAGCCGTTTGCCGCGATAAATCAGGCCTTGTTCAAAGAGCGCCACGAAGACTTCTTTGACGACTTCGGAGCACTGGGGGTTCATGGTGAAGTATTCCAGGCCCCAGTCGCAGCTTGCCGCCAAGCGGCGCATCTGACCTGTGATGGTGGAGCCCGATTGCTCTTTCCACTCCCAGACACGCTCAATAAACTTTTCACGGCCCAGATCGTGACGCGAGACATTCTGCGCATCGAGCTGTCGCTCCACCACAATCTGCGTGGCAATGCCTGCGTGGTCGGTGCCCGGCAGCCACAGGGTGTTATCCCCCTTCATGCGGTGCCAGCGGGTGAGTGTGTCCATCAGCGTTTGGTTAAAGGCATGGCCCATGTGGAGCGTGCCGGTCACATTGGGTGGTGGCAGTTGAATGGAAAACGCCTCGCGGCCAGCCGTGTTGCCTGCCTTGTACAGGCCACGGCGTTCCCACTCGGGGCCCCACTGGCGCTCGATGTCCGCAGGTTCAAAGGATTTGGCCAGTTCACTCATGATGATTTTTTCGAGAGGTCGTAATTTTTGATGTCATAGCCACGGTCGCGGTAAAAAGAAAACCGTGCACGGGCCTTGGTCTTGTCGTCTTCGTCTTGTGAGACCACTTCAAAGAGTCGAACAAAACGGGCAAAAAATGGGGGTGGTGAGTCATCAAGATTGAGTAGCAACGTGTGGCTATGTAGCTTGATGTCGCTGTCTAACAAAATGATCGGTGAGTCTTGTGCCTCAGGCAAAGACGCATGGGCATGCGGAATAAATTCCTCAGGCCACAGGCTCCACAACAAATCGTCGTACTCATCCAGGCGCGCACGGTCAGTGCAGAAGACCGCCAGCGGCGTTTCAATCTGCGCCTGGCCAGCGTTTAAGATTTTTCTCGTGAGCCTGCAGGCGTATTCGAGACGGTTCGGTGTGTTGAAATGAAAATCAATCGAGGTCATGGCCGCGGAGCATTGGGCATTACTCCAGGCCGTTTCTCAAGTACTCGACTAGCAAGGACACGGGCCGGCCGGTGGCACCCTTGGCAGCACCTGACTTCCAGGCAGTGCCAGCAATATCCAGGTGGGCCCAGCGATAGGATTTGGTAAAGCGCCACAGGAAACAGGCCGCTGTCACGCTGCCTGCAGCCCGACCGCCCACGTTGGCCATATCGGCAAAGGGCGACTTGAGCTGCTCTTGGTATTCCTCTTGGAGGGGCATACGCCATGCGGGATCGAGCGCGTCTTGGCCGGCTTTGAAGAGCGCTTCAGCAAGCGCATCATCGGCACTGAACAATCCCGTATTCACGCCGCCCAGCGCAATGACACAGGCACCCGTGAGCGTGGCGATATCCACCACTGAGGCAGGCTTGAATTTCTCAACATAGGTCAGCGCATCGCACAGGATGAGTCGGCCTTCAGCATCGGTATTCAGAATCTCAACCGTCTGACCGGACATCGAGGTCACGATGTCACCAGGGCGGGTGGCCGTGCCACTGGGCATGTTTTCACAGGTGGGGATCACGCCAATCACGTTGCGCTTTAAGCCCATTTCGGAAACGGCCCGCATTACACCCAAGACGGTGGCAGCGCCCGACATGTCGTACTTCATTTCGTCCATATCGGCGGCGGGTTTGATGGAGATGCCGCCCGTGTCAAAGGTAATGCCCTTGCCAACCAACACATGGGGAGCGTCTTTGGCGCTGGCGCCCTGGTGCTGCAAGACAATGAACTGAGGCGGCTGGGCCGAACCCTGGGCCACAGCCAAGAGGGCACCCATGCCATGCTTTTCCATGGCGGCCCGGTCCAAGATCTCGATCTTCAGACGCAGCTCACGGGCCAATGTCTTGGCGGTGTTGGCCAGATAGGTGGGCGTGCAGACATTGGGTGGCAGGTTGGCTAAATCCTTGGTCAGCTGAAGACCATTGGCCAAGGCCTGGGCATCTTCAATGACTTTCGGGGCCTCGGTCGGACGCATATCGCCTGGCAAGAGCATTTCGACGTGGGTGATGCCCTCGGCGGCAGGCTTGGCGGTCTTGGCCTTGGGATCGGCTGCGCCGTCTTCCTTTTTGGTCTTGAAGCGATCAAAACGATAGCCAGCTTCTCGGATGCAGGTCACATGGGCGGTCACGCGCCAGTTGCCAGACCGCTCGCCGTTTTTACCCTTCACGGGGACATCAGTCAGAAAAGAAGCGATCCGCTTGATGCCTTTAGAGCCGCTGACCGACTTCACCGCGCCCTTGATGGCGTCGCAGAAGATTTTGTCGGTGAATTCGTCCCGCTTGCCCAGGCCCACCAGCAGTGCACGGGGCGACGGGATGCCCGTCACATCGCGAAGCAGCAGGTTATTGCCCACCTTGCCGTCGATATCACCAGCCTTGATCGCGCGGGCCACAGCGCCATTGGAGACCTTGTCCAGCACCTTGGCGGCGTTGGACAGCTCGACGGCCCCGGTGCTGGTGGCAAATACGCCAATCCAGACACAGTCCGCAGCAGCTCGGTCGACCGGCTTGTTGCTGGCAATGAATTGGGGGGCTTCCCGGTGTTCGCCGGGATCTTTGACTTCTTTTTGATCTTTGCTCGAGGCGGTAACGGTCATGACAAAATGCCTAGATTCGGGAATCCTGCGATTATAAGGAAAATGCTCTTCCACAAATCCCTGCTTCGGGAACTCCGATCCACTGCCGGCGGGGTTTTGGCCATTCTGATGACCACCCTGGTCACCATGATTCTCATCCGTGCCCTGGGCCGGGTGGCCTCTGGCCGGGTCGATGGCGAGCTGGTCCTGCCGCTGATCGTGTTCAATACCGTCAGCCTCATGAATACGGTCTTGATGCTGACCGTCTACATCTCAGTATTGATGGTGCTGTCGCGCTGGTGGCGGGACTCCGAGATGGTGATCTGGCTGGCCTCGGGCAAGAGCCTTTTGGACTTTGTGAAACCCGTCTGGCGCTTTTTGTGGCCCATGATGCTGGTCGTGGCGGTGCTTTCCACCGTGGTCGGGCCATGGGCTCGGCAGCAGATCCTGAACTTTGAAGATGAAATCCAGAACCGCGGGGATGCCCAGCGGGTGAGCCCTGGTCAATTCCGGGAATCCTATTCGGGCCAAAGGGTTTTCTTTTTAGAGAACCCCGACAACGAAAACGGCCGTATTGGCACGGTCTTCATCCGGTCGATGGAAAGCACGGGCCGCCGAGTCTTGCTGGTGTCTTCGACGGGTCGTTTTGAGAAAGATATCGATGGGCAGCAATGGGTGGTGCTTGAGCGCGGCTATCGCACGGACATGATTCCTGGCCAGTTGGAATCCCGAACAACGAGTTTTGATGTCTATCGAATACGCATGGATCAGTCCGCGCCGGGTGTGAAGCCCCAGGAAAACACGCGGGCCATGTCGACATTAGATTTGATGAAAAAGACCGAGCCCGGTGCCAAAGGCGAAATTGCCATGCGTGTGGGCCTGCCGCTGCTCACGCTGGCATTGGGCATTCTGGCCATTCCATTGGCGGTATCGAACGCACGCTCTGGCCGCGCGGTGAATTTGATTCTTGCGCTCTTGATTTATTTGATTGCCAGCAATTTGTTTAGCGCGGTAAAAGCAGCAGTGGGTCAAGGCAAGATCAGTTTTGCAATGGCCTGGTGGCCGCTGCCACTCGGGCTTTTGATTGTTGCGGCCATTATGTTTTGGTGGCGCATGACCCAGCGGCCCGGCCCCATTGAATGGCTCTGGCAGATGGCCCGGCGCATTGGGCTTGTTAAATCAAAAACGACTGCGTCGGCCTAAGGTGACTCACCGATGAAAGCACTTTTATTTCAGCGCTATCTTGGCAAGAGCATCTTTCAGGCCACGATCTTCGTGCTCTGCGGCTTTTTGTCGATGTTTTTGTTTTTCGATTTTCTGGCCGAGATGGACGAAGTGGGCATTGGGGGATACCGCTTTAACCATGCGGTGGCCTATGTGCTGTTGGGTGTGCCCAGCCGGGTGGTGGAGTTGGCCCCCATTGCCGCTTTAATTGGCACCATCTGGGCCTTGTCGCAAAGCGCGGCGAATTCTGAATTTACGGTCTTTCGTGTATCGGGCTTGCTGCCCGCCACGGCGATCAAGGCCATGCTGCGGATTGGGCTACCCATGGTGGTTGCAACAGCTCTTTTTTCTGAGGTGATTGTGCCGCTCTCAGAGGATTTTCGTGGCGGTATTCGTGACGGTAGTGGCTCTGGTCAGATGCGCTCTGGGCTCTGGCTTCGGGATATGCCCGAAGCGTCCGGAGCCGACAGCAAGGCGCTGCGGTTTGTGAACGCGGGCAAATTCACCCCTGAACAGATCTTGCAGCGCATACAGGTCTATGACTTTGATGAGCGGCAACGGCTGGTTGTGACGCTGGAGGGTGAGAGCGGCCATTATGTTGGCCAGGTGGGCGATCGGTATGAATGGGAGTTGCGCAAAGTCAAGCGTGTGGATTTCGCTGCTGATGGATCGGTTTCGCAGCGCTCGCTAGATCAGGTAAAAGTCATGTCCATGCTGTCACCTGAAATGCTCGGGGCATTGGTGACCAATCCAGATCGCATGTCATCAATTGATCTCTACCGTTATGTTGTTTATCTGAAAGCGAATAAACAGCAGTCCGATCGTTATGAAATCGCACTGTGGAAACGGGTTGTTTACCCGTTTGTGATCTGGGTGATGATGCTCTTGGCCCTGCCGGCGGCGTTCATACAGGCACGGGCTGGCGCAGTTGGTGCCCGGGTCTTTGCCGGCATTATTGTGGGTGTTGGTTTTCACTTGCTCAACAGTCTTTTTTCACATCTTGGCGTACTCAATACCTGGCCCGCGCCCGTCATGGCCCTGCTGCCAAGCTTTTTGGGCCTTGCGGTGGCTGGGGTCTTGTTTTATCGGGTCCAGTACCGCTGAAGTAAACTCTCGGCTTTGCGCCGCAGCGTTGCGACCCTCCGGCCGCCTGTCCCCGAATCTTTAGGAGTGTTTGGATCTTGAGCCATCAATGTTCGTTAGTCCCCTCAGGCCGCAAATTTGATGTTGATGACGGTGAAACAATTCTGGCGGCTGCCTTGCGCTCCGGAATTGTGCTGCCCTATGGCTGTAAAGACGGCGCCTGCGGATCCTGCAAGTCGCAGATCGTGGAAGGTCAGGTGGACTACGGCCACTATCAGAGCAAGGCCTTATCGGATGCGGAAAAGGCACAGGGTGGTGTGCTGATTTGTTGTGCCACGGCCAAGACCGATGTGGTGATCAAGGCCCGAGTGGTGGCTGCCGAGGGCATGATTCCTGTACGCAAGATGCCGTGCCGTGTGCAGAGCATCACCAAGGCCGCACCAGATGTGGCGATTGTGAATTTGCAGCTACCCGCCAACGACAAGTTTGAATTCTTAGCCGGCCAGTACATCGACATCTTGCTGAAAGATGGCAAGCGCCGCAGTTACTCCATGGCCAATGCGCCGCATCAGGGCAATGTGATTGAGCTGCATATCCGCCACACGCCGGGTGGCGCCTTTACGGATGCGATTTTTGGAAGCGGCACGCCATCGGCGAATGCCATCAAGGAAAAAGACATTCTTCGCTTTGAAGGGCCACAAGGGACATTCTTCTTGCGTGAAGACAGTGCCAAACCTATGGTGATGTTGGCCAGTGGTACTGGCTTTGCGCCAATCAAGGCCGTGATTGAGCATGCAGCATCGAAAAATATTGCCCGGCCTATCGTGCTCTACTGGGGTGGTCGCCGCCCCCAGGATCTGTATCAAATGGATTTGGCCAAGCAGTGGGAGAAGACACTGCCCAACTTTAAGTTTGTACCTGTTGTGAGCGATGCGCTAGCGGAAGACAACTGGTCTGGCCGAACGGGCTTTGTGCACAAGGCCGTGATGGAAGACTTCCCTGATTTGTCAGGTCACCAGGTGTATGCCTGTGGTGCGCCGATTGTGGTGCAGTCGGCACTGAAAGATTTCGTGGCACAGTGCAAATTGCCCGAAGAAGAGTTTTTCGCGGACGCCTTTACGACTGCGGCGGATTTGGCGAAGAGCTCCTAAACGCCACGCTCCGCCAAAAACGCTTTGAGCGCCCGGCCGGTGTGGGTCTTGAGCTTGGCAATTGCCGCTGGGGTGCCTTGGCCCACCAGGCTGCCGCCACCGGCGCCGCCCTCGGGGCCAAGATCAATCAGCCAATCGGCCTGGGCCCAGATATCGAGCTGGTGCTCAATGACCACGACCGAATTACCCGCATCGACCAATCGATGCAGCACGTGAATGAGTTTCTCGATATCGGCCATGTGCAGGCCGACGGTGGGCTCATCCAACACGTAGAGCGTGTGCATCTGGGTCTTGCCGGATGAGGTGGATGCCTTGACTAGCTCAGTGACCAGCTTGATCCGTTGGGCCTCGCCACCGGAAAGGGTGGGGCTGGGCTGCCCAAGGGTCAGGTAACCCAGTCCCACGTCTTGCAAGAGTTTTAGCGGCCGCTGCACTGATGGGTGGTTTTCAAAGAATTCCACTGCATCGTTGACGTTCATATTCAAAATGTCGGCAACATTCTTGCCCCGCCAGAGTACGGATCGGGTCTCGGAATTAAATCGGCTACCACCGCAGGCATCACAGAGCACGCGAACATCGGGCAGGAAGTTCATTTCCACCTTTTGCCAGCCCTGGCCTTCGCACAGACTGCAGCGGCCATCCCCAGTGTTAAACGAAAAGCGGTTGGCCTTCCAACCACGCATACGGGCCTCTTCGCTCTCGGTCAGTAGCTTGCGAATGGTGTCCCATACGCCAATGTAAGTGGCGGGTGTGGATCGTGGTGTCTTGCCGATCGGGGTCTGATCGACTTCAAGTACACGGTCGATTGACTCCACACCGGTGATTTTCTGGCAGCCCCGCCAGGTGGGCGTGTGGCTAACACGCTTGGCTTTGCGGCCCTGTGCAATGGTGCGTTTCATGTTGGCCATTAGCACGTCGCGGGCCAGGCTGGATTTGCCCGAGCCAGACACACCTGTGATCACGGTCAATCGATGCAGAGGAATTGTGACGTCGATGGACTTCAAGTTATGCAGATTGGCCCTGTGAATTTTCAAGGCCTCTTCGGCTTGGTCACGACGTGGTTTTTTCGGATGCTGCAGTGGTGTGCGCAGATAGCGGCCGGTGAGCGATTCTTTTGCCTTGGCGATCTGACTCTGGGTGCCTTGTGCCACCAGCTGCCCGCCCTGGGATCCGGCGCCGGGGCCAATGTCGATCACGTGGTCGGCGAGTCGAATGGTGTCTTCGTCGTGTTCAACAACCACCAGGGTGTTGCCCTTGTTTTTAAGTGCTGAGAGCAATCGCAGCAGTGCCTGGTTGTCGCGTGGGTGCAGGCCAATAGTGGGCTCATCCAAGATGTAGCAAACGCCTTGCAGGTTTGAACCTAGCTGCGCCGCAAGTCGTATGCGTTGGGCTTCACCGCCCGAGAGCGTTGGTGCCGCACGATCCAGGGCAAGATAAGAAAGGCCCACCTCGGACAGGAAGTTCAATCGGGACTCGATCTCGCTAATCAGGTCTTTGGCAATCGTGCGATCACGGGTACTCAGCGTCTTTTGGACGGTCTGTAGCCAGTTGGGCAGATCGCCTACGGGCTGGGCCGAGACCTGCGCGATATTGTGGCCTTCTATGCGTACTGCAAGCGCGGTGTGATTCAGGCGAGCGCCCTCGCAGGCTGGGCAGCGTAGATCCGCGGGTGTCTCATCTTCCAAGGTGTCTGTGTCCGCATCGTCGGCAAAGCCACGGCTCGATTCCTGCCAGGCCTCTTCTTCGCCCGTCTGTTCGGCATCAAAATCATCAAGCTTGGCGCCGGTACCGAAGCACTGATGGCACCAGCCGTGTTTGGAGTTGTAGGAAAACAGGCGTGGATCTGGCTCGGCAAAGCCGGTGCCGCAGGATGGGCAGGCCCGTTTGGTGGAGAGTGTGGTGACCGTAGCCTTTGGCCCATCGAGTGGCGCCAAGATCTGCACGACACCCTGGCCATAGTTCAACGCCTGCTGGAGCAGGTCTTTTAGCGCTGTTTCGTTTTTGGGCGTGATCACCACATCGCCAATCGGCAGTTCGATGTTGTGCTCTTTGAAGCGATCCAATTTGGGAAATGGCGATACCGGCACAAAGCTGCCGTCGACCCGCAGGGCCTCGTAGCCCTTGGATGCGGCCCATTTCGCGAGATCTTGATAGATGCCCTTGCGGTTAATCACCAGCGGCGCCAACACGCCAATTCGTTTGCCGCGGTGCCGTGTAAAGAGCGTGGCCACAATCGATTCCACGCTCTGCGGTTCAATCGCAATCTCGCAGTCGGGGCAATACTGGGTGCCGACTTTGACAAACAACAGGCGCAGAAAGTGATGAATTTCAGTAAGCGTGCCCACCGTACTCTTGCGGCCACCACGGCTGGTCCGCTGCTCAATGGCCACGGTGGGTGGAATACCAAAGACCGCATCGATATCCGGCCGGGATGCAGGCTGCACGAACTGACGTGCGTAGGCATTGAGCGACTCTAGATATCGGCGTTGCCCTTCAGCAAACAGAATGTCAAAGGCAAGCGTTGATTTGCCGCTTCCCGAGACACCGGTAATCACGGTGAGCTGTTCACGGGGAATGTCCACATCAATGTCTTTGAGATTGTGCTCCCGCGCCCCATGAATTTCGATACTGGTGTTGCTCGCCGCATGGCGGTGTTGTGCTTTCACCGACATTGCGGCTCTGGGTTCTTTGGCTTTGAGTGGGCCGGCGGCGTCGCGCAGGGCCTGGCCAGTGTGCGAGGCCTCGCAGGCCATAACTTCAGCAACTGGCCCCTGGGCCACGATATTGCCGCCCGCGTGGCCCGCTTCTGGGCCCAAATCAATCAGCCAGTCGGCACTGGCAATCACATCCAAGTTGTGCTCGACGACTAGCAAGCTGTGGCCCGCTGCTTTCAGGGCGTTGAGCGCCTTCAGCAGCTTTGCAATGTCATCAAAGTGCAGTCCCGTGGTGGGCTCATCAAAGATAAGCAATGCACCCTTAATCTTTTTGTCGGCCGCTTCCGCCAGCTGGCCCGCAATCTTCAGCCGTTGGGCCTCTCCGCCCGACAGGGTTGGCACTGGCTGGCCGCATTTGAGATAGCTGAGCCCCACATCGACTAGGGGCTGCAGTCGCCGTGCGATTTCCTCATCACCTGCGAAAAACGCCAAAGCCTGTTCAACCGTTAAATCGAGCACATCGGCAATCGAGTGGCCCTGAAGTTTGATTTCCAGAATTTCATTGCGGAAACGTTTGCCATCGCAATCCGGGCAGCGCAGATACACGTCAGACAAGAACTGCATTTCCACATGCTCAAATCCGTTGCCACCGCAGGTGGGGCAGCGGCCATCGCCCGAGTTAAAGCTAAAGGTGCCCGGCGTGTATTGGCGTTGTTTGGCTTCGGGCAGGGTGGCGAATCGATTTCGAATCGCATCAAAAGCACCGACATAGACAACCGGATTGGATCGTGTGGTTTTGCCAATTGGGGATTGGTCAATCAGCATCACGTCGTGGATGAGCTCTGCGCCTTCTAACCGATCATGGGCCCCGGGCGTTTCGGTGGGTTTGCCCTTCGCTTTACAAAGCGCGGGATAAAGCACATCTTGAATCAACGTTGATTTGCCGCTTCCGGACACACCGGTGATACAGACCAGCTGGCCCAGTGGGATATGGACATCAATGTTTTTTAGATTGTTGGCCCGAACACCGATGAGCGACAGCTGTTTTGCGGCTTTGAGTGGTGTCGTTTGACCCTTGGCGGCGGCCACCTGGCGTTGCCCACTCAGATAGTCCGCCGTGAGTGTCTTGGCTTTTAGAAGTTTGTCGTAAGGGCCGTTAAACAGAATCTCACCGCCGTGCTCGCCTGGCCCGGGGCCAATGTCGATGATGCGGTCGGCGGCCTGCATCACGAGTGGGTCATGTTCTACTACGACCAAGGTGTTGCCGGCATCTCGCAGCTGCTGCATGACTTGCACAATCCGATGCAGATCCCGTGGGTGAAGGCCGATCGATGGCTCATCCAGCACAAACAGGGTGTTGACCAAGGATGTGCCCAGAGCCGTGGTGAGATTGATGCGCTGGACTTCACCGCCCGATAGGGTGCGTGACTGTCGATCCAGCGTGAGATAGCCCAGGCCAACATCGACCAAGAACTTCAGTCGCGATGTGATCTCTTTGGTGACCAGGTCATTGGCGGCCTCTTTGGCGGATGCATTGGTGTGGCTCGTCTGGGCGACTCTGGCCACCCAATCAAAGGCCTCATCAATGGGCATCAGCATCACGTCGTGTACGGTCTTGCCCAGAATGGTCCACTGCAGGGCCTCTGGCTTTAGGCGGGCGCCATGGCACTTCTGACACTCGGTATAGCTGCGATAGCGCGACAGCAAGACCCGGACATGCATCTTGTAGGCCTTGCTTTCGAGATATTCAAAGAATCGATTGACGCCGTACCACTGGCGGTTCCAATCGCCCGACCAGTCATCATCGCCGTTAAAGATCCAGTCACGATGGGCCTGCGATAGTTTGCGAAAAGGCGTATCAGTGGGAACGCCGCGCTTGGCGGCAAACTTCATTAACTCTTTTTGGCAATCCAGATACGCATTGGTCTGCCAGGGCTTGATCGCGCCGTCGGCCAAGCTTTTTCCTTCGTCTGGAATGACTAGACCAGGGTCAATGCCAATCACACGGCCAAAGCCCTTGCAGGTCTCGCAGGCGCCAATTGGCGAATTAAATGAAAAGAGTGCGGGCCTGGGTTCCGAGTAAGTGATCTTGCAGCTGGTACAGGCGAGCTGCGAGCTGAAGTCGTGAACTGTGTCGCCAATCTTGATTCGGCAGCGGCCATGACCAAAGCGCAGGGCTGATTCCACCGACTCGTGGATGCGGCTCTTAGGGGTCTCGTCACGGAGCACCAGCCGGTCTTGAATGACATAGAGTGTCTGTGCATCACGCGATTGAATCTTGGTAAAGCCTTGGGCCGACAGCCAGGCTTCAATTTGCTCATCTGGCAGTGACTCTGGCGTATGGATCGGGAAGCTGATTTCAATGCGGCTATCGACGGGGCTTGCCAAGATCAACATGGCAATCCCTTGGGCCGTCTGCCGGGCAACGGGTTTGCCGCAAGATCCGCAGTGCAGGTCCGCAAGCCGTGCAAATAACAGCTTGAAGTGATCCGTGAGCTCGGTCATGGTGCCCACGGTGGAGCGTGATGTTCTTACTGGATTGGTCTGGTCAATCGCAATTGCTGGTGGGACGCCATCAATGCGGTCCACCTGAGGCTTGTCCATGCGATCCAGAAATTGCCGGGCATAGGCCGAGAAGGTTTCAACATAGCGGCGCTGGCCCTCGGCATACAGGGTGTCAAAGACCAGTGAGCTCTTGCCAGAGCCCGACACACCCGTGACGACGATCAACTCGCCGAGTGGCAGATCGAGATCAAGATTTTTTAGATTGTTCTGGCGTGCGCCGCGAATACGAATCGCGTGGTGGGCTGAGCCCGCCAGTGATTTTGGCAAGCCCATGGCTTAGCGCTTTTTCTCGTGATCGTGACTCTGGCCGTGGCCATGTTGGTGATCGTGTTCATGGCCATGATCGGGCTTATGACCATGCTCGTGTTCATGCTTGTGACGTTGTTCTTCTTGGTGCTCGTGACCATGATCATGCGCGTGGTCATGGTGATGATCAGGCCCGCAATGTTCGTCGTGCACGTGGTCATGTCCACAGCCCGGCCCGTGAACGTGGCCCGTTGGTGTGTTTTCAGCGGCGAGCAACACGGCTGATTTGTCTTTCAGTGTGGCATCTTGCTCGGGATCAAACTGGTCCATGCTGGTGAGCACACGAAAGCCCATGGTCTTGAGTTCGCTCGCGGCCATGTCGGCAGTGGTTTCGCCCCGGGGAAATTTCACAAAGTTGTTGCCGACTTCTACCGGGATGGCCCGCTGGGCCAGAAAGCGCACCACCCGCAGCAGTAGCAGTGGGGTGGTAGACGTGTACACGTGGATCTTTGTGCGATGGGTTGGCGATGGGTTAGCGCTTGTGATCGGGCTCATTGGTGACTTTCAGCATGATTTTGCCCACATGGGTTGATGACTCCATTAAAGCATGAGCTTTCTCGACTTCGTTTAAGGGAAATACGGCGTGGATCAGGGGCATCAGTCGGCCGGCGGAGAGTTCTGGCCAGATCGCGTGCTGCAGGGTTTTGGCCAGCCGGGCCTTGGCTTCATTTGATCTGGCGCGCAGGGTTGATCCCGTAAAAGTCAGGCGCTTCATCATCAGAAGCCGCCAGTCGGCATCGGTCTTGGGGCCGGCAAGAAAGGCAATCTGAAGCAGGCGGCCCTCCAGGGCCAGGCTTCGCAGATTTTTTTCGATATAGGGCCCACCCACCATGTCCAGAATCACATTGACGCCCTGGCCGCTGGTCATGGTTTTCACTTCAGCCTGCCAGTCTTGGGTCTTGTAATTCATCACGTGATCGGCACCGATGGCCTTGCAGGCTGTTGCTTTTTCATCAGACCCAACAGTGGTGATGACCTTTGCCCCAATCCATTTGGCCAGTTGAATCGCTGTCACCCCAATGCCGCTCGATCCACCGTGAATCAACACGGTCTCACCAGCACGTAATTCGCCGCGTTCGATCAAATTGGCCCAGACGGTGAGATAGGTTTCGGGCACTGCGGCAGCTTGAAGAAGATTGAATCCATGTGGAATTGGCAGGCAGTGGCCGGCAGGTGTCGTCACAAATTCCGCATAACCGCCGCCGGGTGTGAGTGCGCAGACTTGTTCACCAACTTTCCACTGATCGACGCCCTCACCAACTGCTGCAATCGTGCCGCTGACTTCTAAACCCATGTAGGGTGATGCATCAGCAGGTGGCGGGTAGCTGCCTGACCGTTGCAAGAGATCAGGCCGATTCACGCCCGCATAGGCGACCTGAATCAGCACTTCGCCTACTTTGGGCGTTGGCGTTGGCACATCAATAATGGCGAGATCCGGCGTGCGGCTTGAATCGTGGGCAACAACGCGCATGGTTTATTTCCAGGAGTCTTTGAGTGTGACCGTGCGATTGAACACCGGCTTGCCAGGCTTGGAGTCGCGATAGTCCGCAACGAAATAGCCATGCCGCTCAAACTGAAAGCGATCTTCGGCGTTCGCCTCTTTTAGGCTCGGCTCCATCGCGGCCTGAATCACCGTGAGCGAGTTGGGGTTGAGGTCGTCCATGTAGTTGCGCTCCAGCTCGGGCGGATCGCCTTCACGTCGTGCACCTGGCGTTGGGTGGGCAAAGAGACGGTCATAGAGCCGCACCTCGCCCATATAGGCATGGGCTGCCGATACCCAGTGGATATTGCCTTTGACTTTGTATTGATCTGCACCGGGTGTGCCGCTCTTGCTGTCGGGAAAAATCTTGGCACGAATCGCGGTGATCTCGCCCTGCTCGTTTTTCTCAACACCAGTGCATTCAACGACATAGGCATAACGCAGACGCACCTGTGCGCCGGGGCTTAAACGGAAGAAGCCTTTCACCGGCACTTCTTGGAAGTCTTCGCGTTCAATCCAGAGCTCACGGGAAAACGGCACGGCCCGCTTACCAAGATCAGGCTGCTGCGGATGATTGGGCGCGAAGCAGTCTTCAGTGTGGTCGGGCGCAACGTTTTCTAGGATGAGTTTGACAGGATCGAGTACCGCCACCTTGCGAAGCGCAGTCTCATTCAGATGGTCGCGCATGCACTCTTCGAGCACGCTGTAATCAATCCAGCCATCTGATTTCGACACACCAATCATTTCCGCGAAACGCCGAAAGCCCTCGGGCGTGTAGCCACGGCGGCGTGCGGCCATGAGTGTTGGCATGCGGGGGTCATCCCAGCCATTGACCGATTTGGAGTCGATCAACTCAATCAGTTTGCGTTTTGACAGCACCACGTAGGTCAGATTGAGCCGTGCAAACTCATATTGATGGGGCAGGGCCTTGGGGTTGAGTTTGCCGCAGGCAGCGACCTTCTCTAACAGCCAGTCATAAAGCGGCCGATGGTCTTCGAACTCTAGCGTGCAGACCGAATGGGTGATGTTTTCAATCGCATCCGATAGTGGGTGGGCATAGTCGTAGAGCGGATAGATACACCAGGTGTTGCCCGTGCGGTGGTGATCGGCATGCCGAATGCGATAGAGCACCGGGTCGCGCATATTCATGTTGGGCGACCCCATATCAATCTTGGCGCGAAGCACATGGGTGCCATCGGGAAACTTTCCGGCACGCATATCGCGAAAGATCTGCAAAGACTCCGCAGCAGGACGATCACGGAAGGGTGAATTTTTACCAACTGCGGTGAGCGTGCCGCGGTTGGCACGAATCTCATCAGCGGTCTGCGAATCAATGTAGGCAAACCCCGCCTGAATTAGCGCTTCAGCAAAATCATAGAGCTGCTCGAAGTAGTCGCTCGCGAAATAGTGATGGTTGCCCCAGTCAAAGCCCAGCCACTTCACATCCGCCTCGATCGCATCCACATACTCCTGCTCCTCCTTGGTCGGATTGGTGTCGTCTAAGCGCAGGTGGCAGCGGCCCTGATAGTCGCGGGCCAGACCAAAATTCAGGCAGATCGACTTGGCGTGGCCGAAGTGCAGATACCCATTGGGTTCCGGCGGGAACCGGGTGACCACCGACTGAACGCGGCCAGCGGCCAGGTCTGCGTCGATGATGTGACGGATGAAATTTACGGGGGCTGCGGGAGGGTTTGTCATGGGTTGAGATAAAACGGCTGAAACCCCGATTTTAGCTACACTGAGCGACTAATTTTGACCTTCTTTGACCGGGATGCCGCCAGTGAGCACCGATTCTGCCAAGACCGATCTGCCCGAGCGTTTATTGCTCATTGATGCGTCGAGCTTTTTGTATCGCGCCTTTCATGCACTTCCGGACCTGCGCACCAAGACTGGCCTGCCAACAGGGGCCTTAACGGGCATGGTCAATATGCTGCGTCGTGTGCAGGCGGACTATCCCTCACATTACGTGGCCTGTGTCTTTGATCCCAAAGGCCCCACCTTCCGGGATGCGATTTATTCCGAATACAAGGCCAATCGGGCGTCCATGCCTGAAGATCTTGCGGCCCAGATCCCACCGGTGTTTCAGGCGGTGAAGGCCCTGGGCTGGCCACTGATTGTGGTGGATGGGGTGGAGGCTGACGACGTGATTGGCACGCTAGCGGTTCAGGCGGCTGAGAAAAAACTCCCCACCATTGTGGTGACCGGCGATAAAGACTTGGCCCAGCTGGTCAATGACCATGTGGTGCTGATCGACACCATGAGCCGTGATGGCGGCCCCGCCAAGGTGTCAGATCGCGATGCGGTGATTGAAAAATTCGGTGTGCCGCCCGAGAGGATCGTGGATTACTTAGCCCTGGTGGGGGACACGTCGGACAACGTGCCCGGCGTGGAAAAGGTTGGCCCCAAGACGGCGGCTAAATGGCTCTCCCAATATGGCTCTTTGGATGGCGTGGTGGAAGCTGCACCAAGTATTTCTGGTGTGGTGGGGGAAAACCTGCGTAAAGCGCTGGACTGGCTACCCACGGCCAAGGTCTTGGTGACCGTTAAAACAGATTGTGATTTGTCCGCCGCAATTGAGAGTTTTGAGTCGGATCTGACCTGGCGGCCAATTGATTTAGCCGCGATTGCAGAGCTCAAAGAAAAGTATCAGCTCGACCGCAGTCTGCGCGGGGTGGGTGAGACCGACGGTGCAGGATCGGCGGGTAGCACTCGTGCCTCTGGTGCGTCTTTGGGCCGTGATTTTTCGGCTGCCCGTCAGTCGGTGTCTGACACCTCTACCATCGCTGCGTCAGGACTCTTTGATATGGCGGGCGAATACATGGCGATTACCGATTGGCCGGCCTTTGATCGGCTATTTGCGGAATTGCAAAGCGCGCCCCTGGTGGCGGTTGATACGGAAACCACATCCATTGATGCCCGGGCTGCAAAGATTGTGGGCATCTCATTTGCGGTTCGCGTGGGCCAGGGCTATTACATCCCGCTCGCACACCAGTATGCGGGGGCGCCCGCCCAGTTGGATCGTGATCAGGTCTTAGCGCGTCTGAAGCCATGGCTTGAAAGTGACACCCATAAAAAGGTCGGCCAGAACCTGAAATACGATCAGCACGTGTTGGCCAGTGTTGGCATTTTTATGCGTGGCATTGCCCATGACACGCTTTTGCAATCCTATGTTTTAGAGGCCCACAAATCCCACGATCTGGATTCACTATCGCAGCGGCATCTGGGCCGAAAAGGCTTGAGTTATGACGAAGTCACTGGCAAGGGTGCTTCCCGCATTGGGTTTGAGCAGGTTGCCGTGGATGTGGCCACCCGTTATTCCGGCGAAGATTCGGATTTCACGCTGCATGTTCACGAGACACTCTGGCCGCAGATTCAGCAAGAGGCATTGTTGACCAAGATTTACCAAGAGATCGAAATGCCAGTGGCCCAGGTGCTCTGGCAGATGGAGCACAACGGTATTCAGATTGACAGCGCTTTGCTCAATGAGCAAAGCGAAGAACTCGCTAAAAAAATCAGTGCCCTTGAGGCCCAAGCCTATGAGCTTGCAGGTCAGCCCTTTAATCTTGGCTCACCCAAACAGTTGGGAGAGATTTTGTTTGGCAAGCTTGGCTATGCGCCTGTGAAGAAAACGGCCACCGGTGCGGCATCGACTGATGAAGAGGTCTTGGAAAAGCTAGCCGAGGACTATCCGCTTCCCCGTGTGCTGTTGGAGTGGCGCAGTTTTTCAAAACTGAAGTCGACCTACACCGATAAGCTGCCGACTATGGTGGATCCCGTAACTCAGCGGGTCCACACCACGTTTTCTCAGGCCGTTGCGGTCACAGGCCGACTGGCATCGAGTGACCCCAATCTTCAGAACATTCCGGTGCGTACCCAAGAGGGCCGCCGAATTCGGCAGGCCTTTGTTGCGCCAAAGGGCCACAAGCTGATGGCTGCAGACTATTCACAGATTGAGCTGCGAATCATGGCGCATTTGTCGGATGATCCTGGTTTGTCAAAAGCGTTTCTTGCTGGCGAAGATGTACACCGAGCGACCGCGAGCGAGGTCTTTGGGGTGCCACTCGATCAAGTCTCGGGTGAGCAGCGGCGCTACGCCAAGGTCATTAACTTCGGCCTGATCTACGGCATGAGTGCCTTTGGCTTGGCGCGCAATTTAGATATCGACCGTGGTATCGCGAAAAATTACATCGATCAGTATTTCGCAAAATACCCAGGCGTGGCCCGCTATATGGACGAGATTCGTAAAAGCGCCCGTGCCAAAGGCTATGTGGAAACGGTCTTTGGTCGCAGGTTATGGCTGCCCGAGATCAATTCCCCCAATGGGCCGCGGCGCCAGGGCGCCGAGCGGGCGGCGATCAATGCCCCCATGCAGGGCACGGCTGCCGATCTGATTAAGCTTGCCATGATTGAAGTGCAAAAAAGCCTGACCGAGAAAAAACTTCGGTCACGGCTGGTCTTGCAGGTTCACGATGAACTTGTTTTAGAAGTGCCTGACGAAGAGGTGGAAACGGTCCGGGCCATGCTGCCGCAGAAGATGGAAAAGGTAGCGACGCTGAAGGTGCCGTTGATTGTAGAAATTGGTGTTGGATACAACTGGGACGAAGCCCATTAAACAAAAAAGGAGACAGAGATGAACAGTTTTTTAAAAGACGAGATTAATTCCTTATCCCCCAAAAGCGACTCTGGTAGCACACGGCGCGGTTTCTTGCAGGGATCGATTGCAGCCGGCTTTGCGGCTGCAGTGGCGCCTACGGGGCCATTACTTGCGCAGGTGATTAAAACCGATACGGCCGGGCTGACGGCCGGCATGGTGGAGATTCCCGCTGCAGACCGTAAGATTCCCGCTTATCGGGCGATGCCAGCGGGAAAGACCAAGCTTGGCACTGTGATTGTGGTGCACGAGATTTTCGGTGTGCATGAGTACATTCAAGACGTCTGCCGGCGCTTTGCGAAGCAGGGCTACTTGGCAGTCGCACCTGATTTTTTTGCTCGCCAAGGGGACGTCAGCGCGTATAAATCGATCCCTGATATTTTCGCCAATGTGGTGAGCAAGGTGTCAGACACCCAGGTCTTGGGCGACGTAGATGCGACGATAAGCTGGGCCGCCGGAAATGGTGGTGATCCTTCAAAAGTGGGTATCACGGGCTTTTGTTGGGGCGGCCGCATTGTCTGGATGGCTTCTGCTGCCAATCCAAAATTAAAAGCGGGTGTCGCTTGGTACGGCCGATTGATGACCATGGTGAATCAGGCCACGCCGACTCACCCACATGACATTGCGGGTAAATTGAATTGGCCGGTGCTGGGTCTGTACGGAGGCAAAGACGATGGCATTGGTCTGGATACCGTGGAAGAGATGAAGACCCGTCTGTCCTTTGGCGGCAAGGCATCCCAGGAATCAGAGTTTGTGATCTACCCCGATGCGCCACACGCATTTCATGCGGACTATCGGCCAAGCTACCGCAAAGAGGCCGCAGAGGATGGCTTTAAGCGTGCGTTGGCCTGGTTTAAGAAGTACGGCGTGGCTTGATTAAGTAAGCCCAGCGCTGGCACTTGGGCTGGCGTTGCTCACCGCCTGCCTCGACGAAAGTCACGGGGCTTGACAGCCCCTGTAGACTCCAAAACATGATGCTTACCTACACCCTAATTTGCGCTATCGCGGCAACGATCTGTTCAATCCTATTGGCGGCGACCATTTCGCTTGGTCCGCTTTCTCGCGTGGTCGACCGCTTGGTAAGTTTTTCTGCCGGCATGCTGCTTGGTGCGGCACTCTTGCATCTGCTGCCCGAGAGCATTCATATGGGCGGAGAGATTCATGGGGTGAGCAAGGCATTGCTTGCCGGCTTGCTGGGCTTTTTCGTGCTGGAGCGATTGGCCATTCTTCGGCATGACCATCATCATGAGCATGACGGCCACGATCACCCCCAAGGCCATGACGCCCAAGCCGCAGGCCGCGGTGGTTGGGCCTTGTTGGTGGGCAGCAGCATTCATGCCCTTGCCGATGGCATTTTGATTGCAGCGGCATTTCATGCGGATGTGGCGTTGGGTCTTTTAACTGCACTTGCGATTGCGACTCACGAGGTGCCACAGCAAATCGGCAATTTCTTAGTCTTGCTCAATAGCGGTTTTACTAAACCAAAGGCGCTTATTTTTAATGTACTGACCGGTACCGGTGCGCTGGTCGGTGCACTTGTCGGCTACTTTTATTTGGCCCAGGCCAGCGATTGGGTGCCCTATGTGTTGGTGATCGCGGCAGCTAACTTCATCTACATCGCCCTGTCGGACTTGATTCCGCAGTTGCATGCCCAGGCCCATCATCACGGGGGGCTGAGGCGCGCCGCCTGGTTGCAGCCAGCACTTATGCTGCTGGGAATCGCGGTCGCAGGTTACGCCTCAAGTCTCTTACACGCCCACTGATTTCGACGCTTTCGCCATTTGCACGCCATTTCCGGGGCGGCAATGTGGTAACTTTGCCAACGTATTTGGGTGGTGGATAAGCAAAAAATCAGTCCGCTGCGCGGTCTAATTAATTACGGAGAAGAATGAGTCATGGGTGACAACGCTGAGATAACAGTGAAAGGCCTGCTTGTTGTGGGCGAAGGTGTCAATCTGAAAGGAACGTTCTCAGTGCCTGAGAAAGCCGTTATTTCTGGCACTCTGGAAGGCGAATTAACCGCTAAAGAAATTAACGTTCTTCAGACCGGGGTGGTTCGCGGCAAGATTGTTGCCGACGTTGTCGACATTAGCGGCCAGGTCTTTGATGCATTGACCTCGAAGCGCTCGTTGTTTGTTCGGTCCTCGGGTGTTCTTACCGGAACGGTGAAATATGCCGAGTTAGAGATCGAAAAAGGCGGCCGACTCGAGGGTCAGCTGGATCGCTTCTCCGAGGGGGGCGGGGCCTCTGCTGTCCGGCCGGCCGGCGTGGTTGGGGCTACCACCGGAACTGTGCCAGGAAAAGATGGCACTCCTGAGAAGAAAATTTAACGAGGGCGGATATGGCAATTTTTGGATCTAAACCAGAACAATCTTCCGAAGATCTTCCGAGCGATCAGCAGGGCGGCATGTCGCCCCAGTCTGCTGCTCCACCTCAGCGGCAAGATGTCGTGTCCTCCGGGGCCCGCGACATATCGCCCTCGGGTCGTGATGAGGCGAATCGCCCATCGGTCATTAGCGAAGGCTTTTCATTTGTGGGCGAGATTCGCGGCAAGGGCCCCCTGACTGTTGACGGGGCAACCGAGGGGGTCATTGAGGTTGGGTCCCTGGTCATTGGCGTGGGTGGCCGATCAGAGGGTCAAATCAGTGCCAAATCGATCAACGTCAAGGGCCGACTTTCGGGTACCGTGAATTGTGACGAGTTGGTCATTGGCGGTCGCGCCGAGGTGGATGGTCAAGTGACCTATGGGTCTCTTACGATTCAGCGCGGCGGAAACGTCCGCGGCGAACTCAAGCGAAAGTAAGCTTGTTATCCCTGCCGCTGGGCCCCTGCCGATCACGGCGGGGGCTGGCCCCGCAGGCGTTTAGGTGGTCTGACCGCTGATCAGGCCTTTTACGGTGGCGCCGTGGTTCATCCCCACCGACTTTGCCCAGATATTTCCCTCGACAACCGCACCGGCGGTTAATTCAACGCGCTCCGAGGCCTGGATACTCCCCGAAACCCGGCCGGCGACCAACACACGGTGGGCAGCAATGTCTCCGTCAACAAAACCGGTCTCGGCTACGGCGACTGTGGGGGTCGTGCCCGAGGTGGCCTCGATATCACCAAGTACCTGGCCGTCAATCCGCACGTTTTCGCCAACCCTCAGCCGGCCATGAACTTCAGACTTCGGCCCAACCAGGGTTCGAAATAGCTCCCCTTCAAGGAGAAGAAAGCTTTTTTCGGTTTTTTTCTTGAAGATGCGAGAAATTGGAGGCATTTTGACTGCTTTTCGAAGGGCGTTAGTACGAATGTTATAGGACGTTTGATAGGGTCGGAAAGATAGTGTAAGATTTTCCTACAAAAAAATAGTATAAACGTCATATGCAATTTATCTGGATCAGTGGCCCCGTTGGGCCCATTCGATCTGTTGAGGTGACAGCCAAAAAGTTGTTAATTCTGGCCGGAGTCGTTCTTACGGTTGTTTTCGTATTGATCACTTCACTCAACTTGGTCGGCGCACGTGCCATTTTCAATACAAGTCCCGAGTTGGTGCAAAAACTCGGCGGTCTGATTACTGTCGCAGAGCAGGAAGCTCGCGAGGCCGAGTTCAGCTCGGAAATCGCCCAGATTCGTCTCGTGCTGAAAGAAATGGAGCGCGAACTGCAAAAGGCAGAAGACTTTAAGCACCGCCTTCAGACCCTCATGTCCCGCGACCCTAAAGAGATTTCCAACCGTCGCGAGGCTTCTGGTAACGGTGGTACCTCTCTGTTTGGCGAATCAAAGGCGGGTGGCCGCGGTGGCCCCTTTATCCCGGGCGACCTAAAGAAAGTCATCGGAGATCAAGACAGTAACCCCCATCCGCTGGGCGTTTCTTCAGATGCTGGTGCAACCGGTTTGGTAACCCCCGAAGTGCGGCGTCTGAGCGCCCGCGCTGAGCAATTGCGCGGCAGCGCTGACAAACTATCCCGGGCCTGGTCGAGCAACTTCGACGTGTTGAACACTTTGCCTCTGGCCGTGCCGGTGGACCACAACCGTGCTGAGGTCGACGTTTCGAGCGCCTTTGGTTTTCGGAAAGACCCATTTAATGGTCAGCGGGCTTTCCATGCCGGTATTGATTTTTCGGCCACACCAGGCACACCTGTCTACGCGACCGCCGATGGCATCGTGGCCGAAGTTAGTAATTCCCCCGGTTATGGCCGAACCATCATCATCCAGCATCCGTCTGGGTACATGACGCTTTATGCCCACTTGTCCACGATCCGCGTGAAGCAAGGCGATCGCGTCAAGCGTCATGCGGTGATTGGCGGCATTGGTTCCACCGGCCGTTCAACCGGCCCCCATCTTCACTACGAGGTTCTCTCAGGCGCCAAAGCGCCTGTGAACCCGAAACTCTTTCTTTCTGCGTTAGGCAACTAGCCTAGTTAGATTCTGTTTGAGCCGTCACAGCTCAAAGCTCTATCTTTGGCGGGCACACCCGCCCCGCTTGTTCCCGCGGTCCAAGAGATGCCGGTTTTGCTTACATCGACGCTCGCAAGCCTGGCAGAATTTTGATGCATCGCTGGAATCGGAAGCTCATGGCTTGAGAGGTTGTAAACCCTCGTATTTAATGTGCATTCCGTATCCTCGATAGAGTGGAACCACATTACCGTTGATGGCTGCATCCGGATCGAAAGGGTCATCAACGGAAGCAGCTGCGACAGAAGCAAATTGGCCGGGGTGACCCAGTTTGTTGAAGTGCCCTTGTATCTCAGCAAGGTTGGTCGGTAGCTTTGCCTCAGCCTCGGGATAGCGAACTGCCCGTACAACCACCCACTCAGGCCCCGCGTCGCCAACGAACCAAAGCGAGGGATTTACTCGAGGATCCCCGTTCCACGACATCAAATCCCGCCCCTGTTTGATAAGTTCATCTCGAACCACTTGGACAGCGAGGTCTTGCAACTCCCAATCGGTCATTACGATCTTTTCGGCGGATATCAGAGCCGGGGGGGGGGTGACTGGTTGACGAGACCTGGCGTCCAGGAGCCCCCAACCCGGCTCTGTTAGCTCCCAGTCTCCACCGACCTTGCGGCATTGGCATTACGCAGGCGTGCCCGGCGTAGCCGTCGGCAACAGCAAGCAGCCCATCCGGATTGCCCGGGGTTTCTAGCCGATCATCCACATCTTCAAGCTGTATGTAAAAGAGCTGATTACCGAGCCGAAAGGACAAATGCTCAAGAAACGGTGGGTTAAGGTGCGCGCGCAGCCAACTCTGCAGTGGCCCTGCGCTTGGTTCTGAATGTGAAGCCCTGCTGCGTTCCAACAGCGCGCAAAGTCCTCAGTAACTTCGGACATGTGAATGTCATACATTTTCTGCACCTAGTCTCGTCAAAGATCTGACTCTCTCATGTAAAGCGGTTGCCGTGGCTCACCCAAGAGCACTTCAGGCCCGTGTGGGGTCGAAATACGGACCGCAACGCACTCATCGTCAATGATCGCCCGCTTGAGTTCAGTGGCGGTTCGGCAAAAGACGACCCTGCGATCACACTCTCCGCAAAGCCGAGTGCGCTCGTCAGCCGTCGGTGTAAGTGAATCCCAGATCTTGGGGCACTTAAACTTGAATTCGCAGTTACGGATCTCTGCATCTCTTTGCACGGCAATCTCTTTTTTGAATTCTTTACTATTTTAAAGGGCCGTATGGAGATTGATGCTCTCTTCCAAATGCGCAGAGCTCATCGTCCAGTGCGGCATAACCCACAAATGAACTGTCCGTGGGCCCAACAATTTCAAACTCCATTGATGGTGAGAATTCAGATCGCACTTTTTTGGCCAGATCGTAAGGCACCCCAATATTTTCTTTGTCATTGCGATCAAAGTCTGGCCAACCTTCGCTAACGCCGAACATTTCGCTAAGTTTCTCGTCGAAGCGTTGACTGCGATATAAAAAATTACCGGCCGCAGCGACGTAGAGAAGATGTTTGCAGGAAACCTCCTCGGTAGGTTCCAGTGGATGCCCGCAAAAGGGGCAGTGGATTGGTTGGGCGTACCAATTTTCTAATTCCACGCAGTTAGTCGTTGACATGAAACCACTCCTCTTCCGGCAAACTGCGCAAAAACTTATCCACTAGATCAAGTGCTCCGTGCTTATCCGCCCACTGCAGATGCTCTCTTAATCTCGCCGCCTTGCAAGCCGCTGGTTCATGCCAAGCCGCCAAGATTAGCGGTAGAGGTGGTTCCCATCGTGCGTCGACTTGTCTTGTATTTGGTAGAAGGTCATAGAGGCGTTTCCAACTGACTGGCATCGGACAGACCCTCTCGTTTTCCTGGCAATAGTTCAAGAGTGCTGCTAACCGTGGACCTTCACTGTTCATAAACGAGACTCCCTTACGCTAGCCCAAATCCCCTCGAACGCTGCCTTTTTAAGTTGCATATTTTGGAGTGAATAGGGCTCACCCAATGAGCCCGCTGCGCGGCATCATGATCAATCTTTGCAAAGATTGGACGGGTTTGCTCTAAATTCCACTATACTGACCATATACATTATGTGGCAAAAATCTGATGGCCGAACAGCCGCCGTCCGCCATGACCGTCCGCGACGTTGCAGGGTTCCTGGCCGTGGATGAGAAGACGATCTACCGCCTAGCCCAACAGGGGGGGGCTACCCGGCTTTAAAGTGGCAGGTACTTGGAGATTCCAGCTGCAGGATATCCAGGGGTGGATTGAGGCGCAGAAGATGCAGTCGCGCAAGCGTAACGGCTGAAAGGGTTTTGTATGGCAAAAACAGACAAGAAAAATGGTGGCGACCTGGGCTTTGAGGCCGAGTTGTTCAAGGCAGCGGACAAGCTGCGAGGCAACATGGAACCCAGCGACTACAAGCACGTGGTGCTAGGCCTGATCTTCCTCAAGTACATCTCTGACGCATTCGATGAGAAGCACAAGCAGTTGATGGCAGAAGATTCCAGTGCTGCCGAAGACCGTGACGAGTACGCCGCTGACAACGTGTTCTGGGTACCCAAGGAAGCTCGTTGGTCAAACCTGCAAGCCAATGCCAAGCAGCCGACTATCGGCACGCTGATCGACGACGCCATGCGTGTGATCGAAAAGGACAACGAGAGCTTGAAGGGTGTGTTACCCAAGGACTACGCACGTCCTGCGCTCAACAAGATCATGCTGGGCGAGTTGATCGACTTGATCTCCAAGATCGACCTGATGGCAGGTGGCGAACACAGAAGCAAAGACGTGCTTGGCCGTGTTTACGAGTACTTCCTCGGTCGCTTTGCGGGTGCTGAAGGCAAAGGCGGCGGCGAGTTCTACACGCCTCGCAGCGTCGTTCGCACTCTGGTCGAAATGCTGGAGCCGTACTCGGGCCGTATCTATGACCCTTGCTGCGGCTCAGGTGGCATGTTCGTGCAGAGCGAGAACTTTGTCCGTGAGCACGGTGGACGAATTGGCGACATTGCTGTCTATGGTCAAGAGTCCAACTACGTGACGTGGCGACTTGCCAAGATGAACTTGGCAGTGCGCGGCATTGACAGCGACATTCGTTGGAACAACGAGGGTAGCTTTCATAAAGACGAACTGCGTGACCTGAAAGCCGACTTCATCCTCGCCAATCCTCCATTCAACATAAGTGATTGGGGTGGCGAACGACTGCGGGATGATGTGCGTTGGAAGTACGGCGTACCTCCGGTCGGCAATGCCAACTTCGCTTGGTTGCAACACATCGTGCATCACCTTGGTCCGAACGGTACTGCGGGCGTGGTGCTTGCGAACGGTTCGATGACTTCCACACAGTCCGGCGAAGACGTGATTCGCCGTGAGATGGTTGAACAGGATGTGGTGGACTGCATGGTTGCACTGCCGGGGCAGCTTTTCTATTCCACGCAAATCCCAGCTTGCTTGTGGTTCCTAGCACGCAACAAGAACCCCGGAAAAGGACTACGTGACCGCCGTGGCAGCGTCCTGTTTATTGACGCTCGCAAGATGGGTGTGCTGGTTGATCGTGTTCGTCGTGAGCTTACCGACGAGGATGTTCAACGCATCGCAAACACCTATCATGCTTGGAGGGGTGAAGCAGGCTGCGGTGAGTACACGGATGTAGCTGGCTTCTGTCGCAGTGTGCCGCTGGCCGAGATTGCAAAGCATGGGCACGTACTGACACCCGGGCGCTACGTGGGTACGGAAGAGGTCGAAGACGACGATGAATCGTTTGAAGAAAAGATGCAGTCGTTGACTGAAAAGCTGGCTGAGCAGATGGCGCAAGGTAATGAGCTAGATGCACTCATTCGCAGGAAGCTTGAAGGGGTAGGCTATGGCTTCTGATTGGGAAATTTCTTCAGTTGGAGAAGTGAGTCATGTCGTTACAAAAGGTACGACTCCAACAACCCTCGGATATCAATTTCAGGAAAGTGGTATCCGATTCGTAAAAGTTGAGACACTTTCAAACGATGGAGCTTTTTATAAAGATAAGTTTGCCTACATTTCAGAAGAAGCTCACGAAGTATTAGCTCGATCCCAGCTACGTGAGAACGATATTCTCTTTAGCATTGCGGGCACCATTGGGCGGACTGCACTTGTAACAGCCGAATGGCTCCCTGCGAACACTAATCAAGCAATAGCCATAGTTCGACCGAACACTGATGCCGTATTGCCTAAGTTTTTGCGCTACGTCCTTACAAATCCTAGTTTCACCCAAACAGCGAATACAAAGACTGTTCAATCAGTTCAAGCGAACTTTAGTCTGGGGGAGCTCAAGCTTTCCAAATTCAATCTGCCATCGATTTCGGATCAACAAGAAATTGTTGGTGTACTTGGATCACTCGACGACCGCATCACACTGCTACGAGAAACCAACAAGACACTAGAAGCTATTGCACAAGCCATCTTCAAGTCATGGTTCATCGACTTTGATCCAGTGCGAGCGAAGATGGAAGGCCGTGCACCCGCAGGCATGGACGAAGAAACTGCTGCATTGTTTCCTAATGAGCTTGTGGAAAGTGAGCTTGGGTTGGTGCCGAAGGGTTGGTCGGTACAAGGTTTAGACCAGATTGCAACCTATTTGAATGGCCTTGCGCTGCAAAATTATCCACCAACAGGCACTGACGATCTTCCCGTAATCAAGATTGCTCAGCTACGCAAGGGTGACACCATAGGTGCAGACAAGGCGTCCAGAGCAATAAAGCCTGAATACGTAGTTAAAGACGGAGACGTTCTCTTTTCTTGGTCAGGTAGCCTTGAGGTCGAGATATGGTGTGGTGGGGAAGGTGCACTGAATCAGCATTTGTTCAAAGTAACGTCCGAGAAGTTCTCAAAGTGGTTTTACTACTTGTGGACACGAAAACATCTTGAACATTTCCGGCAGGTTGCAGCAAGCAAGGCTACAACCATGGGTCACATACAACGCTAACATCTTTCGGATGCAAAAGTAGTCGTGCCGAGCAAGCAACTTCTGCAAGCCGCCGATGCTCTTTTCCAGCCGCTTATTGATCGGATTACTGCGAACTCGCTACAAGCAAAAACTCTAGCGGAAATTAGAGATGCTCTATTGCCGCGCCTAATCTCTGGAAGGCTGAGGCTTATTGATGAAAGAGCCGGAGGAGCAATTTAATGCTTGACTGGTGTCCTGCTATGCGTGAGGTCTGCGGGTATTGGAGAAATACGCCAATGCTCTTGCAGACCTTTGAGGCAGTCGAGCAATCGCTTGAGCAGGATAACGATACATGTATTGATTGTGCGAAGGCGATGGTTGAGTCCGTCTGCCAGCTCATCATCTCAAGCTTTCACTCCGAAGAGTCACCCTTACTTCCACAAAAAGACAATCCAAGTCTCTCGGACTGGCTTTATGCGGCAATAAGAGCTTTGAAGCTTGGGGATGTGCGTGATGACAAATTCCAGAAGCTCGTATCAAGTCATCACAAGCTTGCAAGAGCGCTCAACGATCTTAGAAACGATGCAGGCCCAGCAAGCCACGGAAAAGACCCTTACTTAAAACGGCTTGCTGAGCACCATCGACGCTCAGCAGTTTTGGCTTCAGATGCAGTTATTGCCTTCTTGCATCAGGCCTATCTGGATAGCAAGCTGAATCCAGAAGTATCTCGTGAGCCATGGGAACGCTTTGAAGAACAAAATCGATTGATTGATGAGTATGTAGGAGTTCGGATTGACGAAGACGAGCCTCAGCAGTTGATCTTCAGATTGCCGAATGGTGATGAATTACCTATACAAGCAGAAGCAAGTCGACTTTTGTATTTGTTAGACCGCAGTGCATATGTTGAGGCTTTGAATGCTGCCAAGGATGCAGCGATAAAGAGCAACAGACAGCATGACAGCGAAGACGAGATAAGAGCATAAGAAAGGAAGAACAAATGGCACTCTGGCTTGTACGTGGGGGAAGCTACGGAGAACACGAATCGAAGTTCATAGACGAAAGTAAGGTTTGCTTGACGTGGGGTGAATTGACGGCAACCGACATGACGGGTATCCCCGACTATGACGGTATCAAGCAGCGTGTCACGCAGTTGTTTCCCAACGAGCCTGTAAGAAAGCTTGGCAACTGGTCTGGGCAAGTCTGGGCTTTTGTTCTTGCGATGAAGGAAGGCGACTGGATCGTCATGCCACGCAAAAACAAAGCCACGATTGCGATTGGAGAAATCAAGAGCAAGTGTAAGTTCGACGCCAGTGCTCCCAACGACTACAAGCATTACCGTGAAATCAAGTGGCTCGATACCGAAATCCCACGCAGTAACTTTGACCAAGACGTGCTGTACTCATTCGGTGCCTTTCTGACTGTCTGCGAAATCAAGCGTAACGATGCCGAAGCACGTGTTCGAGCCATGGCAAAGAACGGCTGGCACGTTCCAGCAGTTGGTACGACGAAGGCGAGGGTTGTGGGTACGACAGATGGAAACACTGCAACAGCCACAGCTACGGATGAAGCAGGCGTTGACCTAGAGCAGCTTGCCAAGGATGCCATCGCCAAGCTGATCATCCAGAAGTTCAAGGGACACGGCATGGCACGTCTAGTCGATGCCATCCTGCGTGCCCAAGGCTTTACCACTTACCTTAGTCCCGAAGGCCCGGACAAAGGTATCGACATACTCGCTGGAAGTGGCGCTTTTGGCTTCGAGAGTCCCAAGATTTGCGTTCAGGTCAAATCCGGCGACACACCTGCCGACCATCCCGAATTCACACACTTGATCGGTGCCATGCAGAGCGTACAGGCTGACTATGGTTTGTTCGTGTCGTGGTCTGACTTCAAGCAAACGGTCAACAAGGAGGAAGCCGCCAAGTTCTTCAAGGTACGTCTGTGGAATCAGAACGACCTGATCGAACAGTTACTCCTGAACTACGACAAGCTCGATCAAAACATTCGGGCTGATATCCCCTTGAAACGCATCTGGCTCGTGGCAAACGCCGACGCTTGATCTGACATAAGAATACGGAGCGAGACGACCATGGCCTTTATGAGTGAAGCTGCGCTGGAGCAGATGCTTGTCGATCAACTTAGCACGCTGGGCTACAGCATTGCAGCAGAGGAGGTCATTGGGCCGGATGGTTCGCATCCAGAGCGTGAAAGCCACGATCAGGTCATTCTGACACGCAGGCTTGCCGAAGCCGTTGCCCGTATCAACCCCAGTGTTCCCGAAGAAGCAAGGGCAGATGCAGCTCGCAAGCTGACGCAGACAGAGTTCCCCACTCTGCTAGAAGAAAACCGCCGTATCCACAAGCTGCTGACTGAAGGGGTGGATGTTGAGTACTACGACCGGGATGGCACGCTGAAGGCTGGCAAGGTTAACCTGATCGACTTCCATAACCTCGACAACAATGATTGGCTGGCGGTCAATCAGTTCGTGGTGATTGCCGGTACTTACAACCGCAGACCTGACGTTGTGGTCTTCGTCAACGGGCTGCCTGTGGCTGTGATCGAACTCAAAGCACCTGGCAGTGACAACGCCACCCTGGCCAGTGCGTTCAACCAACTGCAAACCTATAAGTCACAAATCCCAGCGCTGTTCACGACCAATGCGGTGTTGATTACGAGTGATGGACTGACCGCACGTATTGGCTCGCTGAGCGCAGACATTGAGCGTTTCATGCCATGGCGCACTACCGATGGCAAGGATGTGGCAGCCAAGGGCACACCGGAACAGCAGACACTGATCGAGGGTGTTTTGGAGCGTGGCCGCTTGCTGCAACTGCTTCGTGACTTCACGGTGTTTGGCGATACAAAGGTTGGGCTAGCGAAGATCATCGCCGGATACCACCAGTTTCACGCAGTCAATCATGCGGTGGCCTGCACGATCAAAGCCAGTCGGCCAGAGGGTGACAAACGTGCAGGGGTCATCTGGCACACGCAGGGTTCAGGCAAAAGCCTGCTGATGGCTTTTTACGCTGGGCAGCTTGTGCGTCACAGTGACATGGCAAACCCAACCCTTGTCGTACTCACTGACCGAAACGACCTCGACGATCAACTGTTCGGCACGTTCTCCATGTGCCAAGACCTGATTCGTCAGCGTCCAGAACAAGCCAACAGTCGGGAAGACCTGCAAAAGATTCTCAGTCGTTCATCGGGTGGCGTGGTTTTCACGACTATCCAGAAATTTAGCCCGGATGCAGGCACAAGCACATATCCCGTACTCACAGACCGCCGCAACGTCATCGTGATCGTTGATGAAGCCCACCGCAGTCAATACGGATTCAAGGCCAAGATGGACAGCAAGACGGGTGAGATTGGCTACGGCTTTGCCAAGTACCTGCGTGATGCTCTGCCGAACGCATCATTCATCGGTTTCACCGGTACACCCATTGAAGCCGATGATGTCAATACACCCGCAGTGTTCGGCAACTACATCGACGTTTACGACATTAGCCGCGCTGTGGAAGATGGTGCGACGGTGCCCATTTACTACGAGTCTCGGCTTGCACGTATCGAGCTGGATGAGGACGAGAAGCCCAAGATCGACGCCGAGATTGAAGCACTGACTGAAGAAGATGACCTGATCGAACAGGAACGCTTCAAGAAGAAATGGTCAACGATTGAAGCATTGGTGGGCAGCGACAAGCGCATTGACTTGGTTGCCAAGGATTTGGTCGATCACTTCGAGGCACGAACAGCAGCGATGCCGGGCAAAGCCATGGTTGTCTGCATGAGCCGCCGTATCTGTATCAAGCTCCACGATGCCATCGTCAAGCTTCGGCCTCAGTGGTACAGCAAAGACGACACGCAGGGTGCGATAAAGGTCGTGATGACTGGTGCAGCCAGTGACCCTATCGAGTGGCAAGAACACATCGGCAATAAGCAGCGACGTGACACGCTGGCTGGCCGTGCCCGTGACCCTAAAGACGATTTGAAGATCGTCATTGTTCGGGACATGTGGCTGACCGGGTTCGATGCGCCCTGTATGCACACCATGTACGTGGACAAGCCGATGCGTGGTCACGGATTGATGCAGGCCATTGCTCGTGTGAACCGTGTGTTCAAAGACAAGCAAGGTGGCTTGATCGTTGACTACATCGGTATCGCCCAAAACCTCAAGTCAGCTCTGCAAATCTACAGTCCCGGCGACCGTGACAAGACAGGCATCGACGAGAGCCAAGCAGTAGCCGTGATGCTGGAGAGATACGAAGTGGTGCGTGACATGTTCCACGGCTACGACTACCGCACTGCACTTGATGGCACACCCCAAGAGCGCATGTTGATGATGGCTGATGCCATTGAATGGGTCTTGAACATGCAGCAGAAACTGGCTGCAAAAGAAAATACCGAGGACAAGAAAAAGCAGGCACACAGACGCTATCAAGATGCCGTGCTGGCTTTGAGCAAGGCGTTCAGTCTTGCCAGTGCAAGTGACGAGGCACGTGGCATACGAGAGGAAGTGGGTTTCTTCCAAGCCATTCGTGCAGCCTTGATCAAGAGCGCTATTGGTAGTGGTGCAAAACAGCAAGACAAGGACATGGCGATCCAGCAGATCCTCAGTCGTGCAGTCATTTCCACTGAGATCGTGGACATACTGGCAGCGACAGGATTGAAGACGCCGGACATTTCGATTCTGTCGGAAGACTTTTTGGCTGAGTTGCAGCAGATGGAGCGCAAGAACCTCGCCTTGGAAGCACTCAAGAAGCTGCTGAATGATGGCATTCGATCACGCAGCAAGACCAACGTGGTCGAAACCAAGGGCTTCACCGAGCGTCTTGAAAATGCTGTGGCTCGATACCATGCCAACGCCATCACGACAGCCGAGGTGTTGCAAGAGTTGATCGAATTGGCCAAAGACATACGTGCTGCAAGGGCACGTGGCGAGGACAGCGGCCTGAGTGACGACGAGATTGCTTTTTACGACGCACTGGCTGAGAACAGCAGTGCAGTCGAGGTCATGGGCAACGATCAACTCAAGCTGATTGCCCACGAACTACTGGAAAGTCTCAAAGCCAACGTGTCCGTGGATTGGGCGCATCGTGAGAATGCACGAGCAAGGCTACGGGTCTTGGTTAAACGCATCTTGAAGAAGTACGGTTATCCCCCTGACATGCAAGATCAGGCAGTACAAACGGTACTCCAACAAGCTGAGGCGTTAAGCGCGACTTGGGCGACAAACTACGCTGAGTGATGCACAAACTCAGCTAATGCGGAGTTACACAAGCGGTTTTAGAAGAAGTAGGTGGTGGCGATTCGGGGATTCGAACCACGGACCTGCGGATTAAAACTTAGGCCAAGACCACTACGACCCCCTGGTTCTTAGCCAAGTACTTTGTCCAAATGAGCGCCTGCTGACTTTTTGGCGGGAGCTAAAACTATTGTCGTACCAACCTCATTTAATCAGTGCGCCCCAGAACCCCCTGTTTTTCAGAGGCGTACCTAGCCTTGCTCAGGTCAACAGGTTTTGAGCAGAAAGCGGTTTGAGCAGGGTTTCGGGGCTGTTTCCGGCGGGGCGAGGTCAATAGCCCCAAAGCAAAAGGCCCCGCGTGTTGCGTGGCTCCGGGCATGCTCATGTGGCCATGAGCAAGTTAGTGCTGGTAATTTTGGCGGCCCAGCAGGGGTCGCTTCGCTAACTTGCTGAGGTCAAAATAAATCAAGTTCTGGTGGTGTCGGGGATTCGAACCTCTTGAACATAACGATACCCCGAACAACTGAGCGTAGGGAGTATAAAAAACCTGGCTAACCATATAAATGAGTGGCAAACAAAAGTTTGACAAAAATCTCATCGCACTAACTGTTCGCGGATTTTGAAAATTTGTGAAATGCTTATTCCAAATTCATTCTTGTAACGCACCCACAAAAACCGCATGCTTCGCTCCTTCACAACAAGGAGTCAAGAATGAATATAGCTGCTCATTTACAAGAATACGGATCGCGCATCTTTGCCACCGCTACGATCACGATTGGTCTTATGGTTTCCGGCCAAGCCATCGCATTCGGACCGATTGTGTCCCCACAGGAGCTAAAGACCTTGGCAAGCCGAGGGGATGTGCGGATCCTTGATATTCGAGAAACGCAAGGCACGCCTGAGGCACCAAACTACGATGCTGGACATATCCCCGGCTCAGTATCTGCGCCCTACTCAAGCTTTCGAGGAAACAAATCCAACCCGGGCCGCCCCGTACCTGAGGCAAAGCTTTCAGCGCTATTAGGCACCATCGGGGTGACGCCTGACACGAAAATTGTCATTACAAATCGCGGCACTGATGCCACTGATTTCGGGGCGGCAGCACGCGTTTATTGGACCCTGAAGGTTGCGGGCCTGAAGAGTATTGCCATCCTTGACGGTGGACTGAAGGGGTGGGCATCTGCTGGCTATGCTTTAAGCACGGAAAAACCAAGCATTAAACCCACCACACTTAGTCTGAAATACGACGAATCAGCAATTGTGACGACCGATGAGGTGTCACAAGCGCTAGGCTCAAAAGATTCAAAGACCAAACTCGTCGATGCAAGACCTGCAGGATTTTTCAAAGGCGAAGTGCGCCATGATGCCGCCAGCCGCTACGGCACTCTACCGGGGGCCCAAAACTTTAGTCACGATTTATGGTTCTTGCCCAAGTCAGCGACTTTGAAACCCAGAGGCGAGATCGAGTCTTTGGCAAAGCGTGCAGGACTGATTCATGACCAGGAGACCGTTTCTTTTTGCAACACAGGACACTGGGCGGCAACCAACTGGTTCGTTCTGTCAGAGGTTTTAGGTCAGAAGGGGGTCAAGATGTATCCAGAATCGGTCGTCGCTTGGTCTAAGACCGAACTTCCTCTGGACAACGAACCTGGTCGTGTTGGAACGCTGTGGCGGGACCTCAAAAGGATTTTTTGATCAAAACCGATCGTAGATTACGCCCCAGTTCCGCGTGCTCTGGAACTGGGGCTCGGTCGGTAACAGCGCTAATTAGGCCTTCGAGCGACTCTTTGTTTGGCTTAATTGCTCCGATAAAAAGAACGGCAGTGTCCTTCACAACAATCACGGTCGGAAACGTCTCGATCTCGGGGCTACCTGGTAGCTCTTCAAAGTCATCAAGGTCTACCCAGGTCACTCTGCAGCCGTGAAAATCCTTGACGATCGTTTTGAAATTACGACAGACCCCGCACCAATCCGCGCAAACAATCAGAACACTTGCCTCGAGATTCAACCTTTAGGCCCAATGAAAATTCTCACCAACGCAGCGCCACGGGCGCAATCAGGCGCCCAATAAGCCCGGTTAGGAATATCCCAAGCGTGTACCAGATGGCGACAAAGGTGGGCGAAGATTCTGGGCAGGCCAAGGCGTACCCCAAGGCACCAAGGCCTCCTGCCAAAAACCCGCTGGCCCATCCGGCCTGCTTGAGTCGTGTTGGCGCAAGTGTTCTAAGCACAAGGAGTATGCCAAGCAATGCCGGCAAGGAAAACACCATGAGTGTCCATGAGCATGATGTCCATGTTTGACCAAGCACAGCGGCACTCTTTTCGTTGCCGGGTGCAAGCGCAAAATACACAAGCCCAACAAGCAGCATGCCCCCCACCACGGCCAAGAGCAGTTTGCTCGCACGACCCAGCCTTGAGACCGGTTTGGCGAGAGCGGCCGTGAGTAGTCCCGCAGCGATGGCCAGAGCGAAGGCATAGCCAAGCTTGACCCAGGTGATAAACAGCGTAAAGCTCTCAGCAGACAAAAGACCAATAAGACTTACCGACAACAAAACACTCACAAGAAACCCGGCCGCCGAGACCGGGACGAGTCGCCTGGGCACGGAAGACGCTGGCGCAGGGCCTCATCGCCCAGGATTTCGTTGGCGAGTTCCACCCAGGCTTCAGGGCTGCTGGCCAGTCCGTGCAGCATGACGATGATCCGCCTGTTCGGATCGTAGGGCTGCATCAAGTAGACGTGCGGGCGGTCGATGCCACCCTCGCGCCCGAGCAGGCTGCGCAGCGACTGGCGGTTGAAATTGGCACGGGCCAGCCATACGCCATAGCCGGCCGTGAAATTGGCCGCCAGCGGCACACGTTGGCCGCGCAGCATAATGGCCGATTCCACATAGGGGTCATGCACCGTCAGACGGGCTGTACGAGCATGCAGCACGCTGTCCAAGTTGTCTCCGTCGGGATGCAGCAGAACCGTCATGGACGGCGCGGGCATCTCGCTCCAGGGCAGCGGTTGCTGATCATGTTTTGCCGCTGGGCGACCACCCCGAGTTGGGGCGGCGCTCAGGGACTCGTCCGGAATGACCGCCACAAGCTCGGCGCCAAAGCCGTCGCGCCGGTAGAGGCTACGCAATCCACGGAAAGACAGGGACGAGGCTGGCAGGAGTTCGGCTGGCACCGCCGTACTGCCCGGTAAGCGCGCGCCGCGCATATCCAGCTTCAGTTCCCAGCCTGCAATGTTCCAACTGGTCTGGTCGGGCAACTGCGTCGGCATTTGTTGCCGAACTTCGAACATGCCGGTGGCCGCATGCTCGACGGCATAGTTATACCAATCCCGCACTTGGGTCTGGCGATCCTCGAAGGCCCGCTCTCCCGGAGTATGGTCACCAAGGAACAGATAAGCATAGGCATAGCGAATCGTCTCAAGCCAGGCGGCTTGCTGCGCTGAGCCGGGCTTCATGGCCTGAGCCTGCGCCAGCCATAGTTCGGACAGTGCAGCCAGGCGTCTATCCGTGGCGACCCCCGTCACGGTAGCCAAGGCCTCCGCGCACTCCGAGGAGATCGGCTTTGCGCATGCCTGCTCATCCAATGCCGCCACCCTGATGGTCTGGACAGTCGCATCGCTGAGCTTGCCACGTGTCAGGATGTCGCCGCGCTTGAGTTCGATGGCCTCCCTGGCAGGTAGCGTATGAACTTCAACCACTGGGCCGAACTCGCGCAGGATCGAGCAGCCCCCCAGCAGCAGCGGAGCAAGAGCGGCGCATGCAATGAGAAGGCAGGCCTGCGGGAACCTCATGGATTCACCTCGTTGGCAGGGATGCCTGGCACGCCTTGTCGAATCGACATCGAGAAGTCATCCTCTGACACATCGGAAGCAAGGGCACGTTCGTTGATATGCCCCAGTGCCTGCAATTCATCGTAACGATAGCCAGGCGTCAATCCATGCAGGTCGTAGACGTACCGCGCAAAATATCCAGACAGCAGCAGGCGATAGTCCATTGGCAATGCGGGCGCAATGACCCGGGCCAGCTCGAATACGATGGTCGTGCAGTTACTGGTTAACGTGTTGTAAAAGCGCGGTTTCTGCCGCAGTTCATTGGCCGCGTTCAGATACTCCAGAAACAACGCGCGGGCACTCGCCTGATTCATCTGCAAGCGATAGAGATAAACATCTTCGCCTCGCGCGTTGCTGCGCGTACGCACAATGTCTCGCTCATCGGCGGCTACCAGGATCTGCTCGAACTGACGGAAGAATCCTCCTACCGCCGAGAAGGACTCATGGCGTTCCTTGCGAATTTCCAGCGAGAACACCACGCGTTCACCGCCATCGAAGCCGAACGACACCAGGGTGTGGGCGATGTGCGGCCCCATCCAGTAGGAAAGCACCAAGTCGGCGCTGCGCAGACGATCCAGGTCGTATGTGCGGCTCTCCCACTGCGGGGTGTAGTCGGTTTCGCTGCGCCACTGGAAGTTGCGCACATTATTCAGGTGAACATGGTTGCCGTCGATCCTGGCCTCCAGCAACTGAGCGACATCGTCAGCCCATACACGCTGGTGTGACGGCTGCAGCGTCCCCCACCACATGAGCAGGGAGGCGGCTGCGATCACAAATGCGAATCCGGCGATGTTGCGATTGCGCCGCCCAAGCAAGCCCGCCCGCGACAAGACAACGGTCACACCCAATGTGGACCACATGGCAATGACAAACCATCGCACCACCGAAGGTCCCGGCATCTGATGCCACAGAGCCAGCGCACCCCACACAGTCAGCAGCAGTACCACAAAGCCGATCGCCAAGCCTGCAAGGGCGCGCAGGACTCTGTGCATCACTCCGCTCATTGAGGCTGCAAAAGCTCAAGCAACAGTTGCCGGTGCGCATCCCGTAACTGCACCAGCGAGATGGAAGGATTCCCCTTGGACAGCATCGAGGAACTCAGCCACAGCACTGCGGGCGCGAGCGCCAACGGGAAGAAGTGTTCGGTCAAGACGCCCGGACGAATGATGCCCCGTTCTATGTTGCGTTGGATGATGAGCTGCGCCCGCTCTTTCAGTCCGTGCGCAACTTCGTTGTGCCAACGCTGCACCAGCTCTGGTGTTCTGGCGCTTTCGGCCAGAAGCAGCCGGTAAATCGACATCGTGGCAGGGGAGCTAAAGGTCGCGTATAGGCGATCCAGGTAGACATCTACCAGCTCTGGCAACGTCAGATCTTCATCCGGGAGCCAGCCCTGGAAATCGCAAATCTGCTTTGTCGTACGTTCGAGCAAGGCATGAAAAATTTCTTCCTTGCTTTTGAAGTGGGCGTAGATGCCAGCCTTGGACAAGCCTGCGCATTCCGCCAGGCGCTCCATTGACACGGCGTTGTACGTCCGATCCGCGAATTCGACCAAGGCCGCGTCGAGTATTTCTTCTTTTCTGGCGGCAGAGGACAGGTAGCGGCGCTTGTCGGGCGCGTCATCTTTCTTGGGTAGCATTCAAAGGCTCTGTTCAAAGATCTGAGGGGTGTTCCCACGGGCCGGTCACCGGCTCTACCAGAAATCAGGGCCTTCCTTGAACCCAAGCCGGCAGCTCGAATTGATCTGCGTCAATGACCGACGAGCCCGCTGATTGCGGTTCCCGCTGATTGCGGTTCCCGGATTGTAACGTATAATTAAAAACAACCGTCCAGTGGTTTGTTTTCAAATTTCACGATGCAAGCCAACTCAGAGGCGCGAACGAACCCGGCACATCGGGATGTGACACAGGAAGAGCACCTAATCAACCAGCCAGGGGACACGGGGATGCACATATCAACAAGGAGATGAAGTGGACTTGACAGCACTTGCAAGCAGGAAAAGAAGGCCTGCGGACATCGGCCACGAACTCCGCATTGCGTGGGTGGCAGCTATCCCCTCCTCTGCAACCAGACCCTCTTCAGCCCGATACCCGTACGGAACGTGACCATGCCCCCAGCTTCCCTGTTGTTTCCTGCGTTCAGCTTGCGCACTGCCTCGCTGGCACTGAGCGCCGTCGTACTGACCGGCTGCATGTCGCTCGCTCCTGCTCCTGATACCCCGCCGCTGCCGGTACCCGAGGTTTGGCCTGGTCATCTTGAATCGAGCACCGAGGGTGCCCACGCGGGAGAACTTGCCTGGCAGGCCTACTTCACGGACCCTTTGCTGCAACGCCTCATCGAGACCGCGCTGGAGAACAACCGCGATCTGCGCCTGGCCGCGCTGCGTGTCGAGGAAGCCAGCGCCGCATTCCGCATTCAGCGCTCGGATCGATTTCCTGCCGTGGGCGTGGGTGCCCAGGGTGGACGCGCCCGCGTCCCTGGCGATCTGAACATGTCGGGCCGGTCGCAGGTGGGCGGCGAATATCGGGCCGAGGTGGGTTTGAGCACCTGGGAGCTGGATCTGTGGGGCCGGGTCCGCAACCTGGAAGACGCCGCCCTGCAAAGCTGGCTGGCTTCCGACGCGGCCCGCCAGGCCGTCCACCTGGCGCTGATCGCCCAGGTGGCCGACGGTTATCTTGGCTTGCGCGAGATAGACGAACGCGTGGCTATCGCCCGTCAAACCGTCGCGACCCGCGAGGAGTCCTATCGCATTTTCCGGCGCCGCGTTGAAGTCGGCTCGACCTCGAAGCTGGACCTCACTCAAGTCCAAACTTTGCTGAACCAGGCTCAGGCGCTGCTAACCCAGCTTGAGCAAGCCCGCGCCACGCAACGGCATGCGCTGGCGATGCTGGTGGGCGCCGATCCTGGCCCGCTGCCCACCAAGGTGCCCTTCGATGAAACGACGGTGCTGGCTGAGCTGCGGGCCGGTCTGCCTTCGGAGCTGCTGGTCAGTCGCCCGGACATCATTTCCGCCGAACACCAATTGCGTGCCAGCGATGCCCACATCGGCGCGGCCCGCGCGGCGTTCTTGCCGCGCATTGCGCTGACTGGCAGCTTCGGCACGGCCAGCTCCGACTTGAATGGCTTGTTCGATTCCGGCAGTCGCGCCTGGACCTTCATGCCCACCCTGTCACTGCCCATCTTCGATGGCGGGCGCCGACGCGCCAATCTGGAACTGAGCGAAGTGCGCCGCGACATCGCCGTCGCCGGATACGAAAAAACCATTCAAACAGCCTTCCGCGAGGTGGCCGATGCGCTGAGCGCAAAGCACTGGCTGGCTGAGCAGTTGACGATCCAGAGAGCCAACCTGGAAGCGCAAAGCGAACGCGCACGCCTGGCCAAGTTGCGCTACGACAACGGCTCGGCCGCCTTCTTGGAAGTGCTGGATGCCCAACGCGATCTGCTGGGAGCCCAGCAACAACTGGTACAGGCGCGCCGCGCGCTGCTGTCCAGCCAGGTGGCGCTGTATGCCGCGCTCGGCGGCGGCACCCTCGCCGCAGCCGGCGAGGCACAGGGTGCGGCCTCGACTCCCGCTTCCACCCCATCAACCCGTTAAGGCACGCCGAACCCATGACTGTCTCCCCCTCTCTCAAGAAAAAACTCCTGGTCGCTTTCGCTGCAGCGGTTGTTGCCGCGCTGGCCTGGTGGAGCTGGACGAGGTTTACCGACAGCGGCCCGGGCGAAGGATTCGTCAACGGCAATGGCCGCATCGAAGCCACCGAGATCGACGTGGCCACCAAACTTCCCGGCCGCATCGAAGACATCCTGGTGCGTGAAGGCGATTTCGTCACAGCCGGCCAGCCACTGGCCAAGATGCGGCTGGAAACGCTGGAAGCGCAGCGCGACGAGGCCCTGGCCATGCGTCAGCAGGCTGAGCATTCGGTGACCGCGGCGCAGGCACAGGTGGCGCTGCGTGAAGCCGACGTGACTGCCGCCTTGGCTCTGGTTGGTCAGCGCGAGTCGGAACTGGACGCCGCGCAACGGCGCCTGACACGCTCCAGCACGCTGTCGAGTGAGGGAGCCGCCTCGATCCAGGAACTGGACGATGACCGGGCGCGCGTACGGGGCGCCCAGGCGACCCTCGCGGCCAGCAAGGCACAGGCCGCCGCTGCCCGCGCCGCGGTCGAAGCCGCCAGGGCGCAGCTTGTCGGCGCGCAGTCCAGCGTGTCCGCCGCTACGGCCAGTATCAGCCGCATCGAAGCCGACATCCGCGACAGCGAACTGCGGTCTCCGCGCGACGGACGGGTTCAGGTGCGTGTCGCGCAACCCGGCGAGGTGCTTGGAGCGGGCGGACGTGTCTTGAACCTGCTTGATCTGTCGGACGTGTACATCACCTTCTTCCTGCCCGAAACCGTGGCCGGCCGCGTTGCGCTGGGCTCGGAGGTTCGCATCATTCTGGATGCCGCGCCCGAGTATGTGATTCCAGCCACCGTTTCCTTCGTCGCCAGCGCAGCGCAGTTCACCCCCAAGACGGTGGAAACCGCCAGCGAGCGGCAAAAGCTGATGTTTCGCGTGCGCGCACAGATCTCGCAGGAGCTGCTGCGTGAGCACCTGAACCAGGTCAAGACCGGTCTGCCCGGCGTAGCCTGGGTCAAGCTCGACGCCAAGGCCGAGTGGCCTCAGAACCTCTCCGTTCGTGTGCCGGAGTAAGGTATGAGCCACAGCGCGCAGCTCGCGACCGTTGCAATTGTCCGCCAGGTAAGACTGCGCTACCGCGACGTCATTGCCTTGGATGGCATTGACCTGGACATCCCCGCTGGACGGATGGTCGGTCTGATCGGCCCCGACGGCGTGGGTAAGTCCAGCCTGCTCTCGTTGCTGGCCGGTGTGCGCATCATCCAGGAAGGCACGGTCGAGGTGCTCGGTGGCGACATGGCCAGCAAGGCCCACCGCAAGCTAGTGTGCCCGCGCATCGCCTACATGCCGCAGGGGTTGGGCAAGAACCTGTATCCGACGCTCTCGGTCGAGGAGAATCTGCAATTCTTCGCGCGGCTGTTCGGCCATGACGCGCCCGAGCGCCGCCAGCGCATCGATGAGCTGACCCAGGCCACGGGTCTGTTCAAATTCCTGGCACGCCCGGCAGGCAAGCTCTCCGGGGGCATGAAGCAGAAGCTGGGCTTGTGCTGCGCGCTGATTCACGACCCGGATTTCCTGATTCTCGATGAACCGACGACCGGCGTGGATCCGCTGGCGCGTGCGCAGTTCTGGGATCTGATCGAACGCATCCGCGCCGACCGCCCCGGCATGAGCGTGATCGTGGCCACCGCCTACATGGACGAGGCGCAGCGCTTCGACTGGCTCGCCGCCATCGACGACGGCAAGGTTCTCGCGACCGGCACACCGAAGGAATTGCTGGAAAGAACAGGCAGCCCGAACCTGGAAGAGGCATTCATCCGCCTGCTCCCAGAAGAGAAAAAGCGCGGGCACAAACCGGTGGTCATTCCTCCCTTGCCGGAAGACGGCGCCGACGATATCGCCATCGAGGCCAAAGAGCTGACCATGCGCTTTGGCGACTTCGTCGCCGTCGACCGCGTGTCCTTCCGCATCCGGCGCGGTGAAATCTTCGGCTTCCTCGGCTCCAACGGCTGCGGCAAGTCTACGACGATGAAGATGCTCACCGGGCTACTGCCGGCGAGCGAGGGACGAGCCTGGCTGTTCGGTCATGAGGTGGACCCGCATGACTTGGACACCCGCCGCCGCGTCGGCTACATGTCGCAGGCATTCTCGCTCTACAGCGAAATCACGGTACGCCAGAACCTGGAGTTGCACGCCAAGCTGTTCAGCGTGCCCCCGAAGGACATTCCGGGCCGCGTCGAAGAGATGGTGGAGCGCTTCGGCCTGGTGGAAGTCATCGACAGCTTGCCGGCCAGCCTGCCTTTGGGCATACGCCAGCGCCTGTCGCTGGCAGTCGCCATGGTGCACAAGCCCGAACTGCTGATTCTGGACGAGCCGACCTCCGGGGTCGATCCAGTAGCGCGCGATGCGTTCTGGCGGCTGCTCATCGAGCTGTCACGTCGCGACCGGGTGACGGTCTTCATTTCCACCCACTTCATGAACGAGGCCGAACGCTGCGACCGCATGTCAATGATGCATGCGGGCAAGGTGCTCGACAGCGACGTGCCCGCCAAGCTGGTCGAGAAGCGCGGCGCTAAAACCCTCGAAGAGGCCTTCATCGGCTACCTCATCGAGGCGGAGGGCGGCACGGTCGCTCCCGCCGGCCCAACCGAGGCCGCCAATACGGCGATTCAGACGCCAGCGACACACACTGAGCACATCGGGCACAACGCTGAAGGCTTCAGCCTGCGCCGCATGCTCAGCTATCTGTGGCGCGAAGCACTGGAACTGCAGCGCGATCCGGTGCGCGCCACCCTGGCGCTGGGCGGTTCGCTGCTCCTGATGTTCGTGATCGGCTTCGGCATCACCCTGGACGTCGAAGACCTGAGCTATGCGGTGCTCGATCGCGACCAAACCACGCTCAGCCAAAGCTACACGCTGAACCTGGCCGGCTCGCGCTACTTCACAGAGCACCCGCCTATCGTCGATTACGAGGATCTCGACCGGCGCATGCGCAGCGGCGAACTGTCATTGGCCATCGAAATCCCCGCTGGCTTTGCCCGCGATGTATTGCGGGGCCAGAACGTGCAGATTGGTGCGTGGCTCGACGGCGCCATGCCGCAGCGCGCCGAAACCGTGCAGGGCTACGTTCAGGGCATGCACCAGCACTGGCTGCTGGTACAGGCCAGCGAGCGCGGCAGCGCCAGCGCAGCAGGCAATGCGAGCGTCGAGACGCGCTTTCGCTACAACCCCGATGTCAAGAGCCTGCCGGCGATGGTGCCTGCCGTGATTCCCCTCTTGCTGCTCATGCTGCCGGCGATGCTGACCGCGCTGGCGGTGGTGCGCGAGAAAGAGACAGGCTCGATCACCAATCTGTACGTGACGCCGGTAACGCGCATCGAGTTCCTGCTTGGCAAGCAACTGCCTTATGTCGGCCTGGCCATGGTGAATTTCCTGCTGATGAGCCTGCTCGCGGTCACCATCTTCAGTGTGCCGGTCAAGGGCAGCTTCTTGACCTTGGCGCTGGCCGCGCTGATCTTCTCCTTCGCAGCGACAGGCATGGGGCTGCTCGCCTCGGCCGTCACGCGCAGCCAGATCGCGGCCATGTTCTTCGCCATGATCGGCACCCTGATTCCGGCCACCCAGTTCGCCGGCCTGATCGATCCAGTGTCCTCGCTCGAAGGCTCCAGCAAGTTCATCGGCGAGATCTACCCCGCCACGCACATGATCTCCATCAGCCGTGGCGTTTTCAGCAAAGCGCTCGGCTTGCCCGACCTGACATGGCCGCTGTGGTCGATGCTCCTGTCGGTTCCGGTGATTCTTGGCGCGGCCGTTTTGCTACTCAAGAAGCAGGAGCGCTGAGATGCGCAGAAGAAACCTGGCCAACATCTACGACCTCGGTGTCAAGGAGCTGTGGAGCCTTTGGCGTGATCCGATGATGCTCGTACTCATCGTCTATGTGTTCACCGCGTCGGTCTACACCAAGGCCACGTCCATGCCGGAGACGCTGCACAACGCGCCCATCGCCATCGTCGACGAGGATAATTCGGCGCTGTCCCAGCGGATTGCCTCGGCGTTCTACCCACCGCAGTTCACGCCACCGGCCATGATCGACTATGGAAGCGTGGATCCGGGCATGGATGCCGGGCAGTACACCTTTGCCCTGGTCATTCCGCCCAACTTCCAGCGCGACGTGCTGGCGGGGCGATCGCCTGCCGTGCAGCTCAATGTCGACGCCACCCGCATGAGCCAGGCCTTCACCGGCAGTGGCTATATACAGCAGATCTTCACCGGCGAAGTCAATGAGTTCGTCAAGCGTTACCGCGGCACCGACGCGCCACCCGTGGATCTGGCATTGCGCGCACGCTTCAACCCGGCACTGGACAAGGCCTGGTTCGGCTCGGTGGTGCAGATCATCAACCACATCACGCTGTTGTCCATCATCCTGACCGGCGCAGCGCTGATCCGGGAGCGCGAGCACGGCACCATCGAGCACCTGCTGGTGATGCCGGTTACACCCGCGCAGATCATGCTCTCCAAGGTCTGGTCGATGGCCCTGGTCGTGCTGATCGCCTCCTTCCTGTCCCTCAATCTCATGGTGCGCGGCGTCCTGGGCGTTCCAGTCGAGGGTTCCATTGCACTGTTCTTCGCTGGCGCGGCGCTCAGTCTGTTCGCCACCACGTCGATGGGCATCTTCCTCGCCACCCTGGCGCGCAACATGCCGCAGTTCGGTATGTTGATGATGCTGACCATCATGCCGCTGCAGATGCTCTCGGGTGGCACCACGCCACGCGAAAGCATGCCCGAGATAGCGCAGAACATCATGCTGATCGCACCCACCACCCATTTCGTGGAACTGAGCCAGGCTATCCTCTACCGGGGCGCCGGCCTGGAGACGGTATGGCAGCCGTTCCTGGCGCTGGCCCTGATCGGCACGGTGCTGTTTTTCCTGTCGTTAGCACGCTTTCGCAAAACGATCGGCCAGATGGCCTGATCGTTAGACCGCCCGAGTGGGCACTCAACCCAGTAAGGAGTTTGACCATGAGCAATGAAACCATCCCTCTCAACCTGTTCAAGGCGAACCTGGAACTGCAGTTGCGCCTCCAGCGCCTGGTGCAGGAAAACGGCCAGCAATGGTTGGAGAACGCCACGCGCGCGGGCAAAGACGGCATTGCCGAGTCCGGCACTGAGATCGAAAGCCTGCTCAAGGCCCAGAACTGGCAGGAGTTGGCCACGCTGCCCGCGCAGGCCTTCTGGCGTCAGTTTCAGCACCAGATGGGTGGCGCGCAGGCACTAACGCAAGTCGCAATCAAGAATCAGACCACACCTTCACCCAAGGCCTGCAGCAAGCCATTCAGGACTGGCAGAAATCGGTCACGCAGGCCGTAGGCCAGGCAGATGCGATATTGCCGTTCCAGGATATTTTCAAGCAATGGGGAGCGGTGTGGGCCAAGGCACAGGACAAGGACGCACCAGCCAAGACAGGTGGTCGCAATGCCGGCTGAGCAACGCACTGCACTGGTCACCGGCGGCAGCGGCGGCCTGGGCGAAGCCATCGCCCGGGCCTTGCACGATGCGGGCCATACCGTGCTCATCGTCCATTCGCCGGGCAATGCCAGCATTGGCGCGTGGCTGAAAACCCAAGCCGGCGAAGGTTACGACTTCGCCGCCTACGGCGCGGATGTGGCCGACCATGCCCGTTGCCAGGAACTGGCTGACCGCATCCACACAGACGGGCATCGCATCGACATCCTGGTCAACAACGCGGGCATCACGCGCGATGCCACGTTCCGCAAGCTGAGCTACGCCGATTGGGATGCCGTCCTGCGCGTCAATCTCGATTCCGTATTCAACGTGACCCGGCCATTCATCGACGGCATGCTCGACAGGGGCTGGGGCCGGATCATCAACATCTCCTCCATCAACGGCTCCAAGGGGCAGTTCGGCCAGACCAACTACTCCGCCGCAAAAGCCGGCATGCATGGCTTCACAAAAGCCCTCGCACAGGAAGTGGCGCGCAAAGGCGTGACGGTCAACACCGTCTCGCCGGGGTATCTGGATACGAAGATGGTGACGAGCATGTCGGAGGAAGTGGTCAAGCAAGTGACTGCCGGTATTCCCGTGGGCCGCCTGGGACGGCCTGCGGAAGTCGCAGCACTGGTGGCATTCATCGCCAGCGAGTCTGCGGGGTTCATGACCGGCAGCAACGTCTCGATGAATGGTGGCCAGCACATGTACTGACTGAGGAAGGGCCGCCCAGACGATGTGTCGGCGGCTCCTTTCCATTCATTTTTTCCGTTTCATCATAGAGGGAGTGCCCATCGCCATGAATCAAGACACCACGACATCACCAACGGCCGCTTGGGGGCAGTTGCTGTGGGACCCGTTGCGACTATCGGCGATGGCAACCGAGTATGCAGTGGATGCCTGGCAGCGGTCCATTCTGTATGCCGACGTTCGCCGCCAACGCGGCAACCAGTACCAGGAGCATTTGCAGGAGCAGACGCCGAACGTACTCGACTTCGCCTCAGAGGTCATCATGTCCGGGCTGGAGCTTCCGCGGCCAGTCAACTATGGCCTCGTGCGCATCCTGCCGCCAGCCGACACGCCGAGCGATCCCCGCAAGCGGCCGTTCGTGGTGGTCGATCCCCGCGCGGGCCATGGCCCGGGCATCGGCGGTTTCAAACCCGACAGCGAGGTCGGTGCTGCTCTGAAGGCAGGCCATCCCTGCTACTTCGTTGGCTTTCTGCCCGATCCCGTTCCCGGCCAGACCGTCGAGGATGTCATGCGTGCCGAAGCGGCCTTCGTGCGCAAGGTCGGCGAGCTGCACCCCGGCAGCCGCGGCAAGCCCGCGGTCATCGGCAATTGCCAGGCGGGCTGGCAGATCCTGATGGCAGCTGCCGTCTGGCCCGAACTGTTCGGACCGATCATCGTCGCCGGCGCGCCGCTGTCGTACTGGGCGGGCGACATGCCGATGCGCTATGCAGGCGGCCTCACTGGCGGTAGTTGGTTGACGGCATTGACCGGCGATCTGGGCGCCGGTCGGTTCGACGGCGCCTGGCTGGTACAGAACTTCGAGAACCTGGACCCGGCCAATACGCTGTGGAGCAAACAGTACAACCTGTACGCCAAGGTCGACACGGAAGGCCCGCGCCACTTGCAATTCGAGAAGTACTGGGGCGGCATCGTGTTCCTGAACGATGTGGAAATACAGTACATCGTCGATAACCTGTTCATCGGCAACAAACTGAGTACGGCGCAGCTGGTGACGTCTGATGGCGTGCGCATCGACCTGCGCAATATTCGCTCGCCGATCCTGGTGTTCTGCTCCTATGGGGACAACATCACTCCACCGCCCCAGGCCCTGGGCTGGATCACCGACCTGTACCGCAACGACCTGGACGTGCTGGGACATGACCAGACCATCGTCTACGCTACCCATGACAGCATCGGACATCTGGGAATCTTCGTCTCCGGCAGCGTCGGGCGTAAAGAGCACCATGAGTTCGCTGAGAACATCGACATCATCGACGTGCTGCCGGCAGGCATTCACCACATGCAAATCGATGAGCATCCCGACCCAGTGCAGGAAGGAGACCCAACCAGTGACGTCTTCCTGACGCGGATTCGCCGCAGCAGCATCGATGAAGTCCGTGAGATCGTCCGTCCCGACCCGGAGAACGATCGCCGGTTCGCGGCGGTGGCGCGGATCTCCGAGGTCAACCTGGCTTGCTACCGCAGCTTCGTGCAGCCATGGATGCGTGCCCTGGTCACGGACCAGGGTGCGAAGTGGCTGGAGCAGCTGCATCCGCTGCGCATGGGTTATGAATTGTGGTCCGATCGGCACCCGCTGGCCGCCGCTGTACAAGAAGCGGCGCAACAGGTGCGCGAACATCGCCAGACCGTCTCCGAGGCCAATCCTTTCCTGCAACTGCAGACGGAGTTTTCCACCGCCGTCGAACAGATGCTGGATCAATTCCGTGATTGCCGCGACCAAATCTACGCACAGGCCTTTGACATGCTGTACAGCCTGCCGCTGGTTCAGGCCATGACAGGACAGAGCCTGCACGACGATGCGCCGCCGCGACCCCATCCCAGCGAGACGCCCGAACATCGCCAGTATCTGGCGCAAGAGTTGACACGGCTCGAAGCGGATATTCACAACGGCGGGATAACCGAAGCCGCCATACGGGCGCTGTTCTTCGTGCTCGCGGCGCGTGGGGAGGCCGACGGGCGGCACTTTCGGCACGCAGAGGAACTGGTGCGCCCTCATTTGACAAATGACTTCGACATGCAGGCTTTCCGCCACCTCGTGCGTCGGCAGGCTTTGCTCATGAGGCTCGATGAGGACGCCATGGTGTCCGCCATCCCCGGATTGCTCAACGGCATAGCGCCTGAGGACATCCGACAGGTAGCGGGAATGATCGTGCAGGTGATTGGCAGCGGTGATGTGCTGTCCGCACACGAGCAAACCCGACTGGAGCAGGTTTCCACCCTGTTCAAGCGGGCGGCGTGCGAGGCGCAGGCGGCTTCGGCGCTCGCGATGGCAAGTCCCGCCAATGAAACGTCCGCTGCAGCCGTGGACGGGAACTCGGCACCCGCCATGCCAAGCTCTGCCGGTGACACTTCCGCTGCGGTTATGGACACGAAACCCCAAACATCCTCGCCAAAGCCGAAGGCGCCTCAGAAGAAAACTGTGTCCAAGACGCCAGTCGCGCTGCGGACAAGTCAAACACGGCGAGGGAAAGGCAAATGACGACCTCGTCCACACCGGTCGATGCCACTGCCGACGCATTGCAGGTTCTGCGCAACCGCACCTTCGACGAGATCGCCATCGGCGACAGCGCCAGCCTCGAACGCGCGTTTTCGCCGCAAGACATCCACATGTTCGCGCTGCAATCAGGCGATGTGGACCCGGAACCTGCTGCGTCCTCAAGCGCTCGGGACACCACGGAGGCCATTTGTGCAAACGTCCTGATCTCGGCTGTGCTGGGAACACGGCTGCCGGGGCCTGGAACCCGCTATGTCAACCAGAATCTGTGCTTCCTCGGAGCGGTTCGGCCCGGTGACAGGCTGACCGTGCAGATGCAGGTGACCAGCAAGGACACGGCCACCCACCATGTCACGCTGGCCTGCACCTGCACCAACCAGACGGGGGTGGCGGTTTTCCAAGGCCAGGTAGAGGTCGTGGCGCCCACTGAGCGCATGGAACGAGCGCGCACCGCGTTGCCGGAAATACACCCGGATGCGCAGGGCCGCACAGGCCTGCAGCACCTGCTGGCGCATGTCGCGCACTTGCAACCGATTCGGGTGGCCGTCGCCCACCCGTGCGATGCCCCCAGCCTGTCCGCCGCGCTCGAAGCACGCCATGCGGGGTTGATCGAGCCGGTGCTGGTCGGGCCACGGGTGCGGCTCGAAGCAGTCGCCACCGAGGCCGGGTTGGACCTGACCGACGTCGCCATTGTGGACGTCCCGCACAGCCACGCCGCTGCGCAGCAAGCTGTCGCCTTGGCAGCCGCAGGTGAAGTCGAAGCCCTGATGAAAGGGAGCCTGCACACCGACGAGCTGATGTCCGCGCTGGTTTCGGCAGCAGCGGGGTTGCGCACCAAGCGCCGGGTCAGCCATTGCTTCCTGTTGCAGACACCTGCCTATCCGCGCCCGTTCATCGTTACCGATGCGGCGATCAATATCGCCCCGACTCTGGAACAGAAGGCAGACATCATCCGCAACGCCATCGAGCTGGCGCAGGTAATCGGCGTGCGCGAACCCAAGGTCGCGATCCTGGCCGCGGTCGAGACGGTCAGCCCGACGATGACGGCCACGCTGGACGCTGCGGCGCTGTGCAAGATGGCCGATCGCGGCCAGATCACTGGCGGCCTGCTCGACGGGCCGCTGGCCTTCGACAACGCCGTCTCCATCGCCGCTGCGCGTATCAAGGGGATCGTTTCCGAGGTCGCCGGGCAAGCTGACATCCTCGTCGTGCCTGACCTGGAGAGCGGCAACATGCTTGCCAAGCAGTTGATCTTCATGGGCGGCGCAGCCAGCGCCGGGATCGTTCTTGGAGCCAAGGTGCCGGTCATTCTGACCAGCCGCGCCGACTCGCGCGATACACGCATCGCCTCATGCGCAATCGCACTGATGCTGGCCCACCACTATCGACTGTCACCCCCATGAATCAGCAACGTATCCACCCCATTGGAGGAAACACTATGAAGTACTCATTTTCTGGCCGCGTAGCCCTGGTCACCGGTGCAGGATCCGGCATTGGCGAGGCCATCGCGCGACTTCTTGCGAGCAACGGCTTGAGTGTCGTCGTCTCGGATGTCAGCGCCGACAATGCGCAGCGCGTCGCCAAGCTCATCAGCGCCGATGGCGGCCAAGCCGTGGCCAATGTGGCCGACGTGGCACGCATCAATGACGTTGAGGCTGCTGTGGCCTGCGCAGTCGATATGTTCGGCGGCCTTCATTTTGCGGTCAACAACGCCGGTATCAGTGGCGACCAGAGCCCAGTGGGGGAACTGGATCCTGCCGCCTGGAGCCGGGTAATCGATATCAACCTGAACGGCGTGTTCTATGGCCTGCGCCATCAGATTCCCGCCATCCTGCGTTCGGGTGGCGGCGCCATCGTCAACGTCTCTTCGATCCTGGGGGTGGTCGGCGATGCAGGAAACCCAGCGTACGTCGCAGCCAAGCACGCTGTTACCGGGCTGACCCGCTCGGCAGCGCTGGCCTATGCGGCCAAGGGAGTCCGGATCAACTCGATCCATCCCGGTTACGTGCGTACGCCCATCCTGGATTTCCTGGGTGAATCGGCCCTTCAGGAGGCCGTCGGCCTGCACCCGATCGGTCGCCTGGGTACCTCGGACGAAATCGCCCATGCCGTGGCCTTTTTGCTATCGGATGGGAGCAGCTTCTTTGCAGGCACCCAACTCATCGCCGATGGCGGCTACACGGCACGCTGAGTCTGACGACGATGAGACCGCAGGCACACCTGAACGCCCTGGCGAAATCACCAGGGCCGAGCAGCAAGAGGACGACATGATGGATGCGACCACGGCCCGCTCCGGACGCCCCGAGCACGGACTGATCCTTGTACTGAACTGCGGTTCGTCCAGCATCAAGTTTGCGGTATTCGATCCAACGGCCACGCCACTGCCGCGCACCGCATTGTGGAATGGCAAGGTGCAGGGAATCGGTGGCGCCAACCCGGATTTCGGAGAGACGGGGGTTGCGCCGTTCCCGATCGAACTGGAAACGGCACATCCGTATCGCGCCGCACTGCGCCTCATCCGCGATCGTGTCAGCCAGCGGCTCGACGGCCGCCGGATCGGTGCGGTCGCCCATCGTATCGTCCACGGCGGCAGTAAATACTTCATGCCCGTGCGCGTGGACGCGAATGTCCTGGCCGACCTCAAGGGCTACATTCCTCTGGCCCCGCTGCACCAGCCATTCGCGCTCGAAGCCGTGGAGATCCTGCTGCGGGAGCAGCCCGATCTGCCACAGATGGCCTGCTTCGACACGGCCTTCCACCACACTTTGCCCCAGGTCGAGAAGGTCCTGCCGTTGCCCTATGCCGCATGGGAGCGCGGTCTGCGTCGGTACGGGTTTCACGGCCTGTCGTATGAGTACATGGCAGTGGCCTTGCCCGAGCGCCATGGCGACGCGGCGCGCGGGCGCACCATCGTTGCCCACCTGGGCAGCGGCGCCAGCCTGTGCGCCATGCAAGGACTCCAAAGCGTGGCCACCACCATGGGCTTCTCCGCGCTTGACGGCTTGATGATGGGCACCCGTACCGGCGCGCTTGATCCAGGCGCCGTGCTCTACCTGATGGAAATCGAGAAGCTTTCACTGGAACAAGTGGGGCGTGTCCTCTATCACGAGTCCGGCCTGCTCGGCGTTTCGGGCATCTCGGCTGAGCCGCGCGTCATTGTCGGGCACGAGAACGATGCAGGCGAAACGGGGGAGCGAGCGCGCTTGGCACTGGCCCTTTACGTGCGTCGCATCGTGCGCGAGATCGGTGCATTGGTCGCTGTGCTGGGCGGCCTGGACATGCTGGTGTTCACGGCAGGCGTCGGTGAACACAATGCGTTCATTCGCGAACGTGTCTGTGCGGCACTGGGCTTTCTGGGCATTGCCCTGGATACCGACGCTAATGCCAGCGACGCGGCGAAGATTTCCACTGTCCACAGCCAAGTCATCGTGGCGATCGAGCCCACCAACGAAGAGTGGATCGCCGCCAGCCATGCGTTGTCCTGCCTGGACAGGGAGTAGGTGCGATGAAGATCGACGCCTTCCATGGATTCACGCTCGCCATCCTGCTGTTGTTCGTGGGCAAGGGCTTGGTAGCGCGTTGGAGCATCTTGCGTCGATACAGCATCCCGGAATCCCTGGTGGGCGGCCTGGCCTGCGCTCTGGTTGTCTTCGTCCTGTACTACGGGATGGGGGTCACGGTCAGTTTCGACCTGGAAGCGCGTGACGCGCTTCTGTTGTACTTCTTTGCCGCCATTGGCCTGAGTACCGACGCCCGCACACTGCGCCATGGTGGACGGCCCTTGCTGATCCTGTCAGGACTGGCCATCGGGTTCATGGTGCTGCAGAACCTGGCTGGGATGCAGACGGCCCGCGCATTCGGCCTGGATCCGCGCGCTGGACTAATGGTCGGATCCATTTCCCTGACCGGAGGCGTGGGCACCACCTTGGCCTGGTCCGATCACTTTGTTGAAACCCTTGGCATTACCCAAGCGCAGGAACTGGGGTTGGCGGCGAACATGATCGGCCTGATCGCGGCCTGCACCATCGGCGGCCCGATCTCAAGTCTGCTCATGCGCAGGCATCGGCTTCGAGCCTCCGGGGACAGCGCCCTGGAAATTGGCACACTGCACAGCGATGAGCAGCATGCCCGCCTGGACTACTACGGCGTGCTGCTGGCGTTGCTATGGCTCAACCTCGCCTTGATGTTGGGACACGGAATCAACGCCCTCGTCGCACTTACCCCCGTCACGCTGCCCGCCTTTGTGGGCTGCCTGCTGGCGGGAATCCTCCTGCGCACGATCAGCGACTGGATGAGGCCAGGTGGCCGCGGACGGCTATGGAACTGGCCGAGCATGCAGCCAGGCATCGCCCTGATCTCCGACATGTCATTGGGCCTGTTTCTGACCATGGCGCTGATGGGGCTCAGGCTCTGGGAGCTGCAGCCCGTGCTTGCCTTCATCACCGTGGCAATGCTGGTACAGATCGTCCTGGTCATCGCATTTGTTCTTCTGATCGTTTTTCGGGCAATGGGCAAGGATTACCAAGCCGCCGTGGTGTGCGCCGGTTTCGGTGGAATCGCGCTGGGATCTACCGCCACCGCCATCGCCAACATGACGGCGGTCACGCGGGAACATGGCGCTGCACGTGAGGCGTTCATTGTGGTGCCCCTGGTATGTGGGTTCGTCATCGACATTGCGAACGCACTGGTGATCAGTCTGATGGCCGGTTAAGGCGAAAGAATTAACGGAGTGCGCCGGCAGGCGGAGACATATCTAGCACGCTGGCACGGTGTCATCGCAAAAACGCTGATGACACGGGTACCGGTATGCATGAATACAAGCAAGCACAACTACCCCCGGTGTTCAAACGAGGGTGCTCTATCTATTTGAATAGAAATTGAGGTAATGCGTTTTGACAAAAAACACGAAAAGTAATACTTCATCGACAATCGTTCCAGAACTGGATATGCAAGCGCATATGGCTTGGGCCCAGGCCTGGTCCTCAATTTCACCTGAATCGTCGCTGTTGGCCTGGACTGATTGGGCAAGCCATTTAGCGAACAGCCCCGGAAAGCAATCGGAGCTTCTAGCGTTTGCAGGCGCCCTGTCTGAGCAATGGATGTCTCTATTGAAAAAGGGCTTGGTCAGTCCCGACCAGGAAGCTGCAGCGCCTGAACCGTTACCTGCAAATGATCGTCGCTTCAATGATCCTGCGTGGGATCAATGGCCCTACAACCTTTACCGCAGCTCATTTCTTATCCAGTCCCAATGGTGGGAGCAGGCCACACAGGATGTGTGGGGTGTTGATCCACAACACGAGCGTCTAATGGCGTTTGGCGCAAAGCAATGGCTGGAAATGGTGTCGCCAACCAACTCTGCGCTTTTCAACCCGGTTGTCCTGAAAAAAACCATAGAAGAACAAGGTGCCAACCTGGCGCGTGGCATGTCCAACTTCCTTGATGACCTGCGCCGACAACTATCCGGCGAGCCACCTGCGGGAACCGAGAATTTCGTCGTTGGCCGCGACGTGGCGGTGACGGAAGGAAAGGTCGTACTGAGAAATCAATTGATCGAGTTGATTCAGTACGCGCCCACTACCGAGAAAGTCCATCCCGAGCCCATACTGATTATTCCTGCCTGGATCATGAAGTACTACGTACTCGATCTGTCGCCCCATAACTCGCTGATCCGGTATCTGGTTGCACAGGGCCATACGGTTTTTTGCATCTCCTGGAAGAATCCGGATGCGAGTGATCGAGACCTGGGCATGGATGAGTATCTTGAGTTCGGCTTGCATGCAGCGCTGGACGCCGTGACGTCCATTGTCCCCGAACAGGGAATCCACGCTGCTGGCTACTGCCTGGGCGGGACATTGCTGTCGATTGGGGCCTCAGCCATGGCGCGCGACGGCGATACGCGGCTGGTGTCCGTAAGCCTCCTGGCAGCGCAGACGGACTTCAGCGAGCCGGGCGAGCTTGGCCTTTTCATCAATCAGAGCCAGGTGGCGCTGTTGGAGGCCAGCATGGCGCAAACAGGCTTCTTGAGCTCAAGCCAGATGAGTGGCGCTTTCCAGCTACTGCGTGCCTACGATCTTGTATGGTCTCGCATGATTGACGAGTACCTGTTGGGCGACCGTCGGCCAATGACCGACCTGATGGCCTGGAATGCCGATGGGACTCGCCTGCCGGCGAAGATGCATTCGCAATATCTCCGACGCCTTTACCTGAATAACGATCTCAGCGCAGGGCGTTATCCCGTCACGGGCCGTCCGGTTTCAGTGGGAAATATTACCGTACCGATGTTTTGCGTTGGCACTGCGTCGGATCATATTGCGCCTTGGCGCTCCGTTTACAAGCTGCATCTGCTGACTTCAGCCGAACTGACTTTTGTATTGACCACCGGGGGGCACAACGGCGGCATCGTGAGCGAGCCTGGCCGCGGCAAGCGTCGGTATCAAATCCATACGCGCGCCGTGAATGAGGGGTACATGGCGCCAGACGAGTGGCAAGCCACTGCACAGACGCATCCGGATTCGTGGTGGCCGGCATGGTCGGCATGGCTCCAGGAGCGTTCCGGTGATGTTGTTGCGCCTCCGCTCATGGGGTCTGAATCCAATGGATACCCCACTATTTGCGATGCCCCGGGGGAATATGTGCGCAGCTGAATAATCCGATACCCCCCGGCGGCTGCTGCCCGTACACGCAATATTTGTTCGACAGGCCCTATTCTGATAACTGGAGACATTCATGTACTCAAGACTCCTGGTTCCGCTCGACGGAAGTCCCACCGCCAATTTGGCCCTCCACCACGCTGCGGTGCTGGCGCGCCTAAGTGGTGCAACCATCATCCTGCTGCACATCATCGAGGAGATGAAGCATAGCAACGGCTTCGAAAGGCCGAGAATCTACATTGAAGAGGTAAGGCCAGGCTTCCTGGCAGCCGGGGAGAAGCTGCTTGACGAGGCGGCACTCCCGCTGAGGCAGGAAGGCCTGGCGGTAGAGACCGTGCTTCTGGAGAGCAAGGGAGAGCGCGTCTCGGTGCTCATCGCACAGCAGGCACTGGCCACCGGATGCGAGTTGGTCGTATTGGGCACCCACGGACGCCGGGGCGTGGACCGGCTGCTGCTGGGAAGCGATGCCGAGCAACTCGCTCGGATAGCACCAGTTCCCGTGATGCTGGTGCGCCAGCCCCAATCAGTCATTGCGACTGCGTCCCCTGGGCCGAGTGCCACGCCAGCGTGACGAAATTTCAGTCCACCCACCCCGCTGAACGGAGGCTCAGAATCGCAACCTCCTTGGTGCTGCTATTGCTGAGCGTCTCCGCACAGGCCCAGTCCTGCCAACAGGACAACCCGCTCCGCGCAACTGGAACGCTCAATCTGCGGATCGACAACGACATGTTCGGCGGCATTGGACAAGATCAAGGGTACTCCAACGGGTTTCTCGTCAGTTGGGTCTCCCCCAATCTTGTGGACTATCGCGATGACCCTTGCCTACCGCGTCTCGTCCGTGGGCTGAATCGTTTTCTCACAGTGCTGCAACCCGAGGGTTTCGACGAACAGAACATGACTATCGGCTTCGGGCAGATGATGTATACCCCGAGCGACAAAACGCGCAGCGATCTGATCAAAGACGACCGCCCTTTCGCAGGCGCAATGATGTTGAGCCTTGGCTACAACGCGCGGCGCGGCGATACGCTGCGCACCTCACAAATCCGTATCGGCGTTGTAGGCCCCTCGTCCCTGGCCAGGCAAACCCAGAACTGGTGGCATGACACCATCGGAGTGGACAAATTCAATGGCTGGAGACACCAACTGCGCGACGAACCTGTACTGCAATTGCTGCACGAACGCCGAACGCGAGTCTTCAGGCAAGAAAACGTCAGCGGTTGGAGCTGGGACCTCACCCGCCACTGGGGCGGCAGCTTCGGCAATTTCGCCACCTACGCGAATGTCGGGGGAGAATTGCGCTATGGCCTGCGCCTGCCAGACGATTTAGGCACCGCACCGCTGCGGCCGGCTGGAGAAAATACCTCGCCCGTGCGCACGACCGCTGCAGGTAACTGGAACGGACACCTCTTCGTAGCACTCGACGCCCGCTGGGTCTTGCACGACATCACGCTGGATGGCAATACCTTCAAGTCTAGCCATAGCGTTGATAAACGGCCACTCGTGGCGGATGTCGGCTACGGCGTCGCGATTACCCAAGGCAACTGGCGCATCGCGATAGCCCGCTACCACCGCACACGCGAATTCCGGGGACAAAAAGAAATCCCGGTCTACGGAACGATCACCGTAGGACGGCGATTCTGATGCAGATCGATTCCTTGAACGCCATGCAAGCCACTCTGTTGCTGTTCATGACAAGAGCCTGGTTGCTTGTGGAGCTACCACGTCGACGCAGTACTGCCAATGCCGTCGTCATTAGCCAGTTGGCAAGGTGAACACAGCGAGCTGAACGATAAGGCACCCGCGCTCGATAAGAGACCAAGGACAACAAATAAGGAGATAAATGGATGCAACGACTCACCCTGGCCCTACCCGGCAATGAAGATCTGGCCCGCGGCATCGCGCAGGCATGCGGCAGCGAAGCCGGCCGCATCGAAACGCGCCGATTCCCCGATGGCGAGAGCTATGTCCGGTTGCATGGCGAACCTGCCGATCGGATCGTGGATGTGATTTGCACGCTGGCCCATCCTGATCCGCAGTTCCTGCTTCTGGCTTTTGCCGCTGACGCGGCGCGCGAACTTGGCGCGCAAGAGGTGAACCTGATCGCACCGTATCTGGCCTACATGCGCCAGGACAAGCGATTCCATGACGGAGAAAGCGTGACGTCGCGGTCCTTCGCACGTCTGGTCTCATCGACCTTCGACAAGCTGCTCACGGTGGATCCGCATCTGCACCGCTATCCGACGCTCTCCGCGCTCTACACGATCCCCACCATCACCTTGCATGCCGCACCACTGCTGGCCGACTGGATCGCGAATCATGTCGAAGAACCTTTGATCGTGGGCCCCGACGAGGAAAGCGAGCAGTGGGCCGGCGCCATCGCGTCCCGCATCGGCGTACCGCACGCTGTGCTTCGCAAGACACGCCATGGCGATCGCAGCGTGGACATCGATGTTCCCGACCTGTCGATCTGGCGCGGCAGAACGCCGGTGCTTGTGGACGACATCGCATCATCAGGCCGCACGCTCGCCGTCGCGGCGCGCAAGCTCGCCGAGCAAGGAATGCGCAAGCCGGAGTGCGTAGTGGTGCATGCCCTGTTCGCCGAGGATGCCTGGGCCCAATTGACACCGTTGTTTGCCCGAATTACGTCCACCGACGCAGTACCGCATCCGAGCAACCGGATTGGTCTCGCTTCGCTGATTGCCGACGCTCTCTCTAGCGGGAAAACCGATCCGCGAGGCTGATCTTTTTATCGATCCAACTATTTTCAAGGAGACCTGAAATGTCCTCTCAAGCTAACCTCGCAACCGATTGGCGTGCTGGTTACGGGCCCATCGCGCACAGGTCTGAAACCATCGAACGTATGCAGGCCCTAGTGCAACGTCTGGTCGCGCAAAGGCGTATAGCAGACGAAGCCTCGGCCCATGCGCTGCTGGCTGCAGCCGACCGGGTGGCCTGCACGGCCATGAGCGTAGTGGCGCATATGACCTATGCCCGGCGCATCGACCGAAGCGGCTGCCCACTGGGCTCCGATGATTTCAAACAAACGCCCGAAGGCCACACCGGCGGCTCGCTCAACATGGTGCCAGCCTTCGTGGGTTATCTGTTGGCCAACGCGCTGACCGGGACGACACGCGGCTGGCTCATGGGGCAGGGGCACTGCGTGGCCGCGATCGAGGCGGTGAACGCACTGACCGGCGATGTATCCGCCGCCCAGCGTGGACGCTACGACCGCAGCGAGGCGGGCCTGTCGCTCCTGATCGCGGACTTCTACTCCTATGCCATCGATAAGCAGGGTCGGCCCGCGGTACCGCTGGGTAGCCATGCCGGGCCGAACACGGCCGGCGCGATCTCCGAAGGCGGCTATCTGGGGTTCGCCGGGCTGCAGTATGTGCACACGCCGTTGCCGGGAGAAAGCCTGGTGGCATTCCTCAGTGATGGCGCTTTCGAGGAACAACGTGGCTCGGACTGGGCGCCGCGCTGGTGGCGCGCCGAGGACTGCGGCTTCGCCATCCCGGTCATGATTCTCAACGGACGGCGCATCGAGCAGCGCACCCAGATCGTGCAGGAAGGTGGCGCTACCTGGCTGGCCGAAGATCTGCGCCACAACGGCTTCGATCCCGTCATCGTTGATGGACGTGATCCGATGGCGATCGCATGGGCCATTGTTGAAGCCGAAGACACGCTGAGCGCCTTCGCCGCACGCTCGGATCGGCGCTATCCGGTCAAGCTGCCCTACGTGATCGCCGAGACGGAGAAAGGTTTTGGCTTCCCGGGCGCGGCGACCAATGCCGCCCACAACCTGCCGCTGAACGGCAATCCGCGCGAGGATGCGCAGGCACGCGAGGCCTTCAACGCAGGGGCTGCGGCGCTGTTCGTGCCCGAGAGCGAACTGGAAAACGCGCTCACCGTCCTTGCGAATCACGGCCAGAGCCAGCGCTCGCGCGAAAGCGAGCACCCCATGGCCCTACGCCATCCAGCGAGCCCTCATCTGCCGATGCCGGCCTGGGCGCCAACTGAGGTATCGGGCAGCGCCATGTCCGCACTGGACCGTTGGTTCGTGGAGCTAGTGCAGGCAAATCCACAGTTGCGCATCCGGATCGGCAATCCCGATGAACTGGCCAGCAACAAGATGGGGACCACGCTAGCGCTGCTCAAGCACCGCGTCAACGTGCCCGAACCCGGCGTCCCGGAATCGACGGATGGCTCGGTGGTCACCGCACTCAATGAAGAAGCCGTTGCGGCCGCCGCCCTCGCCAACAAAGGGGGGCTGAACCTGATCGTCAGCTACGAGGCATTCGCGGTCAAGATGCTTGGATTGATGCGCCAGGAGATCATCTTCGCGCGTCGGCAGAAGGAGCTGGGCCAGCCGCCAGGCTGGATCTCCGTCCCGCTGATCGTCACATCCCACACCTGGGAGAACAGCAAGAACGAGCAGTCACACCAGGACCCGACCATTGGCGAAGCATTGCTGGGGGAGATGTCGGACACCGCACGCGTGTTGTTCCCGGTGGATGCCAACACGGCGTCCGCCGCGCTGCGAGCGGTCTACGCCAGCCGGGGCCAAGTGGCCTGTGTGGTGGTCTCCAAGCGCGACACGCCGAATCACTTCAACGCCGCCGCCGCTCAATCGCTGGTTGAGCACGGAGCAGCCCATGTAGCCGGCGATCCGGCTACAGCACAACTGCAGTTCGTGGTGATTGGCGCCTACCAGTTGGAGGAAGCGTTCAAAGCCCACGCCCGCCTGGAGCGCCATGGACTTGCGTCGTGCGTCACTGTAGTGATCGAACCCGGCCGCCTGCGCATTCCGCGAGATGACCTTGAGGCCACCTTCGTGGTCGGTGACGAAGCCCTGCAAGCACTCTTCCCGCCTCACTTGCCTCGCGTGTTAATAAGCCATACCCGCCCAGAGCCGATGCTGGGTGTGCTGCGCCGCATTGACAGCGGCACCTCGAAGACGCGGGCTTTGGGCTACATCAACCGCGGCGGCACGCTCGATGTGGCTGGAATGTTGATCGCCAACCGCTGCACCTGGGTGGACGCCATCTATGCCGCTGCGCAAGTGACCGGCCGGAACAGTTCGCAGGTTGCTGCGGCCGCGACCGACGAGCGAATTTCAAGTGGTTCTGACGCGGTCCGCGGCGACCGCGCCGGTTCCTGATTTCACAACCCACAAACAAGAGGGGAGACAAATACATGCTCTCATTGACCAGCCTGGGCGGTGCCGGCACCGTCACCGGCTCCAAACACCTTATCACCCATGGCAATACCCGCATCTTGATCGACTGCGGACTGTTCCAGGGATTGAAAAACCTGCGCGAACTTAACTGGCAGCGCCTGGCAGTTGAGCCCAAGGACATCGATGCGGTCGTATTAACGCATGCGCACCTGGATCATTGTGGGTATCTGCCCCGATTGGTGCTGGACGGGTTCCGCGGGAAGATTTTCTCGACCTCAGCCACGCGAGATGTCGCCGAACTCATCCTACTCGACAGCGCCTGGTTGCAGGAGAAGGACGCCGATTTCGCCAATCGAAAAGGATTTTCCAAACACAAGCCAGCCCTTCCGCTGTATCGGGTTCGGGATGCAGAACGTACGCTCCTGCAGTTCAAACCGGTGCCGCTGCATCAAGAGACTGAATTGCCGGGCAATGCCCGTCTACTGCTGCGCAGCGCCGGTCACATTCTTGGGGCGGCGACGGCTCAGATCGACATTGGCGGCAAGCGTTTGGTGTTCTCCGGCGACTTGGGACGCTTTGACGACATGGTCATGCCTGATCCTGAACCAGTCACGGAAGCGGACTACATCATCATCGAGTCCACCTATGGCAATCGTCGTCATGACCGTTCCGATGCCGTCGAAGCGCTGGGCGACATCATCGAGCGCACGACTCGCCGCGGAGGCACGGTGGTAATTCCCGCTTTTGCCGTGGGACGAGCGCAGTCGTTGATCTACGACTTGTGGCTGCTGCGACAGCGCGGTCGGCTCCGCAACGTGCCCGTCTATCTGGACAGTCCGATGGCCACCAACGCAACTGTGCTGCTGCACCGCCACTCCGACGACCACAAGCTCACGCAACACGATTTCGAGGCCGCATTTTCGGAAGTCAAATACGTGCGCGACGTTGAAGAGTCCAAGGCACTATCGGCGAATCGCTACCCCAAGGTGATTATTTCCGCCAGCGGCATGGCCACCGGTGGCCGCGTGTTGCATCACATAGAAGCGTTTGGCGGCATTCATCAGAACACGCTGCTGTTCTCTGGATTTCAGGCCGCAGGTACGCGCGGACGCAAACTGCTTGAGGGCGCTCGCGAAGTCAAGATTCATGGACGCTGGATGCCGATCAATGCGGAGGTCGCCGAGCTTCCGATGTTGTCGGCTCATGCCGACAGCGATGAACTGATGCGATGGCTGGGCGGCTTTACCCGGGCGCCGGAAGGGGTGTTCATTGTTCACGGTGAATCCGATGCCTCCGAGGCGCTGCGCGAACGTATCCAGCGCGAACTCAAATGGCACGCATCGGTGCCCATGCAAAACCAGGAGTTCGCCCTGTGAGTGCCCGCATCACTCCCCAGACACCCGCCTTGCAAGCATTGCGCATGCGACTGCATGCCCAGCATCAACCCGTCGTCTTGATGCGTACCGATTGCCATGTCTGCCGTGCCGAAGGGCTGGCACCGCGGTCACAGGTACTGATCATTGCCGGCGACCGCACTGTGCAAGCGCTACTGTACCAAATCGACAGCGATCTGCTCAAAACCGGACAGATCGCTCTGTCCGAGGCCGCCTGGGATGCCCTGGACATTCATGAGGGCGATCTTGTGCAGGTTCGGCATCCTCCGCTGCTCGAATCGTTGTCGGCCGTGCGTGCGCGAATTCACGGCCACCGACTGCAAACGACGGAGTTGCAGGCGATCGTCCGTGATGTGGTCGATGGTCGCTATACCGATGTCGCACTTTCGGCCTTCCTGACCGCAACGGCGGTACTGCCTCTGGATATGCAAGAGACCATCCATCTCACCCGTGCGATGGTCGATGTCGGGGATCACCTGCAATGGCAGGCTCCGATTGTTGTGGACAAGCATTGCGTGGGCGGATTACCGGGAAATCGCACCACGCCGTTGGTGGTTGCCATCGCCGCAGCCAATGGATTGGTGATGCCCAAGACCTCATCACGCGCCATCACCTCTCCCGCTGGCACCGCGGACACCATGGAAACGCTGGCTCCTGTAGACCTGGACCTGGATACGCTCAGAAAGGTCGTGGAGAAAGAGGGTGGATGCGTGGCGTGGGGCGGCGCGATGCACCTCAGCCCCGCGGACGACATCTTCGTGCGTATTGAGCGTGAACTGGATATCGACACGCAAGGACAACTGATTGCCTCGGTGTTATCCAAGAAGATTGCAGCAGGGGCGACCCACATCGTGATCGATATTCCGGTTGGGCCAACCGCAAAAGTCCGCAGCCGGGAAACTGCCGAGCATCTTGCGCATCACCTTTCGGAAGTCGCCGCGTCATTTGGCCTTGTATTGCGTTGCCTGTTTACAGACGGGAATCAGCCTGTCGGCAGAGGTATCGGCCCGGCGTTGGAGGCGCGCGACGTGTTGGCCGTATTGCGCAACGAGGCGGATGCGCCGCAAGACCTATGTGACCGCGTGGCGTTGGTGGCGGGCGCGGTGCTTGAGCTTGGCGGCGTCGCCAAAGAAGGGGAGGGACTTCGGTTGGCTCATGAGACGATCAGCAGTGGCCGCGCGTGGGAAAAATTTCAGAGAATCTGCGCGGCTCAGGGGGGATTTCGTGAGCCGCCCCAAGCTCTCTATGTCGAACCGCTTTTGGCAACCACTTCAGGCCGAGCAGTACACATCGACAACCGTAAGCTTTCTCGTTTAGCCAAATTGGCCGGTGCGCCTGAGAGTCCAGCCGCAGGGATTCAATTGCAGGTGCGCTTAGGTGACGAGATAACACGCGGACAACCATTGATGTTTTTGCATGCGCAAACCTCTGGAGAGATGGCCTATGCACTCGCATACGTACAAGGCATTGGGGACATTGTAAAGATTGAACCTTAGCGCCGTGGATAAACAGGGCTCTTGAATGCTCGGTCAAACACAGCCCGGCCTCTCGTTTGGAAAAGTTGAACGCCTACATCTCATGCTCAAGAACATATGAAAAAACATCGCTTAAAAGAAGTTTTCAACCTGCATCGCGTGGAGCAAACAGAAGGAGGTCGTCAGCGCCTGAATAGGAACATTGCTCATGGAACTGCGGCACCTGCGTTGCTTTATCGTTTTGGCCGAAGAACTTCATTTCACACGGGCGGCTGAGCGTCTTCACATTGAGCAACCTCCTCTGTCCCGCGCCATCAAGGAGCTTGAGGACGAGTTAGGCGCTGTGCTCTTCGACCGGGACCGCCGGGGCACCCGACTGACCGCTGCGGGTGCCGTGTTCCTGCAGGACACTCGCCGGCTATTCACCGTCCTGGAGCAGGCCCGCGAGAACGTCAAGGCTGTCGCGGCGGGCTTGCGAGGCAGCCTGCGCATCGCCGTATCCGACGGCGCGCTCGATCCCCGGCTGTCGGCGTTTCTAGCCCGTTGCCGTGCCGAAGAACCCGAGATCGAGATACGGATGTCCGAAGTGCCTTTGGCCGAGCAGTTGCGCGGCCTGCGCTCGGGCGACTTCTGCATCGGATTCGCTCATACCGCCGACGTCGGTGATGGCATCGTCGCCGAACCTATCTGGCAGGACCCGCTGGTGGTCGCCTTGCCAGCCCGGCACGCACTGCTCGTCCACAAGGAGGTTCCACTCCATGAACTCCGGGGGCATCCTCTTGTCCTGTGCGATCCCCAGGTGTGCGAAGGCTACTGCCGCGAGTTGGCGCGCCTCCTGCAGACCCAGGAACACAAACTGAATGTCGTTGAGGAGGTTTCCTCGCTGGACATGATGCTCACCTTGGTCGGTGCCGGCTACGGCGTGGGCTTCATGACGGCGACCAAGATTCCGGTCAGCCAGCGACCGGACGTGGTGATCCGTCCATTGGCGCTGGATACAGCCGTGATCACCACCTACCTGCTTCGACTCGAAAGCAGCAACTCATCGGCTTCGCTGGTGCGATTTATCGACCGCCTCCGGGACCCTTCGAGCGACTGACGCAACGGACCGCACCACTTAAGATTGGGCATCGGCACGCCGGTGTTTGGTGCTTTGATAAGCAATCCCGTTTTACTAATTCCAGCCTGCGCCTTGCGGTAAAGATCTGCGGCGCATGCCCAGATCTCCAGCACAGACATATCAAGCCGCTTAAGAAGATGCGGGGGAGCGCACTCCAGGGCGTATCGCCATGCGGACTTCGCTCCCTCGGTCATGTATTCCGGCGGCTCAACCAGATCACCATCGGGTTTCGGTTCCCGTGGATTGGTTCTGCATTTTTGCAGCGTCCCTTTGATCTGCTTAACTTTTGTCGGTAAAGGTTTTCGACCCGCCATAAATCCTTATTAAGGGGGACCCCCCTTGTTTCAATTTGCACGCACAAAAATTTGGGCTGACGCGCGCATCGCCGCCACCCAACCGTAGAGATTTGATCCCCCTAGGGGGTCTAGCGCCTGCCAGCCGACTCTTTTGCCGTCTTGCGGTTGTGGCAAGAGACACAAAGAGGCTGCAAGTTGGCGCGATCGAACCGCGCACCGCCGTCTTTGAGCGGTACGATGTGGTCCACAACCCCGGCCGCAACGACGCGCCCAGCAGCCTCACATTGGGCACACACAGGCCTATCTCGCAGGACTTGGGCTCTGACCAAGCGCCAATCCCTGGACTGGTAGAAGCCGACCTCGGTGTCAAAGGCTCGCCTGGCCCGTCCGTAGTCACGATGCACTGCGACACGGTGCATTGGGCAATAACCAGGCTTATCGAGCACCGCCCCACAACCGGGGTAGCGGCAGGGAGTCGGTGCACTTTTGGGCATCACGGCAGGTAATCAAGAGAAAAGCAACACGGTGGCCTTATTGACTTGGCTTTCCTCGGAACTAGAGCGTTCATACGAACACCATCAACCAAGCAAAAGGAAGTAGCCATGTCCCACAAACTAACCACTACCCAGCAGGCCATCCTCACCCACGCTCATGAGCATCACGACGGAAAGGTCGAATGGTTTCCGGAAACCTTAAAAGGCGGCGCAAAAGCGAAGACTCTTGAGAGTCTGACCAAGGCTGGACTGATTGCACAACGCAAACGCGCGATTGTCCTTACCAAAGCCGCCTACGCTGCGCTTGGCATCGATCCGCCAAGCCCACCAGCAAAAGCACCTGGTGAAATCAAAACGCGCGAGAACAGCAAACAGGCTCAGGTCATCGCACTACTAAAGCGCCCGGAGGGAGCAACCATCAAACAAATCTGCGAAGCCACCGGTTGGCAGCAGCACACAGTGCGGGGTGCCTTTGCGGGTTCGTTTAAGAAAAAGCTCGGTCTCGTGATCACATCCAGTAAGGATGACAACTCCGAACGGGTATACCGAATCGCCTAACGCGATTCGTCAGCAAGCGCCTCATCTTCCACCGGCTGCTCGGCCCCATGCATCTGGGCCTTTTGGCCGGTGTACTCTTCCCAGCGCTTCACAATGACATCAACGTACTTCGGGTCAAGCTCAATGAGCCTGGCCCGACGTCCAGCCTTTTCACAGGCAATGAGTGTGGAGCCCGAACCACCGAAGGGGTCAAGGACTAGGTCCTTGGTCTTACTGCTGTTACGAATAGCCCGCTCAACCAACTCAACCGGCTTCATTGTTGGGTGCAGATCGTTCTTCGCAGGCTTTTTCACATTCCAAACATCACCCTGGTCACGCGCGCCGCACCAGTAGTGGTCGTTACCGTCTTTCCATCCATACAGGATTGGCTCGTACTGACGTTGATAGTCGGCGCGCCCAAGGGTAAAGGTGTTCTTTGCCCAGATAATGAATGTCGACCAACGTCCACCTGAAGCGCGAAACGCGTTCTGAAGGGTATCGAGCTCGGAAGAACTCATGGCCATGTAAACGGCGCCTTTGGTGTAAACGAGAATGTTGGCGCAGGCATCTTTGAGAAACTGCTCAAAGCCATCGCCCAGGTTGTCGTTCAAGATCGGGCGGTTTTTGCCACGCATCTTGTCTTTCGCTGTATTGGCGTAGTTCACGTTGTAAGGAGGATCGGTAAAGGTCATGTCGACCAACTCGTCACTCAGCAAACGCTTGTAGTCATCGAGCTTGGTGGCATCGCCACACAAAACCTTGTGCTCACCTAGAACCCATAAGTCACCAGGCTTCGAAATGGCCTCCACCACCTCTGGCACAGCGTCCTCATCGGTGAGGCCCTCTTTGTCTGTCTCTTCGCCTGCGATCAGCGCTTCCCACTCTTCTGTTGAAAAGCCCGTGAGTTCGAGATCAAAGCCTGCCTCCTTCAGTTCGGATAACTCAATACCCAAGAGTTCATCTTCCCAAGAAGCGTTTTCACCAATCTTGTTATCCGCCAGGATCAGGGCCCGACGCTGCGTGTCCGTGAGGTGGTCCATGGAGACAACAGGCACCTCAGCCATCCCTAGTTTGCGTGCAGCCAAGAGGCGGCCGTGGCCTGCGATCACATTGTTGTTTCCATCGACCAGGATTGGCGCACCCCAGCCAAACTCACGAATGCTGGCTGCAATCTGCGCAACCTGGGCATCAGGGTGTTGCTTGGCGTTGCGTGCGTAAGGAATCAACGCCTCAACAGAGCGGTACTCTAGCTTGAGTGGGTTCATAGGGCCTTGGAAAAAGAAAAACCCGCGCAAGCAGCCTTGGGCGGGTTTAGGGGATTCAGAAATGCAAACGCCCACAGGGATGATCCGTGCGGGCGCTTTTTTAGCGATTAGTGAAAATGTACATCATCGATATATACCGGTCAAGGTTTTTTTATCGTGAATATCCGTAGTGAACGGCAAGCATGCCAAGTGCGGCCACCAAGATGCCTTTGGCCTCGTACTGATTCAGTGTGCGTCCGTTCCAACCTTCAAGCAAAGACCACTCTTTAACACTTCGGCCAAGGCCAGCCACATGCCAGACCGCACACCCACCCGGGCTGCAGACGCCGCCAACCGCATCCAGCGCTTGCCCTAAGCGCTTTCGTGACCACGCGACGCGCTCGGTAATGGTGTCTTGCCAATGGCCACCCGGGATACGATCAAGCGGCGGCGAACCCACGGGGTTGAGTTGGGCGTAGACAAAGTTGCGGTTGAACTCCTGCCCCGCATCGTGCATCTCTTGCGTAATCGCTCCGTTTTTCAAAAGCAGGCCCAGGCTATCAACGCAGCGAAAGTGTTCGGTCCGATAGCTCGTGCCTTCCTCCTCTAAAGACTCCCACTGCGCGACGCGTCCGCCAGGCAGTTCAACAACGCTGCCATGCATTAGAGGCTCAAGCTTGGGGTGCTTCTTACCCATGGCTTGCCTCCTGATCCATGGCCCAGTGAAGGATGGCAAGAGCATCTGCTTCGTTGTCATCGGCTGGCTGATAACCCTTAGCCAGCATGGCTTCAATAACGAGATCTTTACCGGCGTTGCCCTTGCCAGTGGCGTGCTTTTTAATGGTTGCGACCGGTACGCCCAGGTACGCAACCCCATTGGCCTCGCACCACGCAGACAACTGTCCTTGAAATGCACCATAGGTGTGAGCGGCCGCCGTGCCTTTGTGGGCACGAACCTCCTCAAAGTAAACCCGGGCAATCGGCCCGCTTTGTTCATGCAACTCCGTGAGCCACCGGCTAAAGCGCAGCATCGACATGCCACCACCCTCAAAGCGTCCCGGCTTAAATCCGTGACTTCCCGAGTGGGTCAGTCCGTTGGCCTGCAAAGCCCATCCGGTCGTTTGTCCTAGGTCAAGCGCCAAGATCACGCCCAGCGGTGATGACTCCGTTGCCAATGCCGGTTTGATGCTGTCTGGCGGCAGCTTTGTGCGTATGCCCATGGGCGTGTCCTCCTTTAAGTGCACGAGGCGACTTGGAGGAGCACCACTGCACACCGGGTCAGGGTCTACAAGGCTCCTTCACGTCCGAAGATCGTTCGGGTACGTGTAACGACTTATTTCAATACTTCATTCTTTCAACCTAGATCCCATGGTGGTGGGTCTATAGATATTTCAATATTTCATTCTTTCAATATAGATACCTTTTTCTTTTTCTCTCTTTAGATGTGTCTAGGGACCCACTTTAAAAATGTATATATAGGATGTGGCTTTGAAATTTGAAGAAATTGAAGAAACTCCGGGCTGCACCCACAACCCATTGATTTACATGACTTTTAGCCATTGCGTGGGCCTGCCTTTCGCTTGAAGTAATAGCGACTCCACAAGCCTTGCCTCAGCCAAGGTGCGCAGCACCCCATCTCGTTGGCGGTGATCCATGAACTGGGTTCGCCTGGTGAACTCGCTTTTTGACATTCCGGCTTGGCCTGCATCACGCAAAATCTGCAGTGCCCGCTTGTGGTTTGACTCCACCAGGTTCTCAGAGACTCGAGCGGACGCTTCGCGGATGGTGAGCTCAGCACAGTGCCGTGAGAGCATGATCCCCCAGTGGGCATCGTGATCTTCGATCTGCGGATCAATGGGGTCACGCGATACAGCGCGTATCAAGGCAAGCTTGGTGGCGTTTTCCTCAATACGCGCCAAGATTGATGAGTAGCCCGTGCCCCGGGTTGTTCTGAGTCTCGCCACCAACTCATCATCTAACTGCCTAAATGCAGCCTTTGCAGCCGGTGTCATGGGAACAACTCGAGGGTCCACCATGACCTCGTCGATGGCACCTACATCGGTCAGGTTGCCGCTTAACTTGCCTCCACCCGTGTGAATCAAGATCAGCCGATCGATAAGGTCTTGCGGCGGATCGATGACACCGAACTGCTCATTGCTGTCGGGAAAATCCTCTTCGCTCTCCATGATCAGAAACCGCGCCAGCGACCCATCGGCCACGTTGGATGCCTGTAGCGCCTGCCAAAAGTGCAAGGGCGTTGTGGTGCCGTAGATGCAGGCGCATGGCTGGTGAATCGCCCGGTGGGAGTTGTTGTGCTGATTGCTTGCGTACTCGATGCCGAAATAGGTCGTACCTGCAGTGGTGTAGAGCTCGGTCATCAGATCCAAGATCTCGCAGACATACCGTGGCGATCGTTTGCGGTCGGCTGCCGCAGACAAAAACATGCCGAACTCATCGAGCTGAAACAAGATGGCAGGCTGGCGTTGGATCGCGTTTAAAAGCCCCGAGCCCGAGGCAATCTTATTGCCACCCAAGTACTGCAAAAGGCCCGCCTTGCGAAAGAGCTCATTGACCACGACACGGCTGTGATTCTTGCCCGCACCACTTTCCGCGATGCCCACCACATAGAGATTTGAGCGGGTATTGCTCTCAGTGCGGTACTTGCGCCCCATTAATGCGCCGATGGCACACAAGCTCGCACCGAGCGCTAACACTGGTTGCGGACGTTTGGCGGTAGCGGCCATAAAGGCCATCAGATCAGCGATGATTCCGCCCACCTTATCCCACCCCACGGGCATAGGCTTTGGCGGGGGTGGGAGCACCTGCTGTTCTTCAATGGTGATCGGATCTGCCGCCTGCAACGACTGCAAGAACTCCTTTGCCGGGTGGTGGCCGTTGACCACGATCTCACCATTTAGGCGAATCTCGGCAGCAGGCTCCCAGCCGTTATCAAGGGCAAGCTTATAGATCGTTCCAGCCCCGATCCGATCAGGCGCAAAGCCACGCCATGTCTTTGCCGTGAACTTCGGGTCGTTCTTTCCTGAGGAAGCTGACCACGCATCAAAAAGCGGCCAGCCCTCATCTCCAAGCGCACCCTTGATCGCCAGCCCAATCCGAACCCAGCTGTCGTAATCCAGATCAGCGTTTGGAATGTGTTGTAAGGCATCTTCGACCGCCTCAAAGGTTCCCCGTTGTTCTGGCAGTGTCACCTGTTCTTTAACTGCGGTGTGCCCGGCCACCAAGGTCTGGGGCCGCTGCGCCGGAGGTATGAGTTCATAGGCTTGCTTGGCAAACTCACGCGCCTGGGCCTCTGTGATGGCTGGCAACTCGTCCGGTGTGAGATCGGCCAGAGTCGTGACGGGCCACTCATAAGGCTTGCCCGTATCTGGGTGTACCCCGTACGCAATAAACTGCTGCCCGACGCCCAACACCTCGATAGGCGGGTACTTAAACCCGGAGAATGGCTGCGCTGCGCGGTAGACCAAGAGCCGTTTGGGCGCATGTCCGATGCGAACCGCCGGGGTGTCGCCCAAAAGCCGCTTGGCCAAGCCCTCAATCTTTTCAGCGATTTCTTTTGAAAACAGAACATCAATATCAATGCCGATGACTCGGCCAGCGGCAATACCAATACCCGCCTGCGGCCAGTTACCCCATATGTCGACCTCGTTATCGGTGGTGTCACGCTCGCAGTGCCGACTCCACTTGGGATACTCGTGCCACTTGCCCTTGCGATAGACGCCCGGCTTTTTGGTGTTGGGTTGAATGGGCAGAATCGGATAGCCGCGATCGACCAATGTGGCCCCTAACTGAGCCATGTAGTTGTTGTTTGTCATGGGGCTCCTTAAAACGGTGGGTCATCGCCATAAGACTCCCGCAAGGAGTCTTGAAACGATGTCACGATCACATCAATCAACGTCGCCCACTCCTGCTCGGTCCAGGTCACCAGATCCGTTTTGCCGGTGAGTTCCACGTAGACCCCACCATCCCGACTGGCAGCAGCAAGCGCCGTCTGTTCGTGTTTGTTTGGGTTAATCATTCCTTTAAGCCTGCTTCCAATATCAAGGCAGCGCATAGAGCAGTACTCCGTGCGCGGCCCCTCTTGTCTGGTTAAGGCGGGCTCGTAGCCAAAGCCTCGGGGTGCCCGCCGACATATCGCGCAGATCACTGAAAGCGCGCCCCGACAACCTCCATATAGCGGCCTGATGACCGCACTGCGATCTCGGCTGGGCACTTCAACTGTTGCGCGCAGGCCAATGCGTCATCTACCCGCTTGGGTAATGGCAGCCCCGGTGCGCGATTAGCCCACCAAGAGGCAGCCTTTTGCCGTGGATAGCCGGTGTGCTCGATACAGATCCATTCGCTGTGGTGAGCCAGGCCACTCCAGTAATCAACTCGCAGTGATGGGGGCTTGCCGGGCTTGTCATGCTTGGCATAGCTCACCCGAGTGACAGGCACCCATTGCGAGTTGCGGTTACTCAGAATATCCAGCGTGCTGGCTTTTGTATCGATCTTGAGCTGTGGTGGCGGGAAGATGTGCCCGCAGTCCGGACACTCGCGCACCGATGCATGAACAATACTGTTGCAATCAGGGCAGGCTTTCGTTGGCGCAACGCCATCGTCACCACCTTTAGGGCGCTTAGGCTTTACAGCATCTATGGGGCCGTGGCGCGCGATGTTGCCTGCGAAGTCCAAAACCAAGCAATCGGTCTTGCCTGGTGCAAGCCTGCAACCCCTGCCCACGATCTGCACATAAAGACCTGCCGACTTGGTGGGTCGAAGCATCGCAATCAGATCCACTGCCGGTGCGTTAAAGCCTGTCGTCAAGACATTGGCGTTTGTTAGGCAGCGAATCTTGCCCGCCTTAAAGTCAGCGATGATGCGCTCACGCTCATGGCTTGGCGTATCCCCCACAATCGTCTCGCAACTGATGCCACGGGCGCGAATCGCATCACGAACGTGGTGAGCGTGCTTCACTCCAGCGCAAAACACAATCCAGCTCTTGCGTGTCTTGCCGTACTCCAAGATCTCATCGACCGCCGCCTGCGTGATGCTGTCTTTATCGACAGCCGCCTCAAGTTCCTTGGCGACAAACTCCCCGCCTTGGGTCCGAACCCCGGTAACGTCAAGCTCGGTATTCATCTTCTTGGAAACGACCGGTGCCAAATAGCCCTGATCAATCAACTCCCGTACGGTCGCCTCATAGGCGATGTCGGTAAACACGGCATCGTCGCCCTCATGCAGAAGACCAGAGTCGAGGCGATACGGGGTGGCCGTGAGCCCAATGACTTTGAGATCGGGGTTGAGTCTTTTGAGCCCGGCCAGAAAAGAGCAATACCGGGTGTTGGAGGTCCGGGGGATTAAATGCGCCTCATCAATCAGAACCAGATCGCACTGCTGCACCTCATAAACGTGTTTGTAGATGGACTGAATACCCGCAAACAAGATGCGTGCATGGATATCGCGCTGCTTTAAGCCTGCCGAGTAGATTCCAGCCGGGGCGTCGGGCCACAAGCGCATGAGTTCCTTGTAATTCTGCTCGATGAGCTCTTGCACATGGGTCACGATCAGAATGCGTTGATCAGGGTAGTTCTTTAAGACACCCTCTACAAACTTGGCCATCACCAGCGACTTGCCCCCGGCGGTCGGAATCACAACAAGCGGATTACCGGTGCTTTCGTGAAAGTAGTTGTAGATGCCATTGATGGCGGCGTCTTGGTACGGGCGTAACGTGAGTGTCATACGGTTGCTCCTATAGTCGGTTGCGTTTGCTTATGAATGCCAACGTCTCGCCATAAGCGGCCGTCAGCCATCTGGTACTCCACCCACTGACTGCCAGCATCCACTTGGATGCCGCAGACTAGCGATGGCAAAAAGAGGTGGTGCTCACACGCCTGGCGCTGATCCATCTCGCTTAGTTTTTTTTGGTGGCGCTCGCACTGCCAGCCGCCCTCAACCGGGCTTGAATGCAAGCAGGTGCGGCAGTTGATCTCGGCCGCTGAAGGCGCCGCGCTTGAGCCATGACAAACCGCTGCGTGATCACACATACGGCACTGATACCAAGAGGGGTCCTCTGAGATACGGGCAGGCGCATCTTTGGCAAAGATGATCCGCTCGGCCTTTGCAAGTAAACCCTTGGCGAATTCCGTGTCGACCTCCACACGCTCGATGTAAAGGTCGTCGTTGTCTTTGTTGACCGCCATGTACATCGCACGCGTCATTCCCATGAGATGCATATAAATCTGCATCTGTGCGAAGTGCTGGGGTTTACTCTCGCGCACGGTCTTAGCCACGAGATCGTTAAAGCTTTTATTGGAGTGGGTCTTGAACTCCAAGACATGCCACGTCTTGGGTGCCTCTAGCAGTTTGATGGCCACGCCATCTAAAGATCCGCCGAAGTGCCCGCCATGGGCCTGCACACGAAACTGCCGCCCTGTTTCCGGGTCGACTTCTAGCACCGTGGCACCGACACGACGAAGGTTCAGCACGAGCCTGGCTTCTTCCAACTGTCCAGTTTCAAAGAGCCGTAATAACCGGCCCTCGTGCTTGGCACGCGTCACCCAGCGAAAGTCGTAAAAGAGCGCCCGCTCACAGGGCTTTCCGATCAGCGAGGCGCCGAGGTGACTGCGAAAGCCGTCACCGCTATCGGCCTCATACGCGGAGAAGATGGCCTCACGCGTTGCGCAAAGCTTGATTGGCAACTCAGCCATGACTGGCCCCTTGGGTATCAGCCAGCTGCTTTGCGCGCTGAACCAGGCTCGCCCACTGCTGATCATCAAAGTCAGAGCGAACCACCTCGATGATGGCGTCTTTTAACTTCTCACGGGGCTTGTCGCAGCCAGTATTAAATTGCGCCAGGCGGGCATTGATCAGCGCCTGCTCCTGTTGCTTTAAGCGAAGCGCTGTCTTTGCCCTGTGATACCAACCCGCATCCAGTGTTTTCTTCTCCGCCTGCCGACGAATGTCGGTCGTGGCGATCTGAATCCGTATGGATGAGATTTCACCCTGCAAAGCGGCAAGCCGCTCCTTGCAGGCTTGTGCCGTCTCAGGAATACGAATCTGGTCCTGGGTGTGGAAGGTATCTGCCATATGCTGCATCTCCATTTACGCCTGGCGTTTCCAAGGCAAGCCGTTGGCAGCCGGTGCGTTGGGCGTTGCCACCACACCTGCTCTTGCCACTGGTGCTGGGGCGGCAGCGGGTGTGCCAACGGGCTGGGCCGCGCCACTGCGGGGCAGATAGCGAATCGAGTTTGACTCGCCATACATGCCCTTTGGCGGGCGCACACGCACATCTGCAATCAGAGGAATCAGGTGCAGCTGCTCAGAGTTACTGACCTGGAGCTTGCCCACCGCTCGGCAGATCGATGACAGCGTGCGCTGCGCGATCTGAACGGTGTCAGGGTTGGCGTTAATGAGGTTGAGCCGATCGAAAAGCTTTCGGCCTGCGTACTGACCGTCCAAAATATCGAGCTCAAGATACAGATACTGGCCGTTGCCGTCCTTCGTCACGCGCATCTCAGAGTGTGTAATCTGGGCGAGGTACTTGCCGGGCGGGTAGATTTCGTAGCCATTGCTGGGTTCAATGGAAGATGCGTCAAAGGTTTGTCCTAGGGATGCCATTTCGATACTCCTTTTTCAGTTTCAGTTGGCGGGGGTTGCGTGGGTAGAAATCAACATGTGTTGAACGCTCGGGGGCATGGCCTGCGCAAACGCCTGCCACTCAAGGGGAAGCGTGTCGGGCAGGTCATAACGGTTCTTGGCCAAGAAGGCTGGGCGTTCGACTGTGTGAATTACACGTTCGCCCGACCCCACGGCGCGACTGACTTTTTTGTTGAAGCCGACGTCTGCCTTGACGGTTGAAATTCTGTAATTTGCAAACAAAACCACATCCGAGTGCTCTTGCAGCAGTGCGGCTGCACGGGTATGAAGCTTGATGACGTAGCGGTCGTACGGATCGTGTTCGGGCGAGTCAAAGCGTTTGATATCGGTGTGTGCAATCTGGACAACCGCCATGCCCCGCTCATCTCTTAGCGCGTTAAGCCCGTCCACGTATTGGCGCCACAGGCCTAAGCAAGCCACGTAGCCTTTTCCATAGCCCGCATCCTCAATCGAGTTCCAGCCGTTATCGCGGCAGGCTTTTGCCCACACGAGTGGCTCAAGCCAGTCCACGCTATCGATCACCACGGTCCTAAAGTCGTGGTCCTCTGTATAGAGCGATCCCAACGATTCAAGGACCTCTTCGTAGGTTCGGGCCAGTGGGAAGTGGGTAGCCGGTAAGGTGCCCAGCCCATCTTCGGTTTGAATAAATACCGGGTTGTTTGCCTCAGAGGCAAAAGTGGTCTTGCCGACACCTGCCACACCGTGGATCAAGATGCGTGGCGGTTTAGGTTCTGCTGCTCGGGTGAGCTGTGCGAGTGTGATGGCCATTAGTGGTTTCCTTCGTAGTGGGGGTCATTGGCTGCGGCGGGCATACGGCTAACGTCGATTTGCTCCAACCGATAACTGGGCTTGCCGGTCTTTAGCGTTCGTGCAGGCTCAAAAAGCGCACGCACTGCTGGTGGCCAGGCGTTGTATTTCGACTCGGAGACCGTGACCTCGATACCAACGTAGTTGTTCGGGTCCTCGCCCCACTTGCGCAGTGCGTCAACAGCATCACGTAGCTTCAGTTGGTCGTACTCAGTGCGTTTGGGCAGATCAGCGATAACGACATATCCATCGTTTTCAAACCGAACCCGGCCGGTATCCTTTCCCTCGTCCTTGCGCAAGGCGTGCGCCCGCTCTGCAAATCGACGGTTGAGTTCAGACTGCAGGAGTTGCTCGTAGTGACGGGCTGTCTCCTTGGTGTGATTTGTTTTTTTCAATAGCTGGTCAATCTCGGACAGTGGCAGGCCCTCAAGCTCTGCGACATACAACTGCCCAATTTCATCCAGCACGTCAGACTCAGGTGTCATGGGAGCTCGCTTTCAGTTGGCGTGGTTGGTGGGGGTGGCGGATTTGAGACGGCTCCTGATTTCAGGTGGCGTGTGATTAGTGTTTGCGCGGACCGCTATGTACTTGTAATGACACTCAGCAATCCTGTTACTGAACAGGTGAACAAGCCCTAGCTCACAAGCAATCCACGCCCGTTTCGCAAGTGCGTTGAGTCGTTGTCGCTCACGGTATGGCAGGCCGCTGAACGAATCGGATCGATCCATAATCAAGAAGCCCTCGTGATACTGAATCGCATCACCTGCCGCCGCCGTCGCGATCCAGTCGCACAGAGCTGGTTCGGTCAGTTTTTCTGTTCCTATTGGGGGTTGCGAAACGCCCCCCACACTTACCCTCTGGTCTACAGAGGCATGGCTTGTGGCCTTAAATTTCAATGTGTCGTCGTACAAGTTCAGATCTCCGGGCGTGAGTTGGCCTATCGCCGCCGCCCGAGGGCGTGGCGCTTGTGTTGCTCTTAAGTGTTCTTACTGCGCGGAGTGCTTTTTTTTCTCAGGCACCCCGCAATCAGTTATGCGGCCGGCCGAATACCAAACATTCGCAAATGCATGCGCAAGTCGGTAAGACGGCGGTAGAAAGTTGCAGTGCTCATGCCAGACGCTTTTACAGCGTCGGCAATGTCCTGGTGAGTACGCAAAAGGTCATAAATAGCCTGTTGCTCACTATTCATAAAAGCCGTGGCTACGCTTGAATCGTGGCTATGCGTAGCCCGAGGGAAAACATCGTCATCCAGTTCCGACGCTGCGTAGGCCACTTCTTCCCGTGCCTCGAGGGGTCTTCCCATATCGGGATCGTTCGCGGCAGATCCAGTGAATCCGCCCCAAAAGATAGTTCGTTGGCCAATAAGGTCGTGTACCAGCTCAATTGACCGGTTTTTGCTGATCATGCCGGTGAAGGTGCCGAGACTGCCCTTCGTGGGGTCAAACCGGTCTCTACGCTCAAGCAACGCTAGTGTTATTTCCTGCTCAAAGTCCTCGCGCTCGGCCTGTGATAGGGCCTGTCTTGCGGCAACTTGTGCTGTTCGAACCCTAGCGGCTGTTATGGATGCCTGGAGGTACTCGTCCTGTACGGGTGCTGTGATTTTCATTTTCGACTCTTCGTGTGCGGTTGAACATGTTTTGTATTGAATCCGGTTCGCTTAAGTGAGTCACCGCAGTTACGGTAGCGGCCTCCGCAGTTGCGGCAGCGGACGAAAAATACGGGGTCATGTCTGATCCAGTTGATTCAATGCAAGCGGAAACTTTTCCTCAAGGTTGCGCTTAGAAACACCTGGAACTCTTGGGAAATGAGCAACCAAGGCCTCCACCACAGCTGTCTGATTCTTAAACACTGAGTGCGGCTGCCCTGAGGGGGTCTTCATCAAAAACAGCCTTAGCATCGACCCGATAATGTTTAGGTACGACGCTTCTGTTCGCGGCGCTGGAACACTCTCCGACGGGGTTTGTAATTTGGCAAGCAGCGCCTCATTCTCATCTGCCAGTCGATTTCTATCCGCTCTCAGATTGCGATATTCATCGGCGGCTTTCTCGAGCCTCGCCTTTAATCCATCGCGTTCTGCCTGAAGCGCCAAAAAGGCATCTGTTTTGATAGCTGAATGAGTATTGCGCTCAATGTCGTCAAATAAGAATTCTGGTTTGTCAGACGGAAACTGCGATGCGATCCAATCTTTTAAATGCTGCCTGGACACATGACGTCTTTCGGGAGCCACATGCTCATCTACGACTTTCCCATTCTCTCGACTGCATGGCAAAAGTCCCTTCTCAATCGCGTCGTGTATAGCCCGACACCTCGGCTCGAGACATGAAATATAAGGATGCTTAAAAATGCCTCTGGCACTTTCTGTGGAGATTGACAGATGTTCATCCACCTCGCCCATAGGAATCCCACACCAAAGAGCCGCAGCAACTGGAACCCTATAGACCGTGAAATAGGCTTGCACGGCCTCGCAGCTGTCGTTTTCCCATTTTTTGTTCATTTCGCTTCGCTCCCTTGGTCTTCGTCTTTAGCAGCGTCTTTCGGAACATCTGGTTCCATGTCTTTGGCGCCGATATCAATAGCTCGCACCTGGAGTTGCTGAAATAACCCCTCTTGTATCTGGTCTCGCAGATTCCAAATAACCTTGTGGGGGTTGAAGATCAGTACATAGTGGTAGGGGCCTGCGGGGCCTTCTTTGGCATCGATAAACCCGAGTTGTTTCAAGGAGGCCATCCGGTCTTTCCAGGTTGAAAGCGCACGTTCACCAGTAAAGCCTGCCTCGGACGCGAAGGTCATTGGGTTGTCGATGACCAACATAGAGTGATCAAAGGCACGGCACCACAGAACGAAGTAAGAGCGCCCGCCGGGCTTGTTCTTGGTAAGTGAGTCGATGATGTTCATCAGAACCGGCATCGTCCTGGGGATCACGGTGAATCCCTTTACCAACTTTCGGTCCCACAGAAGGCCCTCGTCGACATTGGGCCAAAAGCTGTCGCGCAGCGACTTGTTCTTCTCCTGAGCTTTGGCGGCCTTCTTATTGAAAACTGCTGCCATTGGGGGTCCTTTCAGTTGCGGTTTCGATTGGAACAATTGTCCACCGAAAGGAGCCCGACTCGCAATGAGAAAGACATCTCAACTCATGCCCAATAGACCTTAAATTATGCTAACTCAAATATTGAGTTTGCTAAAAAATATGCACTTTCATAAATTCAAATCGAATTTTTAATGACAATAAAATCTTGGTAGTTGTTACTTATCAAGCACTTATAAAAATTTTGCTGTATTCATAGTATTCAGTGATCTTGATTATCTTTGTTGTCATAGTAGTCATGTGGCCGCCCCGGAATGCCTGAGGTCCTGTTTTTGAGGCTCAAATAGGGGTTTGGCGACCACAGACCCCAGCATCACTGGTGCGGTGCCCTGAGAAAAAAGCTGTGGCCGGGCAGTAATAACAGGTATGCCGAAACATGCCCCCTCCCTCCCGAACCCCGCCTTAACCCTACCCGTAGCCGAGCTGGCCCCCTTATGGGGCTGGGGTGCAGTCAGGCTCCTGAATAAGCGCAAACAACTTGCTGAACGCACCGAACAGAGCGTTAGTACAGGTGTTTTGACCACCCAGGAGGAATCCGATGACGCTCAGTAGCACCCTGGCCCGCGTGGCCGCCCTGAAATCTGCCCCGATGAGTGATCTGCGGCGGATGTGGGAGCAGTTATTCCACCAACCAGCACCTCAATTCAACCGTCAATTCCTCGAAAGCCGGCTTGCCTACCGGATACAAGAGCTCGCCTTGGGCGGGCTTAAACGGGAGACCGTTCGACGCCTTGAGCGTCTCGGCGATGAGCTAGACGGGGGCAAAAAGCATGTTCGAAAGCGGCGCCTGGACAACCGCCCGGTTGCCGGTACAAGGCTCATTCGTGAGTGGAAGGGGGTAACCCACGAGGTGACCGTTGCTGACGATCACTTTGTTTACCAAGGCAAGCCCTACAAGTCGCTCTCAAGCATTGCGAAGGAGATCACCGACACAAACAGGAACGGCTGGGCGTTTTTTGGTCTGCAAAGCTCGAGGGGCGGCTAATGGCAACACCTCAACGCAAACTCTGCTGCGCAATCTACACTCGCAAATCCACTGACGAGGGGCTTGAGCAGGACTTCAACTCGCTCGATGCCCAACGCGACGCATGCGAGAACTACATCTCCAGCCAAAAAGCCGAAGGATGGCTGCAACTTCCTGAGCGTTACGACGACGGCGGCTACTCCGGCGGCAACATGGACCGCCCCGGACTACAGCGGCTGATCGCCGACATTAAGAAAGGGGTTGTCGACATCATCGTTGTTTACAAGATCGATCGCCTATCTCGATCGCTTGCTGACTTTGCAAAGCTGGTGGAGATCTTTGACGAGCACAAGGTGACATTTGTCTCCGTAACGCAGTCCTTCAACACAACCACATCGATGGGCCGGCTCACGCTGAACATCCTGCTCTCATTTGCACAGTTTGAGCGAGAGCTAGCCGGTGAGCGTGTGCGCGATAAGATTGCCGCATCACGACAGCGCGGTATTTGGATGGGCGGCATGCCCCCGCTTGGCTACGACGTGTCTGAACGAAAGCTCGTCCCAAACCCGGCGGAAAGCAAACTCGTGCAAGAGATCTTTCGCCGGTTTGCGCTGGTTGGCTCTATGGCTAACTTGGTCAAAGACCTCAGAGCGAAAGGCATCACCTCGAAGTCATGGACTACCGCAAAGGGTGTTGAGCGAAAAGGAAAACTGGTCGACAAAGGTTATATCTACAAGCTTCTGAACAACCCGGTGTACTTAGGTATTGCTGCCTACAAGGGACAGCATTTCACGGGCCAGCATCCGGCGATCGTCGACCAAGCGCTTTGGGATCAAGCACACAAAGCACTATCCCGTGATCGTGAAAAGAAACAGAAAAAAGCCGCACGCTCTGAGCGCGACTCGAAGGCACCCTGCCTCTTAAAGGGGCTTCTTTACTCCGCAGAGGGGCGTTGCTTTACGCCTGGCTACACGATTAAGAAACAGAGGTACTACAGGTATTACATCAATACCGATGCCATCAAGCTAGGGTCGGCTGCGTGTGAGGTGCAGCGCCTCCCGGCGGGTGAAATCGAGGCAGTGGTCATCGAGAAGGTGAAAGAAGTTCTGCGCCTGCCTGAAATCACCGCAGCGGCCGTTGCGGAGGTAACAAGACTACGACCAGATATCGAAGAGGATGAGGCTATCGATGCCTTGCGATCTATTGATGCGGTCTGGGATGAACTCTTTCCAGCCGAGCAGGCTAGGATTGTTAAAAGCCTGATCCACCGGATCACTGTGCGTCCGGATGGAGCATCGATTGAATGGGTCTCCGACGGAGTTGCAAAGCTGATTAACCAGACCGTCCGCCCGAGAGAAAACTTGTTGGAGGCAGCATGACGCCCACGACTGAAATAGCGATGAACTTTTATCGCCGAGGCGTCAAAACGATCATCATTAAACCGGACGGCTCTCGAGTCCTTGAGCGAAAAGAGGCCAAGGTCGATAACAGCATGGTCAAGGCTATCGCTCGGGGATTCAGGTGGCAGCGAATGATGCTTGATGGCGTTTACAACACGATCTACGACATCGCTGAAAAAGAGAATATCAGCCCATCGTTTGTCAGCCGAATTTCCCGGCTCGCAACTCTATCCCCCCGAGTCGTTGAGTCAATCGTTGAAGGTAAGCATCCACCGCACCTGACGATGAAAGACTTATTTAAGCCTTTTCCAGCCGAGTGGGCGTTACAAGAACAGGTGTTCTTGAACCTGACTCCTATCGAATGGACAGACCAATAAAAATCCCAACCGCCAAAACAATGATGAGGATCAGCCAAGATGGCGCGCCAGAGCTCTGGTGAGGGATCTGTGGATCTTGAGTGGTGGGGTCTGAATCAGGTAAGTCCAGACGCTTTCGATATGAAAGACCTGTGCCCGGCAGCCCCACGTTACCAGTTAGTTTCCCATCCCTCGCAGTAACGCTTGCTCCACGCGTACCAACGGTCCAAGAGATGCCGGTCTTGCTTACGTTAAGCCGAAGACCCGGCAGGATCTTGATTCGTCTTTGAAAACGGAAGCTCATTCTGTTGCGGTTAAATGGAGTCTAATTAACTCAATAACCCATAACCTCGCCGACATACAAGCGGACTTCATCATCTGGCTGCTTAATCTCCACAGCAACGCAATCATTGTTGATAATCGCCTTCTGTAGTTCACTGGCCTTCTTGCAATAGACGACTCGCCGATTGCACTCGTTGCAGTGGCGAACTTTGGGGTCGTGCGTTTTCATTAAAGCGTCCCAGTCTTTAGGGCACTTGAAGCGAAACTCACAGTTTCGGATCTCAGCAGTCATAGATTTAACCCCCCGCCCGAATGGCGATCACAAGGTTATCAAGCAAGGCATCCCTGATTTTGTAGGGCGTGGTACACAGCTTTACTGGGTTCGAGCAGTCAGCACAGAAGCGGATACTTGGATCTTTTGCAGCAGGTAGGTTATCCCAGGTTTCCGTGCAGTTTGCGCCATTGGGGCAGTTACGAATAACAACACCCAGCTCGTCGGGATTGGAGTAGGCTCGTACATCGGTCGACATGGAAGCGATCCAGTCTGCCGCATTGACCCAAGGTGCAGGCACAGAGAAGGTATCAATGTAGATTCGGCCGTCGCGATGAACGATTCGAACAGCGGGCCCCTGCAAATTCAGTGTTCGGAAGCTAAGAATGGTGCCAAGGTCGACGGTGGTGTAGCCCGACCACTCCCCAGACAAAATAGGTAAGGACGTTTGCACGCCTGGGCGTGTGATGACAAAGTCCGTGCCCTTGGCTGAGAGATCGACAGGCAGTTGGCGACTTTGCTTGGTTAGCCGCTTGGGCGCAATGACCTTCAGAGCCTCGACGAACTGTTTTCTGTCTAAGTGAACCTCAGTCATAAGAACTCCCAGCAGCCCTTAAGCATCACGGGCCAAGATAACCTCCTTCAGTATCACCCAGTGAGCCTGCTGCACGGCATCATGATTATTCTTTGCAAAGATTGGACTGGTTTGCCCTATCTTCCACTATACTGACCATATCCATTATGTGGGAGAAATCCGATGGCCGAACAGCCGCCGCCCGCCATGACCGTCCGCGACGTTGCAGGGTTCCTAGCCGTGGATGAGAAGACGATCTACCGCCTGGCCCAACAGGGGAAGCTACCCGGCTTTAAAGTGGCAGGTACCTGGAGATTCCAGCTGCAGGATATTCAAGGGTGGATTGATGCACAAAAAGTAGCCGTGAAAGCGAGGAAATTAAACAAAGCGGGGAGCCCAGCATGACCATCGGGGCAGTCGCCGACTACCTCAAGGTCACCGAGCGAACGATCTATCGGCTAGCAGGAGCCAAGCAGATCCCGGCTTTTAAGGTGGGCGGGAGCTGGGGGTTTTCTAAGGCCGACATCGACTCTTGGATTAAAAGGCAATCAGAAGAAAACTCCCAAGGAGGCGCCCTTGAAACTTGAAGAAATCACAAAGGGCGCTTTGGTCGCAGGCATTGAGCCGGGCAAGACAGTCCGCGTGGTGAGCGTGGATCCGGTCGGTGACAACGCCATCACTGTCGTCTATCGGACGGAAGACGGGAGCCTTCGCGATCGGATGCTGTTCCGATCAAACGAAGTAGATCTGTCCATCGCTACTGCTGGTCGGCCATGGAGCTTCGACGCCGACGGGGAGGGTTTCAAGCTCGCGGCGGAGGCTATTCGGATCAACCTGGCTCACTTGTTCGATCCGATGATGGCGGTGCACACCTCCAACGTGGAGCCGCTACCCCACCAGATTACGGCAGTCTACGAATCAATGCTTCCCAGGCAGCCGCTGCGCTTTGTGCTCGCCGACGACCCCGGCGCCGGCAAAACCATCATGGCGGGCCTCTTAATCCGCGAGCTCCTGATGCGCGCAGACGCTGCTCGCGTGCTGATCGTTTCCCCCGGGAGCCTGGTCGAGCAATGGCAGGACGAGCTTTACGAGAAGTTTGGCCTGTCGTTCACGGTCTTCTCCCGTGAGCTGGTGGATCAAAGCCGCACAGGTAACCCCTTTGAAGACCATGACCTGGTGGTCGCGCGACTTGACCAGCTCTCCCGCAGCGAAGAGCTCCAGGAGAAGCTGAAGCTCAGCCGCTTCGACCTGGTAGTGGTCGATGAAGCCCACAAGCTATCGGCCACCTGGTTCGGCACCAAGATCAACGAAACCAAGCGATTCAAGCTGGGACAACTCCTGGGCTCGATCACGCGCCACTTCCTGCTGATGACCGCCACGCCTCACAACGGGAAGGAAGAGGACTTCCAGCTTTTTCTGTCGCTGCTGGACTCCGACCGCTTCTACGGCAAGTTCCGCGACGGCGCCCACAAGGTTGACGTCTCCGACCTCATGCGCCGAATGGTCAAGGAAGACCTCTTGAAGTTTGACGGCACCCGTCTATTCCCTGAGCGCATCGCCTACACCGCCAACTACAAGCTCTCCGAGGCCGAGGCCGAGCTCTACAACTTGGTGACGACCTACGTGAAGGAGGAGATGAACCGGGCCGATGCGTTGGATGGGAAGCGCAAGGGCACGGTGGGCTTCGCTTTGACGGCCTTGCAGCGCCGACTCGCCTCTAGTCCCGAGGCCATCTATCAATCCTTGAAGCGCCGCCGCGACAAGCTCAAGCGCCGCATCGAGGAAGAGAAGATCAAGCAGCGCGGCGGCAAGATCGCCGCCTCCGAAATTTTCGCCGACCAAGCCCCGGAGAACATCTGGGACTCCGAGGACGATATGGCCCCGGAGGACTACGAGAACTTCGAAGAAGAGGTCGTTGACCAGGCGACGGCGGCACAGACCATCGCCGAGCTCGAAGCGGAAGTCTTCACCCTCGAGCACTTGGAGAAGAAGGCCAAGGCGCTACGCGATGGCGGCCAGGACCGTAAGTGGGAAGAGCTCCGCGAAATCCTACAAAACACGCCGGAGATGCGCGGGCCCGATGGCTTGCAGCGCAAGCTCATCATCTTCACCGAGCACCGCGACACTCTCAACTACCTGGCCGACCGCATCCGCGGGCTGCTGGGCAAGCATGAGGCCGTCAACATGATCCACGGTGGCGTGCATCGCGAGGACCGCCGCAAGGTCCAGGAGCTATTCCGCAACGACAAGGACACCCGGGTCCTTTTAGCCACCGACGCTGCCGGCGAAGGCGTGAACCTGCAAAACGCCAACTTGATGGTCAATTACGACCTGCCGTGGAACCCCAACCGCTTGGAGCAGCGCTTCGGTCGCATCCACCGCATTGGCCAGACGCAGGTTTGCCATCTCTGGAACATGGTGGCGAATGAGACTCGCGAGGGCGATGTCTTCCAGAAGCTCTTCGACAAAATCGAAATCGAGCGGAAGGCCCTAGGCGGCCGGGTTTTCGACATCCTAGGTGAAGTCTTTGATGGTGTGAGCCTCCGCGACCTTTTGATCGAGGCCATCCGCTACGGCGAAGATCCCGACCGCAAGAAGCATTTACAGGAGGTGGTCCAAGGAGCTCTCGACACCGACAAGCTGCGCGAGATCATCAGCCGCAACGCCCTGGCCGAGGAGGTCATGGACGAACGCAGGCTCTTCGCATTAAAGGAAGAGATGGAGAAGGCCGAGGCGAGAAAGCTCCAGCCCTACTTCATCCGGGCCTTTTTCTCGCAGGCCTTCGACCGCCTAGGGGGCGACTTGAAGCTTAGAGGCTTCGGCCGCTTCGAGATCACCCATGTCCCGGCTCTGATCCGAGAGCGCGACCGCCAGATCCAAGGCCGCGATCGGCGCAACATGAACCCGATCACGCCCAAATACGAGCGGGTTTGCTTCGAGAAGAGCCGCATCCGGGTCGACGACAAGCCCGGCGAAGCCCTGGCGAGCCTTCTGCACCCAGCCCACCCGCTGATGCAATCGGTGGTCGACCTGACCATCGAGCAGCACCGCAGCAAGTTGAAGCAGGGCTCCGTCTTGCTTAATCCCAACGACGAAAGCGTAGAGCCCAAGTTAATGCTCATGCTTGACCACTCCGTCAAGGAAGGTGGCGAGTCTGGCGTGGTGGTGTCGCGCAGGCTTCAGTTCGTCACGATCGACCAGGCGGGTCGCATCGAAAACGCTGGATGGGCTCCACACTTGGATTTAACCCCACTCGACGAGGTCCAGTCGAAGATGGTGGCCGACCAGCTCGATGCCCCATGGATCAAGAAGGATTTGGAGCAGGTCGCGCTGGCCCATGCTTCCGACAAGCTCGTCCCCGAGCATTTTGAAGAGGTCCGCTCCCGCCGCGAGCTGCAAGTGGACAAGAACCTGGCCGCCATCCGCGAACGCCTCGTCAAGGAGATCGACTATTGGTCGGATCGCCACGAGAAGTTGAAGACCGACTTACAGGCCGGCAAGGATGTCCGCCTACCGTTGGAGAACGTACGCCGAACCATCGACGAGCTCACCGTCCGTCTGGAGAACCGAAGCAAAGAGCTGGAAGCCATGCGCCATGTGGTCTCGGCGATGCCGGTGGTGGTCGGTGGCGCGCTGGTGATCCCCGCCGGACTCTTGGCTCAGCGTAACGGCGAGCCGCAGGGCCAAGCCTGGACAGCCGATGCAGATGCCCGCGCGCGCATCGAGCGTGTTGCGATGGAAGCCGTCCGCAAAGCCGAAGAGGCCCTGGGCCACCAGGTGATCGATGTTTCGGCTGAGAAATGCGGTTGGGATTTGACGGCCGTTGTGCCCGTATCCGACGGGAAGCTACCGCAGGCCCGCCACATCGAAGTCAAAGGCCGAGCCAAGGGCCAGTCAACCATCACAGTCACCCGCAACGAAATTCTCTACGGGCTCAACCAGGCGGACAAGTTCATCCTGGCTGTGGTGATCGTCGATGGCGACAGCCACGAAGGACCGCACTACATCCGTAACCCATTCACGCAAGAGCCCGACTGGGCGGTGACCAGTATCAACTTGGACCTCGCGTCCTTGCTCGAAAGGGCACAAGCAACATGACGACACCAATCAAAGCACCGAAGAAGCTGATCGAAGTGGCTTTGCCACTCGACGATATCAATATCGCCGCTTCGCACGAAAAATCAGTTCGCAACGGGCACCCGTCAACCCTTCATTTGTGGTGGGCTAGACGTCCTCTAGCAGCGGCGCGTGCTGTGATATTTGCTCAGATGGTCAACGATCCAGGCTATGAAAGAAACCTTGGTCGTGGGGTGAACAAGGAAAAGGCAAAACAAGAGAGAGAACGTCTCTTCGGAATCATTCGCAAGTTGGTTCTTTGGGAGAACACGAGCAATCAAGATGTTCTTGCGGAGGCGCGGCAGGAAATAAAAAAGAGTTGGCGAGAGACTTGCGAGCTCAATCGTGGGCATCCTAACGCCAATGAGCTCTTCAATCCAGATGTTCTCCCAGAGTTTCATGACCCGTTTGCGGGTGGTGGTGCATTGCCGTTGGAGGGCCAAAGGCTGGGGTTTTCAAGTTATGCGACGGACTTGAATCCAGTCGCAGTCTTGATCAACAAGGCAATGATTGAGATTCCGCCGAAATTTGCTGGAATGAAGCCGATCGGGCCGGAAGCACCAGACGAGCGCCAGATGAAACTTGGCTCCGAATGGTCGGGCGCAAATGGTTTGGGATTGGACGTCCACAGGTATGGGATATGGCTACGTGATGAGGCGTTTAAGAGGATTGGTAAGTTCTATCCCCAAGTCGAGTTGCCGAAAGAGCATGGAGGCGGCAAGGCAAATGTGATTGCATGGATTTGGACTAGAACAGTCAAGAGTCCGAATCCTGCCTACTCGCATGTGGACGTGCCGCTGGCGTCCACATTCATCATTTCCAGCAAGAGTGGGAAAGAAGCCTATGTCCAACCAGTAGTCAAAGGTAATGAATATTTCTTTGAGGTAAGGCTGGGGAAACCTCCCGAGAGTGCGAAAAGCGGTACGAAGCTAGGCCGTGGCGCGAATTTCAAATGTCTCATATCCGATTCGCCGATTGACCCAAAACACGTCATCGCCGAGGCGAATGAGGGTCGTTTGGGTGAGAGATTAATGGCAGTAGTCGTGGAAGGGCGCCGTGGACGCGTTTATTTGTCAGCAAGTCCAGAGATGGAACGTCTTGCAAAGACTGCGGTTCCGAGCTGGAGGCCAGAAGTTGAGATGCCTGAGAACCCCCGCTGGTTTTCGCCGCCGCTATTTGGATTGAAAAGCTACGGCAGCTTGTTCACCAACCGCCAACTCTTGGCACTCAATACGTTTTCAGATTTGATTCATGAAGTTCGCGCAAAGGCAAAAGCCAATGCGATAAAGGGCGGCATGAAAGATGATGGTTTGGGTTTGCGCGATGGTGGAAGTGGAGCGACCGCATATGCGGAATCGATATCGGTTTACTTGACATTCGTTCTCGACAAGATGGCTGACATCGGGAACACGCTAGTGAGGTGGGAGCCTGTGGCGCAATGTCCCCGACAGCTATTCGGTCGTCAGGCGATACCGATGATTTGGGACTTCGCCGAAGCAAATCCATTCTCGACAAGTTCAGGCGCCTGGGAAGTATTCTTGGACGGCGTAACGAAAGCGTTCCTCAAAGCGTTCGCCGATGTTGAAGGATGGTATCGAGGGACTGTTCAGCAGGCCGACGCCCAAAGGCAGACCGTGTCTCAGGGTAAGGTTGTGTCGACCGATCCCCCCTATTACGACAACATTGGCTATGCGGATCTATCGGATTTCTTTTACGTATGGATGCGGCGTTCGCTTCGAGAGGTATTCCCTCACCTATTCTCTACGATGGCAGTTCCGAAAGCAGAGGAACTAGTGGCGACGCCGTATCGACACGGAGGGAAAGAGAAAGCCGAGCTCTTTTTCTTGGATGGGATGACCGATGCGATGAGTCGAGTGGCTGATCAGGTGCACCCCGCCTTTCCGACGACTATCTATTACGCGTTTAAGCAGTCGGAAACCACTGATGTAGGCACCGGAAACACAGGTTGGGAAACATTCCTTGAGGCTGTGTTGCGGGCAGGGTTCTCCATTACTGGCACGTGGCCGATGAGAACAGAGAACGAGAGCCGCATGGTGGGGCAAGGAACAAATGCTCTTGCGTCAAGCATTGTCTTGGTTTGCAAAAAGCGCGATCCCACCGCAGGGACCATCTCTCGACGTGAATTCTTGAAGGAGCTCAAGGAGGAGATGGCCGAAGCCGTCGAAGTGATGATCGGCGGAGGCGACGGCGTTTCACCGGTTGCCCCAGTGGACCTCGCTCAGGCTGTGATTGGGCCTGGTATGGCGATCTTTTCCAGATATACCGCCGTGCTAGAGGCGGATGGCAGCCCAATGACCGTCCATACCGCTCTCACTCTTATCAACAGGATGCTGACCGAAGGGTCCGATGAGTTTGATGCAGACACTCAGTTTTGCTTGGGGTGGTTTGATGAGCAATCATGGGTCGGAGGAGAATTCGGAAAGGCAACAGTTCTAGCGCGCGCAAAGGGAACAAGCGTAGATCGGCTGAGAGAAGCTGGGGTCGTAGAAGCGACGTCAGGGCAAGTTCGACTGTTTAGACCTATCGAATATCCACCAGATTGGTTGCCAGAGAACGATAACAACACGCCTGTCTGGGAGGCTTTGCATCAAATGATCCGTGAACTTCGTACCGCGGGTGAGTCGGCAGCAGGTGCGCTGCTCGCCGGTATGCCCCAGAGAGCAGAGCCGATTCGGAACCTTGCCTATCGGCTCTACACGCTTTGCGAGCGCAAAGGCTGGGCGGAGGACGCCAGGGCCTACAACGAACTGATTACATCCTGGACTGGCATCGAAGCCGCATCCCATGAGAAGGGGCACTTAGGATCGCAGACCAAGCTCGAAATTTGAGGGAAGAGAACATGGCACTGAAACCTTGGCGCGAGATCGCCGTTCCGCATGAGGACGTGCTTAAAGGCACGTTCCAACAGGCTGAGTTCGCAGCCGACATTTCCAAGGTCCATCAAGGGATCGCGACGCCTGAATATCAGGATGCTGAGCTCTTTTTTCAGCGGACCTTCATCACCGAAGGCATGCGCCTGCTGCTGGACTCTGTGGTCAAGCGGATCGCCGGTAAAGGCGGCGACCCGGTGGTGCAGTTGCAGACGGCGTTCGGTGGCGGCAAGACCCACACGCTGCTGTCGGTCTACCACCTGGCCAAAGGCGAGAAGCCGTCTTCCAAGCTGCAAGGCGTCAGCAAGATCCTCGACGACGCAGGCATCGCAGAGCTCCCAAAAGCGAAGGTTGCGGTGCTCGATGGCGTCGAGCTGCTGGACATGGCCAGCAAGCCGCGCTCATACGGCAAGACCACGGTCAAAACCATCTGGGGCGAGCTCGCCTGGCAGCTTGGCGGCGCCGAAGCCTTCGCCAAGATCAAAGAAGCCGACGCCGATGGCACGGCGCCCGGCAAGAGCGCGTTGGCCGACATCCTGGCCTCCGCGGCTCCCTGCATCGTGCTCATGGACGAGCTGGTGCGCTACGTCTCGCAGTTCGAAGAGGGCAAGGCCCTATCCGGCGGCACCTACGACACCCAGCTCTCCTTCATCCAGTCGCTGACCGAGGCCATCAAAGGCGTCCCCAACGCGATCCTGCTGGCGTCTCTGCCGTTCTCGGACCGTGAAGCGGGCAGTCAACAGGGCGTCAAAGCTCTGCGGGCCTTGGAGCACTACTTCGGCCGCGTGCAGGCGCTCTGGAAGCCCGTGGCGACCGAAGAGGCCTTCGAGATTGTCCGCCGCCGGCTGTTCACCAACGTCAGCGACAAGCTCGCGGCCGAGGAAGTCTGCCGAGCCTATGCCGACTTCTACACGGGCAACTCGGGTGACTTCCCACCAGAAACTCAGGAGTCGGGCTACTTGCAGCGGCTCCAGCACGCCTACCCCATTCATCCCGAGGTCTTCGATCGGCTCTACGAGGACTGGTCCTCACTGGATAATTTCCAGCGCACCCGCGGCGTCTTGAAGCTTATGGCGAAGGTGATCCATCGCCTTTGGACTTCTGGCAACAACGACCTGATGATCCAGCCAGGATCGCTTCCCTTATTCGACCCTGACTGCCGAAACGAGGCCATCTACTACTTACCTCAGGGTTGGGATCCAGTGCTCGAGCGCGACATCGACGGCGAGCGAGCCACCACGACAGAGCTCGACAACGCCAAGCCCCTATTCGGCGCGATCCACGCCTGTCGGCGCATCGCTCGGACGGTCTTCCTGGGTTCAGCTCCTGACGCGGGCATTGTGGGTGGCTCCAAGCACCACCGCGGAGTCGAGCTCGAGCATGTGCTCCTGGGCTGCGCTCAGCCTGGCCAAGTCTTGGGGCACTACAAGGATGGGGTGCGGGCCCTCGTTGATCGCTTGCAATACATCAACAGCGCCGACAACCGCTATTGGTTCGACACGCGCCCAAACCTCCGCCGCGAGATGGAGGATCGCAAGCGTCGCTTCGATCTGCGCGAAGACGTCTACCCGTTCATCAAGGACAAGCTGCGCTTCGCCAGCGGCATCTTTGGCGGCATACATGTCTTCACTGACTCGGCCGACGTGCCTGACGATTGGCAACTGCGCCTGGTGGTGCTCACCCCCGAGGCCACCTTCTCGCGCTCGGCGCAGGCGACGGCGATCGATGTGGCGACCGCGATCTTGAAGACCCGCGGCGACCAGCCTCGACAGAAGCAGAACCGGCTGATCTTCTTGGCTCCCGACTCAGACTCGATGTTGCGGCTGAAAGACCAAGTCACTTCAGTGCTGGCCTGGAAGTCCATTGTCGACGACGTAAAGGAGGGGCGCCTCAACCTCGACGTCCACCAGAGCAAGCTGGCCGGCCACAGCCACGACCAAGCGTCGGAGGCCTTGAGCCGCATGATGCGCGAGACCTACAAGTGGCTCTTGGCGCCATTGCAGGAGGTCAAGCCAGGCAAGGGTATTGGCGACCTGCAGTGGGATCACTTCCAGATCAATCCTGCCGCGGTCAACCGCACCGAAGAGATCGAGAAGGTTCTGCGCGAGCACGAGCTTCTCATCACAGAGTGGGCTCCCATCCACCTGGCGAGGATGCTGCAAGCGTGGTTCTGGAAGGAAGGCCAGCCTGCCGTGTCGGCGGCCGAGGTGTGGCAGAAGACTTGCTGTTACCTCTACTTACCCAGGCTAAAAGACGACGACGTTCTGCGCGCCACCATCGGAGCCGGTGTTACATCGCGCGACTTTTTCGGCATCTCTTACGGTGTGGTGGAAGGCCGCTACCAAGGCTTCCACTTCGGGGAGCCTACGACAGTCATCTTTGATGATGCTCTCCTACTGGTCGAGCCATCAGCGGGTGCCAAGTTCGCGGATCTGCTGGCCAAAGAGAAGGCTGAGCGTGATGCAAAGGCAAAGGGCGAGGCTGGTGGTGCTGCGGGCGGAGCCGGTGCGGTCGGTGAGGCAGGTACTGGCGGCGTTGGCGGTGGCGCAGGCAGCGAAGCAGGAGCTGGTGCTGGCGGCAATCGCGGAGCCGGTGGCGACAGTCCGCCTAAGACCCTTGCCGAGAAGAAGACAGTGTTCTTCGGCCAAGTCGAGCTCGACCCTGTCAAAGCCAAGCTTCAGTTCTCGGATTTTGCTGAGGAGGTGCTCATGCTCTTCACGTCCAAGCCAGGTGTGAAGGTCAAGGTGAGCCTTGAAATTCAGGCGGAGGCGCCAACCGGTTTCGACGAGTCAACCCAACGAGCGGCCCGCGAAAACTGTAACCAGCTCAAATTTAAAAATCACGGCTTCGATGACTAATGGCACCGATAGGCCAGTAGCCTGTCCACCCATCCAATCGGTACGCACCGGAACACCCCATTTTTGAGAGGCGTACCTAGCCTTGCTCAGGTCAACAGGTTTTGGCTCTTCATCATTAAAGGGGGACAGCGGTATTCATTAAACTAGTTTTTGCGAAGAACGGGTTTAATGGAGGTAATACCGATGTCCCAGAATAATTCTATATTGGGGTTGTCCGATTTAGTCATTGATCGGGTGGAGCAGCGCCGTGATATTCATGTGTGGGCAAGGCCCAAGTCTAGACCGGCGTGCTTGCACTGTCAGCAAGGGCCGGTGCGGGTTAAAGCCACCTGCCAAAGGACGCTAAAACACACCCGCCAGGGCAACCAGCTCATCGTCTTGCACCTGAGTGTTCCCAAGTACCACTGCCCGGCCTGCAATCGATACTTCCGGCACCGGTTTGCGGGCATCCGCCCAAGGCTTCGGGCCACCGAGAGCTTTCGGCTCGAGGTCTTTGAAGCCCATGACGGTGGGGTGAGCCAGAGTAAGTTGTCATCGACCCATCGGGTGAGCTGCGCAACGGTTGAGCGCTGGTATCAGCATCATGTAAAGCGTCGGGTGTCAGAGCTCTCTGGCAGAGACTGCCCACAGGTGCTGGGTCGGCAAGACCCGTGGTCTCAATAATCACCCGATCAAATCGAATCTCGCCATTGTCTTTCTTTCGATGAAGGTCTCCAAGAATACGTACAAGGTCGCCTCGTACGGTGCAGCAGATACAGCCGTTGTTCATCTCAACGATCTGCTCATCCCGATTCTTTACCAGTAGTTCGTTGTCAATACCCGCTTCTCCAAACTCATTTTCAATGACCGCAATCCGCTGCCCGTGCTTCTCCGTAAGAATGCGATTTAGCAGCGTTGTTTTTCCGCTGCCTAGGAAGCCCGTAAGAATGGTTACCGGAATTTGATTCATGGTTTTGCTCCCTGCAAACGAGCCTTGTTAATTGCTGAAGTGAGCAGGCGGGTGTTGTGGCGCATCATGTCGCTATAGGTTGTTGCTGGCCCCCCGGGCTTGGAGAGCGCATCGGAGTAGAGTTCTCCTGAAGGCTGAAGGCCGGTCTCGCGCGCGATCTGCTCAATCAGGCGTCCATCGGAAATATTCTCAACAAAGAGCGCCTGTATGCCCTCCTTTTTGATCTGTCGAATCAGGCGGCCTACGCCCTTTGCGCTGGCCTCCGCCTCTGTACTGACGCCCTGGGGGGACAGGAACTGAACCTGGTAGGCATTGCCGTAATAAGCAAACGCATCATGCGATGTGACAACCTTGCGACGCTCGATTGGTATCGTTGCCCAGGAGGACTCGATTTCGCGATGCAACGCGTTTAAGGATTCTGAGAGCCTCTCAGCATTGGTCTGATAGCTGGGGCAGCCAAAGCGGTCAACAGTGCATAAGCCAAGTGTGATGTTTTTCACGTACACCAACACGTTGCGCACGTCTTGCCAGGCATGCGGATCTTGATTGCCGTGAGAGTGACCATGTTTATGCCCGTGGCTGTGGCCAGGCGACGAGGACTTCAGTGGCACGATCCCCTTGGTAACTACAACGTGCTCGCCCTTGAAGTTTGCGGACTTCAGAAGGCGGTTCATCCAGCCCTCAAAGCCAAGGCCATTTGATAAGACCAGGCGGGCTTGTGCAACCTGCTGGGCCTGAGCAGGCGTGGGCTGAAATACATGGGCGTCCTCTTCAGGACCCGCTAGAACCGAGACCGAGATGCGGCTGCCGCCCACCTGCGAGACCAGATCGCCCAGAATGCTAAAGGTCACCACCACACGAACCGGCGGCTCGCTCGCCCGCCCAAGAGATACGCTTGCAAGCAAAACAACGGTAACAAGAAGCCAGCGAGTGGACCGAATGACAGGGGCAAGATTGTTTATCACGTCTAAGCCTCTAAGTGTTTGGGATGGCGCACTAGAGGCTTGAAGATGCCTCTTTGCCCTAGCGACATGGAAAGCAGATAGATCAGGCCCAGGGCGAGGATGATTGCAGGACCGCTAGGCAGATCGAGTTGATATGACGCCACAAGACCTAAGGCACTGCCCAAGGCTGCAATTGCGACCGACAGAAGAATCAGGCGGGATATCTCATCGACCCAGAACCGGGCCGAGGCGGCAGGAAGCACCATAAATCCCACGGCAAGCAGTGTTCCAAGGGCGTGGAATCCTGCCACTAGGTTAATTACAACCAGCACCAGAAAACCATAGTGGGCCGTGGCGCTCCAACCACTGACCATGCGCAGATACTTCGGATCAAGACACTCCAGCACCAAGGGTCTAAACATCAGGGCAAGGCCAATACAAGAAATGCTGCAGATCCCCACTAGCAGAAAAATCGCCTCATCATTAAGTGCCAGGACACTTCCAAACAGGATGTGCAGTAGATCCACGTTACTGCCTTGTGTAGAAACAATCAGTACCCCGAGGGCAAGCGACAGAAGATAGAAGACGGCAAGGCTCGCGTCCTCTTTCAGTACAGTGCTTCTTGCAACCCATCCCGAGGCCACTGCCACCAATAGGCCTGCACCGATTCCCCCAAGGGTCATGGCCCAGACCGACAGGCCCGAGGCCAAAAACCCGATCGCCGCCCCAGGCAGAACCGCGTGGGCCATGGCGTCACCGGTAAGACTCATCCGTCTGAGCATAAGAAAAACGCCAATCGGTGCGGCGCTGATTGAGAGCGCTAGGCAACCGAGCAGGGCTCGCTGCATGAAGCCAAACTCAACAAAAAACCCTAGGCCAAGAATCTCCAAAGGATTGGCCAACGGGGCTACTTCGAAGCCGGTCATGAGAAGACCCTTTGCGCATCAGAGGCTGCCTGGGTGTCGGCCGGGCGGTGGCAAAGTGAAGCCTCCTCATCAAAGGCTAGCCTACTGCTCTGGGCACGCTGCAGGTTCTCAGAGCTGAGCGCTTCCATCGGAGGGCCATAGGCAATGAGCTCACGGGCCAGCAGCAGGCAGAAGGGAAAATAGGCCTTAATCTGTGCGTGATCGTGCAGCACAACCAAAACAGTCTTGCCTTTGCGCTGCCAGTCCTGGGTGACATGCAAGAGGATCTCGGCACTTGCAGTGTCAATGCTCGAGAAAGGCTCATCAAGTAAAAGCAGGTCAGCGTCTTGCAGGATCATGCGTGCAAAAAGCGCCCTCTGAAACTGCCCCCCGGATAGTGTTGCAATTGCGCGTCTCTCATAGCCTTGCAGCCCCACCGTGCTAAGTGCCGCAGCGATTTGCTCTCGATGTCTTGGCAGAAAGCCCCTAAAGGCGCCCAGTTCATGCCAAAGGCCAAGACTCACCGCATCAAACACGGTGATGGGGAAGCTGCGATCGATTTCGTTTACCTGCGGCAGGTAGGCCAGGCGAAGTCCCTGGGTGCCTTCGATCGATCCACTCATTGGGGCTATCAGCCCAGCGATACTCTTTAAAAGGGTGGATTTGCCCGCGCCATTGGGCCCTGCAATGGCAACGAGGCTCGATCCTGAAATATCGATACTCAGATGGTGCACAGCCGGATGTCGGTCATAGCCCACCGTGAGGTCGCGCAACGTGATGGTCGCCACAGGCAAGGTCGGCATGATCAGGCCCGAACCAACTGAAGAGCCAATAGCCAGAGAGCCGCAAGTATCAAAGCCACCCAGCGCAATCGGTGGATGGCTGAGCAGGCAATCAAGGATAGTTTTAGCTTGGGAGGAGTCATGCACTTGATCTTAACGCAAACGCGTTTGCAATTGCAAACAATCTGGGGTGGCCTTAAGATGGAGAGCATGAATCGCACAACCAAACAGCGCACCGCCATTCAGGGCGCTCTACTTGAGGCAGCGCGCCCCTTGCTGCCCCAGGAGATTCTGGTGAGCGCTCAGCGGGAGGTGCCGAATCTGAACCTAGCCACGGTCTACCGCAACTTGAACCTATTGACCGATGAGAAGGCCATCACCCCCGTGCACCTTCCGGGACAGCCCACGCGCTTTGAGTTGGCCGGGCATCACCACCACCATTTCCAGTGCAGACAGTGTGACCGGGTCTTCGATGTGCATGCCTGTACCGCGGAGATCTCAAAACTTGCCCCCAAAGGATTCGAGGTGATCGACCATGATGTGATTCTGTATGGCCGGTGCCCTGATTGCAGAAACTGATGTAATACACTTCAGGGCTATGTTGAAAACGAATCAACTTCGTCAAATTGCGGTGTGGGCAGTTGCGTTCATGCTCTTGGCGGTGCTGTCTCCGGTAATTACGAAGACGGTCACCAAGAGTTATCAATTAACCGAAACGGTTGAGGTCTGCACCACAGTTGGCACACTAAGCGTCTCAATTACGACTAACCACAACCCCTCAAAGCATGATCACCAAGCCGGGGACTGCCCTTATTGCTCTTTTTCTTTTTACTCTATTTTGCTGGACCGTCCGTCGCTCCGATCAGCAACAGTCGATCCGCCCCTGTTTCCGGACCTCTCTTATCAATCCCTTAAGCCTCTTTTTGCCTGGGCACTCCAGCCCGCTCGGGCACCGCCACTCTCTGCATAGCTAACGCTTTAATTCTTGCTGTCGCGTTAGTGCGATAGCGGCTCTATCAGAGGGGAAATATATGTTGATGCATTTTTCGGTGCGCTTTGCACTGTTCATTGGCCTTTGCACGACCTTCTTGCCGACAACACTTGTACATGCCCATTCCTATAAGGCCGGCGAGATCAAAATCGATCATCCCTACGCCACGCCAACCCCGGGAGGGGTGAAAAATGGTGCGATTTACTTTCGTGCGATCGAAAACGGCGGTAAGCAAGCTGACCGACTGCTATCCGCACGATCGACCGTGTCAGAACGGGTTGAGCTTCATCATATGCAGATGGATGGCCCAGTGATGCGCATGCGAGAGGTAGAAGCGATTGTGTTGCCTTTAGGTGCAGGACCATCGTTTCGGAATGGGCAACCAAACGCCTATCACCTCATGCTGATTAACCTCAAGGCACCACTAAAAGAGGGCGATCGCTTCCCCGTCTGGCTCAGGTTTGAAAACTCCGGTGAAAAGGAAGTCACGGTTTGGGTTCAAAAACCCAAAGGGTCCTCATCTGATCACCATCACAAACATTAAGGATTCATCATGAAAAGGCTATCTGCATTCGTTATTCCATTTGCACTCTCGGCTTGTGCCGTCACACCCTCTCAGCAGTCTGGCACTCAGCCTGTTGAGATCCGATTCGCAGCTCAGATCAATGGGCAGGCGTTTGAGTGTGGCAAGTCGTACTCGGGCGTGGGCACCACAAAGTCGAGCATCACGCCAAGTGACTTCCGGCTGTATGTAAGCCAGGTAGAACTGTTAACTGCCGATGGCAAGGCGGTGCCTGTCGCACTGAATCAGGATAAGACCTGGCAGCTCGAAAATATCGCCTTGCTTGATTTTGAGAATGGCCAAGGCCCTTGCCGAAACGGAACGCCTGCGACCAATATGTCTGTGCGTGGCTCTGTCCCGGTGGGGAATTATTCCGGTGTGAAATTTACCGTGGGCGTGCCGTTTGCACGCAATCATGGGGACCCAACCGTTTCGCCCGCGCCGCTGAGCTCAACCGCCATGTTCTGGAATTGGCAGGGTGGCTATAAGTTCATCAAATTTGACATGGCAAGTTCAGGGCAGCCTGCTGTCACTGCACCGCCTGCAGCCCATGGTGGTGGGAACGCATCCGGATTCTCGGTACATCTCGGGAGCACGGTATGTGCATCAGCATCGAGAACGCAGGCTCCCTCTGGATGTCAGAACTCAAACCGCATGGAGATCCGCCTGTCTGACTTCAATCCCGCAAACAATGTGGTGGTGATTGACATGGGTCGGGTGCTTGCCAATTCCAATGTGGACATCAACACTGCAGGCACGTCACCGGGTTGTATGAGTTTCCCGAAGGATGCGGATTGTCCAGCCGTGATGGGTGCCTTGGGGCTGGCCTACGACGGCGTACCCGCCGCTGGCTCGCAGCAGTTGATATCCAAAAAGTAGAGTCATGCGACGTTGGTTGGCTGCGGTTGTCTCCGCACTGGTGATTGCCACTAGTGCGGGGGTAGCCTATGCCGTGTCGAACCAGACCTTCGACTGGGGGCTGCCGGACTGGGTGCCGCTTCCAGTCGTTCCCCCAGACAATCCAATGACCAGAGAAAAAGTGGAGCTTGGACGGCATCTGTTTTATGACAAACGGCTTTCCGCGGATAACACGATGTCCTGTGCGACTTGTCATCAGCAGGACAAGGCCTTTACTGATGGAAAGAAATTCTCTAAGGGAATCACCGGGCAGGAGGCAAAGCGCAGTGCCATGTCATTGGCCAATGTCGCGTATTTGCCGGTTTTAACCTGGGCTAATCCGCTACTGACATCCCTGGAGGTTCAGGCCCTGATTCCGCTCTTCGGTGAGCATCCCGTCGAGATGGGTATGGCCGGCAAAGAGGAAGTTCTGTTTGAGCGGCTCAAGGCGGACCCCAATTACAGGAAACTATTCAGAAGTGCCTTTCCAGCGGAGGCAAAGACCGGGGATAGCACGCTCTATTCCCTATCCACGATCACGAAGGCACTCGCGAGTTTTCAGCGCACACTTATCTCAGTGAGTAGCCCCTATGACCGGTATCGATACGGCGGTGAACTTTCGGCGATTAGCCCTGCCGCAAAACGCGGAGAGGCGCTATTTTTTGGCGAGAAGATGGAGTGTTACCACTGCCACGGAGGGTTTAACTTTACCGATAACGTCCAGCATAGCCGTATGCCATTTGCAGAGTTCGGCTTTCACAATACTGGCCTCTATAACACCGACGGCAAGGGTCGATACCCTGAAGGGCACACGGGCATTACAGAATTCACTGGGGTTGCAGCGGATATGGGCAAGTTCAGAACGCCAACGCTTCGAAACGTCGCCAAAACAGCGCCCTACATGCACGATGGATCGATTCCTGATCTCGCCACTGTTATCCGAGCTCATTACGCAAAAGCAGGGCGATCGGCATCAACCGCTGGCGGCCCCAATCCGTTGCGCAGTGAGTTTATGGTTGGGTTTGAGGTTACTGAGCACGAGGTTAAGGATTTAATAGCTTTTCTGAATGCATTGACAGACCCAAATTTTCTTCTGAACCGCGCGCACTCCGATCCTTGGTTGAAGTAGACAGTTTTCGGAGCCAAATACACCACACCAACTAACCCCCGTTCAATCAGTACGCCCCAGAACATCCCATTTTTGAGATGCGTACCTAGCCTTGCTCAGGTCAACAGGTTTTGAGCAGAAAGCGGTTTGAGCACGGTTTTGGCGGTATTTTCGGCGGGGCGAGGTCAACAGCCCATAGCAAAAAGCCCCGCATGGTGCGGGGCTCAGTGCTAGCTCACGTGGCCATGAGCAAGTTAGTGCAGGTAATTTTGGCGGGCGTTGAAAGATTCGAACTGTTAGTGCGGTTCGCATTTTAATTATCGTGTGAATTTGTGAGTTCGCCCCAAGTACTCATCCTCCGTCGAGTGCCGCGCTCTGGCCGCCCGCGATTTATCGGGTAATTGGCAGCCACGTTGGCCGGTTGGTGCATCAGCGGTGATTCAAATGCAGTCCAACGCCCGTCAATCGGTGATGGCTTTGCGGGACAGACAACACTACCCGGCGGCACCTTGACTTTAGTATTTGTATATACAAAAATGTACCTCGTACTGGTGTTCGATCCTGAAAAAGATCGTGAAAATCGAATTAAGCATGGCTTCTCGCTTGGCGATGTCGTGTTTATGGACTGGAGTGAAATTTCCGAGGCGCCTGATACACGATTTAATTATGGGGAGCGCCGAATGATTTGCTATGGAATGCTTGAATCGAACTTGATGTGTGCTGTTTTTGTGGATCGGGGATTAGAGCGTCGAATTATCAGTTTTAGGAGAGCAAACCTTAGAGAGATTAAACGCTATGGAAAAGTTCATTAAAACAAAATCCGGCAAACTCATCCGCGTCCCCACGCCAGAAGAAGAAGCCTTCATTAATGCTGGTATCGCTGCTGACCCAGACACCTATGTCCCGTCAGACGCTGAGTTCAAGCGCATGCGCACTGTGGGGCGCCCTCCGGCGGTCATCAAACGTCCTTTGATGAGCATCCGCATGGACCCAGAATTACTCGAGGCCCTGCGGGCCACTGGCAAAGGCTGGCAGACCCGCGTACACGCAGTATTGATGGAAGCCTGGCGTAAGGGGAGATTTAAGCCTAAAAAATAAGCCAGATTACTCCGCCGGCACCGCTGGCTTTGCCTGCCGTTTGGGAAACAAGACCACGCCCATGGATAGCAGAATCAGCACTAAAGCACCCAGATCGTAAACGCCCACCTTTTCATTAAGTGCCCAGGCGCCACTAAACACTCCCAGCACAGGAATCAGCATGATAGAAAGACTGCTGGCTACTGGTGGCAGCTTGCGGGCGATGCGAAACCATACAACGTGGCAAAAGCCAAAAACCACAATGGCGTTAAACCAAATGGCGGCCCACTCGCCGGGGTTGGGCCAGCGCCATTGATCTCGTTCAATCAAGAAAGCACCGAAAAAAAGAAAGCTTGCCGTAATGCACATCATCCAAAACGTGAGCGATGCATTCGAGACGGTGAGCTTGAAGTAATTCATCATGGCGGTGCCCAGGCCCCATCCCATGGCAGCAATCAACATTAACGCCAAGCCCACGGGTTTGCCGATCAGCGAAGAAAACTCTTCGGCAGCCAACAGCATGGTGGCCGATAGGGCCAGCGCCACCCCGATACCACCGCGCCAAGTAAATTTACCTTTAAAAAAGAAAACGCTCGCTAATAGTGCCCAGACAGGCATGGTGTAGCCAACGATCGCTGCCCGCCCTGATGTAAGCGCTTTAATGGCGTAAATGGCAAACAAATGCCAGATCAGCATATTGCCCAGCGCCAGATGGATCACCCGGTGGCGCTCCGATCGAACCACTGCGAACTGTTCGCCCCGAACCAGCATATAAAGCCCCAGGCAAACGATGCCAATCCCCATGGACCATGTACGAAACATCAGTGGCGGATAATCCAGCACGGCGTATTTCATAACGGGCCAGTTAATGCCCCAAAACAGTGTCAACAGCGATAGCAACAAAAGGTCTACGCGCGTTAACACTGCTTATCGCCCCACCAGCATGGTCTTTAAAAAATGCATTTGGGTGGGGCTGCAGTTAGCGCCGAACATCTGGGCCGGGCCGCTCGGCGTCTTCCACAGGGTAAGAGTCTGCGGTGTAGCGGGGCCCTTTCATGATAAGCACCACCACACAGCCAATCGCAAGCGTGAAGATCACCGTCAAGTGAAAAATGGCTGCGCCAATCAGGGTGAACTCAAGCCGTTGAATCCGGCTGGCAATCTCGGCTTCGGTGCCCTCCCATGGCCAGGCATAAGCTGCAGCCCACAACACCCCCAGCACCAAAAAGCCAACTGCGGTCAGGAGTGGGATTTTCTTAAATAAAGCCCACTCGAGTCCGGCAGGGTATTTGCGATCAGGGGGGTGTTTTTGCATGGCGGGCTAGCTTCGGAAAATGAAGTATACCGCCCCAATCAAGCAAAGCCCGGCCCAAAGAAAGTCGGTTTTAAAGGGTTGTTGCATGTAAAACATCGAAAACGGAATAAAGATCGCCAGGGTGATGACCTCTTGAGTAATCTTCAGCTGGGCCAAGTTGAGCACCGTAAATCCGATTCGGTTGGCTGGTACCTGGAGCGCGTATTCGAAAAAAGCGATTCCCCAGCTCACCAGCACCGCGATCCAGATGGGGGCAGTGGAGAGATTTTTCAGGTGCCCGTACCAGGCAAAAGTCATGAAGATATTCGACAGCACCAGTAATCCGACGGTGCTAACTATAGTGATGTTGGTCGACATTTCAGTTCGTTTCCAAGTTATTTAGTATTTTTGGGTAGACTTTGATTGCCATGAAAAAAACGTCTTTATCAAGTGCGCAGTTGCAGCCTTCTGTTCAAGAAGGTGGTCTAATCACGGTCGCGCCGTGTGGCGATGACATGATTTTGATTGATTTTTCGGCAACGTCTAATGCCAATCAGTCCGTCAGGGCATTTTGGGCTCAATTAGAGTCGAGTCGACCAGGCTACTGCCTAGAATCAGTTGCAGCAGTAGCATCGTTGGCCGTGGTCCTGCGCAATGAATCTCGGTCGCCTGCCAAACGACAGTATTGCGCTCAGGAGCTTGGGCGTTTGGCAAGCGATAGTCTTGGCAAAGTGCCACCGGCTGGTGCCGAGAAAGTCATTCCTGTGTGTTACGACCAAGCGATGGCGCCGGATTTGGCAAGGGTTGCCGAACTAACGGGCTTAGATACCCATGAAGTGATCAAGCTTCACTCTTCGGGCGTCTATCTTGCGGAGGTAATGGGGTTTATGCCGGGTTTTGCCTATATGTCCGGATTAGATGGCCGTCTTTGTGTCCCACGGCTTCCAACACCCCGGCCGGTTGTGCCCGTTGGTTCGCTTGGCATCACTGGCAATCAATGCGCGGTCTACCCGAGTGCCACGCCGGGGGGGTGGAATTTGATTGGTAGATCCCCATTACGTTTGTTTGATCCCTGTCGCGCAGCCCCGTCTTTTTTGGGGCTGGGAGACACCGTAAAGTTTGAATCAATAACAACAGCGGCGTTTGATAGGCTATGGGCAAAACGTTGAGCGCCATTCGGATCGATAAGCCCGGTCTGCTCACGACCGTTCAGGACCAAGGCCGAGTTGGTCTTTTACACATGGCTTTATCGCGCGCTGGCGCGATGGATCGCCAGCAATTAGCGATCGCTAATTTATTAATCGGTAATGATGAAGCAGATGCGGGGCTAGAGTTGACCGGAATGGGCCCGACAATATTTTTTCCACAGGAAACGGCGATTGCGTTTGCAGGTGCTTGGATAGATGCCGTGTTGACATCGTCTAATGGCGCAACATGTCGGGTTTCGCCCGGCCGCCCGGTAATTGTGCCTCCGCATAGCAGTATTCGTTGGCCAGCACCAGCTGCCGGTTTTCGTGCATGGCTTGCGATTGCCGGCGGAATTGAGATTCCACAGATCTTGGGAAGTCGTGCAAGCCACCTTGCCGCCGAAGTCAGTCTTCCCCGTATCGCCGAGCCCACGACTCTAGCCCTGGGATTGAGTTCGGTGTCAGCCACCGCTCGACTCAAAGCATGCCTCTTGGCGGAATCAAATTCACACACTCCGAACCAAGGTGAATCAACCACAGTGCTAACCACACGGTGGTCGGTTCCCTCTGGTGTCCCAAAGACTTGGCCCATCATTGAACTTGCTGCGCTTCCTGGCCGACATTTCGATTGGTTAAGTGATGCAGATAAAAAACAGCTGCTCACTCAAGCCTGGCAAGTCAGCTCAAGGAGCAATCGACAGGGACTGGCACTCGAAGGACAGGCCTTACATACAGCGGGCTTTGTAAACCTTGACAGTGAGCCCGTCCGCGAGGGAACGGTCCAGCTTCCATCGGCAGGCAAACCTTTCGTACTTTTGGCGGAGCACCAGTCGACCGGTGGTTATCCGAGAATTCTCGAGGTGGTCGGCGGGATGGAGCGAGAGCTCGCCCAAGCGGGCCCCTCTGCCCGAGTAATATTCAAACTGGTAGATCTGCAGCAGGCTGATGCGCTTCGCAGTAACAGGGCGGCTGAAATGCTGCAATTGCGTCAGGCGGTGCGTTCGAAATTAATGGGGTTATAGGGTATGGCAACAGTTGATTTGAATGCGGATGTTGGGGAAAGTTTTGGCGCCTGGAAAATGGGCAATGACGCTGGTTTGATGCCTTATCTCACCAGCGCCAATATTGCCTGCGGTTTTCATGCTGGGGATCCTCGAACGATCGATCAGACCGTCGCCCTCGCAGTGCAGCATAACGTGGCGATTGGTGCCCACCCCGGGCTACCGGACCTTCAGGGTTTCGGGCGGCGAAATATGGCAATCAGCCCAGACGAGGCTTACCAGTTGGTGCTTTACCAGTCTGGGGCCGTACGTGCTTTTGCGCAGGCCCATGGTTCTCGGTTACACCATGTCAAGGCACACGGGGCCCTTTACAACATGGCCTCGAACGACCTGAACTTATCAAAAGGTATTGTGCGGGCTGTTCAGGCGCTTGGGGACAACGTGTCCATCACGGTGCTCTCGGGTAGTGTCACCGAAAAAGTCGCCCGTGATGTGGGGCTTACCGTAGCCTCCGAGGTTTTCGCCGATCGCCGCTATCTTGATTCCGGGTTGTTGGTACCCCGGACTGACCCCAGGGCTTTAATCACGGAAGAATCTGAATCGATCAATCAGGTCTTGACCATGGTCACCACAGGGCAGTGCACGTCTGTTACCGGCAAACAAGTTTCCGTTCGGGCGGACACCATCTGCCTGCATGGCGACCAGACCGGCGCCCTAGCGTTTGCCCAGGCATTACGGACACGACTCGCCGATCACGGGGTTGGTATTAAGGCGTTTCCCTAATTCGCCTTTGATTGCCGCATAAGCCAGCGCCACTCGTTTATGATCACGGGCTAGCGTTTTATTTGTTTTTTATAAGGGGTATTGCCATGCGTATGTTTTGGAAATCAGTTGCCGCGATCGGCTCTGCAGCGGCGATCATGATGTCTTCAGGCGCACAGGCGCAGACCAAATGGGATCTGCCGTCTGCTTATGCGCCGGGTAATTTTCACACTCAACTGCTGAATCAGTTTGCCGCAGAAGTGGACAAGGCAACAGCTGGTAAGTTGAAGATCACAGTGCACTCCGCTGCCTCATTGTTTAAGGCGCCTGAGATCAAGCGTGCTGTCCAGGGCGGGCAGGCTCAGGCTGGTGAGATCATTTTTGCAAACCTGCAAAATGAAGACCAAATTTACGGTGCTGACGGTATTCCGTTTTTGGCAGACACGTATGACTCGGCACTGAAACTGTGGAACGCCCAAAAGCCAATTTTGGAAAAGAAATTGGCAGCACAGGGAATCGTGTTGCTTTACTCCGTGCCCTGGCCCCCACAAGGCATTTATTCGAAAAAACCCATTAATAACATTGCCGATTTAAAAGGCATCAAGTGGCGTGCCTACAGCCCAGCAACAGGCCGTATTGCAGAGTTGGTGGGGGCACAGCCAGTCACGGTTCAGGCGGCAGAGCTATCCCAAGCAATGGCCACCGGTGTGATTGAGGCCACCATGACTTCGGGTTCGACAGGCGTTGACACAAAGATGTGGGACCAGATGAAGTACTACTATGATGTCCAAGCTTGGTTGCCTAAAAATGCAGTTTTGGTGAATAAAAAAGCAATGGATGCGCTTGATCCTGCCACCCGTAGTGCTCTTTTGAAAGTGGCCGCAGATTTAGAAAAGCGTGGTTGGGAAGTCTCGAAAAAAGTCACAGCAGACACTACCGCTGCGCTTAAGGCAAACGGCATGACGGTGTCAGCACCTTCGCCAGCGCTAAAAGCTGAACTTCAAAAAGTTGGCGCAAAGATGCTTGATGAGTGGCTGAAAAAAGCAGGTTCCGATGGCCAGGCAACGATTAATGCATTTCGGAAGTAATCAGGGCTGAAATATACTTATATAAAAAATGCGTCGATTTTTAAATGCACTTTATGACAGCGCCGCCGTGATGGCGGCGTTGTTTTTGGTCGCCTTGCTTGTAATGGTTTTGCTCACTATCGCAAGCCGTGAGTTCGAGTGGAATCTGTCTGGTCTGGACGGCTACGCGGGCTATTTCATGGCGGCCAGTGGTTTTTTGTCTTTGGCGCACACTTTTGTTCGAAACGAACATATTCGAGTGACCTTCTTTTTGGGTATGGCATCAGGACGTAGTCGGCACTGGGTCGAGGGGTGGGCTCTGGGCGCGAGCAGTTTGCTGGCAGTTTTGTTGGCGATTTTTAGCGTTCGCCTTGTGATGCAGTCGATTGAATTTAACGACGTGTCCACGTCAATGGATGCCACCCCGCTTTGGATTCCCCAGCTATCCATGGCGATTGGCGCAGTCATTTTTGCAATTGCGGTGATTGATCGCTTGATTAGCCACCTTCGTCATCCTGACCAGCTTGTATCACCCACGGAGGCGTTGCGGCATGAGTGATCCGTGGATTGCAGGTCTTTTAGTCTTAACCCTTTTCTTAATACTCGGTAGTGGGGTCTGGGTCGGGTTAACGCTGTCGGGTGTTGCTTGGATTGCGATGCAATTGTTCACATCCCGGCCAGCGGGTGATGCAATGGCTGTGACCATTTGGGGGGCCTCATCAAGCTGGACCTTGACAGCCTTACCGCTTTTTATTCTGATGGGCGAGATTCTCTTTAGAACCCGGCTCTCAGAAGATATGTTTCGTGGCCTAGCCCCGCTGCTGGGCCGCGTACCAGGCCGTTTGCTACACACCAATGTCTTGGGCTGTACGATTTTCGCGGCCGTCTCTGGTTCGAGTGCCGCTACTTGCGCCACGATCGGCAAGATGACTTTGCCGGAGCTGTTGCGTCGTGGCTACCCCGAGGGCCTGGTGATTGGAAGCCTTGCGGGCGCCGGGACCTTGGGGCTGTTGATTCCTCCATCCATCATCATGATTGTCTATGGGGTGACTGCCGAGGTTTCGATATCGAAGTTATTTATCGCTGGCGTTTTTCCTGGGTTTCTTCTCGCGGGCCTCTTTTCTGCTTACATCATCGTTTGGTCTTTAATATTCTCTTCGCAGATTCCAAAGAACACTGACGTACTTACTTTTGTTCAGAAATTCAAAGAGGTCTCACGCCTCTTGCCCGTGATGGCCCTGATTGCGAGCGTTCTTGGCTCCATTTATCTTGGGATTGCCACCGCTACCGAGGCTGCTGCAGTGGGTGTCGTTGGCGCCTTGGTTTTGTCGGCGGTACAGCGAACTTTGAATTGGAAGAGCCTGAAGGATGCGTTTATGGGTGCTACTCGGCTCTACTGCATGATCGCCTTCATTTTGGCGGGAGCCGCATTTCTCACGTTATCCATGGGGTACATCGGTCTGCCTCGTCATTTGGCTGAGTGGATCGGTACTCTGGGGTTGTCGCAGTTTGAGTTGATCCTGGCGCTCATGGTGTTTTACATCATTCTTGGGTGCTTCTTAGATGGCATCTCGGTGATTGTGCTGACCATGGGGGTGATTCTGCCAACCATTTCTGGCGCCGGAATCGATCTGGTCTGGTTTGGAATTTTTCTGGTGCTTGTTGTTGAAATGGCGCAAATTACACCGCCGGTAGGCTTTAATTTGTTTGTGCTCCAAGGCATGACGAAAAAGCCGCTCGGTTACATTGCAAAAGTGACACTTCCCATGTTCTTTTTGATGGTTTTTGCGGTGTTTATTATTTATCTATTTCCGCAGCTTGTAACTTGGCTACCGGCCCAAATGAAGCTTTAATCGGGCGGATCGCATGACGCATCAGACCGCGCAGATGGGGGCGGCCCTGGCTTTTTTTGTTGCTGGCGGGTTTTGTTTGAGCAGTATTGATGCCATGGGAAAGTTGGTGATCTCTGAGGTCAGCCTCTTGCTCTTGGTGTGGGCTCGTTACATTGGGCAGGTGGCTATTTCTTTGCCTTTGTCCTATCGGTTTGCTGGCAAAAATTTTTGGAAAAGTTCGCGGCCGAGGCTTCAGTTGGTTCGGTCTGTATTGTTGGCCTCGACAACCGTTTTGTTTTTTAGCGGTGTGCAATATTTGCCGTTAGCCGAGGCTGCAGCGATTTCCTTTACCGCTCCCATCTGGGTAGCGTTGTTATCCGCTCCGATGCTCAATGAGCAGGTTGCCAGAAGTGACAAGTGGGTTGCTGCGATTGGCTTCTCGGGTATTTTATTGATCGTCCGCCCTGGCACCGATGTTTTTCATTTCGGCGCTCTGCTGATTGGTTTGATGGCGTTTTTGAATGCCATTTTTCAACTATTAACGCGTAAGCTCACTGAAGATAATCCCTTCACCACTTTTTTCTACAGTGGCTTGGTGGGTGCCATTGGCGCGTCCGTGCTGCTTTTGACGGTAGGGATTGAGGCTATGCCGTCGATACGCCAAATCCTTCTGCTGGCTGGTATTGGCGTTTTTGGCGGGCTTGGCCACTTGCTATTTGTCTTGGCGTTTTACAGGGCGCCACCTGCCACGCTCACGCCGTTTGTGTATCTACAGATGGTTTGGGCCATTGGTTTGGGCTGGCTTGTATTTGCCACCTTTCCTGACAACTGGTCGCTGCTTGGAATGGCGGTGATAGTAGGGTCAGGGCTTTGGCTGGTCCAGCATCGTCACCGAAAGCGATCTAAACTTGCCTGAGTCCGTATCCATAAATCGATCACTGGGTGATTCATATAAGTCTCGCACCCAGCACAATCGCGTTATACGTTTACTGTTTTAGGGCTCTACGCCTCTGCAGTGTCGTCGTCACCGCTCGGTTGCTTTGCCGGTGTTGCGCAATAATTGCCGCTGAAATCAATTCAAACTCTCGGATATGGGGTGTCGATGTCCGCGCCACCAGCGCGATAGTGCGTTTGGGTGCTGGCGTCTCAAGTGGTCTTGCAACCAGTTCGGTGTTATTCAAAAGACCGCTGCGAATGGCCATCTCTGGAACCAGGGCGATGCCCATGCCCGATTCCACCATTTGAACGAGCGTGAGCAGGCTGGTGGCCTCGATATTGTCTGCACTCGCAATTTCCGCCCGCTTGCAGGCCTGCAGGGTGTGTTCGCGCAGGCAGTGGCCTTCTTCGAGCAGTAGCAGTCGCTCGGCCACCTTGGCCGGAAGTGTCACGCGTTTGCCCTGAAGCGCCGGGTCGTCTTTTCGGGCGGCAAGCCAAAACTCGTCATCAAACAACACCTTGGTCACGAGCCCTTCGGTCTCGTAAGGCAGGGCAATGATCGCCATATCCAATTGGCGATTACGCAGCCTGGCCAGCAGGTTTTCGGTCAAATCCTCGCGCAGGGCAAATTTCAGCTGGGGGTAGTGCTGGCGAAGATCCGGCACGATCTTGGGCAGGATAAAGGGCGCAATCGTGGGAATGATGCCCAGCCGGATCATGCCCTGCATGGGAGCGCCAGATGTGTGGGCCAGGGCGACCAAATCTTCAGCAGATGCCAGAAGCTCCTTTGCCCGCTCTAAAACGGCCTTGCCCGCAGGGGTGAGCGCCACCGATTGGCGGTCTCGCTCAAAGAGCTGTAGCCCCAGAGTGGATTCCAACTCTTTCAGTCCGGCGCTGAGCGTGGATTGGCTGACAAAGCAGAGTTCGGCGGCCCGGGTGAAATTCAGGGTCTCGGCAAGCGTGGCCAGGTAGCGGAGTTGTCGAAGCGAAGGCAGGGCGGCCATAGAAATCCTTTCGGTGGTTGTGTAGCGGGCGGTCGATTCGTCGTCTGGGCAATGCAGGGGGGACCCTATTAATCGATTTATTCGATTATTAATATCGTAATTATTTGTTGGACGAATGACAAGGTTATCTTCAGAATTCCGGTTGTCGCCTGTTCTCAGGCGCTGAAAACGAATTAACCCCGTAATTTCCCTTTGACTTAACGATCCCTTCTTTTTAAAGGAAACAACATGTCGATTATCAACACCGAAATCAAGCCTTTCTCGGCAACCGCCTATCACAACGGCAAGTTCGTGCCCGTGACCCAAGACACCCTGAAGGGCAAGTGGTCCGTGGTGTTTTTCTACCCCGCTGACTTCACCTTCGTCTGCCCCACCGAATTGGGCGACCTGGCCGACCATTACGACACCTTCAAGTCACTCGGTGTTGAGATTTACGGTGTGTCGACCGACACCCATTTCACCCACAAGGCATGGCACGACACATCTGAGACCATCAACAAGATCCGTTATCCGCTGATCGGCGACCCCACTGGCACGATCACCCGTAACTTCGATGTGATGATCGAAGAAGAGGGCCTGGCACTGCGTGGCACGTTTGTGATCAATCCCGAAGGCCAGATCAAGCTGTGCGAAATCCATGACAACGGCATTGGCCGTGATGCCAAGGAGCTGCTGCGCAAAGTGCAGGCTGCCCAGTACGTGGCATCCCACCCGGGTGAAGTCTGCCCCGCCAAGTGGACTCCTGGCGCACAGACGCTGGCCCCATCACTGGACCTCGTTGGCAAGATCTAAATCCATTAAGACGTATCCCCGGGGTGTCATGCCCCCGGGGCTTTGCCTGCCCATTGAAAGGAATTGCTGTGCTGACCGATGATTTAAAAGCCCAACTGAAAGCCTATTTGCAACGCGTCACGATGCCGATCGTGTTAGAGGCATCGTTAGATGACTCTGCCGCCGGCAAAGAGCTGCGTGATCTTTTAGAGCAATTGGCGATCTTGTCCGACAAGATCACAGTTCAGTTTGATGGCAACGATCAGCGCAAGCCGTCTTTCGGCATTCGTCGGGCTGGCACTGACATGCACCTTCGGTTTGCAGCCATTCCCTTGGGTCATGAGTTCACATCGCTCGTGTTGGCGTTGCTGTGGGCGGGTGGTCACCCACCGAAGGCAGAGCCTGCTGTGATCGAGCAGATCAAGGCATTGGAAGGTGACTTCAATTTCGAGGTTTACATGTCCTTGTCTTGCCACAACTGTCCCGATGTGGTGCAGGCGTTAAGCCTAATGGCGGTACTGAACCCCAAAATCAAAACGGTCACGATTGACGGCGCACTTTATCAAGACGAAGTGAATGCCCGTCAGGTGATGGCTGTTCCCATGGTCTTTTTGAATGGGCAGATGTTTGGCTCGGGCCGTATGACGGTGGAAGAGATCATTGCCAAGCTGGATACCAACTCAGCAGAGCGTGATGCTGCCCGCTTAAACGCCAAAGACCCGTTTGATGTGCTGGTGGTGGGTGGTGGCCCGGCGGGTGCTGCTGCCGCGGTGTATGCGGCACGTAAAGGCATCCGTACTGGTATTGCGGTCGAGCGCATGGGTGGGCAGACCAACGACACCATGGCCATTGAGAATTACATCTCGGTGCTTGAGACCGACGGCCCCAAGTTCGCTGCTGCCCTGGAAGCCCAGGTGCGTGCGTATGAGGTTGACATTATGAATTTGCAGCGTGCTAAGCGCGTGATCCCGGCAGATGTCGCTGGCGGTCTGGTGCAAGTCGAGCTGGAAAACGGCGCTATTTTGAAGTCGCGCAGTGTGATTCTGTCTACCGGTGCCCGTTGGCGTAATGTCAATGTACCCGGCGAGCAGGAATACAAAAACAAAGGCGTGGCTTACTGCCCCCACTGCGATGGTCCTTTGTTCAAAGGCAAGCGCACGGCGGTGATTGGTGGTGGTAACTCGGGCGTTGAGGCAGCGATCGACTTGGCGGGTGTGGTGGCCCATGTCACCTTGATTGAGTTTGCCGATCAGTTAAAGGCAGACGCCGTGTTGATTAGCAAGCTTAAGAGCTTGCCCAATGTCACCATTATCACCAATGCCCAGACCACCGAAATTACGGGGGATGGGAATAAGGTCAACGGTATTCGTTACAAAGACCGTGCCACAGGGGAAGAGCACCACATTGCGCTGGAAGGCATTTTTGTGCAGATTGGTTTGGTGCCGAACACCGAGTTTTTAAAGGGCACAGTCGAGCTCAGCAAATACGGCGAGATTGTGGTGGATGCCAAGTGCCACACCAATATTCCCGGAGTGTTTGCTGCTGGGGATGTGACCACGGTGCCCTATAAGCAGATTGTGATTGCTGCGGGCGAGGGTGCGAAGGCGGCCTTGAGCGCCTTTGATTACCTGATTCGCACACCGGCAGCGGCGGAGGAAGCCTCTGCGGCGGTTGCGGCCTAACGCTACTAGGGTGAGAAAAGTCTGAAAAGAAAACGGGGCAGCGTATCGTCTGCCCCGTTTTGTGTTGGCGTTGAGAACCTAGAATTTTTCCCAGGGTGCCAGGGGCCGCCACTGGCCCATGGGCAAGGCCCCGAGTTTTACTCGGCCAATCCGAATTCGCTTTAGCCCCACTACCTTTAGCCCCACCAATTCGCACATCCGGCGAATCTGCCGTTTTTTCCCCTCGCGCAAGACAAACCGCAGCTGGTCTTCGTTTTGCCATGACACTTTTGCGGGTTTCAGTTTTTCGCCATCCAGTGAGAGCCCGTGATTCAGCTTCTGCAGGCCGGATTCTGACAACTGGCCTTCCACACGCACCAGGTATTCTTTTTCGATTGGGGAATCTTCGCCAATGAGAAGCCGTGCAATTCGGCCATCTTGCGTGAGCACCAATAGCCCAGTGGAATCAATGTCGAGCCGGCCAGCCGGTGCGAGCCCCTTGGTGGCAATTCGCGGGGGGAATTTGATTTTGGCGGGGTTGGCTTGTGGGTCGCGCCAGAGATTGGCGGGCGTGATCAGCGATGCGGCTGGCTGATATTCGCGCTCATCATCGGCATGGGAAATAAAGCCAATCGGTTTATTGAGCAGAATTGTGAGTTGCGATGCCTGGTGTTGTTTTGCCGCTGCTGCTAATTCAACATTTTGACTCGGCAGGGCGCGTGCACCCAATTCGGACACCACTTCACCATCCACCAGCACCAATCCCTGCTCGATATAGCGATCTGCCTCGCGTCGAGAACAGATGCCACGATCCGCCAGAATTTTTGAAATACGAATGCGTTCTTGTTCCAAGGGGTATTTTTTCTAGTAAATCTGCGGGGCGTCGAGGCGTTGGCGAATAATTACTTTTGGGTCAGCGTATCAGCGCGTAAGACGCAAAGCCCAGTAGCGTAAACATAATCGAGCCCACGACATGGGCAGAGATTTCTATCCCTGCCCACAACCACTTGCCTTGTTGAAGCAGACCAACCACCTCAGCCGAAAACGCAGAAAACGTGGTGAGCCCGCCAAGAAAGCCCGTGATGATTAACAGGCGCCACTCTTCCGATAGCTTGGGCGTGTCACTAAAGTAGGCCACGGCAAGCCCGATCAAATAGGCACCCACCCAGTTCGCCGCCAGCGTGCCCATTGGGATCATGCTGAGCTTGCCATTTAAGCGCTCGGCCAGCTGCCAGCGAGCCAAGGCCCCAAGGCTTGCGCCGATGCAAATGGCGATCACGGACATCAACTTGATGGGCATAGACAGGTTTTTTGGTGTGGCTGATTGTTTCTCTGGGCAGTGTAGCCCGATTTGGGTAGACCTTTGATAATATTCGTCTAGGTGAATATTTAATCACAGGGTCGGTCTCGCCCTGCAAACTTCCTGTCAAAGGAGCAACACATGTTTCAAAAAAATATGGGTGGTATTGATCGTTTGTCCCGCATTGGTCTGGGCCTGGCCCTGATCGCTTCGGCCGCTGTGGGTGCTTTGGGCTCTTGGGCCTATATCGGCATCATTCCCGTGATCACCGGCGCCATTGGCAGTTGCCCACTTTATTCTTTGATTGGCATTAAAACCTGCAAGACCCAGAAGTAAATTCAGTACACTGCCGTTTTCGATTTCTAAAGGCTGTCCGTGAGTTCAGAATTAACGAGAGACCAAGAGGTCTCTCGCCGCAGAAGTTTTGCGATCATCTCCCACCCCGACGCTGGTAAGACCACCCTGACTGAGAAGCTTCTGCTCTATGCAGGCGCTATTCAGATTGCAGGCAGTGTCAAGGCGCGCAAGGCCAGCCGGCATGCAACCTCCGACTGGATGGAGATTGAAAAGCAGCGGGGTATTTCGGTGGCGAGCTCCGTCATGCAGATGGAATACCGCAACTGCATCATCAACCTTCTGGACACGCCGGGTCACCAGGATTTTTCAGAAGACACCTATCGTGTTCTAACTGCGGTGGATTCCGCGCTCATGGTGATCGACGCCGCCAATGGTGTGGAGCCCCAGACCCGTCGCTTGATTGAAGTCTGCCGGGCAAGAAATACACCGCTCATCACTTTCATTAATAAGCTGGACCGAGAAGTTAAAAAGCCGCTGGATCTCATGGATGAGATTGAATCAGAGCTCGGCATGCCTGTGGTGCCGTTTACCTGGCCAGTGGGCATGGGCAAGTCATTTGCCGGTGTGATTGATATTGCCCGCCAGCAAATGCGGCTCTTTCGCCCCGGCGAAGACCGGGTGGGCCAGGCGGAAGAAGACATCGTGTCGATCGACGATCCCGCATTAAAGGCGCGCCTTGGCACCGATTTGGAAGAGGCATTGGCTGAAGTGGAGCTTGTTTCAGGTGCCATGCCGGCGTTTGACCGACAAGAGTTTTTGGCGGGCCGGCAGTCGCCTGTGTTTTTTGGCTCAGCAATTAATAACTTTGGCGTTCAGGAAGTATTAGATGCACTCGCCGACCTATCGCCGCCACCCGGGCCAAGGGCCGCGGTGCAGCGCATGGTCTCACCCGATGAGCCAAAGTTCACTGCCGTAGTGTTCAAGGTTCAGGCCAATATGGATCCTGCCCACCGAGATCGGGTGGCTTTTTTGCGGATCTGCTCAGGCAAGTTTGAGCGTGGCATGAAGATGAAAATCAGCCGCAATGGCAAAGAGATTCGCAGTAACAATGCCTTGTCGTTTCTTTCACAACGCCGCGATATTCTGGATGAAGCCTATGCAGGCGACATCATCGGCCTGCCCAATCATGGCCTGCTTCGCTTGGGCGACACGTTGACCGAGGGTGAAACGTTGCAGTTCAAAGGCCTGCCGTTTTTTGCGCCCGAAATGTTCCGCATGGTTGAGACCGCAGACCCCATGCGCAATAAACAACTCCGCACCGGCTTAATGCAGTTGGGTGAAGAGGGGGCCATCCAGGTCTTTCGCCCCCACATGGGGGGTGCCATGTTGCTGGGTGCGGTTGGGCAGTTGCAGTTTGAAGTCGTGGCCCATCGGCTGAGCACCGAGTACGGTGCCGAAGTTCGCCTGATGCCATCGCGATTTAATGTGGCCCGTTGGGTCACATCGGATAACCCCAAAAAGTTAGCCCAGTTTCTAGAGGAAAACGCCCACCGTACGGCCGAGGATGTGGTTGGGGCACCGGTGCTACTGACTGCCCATAAGTCAGAGTTAGACGTGGTGCAGGAACGCTGGCCCGATATTCAGTTTCATGCCCTGCGCGAACACGCCGGATTAATCTTCCAATCTGAGATGGGCAACTAAGCCCAGGCAATCACAACTTTTTCCGTGATATTGAATTCGCTGGTGTGCGCGCAAACCAGTGATGTGTGATCAAGCTAGTTGGGCGGCGCCCAGATACAGACCCGGTTTCGGCCGGTCTGTTTGGCCAGGTACATGGCAGCATCTGCCCGATTAAAAAATGTTTCGCGAATTTCAATATCAAGCCCTTCGGCGTCGTGATTGAAATGCGGGGATTCGTGGCTGGGGTAAAACTCCGCAACACCAAGACTTACGGTGATGTGAAATGCTCGGCCATCACTTGTGGTAAAGCCTGTTTTTGCTACGGCAAGACGAATGCGCTCAGACACTTCTTTGGCCTGGGCTGCGGGCGTGTCGGGAAAGACAAATAAAAACTCTTCGCCACCCACTCGGCCAAAGATATCCATATTTCGAATCTGCTTGTGGCAGGTTTCCGCCAAGCCAGCCAAGACCCGATCCCCCATGGCGTGGCCATATTGATCATTCACTCTTTTAAAGTGATCAATATCCATCATGACAAAGGAAAGCGGCTCATTTTTGCGGCGGCTACGGGCGATTTCTTGCTCGGCCCGCGATAGCGCTTCCGATCGACTCAGGATGCCTGTGAGTGAGTCAGTCTGAACAAATTGAGATAACACTTTGTTTTGTGTGTCTAGATCGATCAAGATTTTTCTCAAGCCCGCGATACTGGCCGCCATGAAGATGGATAGCAGGGCGCCTAAGAGCACATACACGTCGGCATGCAGCCCTCCGACTGGCCCGACAAAGATCGGGTGAATCCGTCGTAGGCCCATCATGATCAGAGCTGCGATGACCAAAATCCAGCTGGCGCGATATTTTCCTGAGTAGCGATACGCACTGGTGGCAATCGCAATTGCCACGATCTGAGCGATCAGGGCGATGACATCAAGCGCGAAAATAAACGCGTTCATCCGGTAAAGGCCTCGGGGTATTTTGCTTTGGATCGTGCCTCTGCGATATCAATATGCCCCTGCAACACAAGCTGCTGCAGGCTCTGATCCAGTGTCTGCATGCCAGTGGTACTGCCTGTTTGTATGGCGGAGTACATCTGGGCGACCTTGCCCTCGCGAATCAAATTGCGAATAGCTGGCGAACCCACCATGATTTCATAGGCGGCAACACGGCCCTTGCCATCTCTGCGTTTACACAAGACTTGTGAGATCACGGCTTCAAGCGATTCCGAGAGCATGGCGCGAACCATTTCTTTTTCCTCTGCAGGAAAGACATCAATGATTCGGTCGATTGTTTTGGCAGCGCCCGATGTGTGCAGGGTGCCAAAGACCAGATGGCCTGTTTCTGCAGCCGTGATCGCCAGGCGAATGGTTTCCAAATCCCGCATCTCGCCCACCAAGATGACATCCGGGTCTTCACGCATGGCTGACCGCAGGGCATTGGCAAAGCTCTTGGTCTGACTGCCCACTTCCCGTTGATTGACCAGGCACTTGTCGGGCTGGTGCACAAATTCCACGGGGTCCTCAATGGTCAGAATATGTAGGGCCTTGGTTCGGTTCAAGGCATTGACCATGGCGGCAAGCGTGGTGGATTTGCCGGACCCGGTGGGGCCGGTCACAAGCACCAAACCCCGTGGCCTATCCAGAAAGTTTGAGAATATTTTCGGCGACCCGAGTGCCTCAAGCGTGGGCATGACGTTGGGAATGCCCCGAAAGGCTGCCCCGATGCCACGCGTTTGCAGTAACAAGCGGTTAAAAGGGCTATCTTCTGATATGAAGACTCGGCAGTTAGGGCCCTTTCAGGTCTCTGAAATTGGTCTGGGGTGTATGAATTTCAGTCATGGCTATGACAAACCGATCCCCGACGAAAAATCCTATGAGATTTTGAATCGTGCGCTAGAGCTCGGCGTGACCTTGTTTGATACGGCAGCAGTCTACGGTTTTGGGTTAAACGAAACCTTGCTTTCCAAATGGATCGGCCCAGTCCGTAACCGCATTACCTTGTGCACCAAGGGCGGCCTGTCGGGCAAGATGACTGAAAACGGATACCAAAGAAAAATTGATAGTAGTGCTGCCACCATTCGTCAGAATTGTGATGAGAGCCTGAGGCGTTTGGGCGTAGAGGTGATTGATCTTTATTACCTGCACCGCTGGGACAAAACAACACCGATCGAAGATGTGGCCCACACCATGGGGGAGTTGGTGCGGGCGGGCAAGGTTCGAACCATTGGTTTTTCCGAGATCTCTGCTGCGACCTTGCGGCGGGCCCACGCGGTCTACCCGGTGACTGCGGTGCAATCCGAGTATTCGCTCTGGACTCGAAACCCGGAAATTGCACTATTGAATACCTGCAAAGAACTTGGGGTGAGCCTGGTGGCCTTTAGCCCATTGGGCCGAAAGTTTCTGACGGGTCGATTCACCAGTCTTTCCGATCACGATCCCTTTGATCTTCGGCAGAAGATGCCGCGCTTTTTGCCGGGTGCTTTTGAAAAGAATGTCGCCTTGTTAAGCCCCTTTGAAGATCTGGCCGACGAAGCGGGGTGCACCATGGCCCAGTTGGCCTTGGCCTGGGTTCTGGCGCAAGGGGAATATGTTTTTCCAATACCGGGCACGACCCGCGTGGAACATCTGGAAGAAAACATGTCTGCCTCTGGGCTGATGATCACTTCCGATATTTTGCGGCGCACCAGCGAATTGATCCATCAAAACAGCGTCCATGGAAGCCGTTACGACATGGTGGCCCAGGCCAGCGTTGATACTGAGGACTTTTAGCTGGCCTTGCAGCAAAGCCCATCTGGGAGGAAGATTACGGCTGGCCTGACTTTTTTTGGAGAAGTAATGAATACCTTCACCGACTCCTTTGTGCGTAACGCGCATCATTCGGCGAGTGCAGATGAATTGTCCTTAGATGCTTTTTGGATGCCGTTTACCTTTAACCGGGCGTTTAAAAAGGCACCGCGTTTAATCGCCAAGGCATCAGGAATGCACTATTTCACGCCGGAGGGGCGGCAGGTGCTGGATTGTGTGGCGGGCCTGTGGTGTGTGAATGCGGGCCATGCCAATCCCCATGTTGTGAAGGCTATCCAGCAGCAGGCGGCCGACTTAGATTTCGCACCCACGTTCAACATGGGTCACCCCAAGGCCTTTGAGCTTGCCAACAAGTTGGTTGAGCTTGCGCCGCCGGGTTTGAATAAAGTCTTTTACACCAACTCTGGTTCAGAGTCGGTCGAGACCGCTTTGAAAATTGCATTGGCGTATCACCGTACACGCGGCGAAGGGTCGCGCACCCGCCTGATTGGTCGAGAGCGCGGCTACCACGGTGTAAATTTTGGCGGCATTTCTGTGGGCGGTATTCCCGGCAACCGCAAAGTCTTTGGCGCTATGGTGAGTGGCACTGACCATCTACGCTCCACCCACGATTTGAGCCGTAACGCCTTTTCAAAGGGCCAGCCCCAGCACGGCGCAGACTTTGCCGATGAGCTTGAGCGCATCATTGCCTTGCATGACCCATCCAATATTGCTGCCGTGATTATGGAGCCCATGGCGGGTTCCACTGGTGTACTCATTCCGCCAGTGGGTTATCTGCAGCGTGTTCGTGAGATCTGTGACAAGCATGGCATCTTGCTGATTTTTGACGAAGTCATTACTGGGTTTGGCCGTATCGGCGCGCCGTTTGCTGCCCAGCGGTTTGGCGTGACCCCGGATCTGATGACTGCCGCCAAGGGCATCACTAACGGCGCCGTACCAATGGGCGCGGTGTTTGCACGGGAAGACATTCATGATGCCTTCATGCAGGGGCCAGAGCGTGCGATTGAGTTCGCCCATGGTTACACCTATTCCGGCCATCCACTTGCCTGCGCAGCTGGGCTTGGCGTGTTGCAAGCTTACGAAGAGGGCGAGCTCTTGACTCGGGCACTGAAGCTTGAGTCCGTATTCCAAGAGGCCGTGCACAGTCTGGCCGGCTTGCCCAATGTGATTGATATCCGCAATCTCGGCTTGGTGGCCGGTATTGAACTGGCCTCAAGGCCAGGTGCCGTGGGTCACCGGGCTTACGAGGCGTTTGTCGCCGCCTGGGAGGCCGGGATTCTGATTCGTGTGACGGGCGACATTATTGCCTTGTCGCCACCGTTGATTGTTGAAGAGTCGCAGATCCATCAGATGGTGGATGTCTTGGGCCGTGTTCTGAAATCAATTCCTTAATTTCTTTTCAATATCAAGACTGTATTTCTTGCAGGACCAGTCCTGCGCACTCACACGAAGTAGCCCACTGGCCGGATTGAATTCCAAAATCTGGCCAGTTTCTTTTTGTCCATAGATACGAAGTGCAGCCTGCTCACTACGAAATTCATAGCGGATCGATTGGAAACGTGCGCTGGTGGGTGACATGACCAACTCGTCATTGCCTGTGGGGTTCCCAGCCTGAACACAGTCAAAGGCCTGCTCGCGTGGCGCGCAGCCCGAGATGATTGCCGTGACAAGAACGGCCAGTATTTTGGGTGGCGTTACGCCTTGGGTGAGCAGCGATGTGGACATTGGTCTCATTCTTGAATCGGTGGAAATCATACTTCGGTACGCGGCGTGCTCAAAATTGGCTTTAAGATATTGCAGGCCAGAAAACGCTGATACAACAATGTTTCTTCTGGTAATAAGTCACAACAAATACACAAGCGAGGAGACAGATGTCAAAGTTAAGCGTTCAGTATGGATTTATGCCATATCCGCCTGTGCCTTCCCCCCATGCGGCATCGGGTCCTTTGTCTGGTCTGACATTCGCAGTGAAAGATCTTATTGATGTGCGCGGGTACCCCACAAGCGGCGGGCAGGCCACTATTCTTGCAAAATCTGGAATTAAAGACACCACGGCCCCCACTGTCCAAAAGCTATTGGATAGCGGTGCGGAACTGGTGGGCAAGGCCATCACAGAGGAGCTGGCCTATTCAATTGTTGGTAACAACATCCACTTTGGCGCACCCATCAACTCTGCAAATCCTGATCGATACACCGGGGGTTCTTCTTCTGGGTCGGCTGCGGTGGTCGCCGCTGGATTGGTGGATTTTGCACTTGGCACCGATACGGGGGGTTCGGTTCGGGCGCCGGCCAGCAACTGTGGATTGATTGGCATTCGACCCACTCATGGCCGAGTGAGTCTTCAGGGTGCTATGGATTTGGCGCCAAGCTTTGATACCTGCGGCTGGATGACACGCGACATGAACACCTTTGTTCGGGTAGCCGATGTCTTGTTGGGGGATGATTCCCATCCCTTACCCCAATCTCTGCGGGTGATCGAACCCTCAGATGCCTGGGCGGAACTCTCAGCAGAAATTGCTCAATCGCTATCAGCCCCAAGAGCCAAGATCAGGGGCTGTTTTGCGCGCCAGGAAACCACAACGGTTGCGTTAGAGTCGTTTGAACAGATGCTGACGCATTTTCGGTCGATTCAGGGCTTCGAAGCCTGGGCCACCTATGGTCAATTTATTCAAGAAGATCTTCCGGTGCTGGGTGAGGGAATCGCCGCCCGGTTTGAGATTTCTCGTCAGGTGACCCGCGCGCAATACGACGCAGGACATGAGTTTAGAAAGCGGTTCCAAGATCACATTGACGCGATTTTGAAAACGGATGGGGTTTTGTTGATTCCCACCATGACACAGGTAGCACCGCTTAGGGGCACGGCAGAGCCGGCCTTAGACCAATATCGGGCGACCAACTTCCGGGTTTTGTGTATTGCGGGCTACGGCGCCTTACCGCAAATCACTTTGCCGGTGGCGAATCATCAGGGGGCCCAGCTTGGTTTGTCGTTGGTTGGCCCGCGCGGCAGTGATCGTTCCTTGGTCAGTCTTGCCCAACAGATTATGCAGACGTTTGGTACTTAAACCGAGTGGGGCAGATGTCGCCACCGATCAAAGGCTTGGCGCTCGGGCTTTTGGGCGTGATTATCTTTGCCGCAACACTGCCGGTCACTAAGCTGGCCATGTCGGGCCCGGGGATGAGTCCGGTCTTTATCTGGGCGGGGCGCGCAACGATTGCGGGAATATTGTCAGGAATTTATCTCTGGGCCAGTGGTGCGCGGTGGCCTGGCCGTGATGCAGTTTTACCGATCGGCCTGGTCATGCTGGGGGTGGTGATTGCGTGGCCGCTGATGAGTTCGTTGGCCATGATGTACTCCACCCCCGCTCATCTTGCTGTCTTAAACGGTGTTCTTCCTTTTGTGACCGCAGCATTGGGCGCCTGGCTACTAAAAGATCGTCAACCCGCTCGGTTTTGGATATGTGCAGCGCTTGGTTCCTGCGTGGTCAGCTTGTATGCGTACAGCCGCGCCGATGGGGCATGGCAGCTGGCCGATGGTCTGATGGCCATTGGCATTATCGTTGGGGGCCTGGGGTATATCGGCGGTGCGATGGCCGCGCGGTTTTGTTCTGGACCGCAGGCGATTTCATGGGGGCTGTTGTTTTCTTTGCCGTTTACACTGCCGGCCGCTTTCTTAACGTTTGATAGTGCGGTCTTATCGAGCCCCGCCTTACCCTGGCTCGCCTTTGTCTACTTGGCCTTAATGAGCCAATGGATTGGCTTTTTCTTTTGGTACCAAGCACTACAGGTAGGCGGTGTCGCACGTGTCAGTCAGGTACAACTGCTGCAGTTATTTATCACGTTAGGCTTTGCGGCAATCCTGGCGGGAGACCAAATCGATGCAAGTCTCTTGGTGGTGGCGGTGTTGACGGTAGCCTTGATTGCGATTGGCAGGCGGCAATAAGTAATCGCTGAAAACCGTAAGCATTTGTTGCCGAAAAAAAGTTAGCGACGGACTGGTTTTTGCGATGCACCAAACCTGATCGCAATGCACTGCGTTAACAAAAAACGCACCAAGACAGTGGCGTGTTTAGTCCCGTTTTTCAAATTTTGCCTGTCATACGTTCGAAACGAAGTCTGGGTGCGCATCGGGCTTTCACCAAGATGGCTGGCACGTATTTTGCGATAGGCTGTGTGCGTTAACTTTCTTTGGGAGTTTCATTCATGAAATCAGTTGTTCGCCGCTTTATGCTGGTCAGCGCAGTCGTTGCGTCGGTGGCGGGAATGGGCGTTGCCCATGCTCAACCCCAAAAGACACTTCGATTTATTGCGCAAGCAGACCTGCGTATTCTCGATCCGATTGCGACTACGGCTTACATCACGCGTAACCACGGTTACATGGTGTACGACACCTTGTTTGCAATGGATGCCAAGTTTCAGATCCAGCCGCAGATGGTGGATAAATATACGGTCAGTGCCGATAAGCTTACCTATACGTTTACCCTGCGCGATGGCCTGAAGTTTCACGATGGTGCGCCTGTGCGCTCGGCAGACGTGATTGCCTCGATTGACCGCTGGTCCAAGCGTGATGCACTTGGCCAGAAAATGCTGGAAGCAACGGCAGGCTGGCGGGCGGTCAACGACAAGACCTTTGAGTTAAAGCTGAAGCAGCCTTTTGCTTTTGTGCTGGATGCGCTGGGCAAGCCCTCGTCAAACGTTCCGTTCATCATGCCGGAGCGCATTGCCAAGACCGATCCGTTTACCAACATCACCGACCCAACAGGCTCAGGCCCCTTTAAGATGATTAAAGATGAGTGGGTGCCGGGTAATAAAGTGGTCTATGTGAAAAACAAGGACTACATTCCTCGTAAAGAGGCACCGTCTTGGGCGTCGGGCGGTAAAGTCGTGAAAGTAGACCGCGTTGAGTGGCTCTACATTCCTGACTCCGCTACTGCCGCAGCCGCGTTAAATGCTGGTGAGGCCGACTGGTGGGAGCAACTGCCCCCAGACTTGATTCCAATTCTGGCCCGCAATAAGAGTGTGAAGGTCGACAACATCGATCCCTTGGGGTCCATGGGCATGATCCGATTTAACTTCATGCACCCACCGTTTAACAATCCCAAAATGCGTCAGGCTGTTGCCATGGTCTTGAACCAGCAGGACTATGTGCTTGGTATTGCCGGTAGCCCCAAAAACGGTAAAGTCTGCACATCATTCTTTACCTGTGACACGCCTTTGGCCAGCGATGTTGGCGCCGAGGCCATGAAGGGTCCCCGCAATTTCGAAAAAGCCAAGCAGCTGATCAAAGAGGCCGGCTACAAGGGCGAAAAGATCGTGATCATTTCGGCAACTGACCAGCCGATCGTGCAGTCGCAGTCCTTGCTCACCACCGAGCTTTTGAAAAAACTTGGCTTAAATGTTGAGCTGCAGGCAGGTGATTGGGGCACCCTGATTACTCGTCGCACATCGAAAGAGCCAGTTGCCAAAGGTGGCTGGTCGATCTTCCACACCTGGTTGGTGGGTCCAGACCTCTTGAACCCAGCAGTGAACTTTGCTGTCCGTGGCAATGGCCAGAAGGCGTGGTTTGGCTGGCCAGAAGATCAGAAGCTGGAAGATTTGCGCGAAGCCTTCTTTAAGGCGCCTGATGCTGCCGCTGCAAAGCGTGCTGCAGAGGCCGTTCAACGTCGTGCATTTGAGTTCCTCCCCTATGTGCCAACGGCCCAGTTCATCTTGCCCACGGCTTATCGCACCAACCTGTCTGGCGTGATCGTTGCGCCAATGGCCTTCCTTTGGAACGTCGAGAAGAAGTAATCGGTATTTACTGAAAAAGGATTTAGGCTTTGTTTAGTTATGTTTTAAAGCGTTTGGGTGCAACTGTCGTCGTTATGGCGGTGGTTGCATTCTTCGTTTTCTCCCTTCTTTATTTGACCCCCGGTGATCCAGCAGCAGTGATCGCTGGGGATATTGCAACCGACGAAGACATCAAACGGATTCGCCAGTCGCTTGGCCTCGACGATCCCTTTCTGGTTCGTTTTGGTAACTGGGTCTGGGCGCTTGCCCACGGGGATCTGGGCACCTCTATCTTTACCAATCTGCCGGTGTCACGTCTGATTGGCCAGCGGATTGAGCCGACTATCTCGTTGACGCTGTGCACCTTGGTGGTGTCCTTGTTACTGGCTGTTCCCCTGGGCACAATCGCAGCAGCTCGTGCAGGAAGCTTTCTAGATAAGACCGTGATGGGTATTTCAGTGATTGGGTTTTCATTGCCGGTCTTTGTGCTCGCCTTTGGCCTGATTCTGATTTTCTCGGTCACACTGGAGTGGCTGCCGGTGCAGGGCTATCGTCCGATCAGCGAGGGCCTTTGGGATTGGCTGCGGCACCTGATTCTGCCCAGTATTGCCTTGGGAACGGTCTATGCGGCGTTGATTGCGCGGATTACGCGGGCGAGTGTGCTGGATGTTCTGGCCCAAGACTATATCCGGACCGCAACTGCAAAGGGTATGAAAGAAAAGCAAGTCCTCTGGGGCCACGCGCTTAAAAATGCGGCGGTGCCAATTGTCACGATTGTGGGTATTGGTATCGGCTTGTTGATCAGTGGTGCCGTGGTGACCGAGACGGTCTTTGCGATTCCGGGTGTGGGCCGTCTTACGGTGGATGCGATCTTGCGTCGTGACTATCCCATCATTCAGGGCGTAATCCTGATCTTTTCTGCTGCCTATGTCCTGATCAATTTATTAATTGATCTCTCTTACATGATTTTCGATCCAAGAATTCGGTATTGATATGTCCACAACTGGTTTGAGTTTGTGGTGGTCTGGGTTTCAGAAGCAGACCGCCACGCTGTATCGGCGACATCCATCGGCGTTAATTGGATCCATCGTCTTGATCTCTATGTGCCTGATGGCCTTCTTAGCCCCATACCTGGGGACGGTTGATCCACAGGCGGTTGCGCCGATTAACCGCCTACAGTCCCCAAGCGCTGAGTTTTGGTTTGGCACCGATATGTTGGGCCGAGACGTCTATAGCCGGGTGGTCTATGGTGCGCGCGTCTCGTTAACGGTTGGTATTGCGGTCGCCATTCTGAGCACAATTATTGGGTTGGCCATTGGATTGGTTACGGGCTTTTTGCGCTGGGCAGATTCAGTGATCATGCGCATCATGGACGGATTGATGTCGATCCCATCAATTCTGTTGGCGATCGCCTTGATGGCCTTGACCAAGGCCAGTATTGAAAACGTGATCATTGCGATTACGATTTCCGAGGTGCCACGGGTTGTGCGATTGGTGCGCAGTTTGGTGCTGTCTCTGCGTGAACAGCCCTATGTAGAAGCCGCGACCGCATCCGGCACGCCGCTCATCAAAACACTGGTGAAGCACATTTTGCCCAACACGGTTGCACCGCTTCTGGTCCAGGCGACTTATGTCTGTGCGTCGGCCATGATCACGGAAGCGATTCTGTCGTTTATTGGTGCAGGAACACCACCGAATATTCCGAGCTGGGGCAACATCATGGCAGAGGCTCGCAGCATGTTCCAGATTGCAAGCTACTTGATCATTTTTCCCGCCATTTTCCTATCGCTTACGGTATTGGCCGTGAACTTTTTGGGCGACGGAATGCGCGATGCGCTTGATCCACGGCTTTCGCGGAGAATGTAAATGGCAGCTCAATTAAATAAATCAGTGCCCGTTCTCGAAGTTCGGGATTTAAAAACTTATTTTCATACCCGAGACGGCGTCGTACGTGCCGTCGACGGCGTATCGTTTAAGGTTAATGCGGGCGAGACCCTGGCTGTGGTCGGAGAGTCCGGCTGTGGCAAGAGCGTGACATCGCTTTCAATCCTGCGCCTGATCGCATCGCCACCAGGTCGAAACGAAGGTGGTGAGATTCTTTTTCAGGGTGAAGATCTGCTCAAGGCCAGCGAGGCACGGATGCGTGACATCCGTGGCAACAAGATCTCCATGATCTTTCAAGAGCCGATGACTTCGCTGAATCCCGTGCTCACTATTGGCAAACAGATTTCGGAAGTGTTGGTCTTGCACCAGAACATGACCGAAGCTCAGGCCAAGGCCAAGGCCGTCGACTTGTTAAAGCTCGTTAAGATCCCCGAGGCCGAAAACAGAGTGAATCAATACCCCCACCAACTCTCGGGCGGCATGCGGCAGCGGGTCATGATTGCCATGGCGTTGGCCTGTGACCCAACGGTGCTGATTGCGGACGAGCCAACGACCGCATTGGACGTAACGATTCAGGCTCAGATTCTGAACCTGATGCGGGAGCTGCGCGATCGCACTGGCGCATCCATTGTTTTGATCACGCATGATCTTGGGGTTGTCGCCGAGATGGCTCAGCGGGTGGTGGTGATGTATGCCGGCAAAAAAGTCGAAGAGGCCGACGTGAAAGAACTTTTTGCCTCGCCCCTGCACCCTTACACCCGTGGTCTGATGAATTCCATGCCCAAGCTTGACGAAGAAGAATCCAAACGCCTGGAAGAGATTCCTGGCATGGTGCCATCACTTCGTGAGCCAATTGTGGGCTGTGCTTTTGCGCCCCGGTGTTCCCACGCGACTGAGAAGTGTCGCAAAGAGACGCCAGTCTTGGAACAAAAAAAATCAGACCACCTTGCTGCCTGTTGGCATTCTGAAAAATTTCTGTCTGGAGTTCATGCATGAGCCAGCCTCAGCCTTTGCTGGAAGTTAAAGATTTAAAGAAGCACTATCCGATTCGCAAGGGGCTTTTTGGCCGTGTGTCGGGTCAGGTCCATGCGGTGGATGGGGTGTCGTTCACGATTGGCGAGGGCGAGACCCTTGGTCTGGTGGGGGAGAGTGGCTGTGGCAAGTCAACGGTGGGTCGAACTGTTCTCAAGCTGATTGATCCCACATCGGGCGAGATTAGCTGGCGCGGTCGACGCATTGATGGGTTAAGTCGGGCCAATATGCGGCCATTTCGCCAAGAGATTCAGGCGGTTTTTCAAGACCCCTACTCATCGCTCAACCCCCGCATGCGGGCAATCGATATTGTGTCTGAGCCGCTGATCAACTTTGAGAAGTTCTCAAAATCGGCAGGCAGGGACCAGGTCGCCTATTTGTTTGAGAAGGTCGGCCTTCGCCCCGATCAGATGATTCGTTTCCCGCACGAGTTTTCTGGCGGTCAGCGTCAGCGTCTGGGCATTGCACGTGCGCTCTCGGTGAAGCCTCGGCTGATCATGTGTGACGAGCCCGTCTCAGCACTGGATGTATCCGTGCAGGCCCAGGTGATTAACCTGCTGATTGATTTGCAAAAAGAGTTCGGCCTGTCCTATCTGTTTGTGGCGCATGACTTGGCAGTGGTCCGGCATATCAGTCACCGTGTGGCGGTGATGTATCTGGGTCGAATTGTGGAGTTAGCCGAAACGCGCACCTTGTTTGATAGCCCTAAGCATCCCTACACGGAAGCTTTGCTGTCAGCGGTACCCATTCCAGATCCAACACTTAAGCGTAAACAGATCGTGTTGCAGGGGGATGTGCCAAGCCCGATCAATCGACCATCGGGTTGTCATTTCCACACCCGCTGCCCTTATGCCCAGGAGCGTTGCCGCAACGAGGAGCCGGTCACGCGCGAGCTGTCACCTGGCCATATCGTGGCCTGTCACTTTCCAGTTAACGCCAAATAACCGTCGGGGGTCCTATGGCTGCATTGACGAATCCGGTCTCGTTAACACAAGACTTATTGCGGTTTAACACCATCAATCCCCCTGGCCAAGAGGCAGCCTGTGCCCGTTATCTTGGCGATGCGTTAAGCAAGGTCGGGTTTTGCTGCAAGTACAAAGAGCTCGCCCCGAATCGACTCAGCCTGGTGGCCACCATCGGTGGCCAGGAGGGTCGTCTGCCACTTGGGTTCACTGGCCATATTGACACGGTTCCCTTGGGTGGCGCTACCTGGACGAAAGACGCTTTTGGTGAATCACTTGAAGGCGGAAAGCTCTTTGGTCGTGGTTCCTCGGATATGAAGAGTGGTGTTGGTGCCTTTGTCGCAGCGGCTATCGCCAGTGCCGATGAACTGCGCGACTCTGCAGGGGTAACTATGGTGATCACGGCAGATGAAGAATGTGGCTGTGGCGGTGCTAAGCAGTTGGTAGAAGACGGAACGCTTCTTGGAAACGTTGGCGCATTGATTGTGGGCGAACCAACCAACAACTATCCGTTGGTGGGCCACAAGGGCGCACTCTGGTTAGAGGCGGTCGCCAAAGGGGTGACGGCCCACGGCTCAATGCCTGAGCGCGGCGTGAACGCCGTCTACAAAGCGGCCAAAGCGGTGATGGCTTTGGAAAATTTCCATTTCCCAGATTGCAAGCATCGGCTGATGGGATCGCCAACATTAAACGTGGGTAATTTCTTTGGTGGCATGAATATCAATTCGGTGCCGGATTCTGCCCGTATTGGCATTGATATTCGTACGGTTGCGGGCATGAACCATGCGGATGTGAAAGCCCGAGTGCAAGAAACAATTGGACCAGACTTAGAGCTCAATACCCTGGTTGATGTCGGCCCGGTCTTCACCGAGCCAGACAACGACTGGGTTCAGCAGGTCTTTGGCGTCATGGAAAAGCAGCTTGGCGAACCGCCACAGGCCAAAACCGTGTCGTATTTTACAGACGCCGCTATTTTGCATCAGGCCTATGTCAATACCCCCACGGTTGTGCTTGGTCCCGGTGAGGCCCAGATGGCCCATCAGACCGACGAATACTGCCTGGTCGATCGCTTGGAGCAGGGCTTTGACGGCTATCGTGATCTGATCCGTGCTTGGATTAAATAAAGAAATAAATCATGAGTAATCTGATTCGAGTATCCGCAACACAGGCCGCAACGGAAATAGCTCAACAGCGCCTGAAACCCTCAGCATTAGTGGCTGCTTATCTTGAGCGAATTGATGCGCGTGAGCCGCAAGTTGGTGCCTTTGATCACGTGGCACGTGACACAGCGATGGCCTTGGCAAAGCAATTTGATCAGCAAGCGCCGAGCGGACTGCTCTTTGGTATTCCGATTGGTGTGAAGAATCTAATCGACACCAAAGATATGGTGACGACCTATGGCTCGCCGATTTACCAGAACCATCGTCCTGCAGTAGATGCGGCCTGTGTGGTGCAGTCGAAAAAACAGGGTGCAATCGTCTTGGGTAAAACCGTGACCACTGAATTTGCGGTCTTCAATCCCGGTAAGACCGCAAACCCCCACAATCTCGACCATACGCCCGGCGGGTCATCGAGCGGATCGGCTGCGGCAGTGGCCGATCGTATGTTGCCCCTGGCTTTTGGCACCCAGACCGCGGCATCGATTTATCGGCCGGCATCGTTTTGTGGTGTGGTGGGCTACAAGCCAAGCTTTGGCACGATTGTCCGTGCAGGCGCAAAGCCACTTGCAGACTCACTCGACACCATCGGTACGCTTGCGAATTCAGTACAAGACGCCGCTTTATTTGCTGCAGCGGCTGGCGCCCGTCACGACTTGGTGCTTAAAAGTGGTGTGACCAAGAGTACGCCACGTATTGGTGTATGCCGAACCTATGAATGGGCTTTTGCGCAACCTGAGACGCAGCAGACGCTCGAAGCCTGCGCACATCAGTTAAGTGGTTCGGGTGCGAAGGTGGTGAAGTTTGAGCTTCCCAAGCCATTTCAGGGCTTGGTGGCCGCCCAGATCGATATCATGACCAAAGAGTCTGCCATGGCGTTGAGCGCTGAATATGAGTACAGTCGTTCCATGCTGTCGACCAAACTGATCGAAGTGATTGAGCAGGGCCTGCGTGTGACCGATGCTCGATTGTTGGAGGCTTATGCGATCGTGGATCAATGCCGCCGTTTACTTAACGACATTTACAAAGATTTTGACGCGCTGTTGGCGCCTGCCGCCCGGGGCGAAGCGCCGGAAGGCTTGGCTGCAACTGGTGATCCAATTTTCAGCCGTATGTGGACGGCTTTAGGCAATCCTGGCGTGGTGTTGCCCTGGGGTAAAGGGCCCAATGGCCTGCCAGTGGGCGTGTTGTTGGCCGGCCGTTATCAGGCAGACTACGCATTATTGGAAGTGGCCCGTTGGGCCGAGCAACAACGGGGAGACTAATCATGCTGGCACCGGTGAATCCCAAAATTAATGCTGATCGGCTTTGGAAAAGCCTGATGGACCTGGCCAAGATTGGCGCCACCGAAAAAGGGGGTGTCCGTCGATTGGCCTTGACCGCATTAGATGGTCAAGGCCGTGATCTGGTGGTGTCTTGGTTTAAAGAAGCCGGTATGTCAGTCCGCGTGGATCGCGTCGGCAATATTTTTGCCCGGCGTGCTGGCAAAAAAGACCTGCTACCCGTAGCAACCGGTAGCCATATTGATACCCAGCCATCAGGCGGCAAATTTGATGGCAACTATGGCGTATTGGCGGGCCTGGAAGTCGTGCGCACACTCAATGATCTTGGCATTGAAACCGATGCACCGATCGAAGTCTGCGTCTGGACCAATGAAGAGGGTTCTCGCTTCACGCCCGTGATGATGGGTTCTGGCGTCTGGGCGGGCGTTTTTTCTGCGGAGCATGTTCTTGCGCAAAAAGACATCGATGGCAAGCTGGTGGAAGACGAACTCAAGGCTATTGGCTATATGGGCCCAGAAGTGCTTGGCCCCGGTGGCAAGCAGCCCGGGTTCAAGGCCTATTTCGAATCGCACATCGAGCAAGGCCCTGTATTAGAAGACGCCAAGCTGCCGATTGGTGTGGTGACTGGCGCGCTGGGTCAGCGTTGGTTTGATGTGGTGGTGACCGGCATGGAAGCCCACGCGGGGCCTACGCCTATGAATCTTCGCAAAGACGCACTCTTAGCGGCGTCGATACTGGTTCAAGAGGTGAATCGAATTGCGCTTTCAGAGTCGCCTTATGGCCGAGGCACGGTGGGCTCTATGCGGGTGAGCCCAAATTCGCGAAATGTGATTCCAGGTCAGGTTGTTTTCTCGGTTGATTTTCGCCACCCCGATAATAATGGATTGGATCGTATGCATGCGCTCCTACAGCAGGCCTGCGATCGGGTCAAAGCAGCATGCGCCGTTGAGATCAGTCTCACCATCGTCTCGGAGTTTGCGGCAAGTGCCTTTGATGCGGGTTGTGTTGCCGCAGTTCGCAAGGCTGCTGATCAGCATGGCTTGTCTTCCATGGAAATCGTCAGCGGTGCGGCCCATGATGCGGTGTATGTCTCGCGGGTCTGCCCAACCGGCATGATCTTTATTCCGTGCAAAGACGGCATTAGTCACAACGAGATTGAAGATGCCTTGCCCGAGCATGTGGAAGCGGGCTGCAATGTGCTGCTTGGTGCAATGCTGAAGATGGCCAATGCTTGATGAAGGTACTGGTCGCCCGACTTAATCACGAGACCAACACCTTTTCCCCGGTAATCACCGATCGGGAGAGCTTTGAGCCAAAGCTTGGCCGTGCGGCTAGAGAAGAGCAGGTGGTTGGCAATACCGCGATGACTGCTTTTCTTCGGTATGCCGAGTCGCTGCCGAATGTACGCGTAGTGACCCCTTTATCGGCGATGGCCAATCCGAGTGGGTCAGTGCTGGTGGACGCTTATGAGTGGCTTTGTGATCAGATCCTGAGCGAGGCTAGCGATACGGATCTTTTCTTGCTGGATCTGCACGGCGCCATGGTGGTTGAGGGTGGTCGTGATGGCGAAGGCGAATTATTGGCTCGAATTCGGCAGGCGGCACCACAGGCAAAGATCTATGTGGCCCTGGACCTGCACGCCAATGTGACCCAGCTCATGGTTGACAATGTAGACGCCATGTTAAGTTTTAAGACGTATCCCCATGTGGATATGCAAGAGACTGGTGCACATCTGGTACGAATAGCGGAAAGCGATCTTAACGGCAAGACACGTTCCATCACCGCATGGCGCCAATTGCCATTGCTATCGCACACGCTGCACAGCAATACCCAAGAGGGTGCCATGCAGCGGGCGGTCGAGGCTGCCAAACGTGCCGAGCAGACACCGGGAGTTCTTGCGGTGTCGATTCTGGCTGGCTTTTCGTTGGCGGACTTTGCCGATGCTGGCGTGTCGGTCGTGGTGGTGGCGGATGGTGATGCGGCCTTGGCCCAGCAGGTGGCCAATGAGATTGGCGATCAGATCTGGTCGGATCGCGAGGGCTTTGTCTATCGGAGTGCAGCGCTAAAGGATTCTCTTCAGGAAGCCAAGCAGTTGTCTGAGGGTTCTGCAGGCAAACCCATTTTGCTCTTGGATCATAGCGATAACGTCATGTCGGGCGGCACCTGTGACACGCTAGATGTTTTGTCCGCCGCTCTGCGTGCGGGTCTTGAATCGATCACGGTTGGCCCCGTCTGTGATCCAGCTGCAGTAGCCCAGGCGATTTCAGCTGGCCTGGGCGCAGAACTTGAATTGGCGCTGGGCAATCGCTTCCCGCGCCCCATCCCTGAATTGAGTCCTAGCCCATTAATGCTTCGTGGCCGGGTAGTTCATATTAGTGACGGCACTTTTAAGGTTCGCGGCCCAATCTACACGGGTGCGACATTTTGCATGGGCCGCTCAGTTGCGTTTGATATTGGTACAGCCATCATTGTCGTGACCGAGAAGCGGATGGAGCCACTGGATATTGGGATCTTTGAGTGTGTCGGTATCGACTGCACCCAATATCGGTACATCTTGCTAAAGTCCAGAATGTACTGCCGGCCGGTCTTCGGTCCACTTTGTGCCGCCATGGTGGAATGTGATTCCGATATCGGAGGCCCCACCTCTTCGGATTACAGATTCTTCCGGTTCGAAAAATTGCGGCAGCCGATTTTTCCGCTAAATCACTGATTGCTGCAGCTTTTACAATCTTGTGGCCGCTTTTGTCGCGGCCAGAGCCGAAGTAAACTCTGGGTTTTAATTGGCTAAACATGCTTTATTTCTGGCTCTACAAAATTCACATCACCAGCGTGATTCTCAGCGTGTCTCTCTTTGTCGCGCGTGGATTAGGCGTGCAACTAAAGCAAGCATGGCCTATGCAGGCCATGTGGCGGCGTTTAAGTGTTCTGATTGATGTGGTGTTGCTAAGTGCAGGTAGCGGCCTGTGGTGGGCGGTCTCGCACAACCCGCTGAATGAGCCGTGGCTCGCGTTAAAGCTGTTCTTGGTGGTGGTGTATATCGTGCTGGGCTCTTTCGCTTTGAAGCGGGCAAAAACACTAAATCAAAAGCGAATCTTTTTTGCCATGGCCTTAATCACGATTTTCTGGGTTGCGGCAATCGCACTCAGCCGCGATCCACTATTCGGACTCTAAGTCACGTCAGTGCTGAAAACCCAGAAAAGGGTTTTCAGCGCGTTGACATCAGCTTTTAGGCGGGGTGTGTTTTCAAATTACTCGATGGCACGCCAGCATATGCGTTTTCGAATTCGGATGTTGCGCTGATGATCTCAGCAAGCATTTCCGCCGTACCCGCCGACAGCGTCCAGCCCAGGTGACCATGGCCAGTGTTGTAAAACACATTAGGTTTGGTCCCCATGCCGACTCTGGGCATCATGTTGGGCATCATGGGCCGCAGGCCCGCCCAGGGTACAACTGATCGTGTGCTGACATTTGGGAAGCACTCATTTACCCACTTAATGAGCGGTTTAATCCGGTCTGCACGAATATTCCAGTTTTTGCCATTGAACTCAGCTGTGCCAGCAACACGGAAACGATCAACGCCAAGCCGGCTGGTAACGAGTTTGGTCTCATCATCCAGCAGGCTGACATTGGGGGCCCCTTGTTGGCTTACTGCATCGTTTAGGTTAACGGTGATGGAATAGCCCTTCACCGGGTAGACATTGAGTCGATCACCGAGTTGTGCTGCCAAATTACGGCTCTCAATTCCCGCGCACACCACAACATTGTCAAATTGTAGTGATTCGGTTTTTCCGTCTCTGCGAATAGTTAATTTGACTTGCTTTCCATCCGAAGAAAGGCTTTCTACTTCGCAGCCAAACAAAATCTTGACCCCATGGCGTTGGACTGCTTGTGCAAGTCCGTGGGTGAATTTGTGAATGTCGCCCGTGGAATCGCTCTCTGTGTAATAACCGCCGTAGTATGTGCCGCTTAGCGTGGGCTCGATTTGTTTCATCTCCGCTGGTGACACGGTCTGCCGCGCCAGGCCACCCACAGCCAGCAGTTTTGACACCCGCCCTGCGTGATCAAAGCCGGCTTTATTGCGATAAATATGCAAGATGCCTTCTTTTTTTAAATCAAAGTCAATCGATTCTTCTTTTGCCCAGTCAAAGAGGTGTTGCCGGGCATCGATAGCCATTTTGGCGGTAGCGATCGTGTTGGCTTCGTAGTTTGGGATGGATGCGATGAACTCGGCAAACCAGGAGAGCTTGTGCCAGCTGGGTTTCAAGTTGATCAGCAGTGGCGCGTCTTTTTTGAAGATCCACTTGATGCCTTTGTAGACCGTGGACCAGTGATTCCAAACCTCAGCGTTTGATGCCGAGAGCTGTCCGCCATTGGCAAAGGATGTTTCCATTGCCGCATAACGCTGGCGCTCGATCAGCGTGACGTTGTAACCGCGTTTAATTAATGCATAGGCGGTGGTCACACCCGTGATGCCACCACCAATCACTACAAATGAATTGGTCATGTGAAGGTCCTTGTCACGTCGGGGGTTGGGCCTAATCGCGACATGCGGGTCAGGCGCCCCCTCTGTTTTTGGACCTGAGAGATTCGCGGGCCAGGGCGGCCTGCTTGCTCCTGCGGTGCTTTGGCGGACGTGCGCCAAAGGCTCTTCAGAGAATTATTCGGTAGCGGTCCTTTTGCCTGAGAGTTTCCGGGGCGGTTGCTCCTTCGGCGCCACCGCTTTGGGTGGGCTCTCCCGATACCTACTGGCTTTGCACTCTAGGCAGGAATTGAGAGCCAGTCAAGCCCCGTAGCGGGCTTCAGAGCAAGGAAGTCAACTTTTTGGCGGTTTTTTTCAGGGGCGGCAGCCACTCCATGATGCGAGAAAGGGGGACACGAGACGTTGGCGCGTGAACCGCAAGCGCCGCAATGACCTTGTTATCCTCGTTTTTTATTGGGACCGCCAGAGCGATGAGGCCGGGGATAAATTCCTCTGCATCAATTGAGAAATCTTTGCGCTGAATATCAGTGATTACTTTTTCAAGTTTTTCTTTATTCGTAATAGTGTTAGCAGTAAATTTCTCTAATTTCAGGTGATCCAAGATTTTTTTTCTATCACCCGTATCAAGCTGAGATAAGAATAACTTTCCGCTCGCGGTGCAATGTAGGGGCACCCGGGATCCGATCTCCAAGGTCAATCGAAGTGGCCATCGTGCCTCAACACGGTCGAGATACAAGACTTCAGTGCCATCCAAGATTGTTAAGTTACAGGTCTCTCCCACCTCGCCAACCAGTTGGGCAAGTGCCTGGTGCCTTAGGCTTCTCAAGGTGTCGTTGTTCAGTGTGTTGAGCGCGAGCGTTCGAAGTTCGCGCCCCACACCAAAACCTTTGGCGTTCACGCTTTGGGTCAGAAACTGCTGAGCAGTAAGTTGCAGGCAGAGACGATGGACGGTCGTCTTTGGCAATTGCAGGCCATCTGCAATATCTGCGAGCGCAACTGGACTTGATGCGCGCGCTATAAATTTCAATACATCCAGGCTTCGGCGAGCTGTGCTCTGCTGCCGCGAATCTTGCTGAAATTCACTCTCAGGGGATTGGTGCACTACGGCTTTTGTTGCGGTGCGTCGAGAAGGGGTAATTCGCTTTACTAGATTTTTCTTGATTTTCGGTACGCTGCGTTCCACTTTATTTCCTTGGGCTCTTTCTAAAATTGGAACAAATTGTTCCATAGTTTTCGAGAGGGTGTATGGTGGTTTTTGATTACATAGTGGTGGGGGCGGGTTCCTCGGGCTGCGCCCTGGCAGCTCGACTGTCAGAAGACCCCCGTGCCCGTGTCTTGCTTTTAGAGGCAGGGCCGAGTGATGACTCTATCTGGATTCATCTGCCAATCGGCTATGGGAAAACGATGTGGAGCAAGAAGTACAACTGGTGCCTTCACACCGACCCCGATCCCAACATGAACAACCGCCAGATCTATTGGCCCCGTGGTAAGACCCTGGGCGGCTCCAGTTCAATCAATGGTCTGATTTACATTCGTGGCCAGCGCGAAGATTTTGATCATTGGGCGGCGCTTGGAAATAAGGGATGGGGGTACCAAGACTTGTTGCCGTACTTCATTCGCTCTGAATCGAATCAGCGCGGTGCGAGCGAGTTTCATGGAGGATCAGGGCCCCTTAAAGTGTCGGATATCGGTGCTGAGCACGAGCTTATTGAAGCGTTTATACGTGGCGCGAACGCTCGCGGAATTCCACGAAACGATGATTTCAATGGCGCAAAGCAAGAGGGCGTTGGTTACTACCAGCTCACCACATCCAAGGGCTTACGCTGTAGCTCGGCTGTGGCTTATTTAAAGCCTGCAAAGCACCGTTCAAACCTGACAATCCTTACTGAAGCGCAAACGACTGGCCTGGTGATGGAGGGCAGACGGGTGGTGGGGGTGCGTTATCAGCGCAATGGTGTTTTAGAGACTGCGCGTGCTGATCAAGAAGTAATTCTCTCGGCCGGGGCCATACATTCGCCGCAGATCCTGATGCTTTCAGGAATTGGTCCTGCGGCTCATTTATCTTCACTGGGGATTCCTGTCGTGGTGGATAGCCCGGGTGTGGGCGAGAATCTTCAGGACCACTTGCAGATCCGAATGATTTACGAGTGCGCCAAACCAATCACGACCAACGACCAACTCCGGTCATGGTTTGGTCAGATGAAAATTGGCCTGCAATGGCTTTTGATGAGAAGTGGTCCTTTGGCAGTGGGAATCAATCAGGGGGGGTGCTTTGCCAAAACTGAGCTAGTTCGTGACGGCAGGCCCGATATTCAATTCCATGTGGCAACGCTGTCGGCAGATATGGCCGGTGGTAAGGTCCATCCATTCTCGGGCTTTACCGTGTCTGTGTGTCAGTTACGGCCCGAATCCCGGGGACGTTTGCGACTCAAGTCAACGAATCCGTTTGAAGCACCCTCGATGATGCCGAACTATTTGGCGACTGAATTAGATCGCGCCACGGCCGTTGCCTCGGTGAGGCTGGCACGCTCCATTATTAAGAGTGACGCGATGCGCCCCTATATCAAAAATGAGCACAAACCCGGATGGGAATCGCAATCTGATGATGACATTCTGAACTTTGTTCGGAATACAGGCGCTACTATCTTCCATCCCTCGGGCACCTGCAAGATGGGCGTAGACGGCATGGCCGTTGTTGATGATCAGCTGCGTGTTCATGGTGTTGATCACTTACGTGTCGTGGACTGTTCAATCATGCCAACACTTGTTTCAGGAAATACAAACGCTGCTGCGATCGCAATTGCTGAGCGGGCGGCTGACCTTATTCAGGCAGATCGGCATTAGGTTCGATTTGTGTGGATCACGTCCAGCGATCTTGGGCGCTTATAACGAAGTAATAAATAGGAGACGAGCATGTACAAACTAGTGAAGAAAGTAGTGGCGGCAGCTTCTGTGGTCGCCATGAGCTTGTTAGCGACATCGGCTTACGCTCAGCAGACCTACCGCATGAAAATACAGACAGGTGTGCCAACGGCGAGTATTTATTTTGATCTGATGAAGAAGTTTGGTCAGCGGGTTGAAAAGATGTCGAATGGGCGCATCAAAATGGAAATTCTTCCAGATGGTGCAGTTGTCGGTGCCTTTGGAATTCTAGATGCGGTAGATAAAGGTGTGGTGGATGGTGGATTTGCATGGACCCACTACTGGTCCGGCAAGAACTCGGCAGCGGCACTCTTTTCCAATCCAGCTGCTGGTGCTGGTACGGGTATGGACCAACTCTCGCACATGGCCTGGCTGAGCGAGGGCGGCGGTAACGCATTGTATAAAAAACTTTATACCGAGGGTCTAAAAGTCAACATCGAGCCTTTCATGATTCAGCCAATGGGCCCTGATCCATTTGGTTGGTTCAAGCAGCCCATTAAATCAATTGATGACATGAGGAAGATGAAGTACCGCTCACCACCTGGATTGACCGGTGAAATCTTCAAAGAGATGGGCATTACAGCCGTTGCGATGCCAGGCGGAGAGATCGTGCCTGCTGCCCAGCGCGGCGTGATTGATGCTGCGGAGTGGATCGGTCCCGCTGACGACATGATTCTTGGTTTTCACAATGTCTTTAAGCACTACTATCTTCAGGGTCTGCATCAGTCGACAGATGTGGGTGAGTTGCTGATTAACAAGACATTCTGGAATAAGCTGCCCGCTGATTTGAAAGCAGTGGTAGAGGGCGCTGTCTTGGCAAGCCAGGCAGAGACCTACACCTACAACGTCTATCGCAATGCGACTGCTTTAGATAAGTTGAAGCGGGATCACAAGGTAACCGTTCACGACACACCCAAAGAGTTCTATCCGGCCTTTATCAAAGCGACCAACACCGTCTATGACCGCGAGGCTGCGAAGAATCCTTTGTTTAAAGAAGTTCTTGAGTCGCAGCGTAAGTTTGCAAAAGTTGTAGTTCCTTATTGGACCAAGATTAATGGTCTCTACTACAACATTGGTAACGATTCGCCCAATAAGCAGTAAGCACTAAGAGCGGGGGGAGAAAAAATCTCTCCCCATCTTTATCTGGGGATTTTCATGGTTAATTCTTCTCTTGCGCGGTTTAGCAAGACACTCGATCAGGTGGCCATCTGGTCCGGGGAGTTGGTGTCTTGGATGATCGTGCCAATGGTGTTAAGCCTTACTTACGAGGTCATCGCACGGTATGCCTTTGGTGCGCCGACCCTGTGGGCCTATGACATGACATTCATGCTTTACGGTTCGTTTTTTATGTTAGGTGCAGCCTACACGTTGCAACGTAAAGGCCATATTCGTACCGACTCTTTTTATGGGTCATGGCGCCCACGCACCAAAGGGATCGTTGACACAATTTGCTATATCGGTTTCTTTTTCCCTTTTGTCTACATTTTCATGGTGACAGGCTTTGAATACTTCTGGAAGGCCTTTGAAACCAACGAGAAATTTGTATCTAGCCCATGGATGCCGGTCACCTGGCCATTTAAGTTGTCAATGCCTTTGATGGGGCTGTTGCTGGCGATACAAGGCGTATCAGAGCTAGCAAAGAGCATATACGCCGCCCGCTATAACCATTGGCCTGACGAGGAGATTCGCCATGAGTCATGAAGTCCTTGGGCTGGTTGGCCTTGCCTTGTTGTTCGTCGTGATCTTTATTGGATTCCCAATAGCGTTCACGCTGGGAGCCTTATCGTTAATCATTGGCTTAATTGCACTTGGGCCGGTGGTACTCGACTTGGCGGTGCTGCAGACATTTTCCGTGATGCAGGATGCGGTACTTGCGTCCATACCATTTTTCCTCTTCATGGGGTTTTTGCTTGAGCAGTCCGGTCTGATGGAACGGCTGTTTACCGGCATTCAGCAGTTGCTTGCTGGTTTGCGGGGCTCTCTGTATCTCGCTGTCTTAATAACAGCAACCATTTTTGCCGCTGCCACGGGCATCGTGGGCTCATCTGTAACCCTGCTGGGCGTGATGGCCGCTCCGTCCATGACTAAGAGTGGTTATGACATTCGTATGTCAGCCGGCGCAATCACAGCGGGGGGAACGCTGGGTATTTTGATTCCACCTTCGGTCATGCTGATTGTGATGGGTCCGGTGGTTGGGGTGCCTGCCACGGATCTTTTTGCAGCGGCGGTTATTCCGGGGCTCATGCTGTCGGGTCTGTTTATTGCCTGGTGTCTGGTACGGTGTTGGATTAACCCGGCGCTGGGTCCTGCACTTCCCATGGAGTTACGACCGAAGTCGAAGTGGCCGGTAATCAAAGATTTGGCCATTGGCGTATTTCCCGTGATCGTGGTGATTCTGTCTACCCTTGGCGTGATTCTCATGGGAATTGCGACTCCGACAGATGCTGGTGCAATTGGCTGTACGGCGACATTTGTACTGACGGTTCTTTCAGGCAAGCTGACCGTTGCAAAGATTCGCGCTTGCATGCGATCTACCTTGGAAATTTCGAGCATGATTTTGTTGCTCGTGGTGGCGTCTAATCTGTTTGGGGCGGTCTTCTCTAGGCTGGGTAGCGCAGACTTTATTGCAAACGCCTTGATGAGTCTGTCCTTGCCGCCTACAGTCATGCTGATTCTGATTTTGTTGTTGATTTTCTTGTTGGGATGGCCATTGGAGTGGGTACCGATCGTGCTGATTGTGTTGCCGATCACATTGCCAATTGTCCAGGCAGCTGGCATTGACCTGATCTGGTTTAGCACCTTGGTGGCAGTAACGCTGCAGACCGCATGGCTTTCGCCGCCTGTCGCTTTGTCGGCGTACTTTTTGCGGGGGGTGGTACCAAGCTGGCGATTGACGGATATCTACGCCGGTATGTTGCAGTTCTTGTTCCTACAAGTCGTTGGGGTCGGGCTCTTGCTGGCATTTCCGAAAATCGCGACTTGGCTACCGACAGTGAGTTAGCGTGGTGATGAATAGGACGGGATTTCCCGAAGCCACAAAGAAACTCGTTTCTGAGATTCTTTGTGGCTAACTATTCAAATAAGGAGACAAGATGTCCAAGCTCAATCGTCGGCAGTTTGTTCAGGGGGCCGTGGCTGCGGCTGCAGTGCCCTCTTTGGTGACCCAGGCCAGTGCCCAGGCGGCCTGGCCGACCAAGCCCATTAAGCTGTTGGTGGGATTTGCACCGGGTGGGGGTACCGATATTGTCGGCCGTGCTTTGGCCCCAAAAATGGGCGAGGTTCTGGGGCAATCTGTCGTGGTTGAGAACAAGGCGGGCGCAGCGGGCACCATCGCCGCCAATGAAATTGCCCGGGCACCTTCTGATGGTTATAGCTTGCTCATGGGCCACTCAAACTCCAATGCGATTGCGCCATTTGTACAAGCCAAGATTCCGTATAACCCCGCAACCGATTTCACTCCCATTACCTATCTTGGCTACGTGCCCAATGTCTTGGTGGTGCATCCGTCCTTGCCGGTGAACTCAGTGGCAGATCTCATTGCCTTGGCAAAGCAAAAGCCCAATCAACTGACCTATGGTTCTTCCGGTGTGGGGAGCACTCAGCATCTTGCAGGCGCACTTTTTTGCAAGATTGCCGGTATTCAGATGATTCACATTCCTTATAAGGGCAGTGGTCAGGCGGTGATCGATTTGGTCGCGGGCCAGATCAATATGAACTTCGACACCATGCCGCCAGTGCTGGAGCACATTCGTAGCGGAAAACTCAAGGCACTCGCCATTTCTACGCCAAAACGTTTGCCCCAACTGGCCAATGTCCCCACCTTTGGCGAAGTGGGCATCAATGGCTTTGACGTGACGAACTGGTATTCGGTGATGGGCCCCAAAAATATGTCGGCAGAAGTGGTCAATAAAATTGATCGTGCGGTGAAGGCGGCCATGGCTGATCCGAAAAACAAGGCATCCCTTGAGGCCCAGGGCCTGCAGACCAGTGGTGCTGCAACACCAGCCGAGTTTGCTGCATTCCTGTCGGCAGAACTTGAAAAGTACGCAAAGCTTGTCAAAGAGCTCAACGTGAAGATTGCCGGTTAAATCACTTTTCACCAAAAACAAAGCCCGCTTCAAGCGGGCTTTGTTTTGTTCGCTTGGCGAAGTTAGCCTTCGAGTCCCCCACCCAGGGCCTTATACAGCCTTGCAACCGCTGAAAGCAGGCTGCGTTGCGTTTGAATCAAGCTCTGTTGCGCAAAGAAAAGATCTCTTTGAGCATCCAGGACTTCAAGATAACTGGCCACGCCATGCTCATAACGGGCCTGAGCCAGGGTAAGACGTTGCTGCTGAGACTTTTCATATTCCTGCAGGGCTTTGCTTTGCTCCAGCAAATTGTCTCGAGCAACAAGGCCGTCTGCTACTTCACGAAAGGCCTGTTGAATGGCTTTTTCGTATTCCGCGACAGCAATGACTTTTCGTGCTTGTGCTAAATCCAGATTGGCCACATTGCGTCCGCCCGCAAAGATGGGCAGCGAAATGCTTGGCGTAAAAGTCCATGCGGTGGTTCCGGCATCAAATAAACCAGATAGCTGCGGGCTGGCACTGCCGTAAGACCCGACCAATGAAATGCGCGGGAAAAAGGCTGCACGGGCTGCACCGATATTGGCATTCGAGGCGATCAGTTTCTGCTCGGCCGACAAAATATCGGGTCGTCTGAGCAGCACTTCCGAAGGCACGTCGGCGGACAGATCCATTTGTAAACCTTGATCCGTCAGGCTCTTGCCTTGCGGCCAGTCGGGCTTTTCCATGCCCACCAAGACGCGTAATAGATTTTCGGCCAGGCCTTTTTGTCGCTGCAAAGCAGCCACGTCAGCCCGAGCGGATTCATAGGCCCCTTTGGCCAGCAGATAATCGTTATCGCTTGCCAGCCCCACATCGCGGCGCTTGGTCAGAAGAAATAAGCTTTCTTCCCGAGCTTTGACGGTGGCTTGGGCCAGGGCCAAACGTTCTTCTGCCTCTTTCAGGGAGAGATAGCCATCGGCGACATCTGCAATCAATGACAGGCGAAACGCGCGCTGGGCTGACTCAGAGGCGAGATAAGATGCCTTTGCGGCACTGCTTAGGCTAGCCACTCGGCCCCAAAAATCGAGCTCAAAAGCCAATAGTCCAAGATTGGCGTCAACACGACGGGTGGTCTGTTGGACATCGGTGGACGATAGGGCTGCTGGAACACGGCTTTCGGTGCCACTCACGCCAATATTGAAATTCGGCAGCTGATCGGCACGTTGCACACCATATAAAGAGCGGGCCTCTTCCACGCGAGCCACCGCAATTCTCATGTCGCGATTGTGTTCCAGAGCAGTTGCGATCATGGCCTGCAACCGTGGATCGGGGAAAAATACACGCCAGTCCTTGGGCGCAGGGACATTGTTCGCAGGCTGGGTTTGCGCACCACTTTGCTGCGGCCAGTTGCTTGGCACTGGGGCTACGGGCCGCTGATAGTCCGGCGCCATGTAGGCACAGCCACTTAATGCAACGGCTGTAACAGCACAGGCAAGCAGCGAGGCCGATGAATGATTAACCATGACTGGACTCCTCGTGATGATGCCGGGCATGACCGGGGAAGATCTTGCGAACGACCACGAAAAACACTGGCACCAAGATGATGGCCAAGAAGGTCGCCGCCAGCATGCCACCGATCACACCTGTTCCAATGGCATGGCGGCTATTGGCACCTGCACCCGTCGAGATCGCGAGTGGCAAGACCCCCAAAATAAATGCCATAGACGTCATGATAATCGGGCGAAAACGCAGTCGACAGGCTTCGAGTGTGGCCTCGTAGAGATCTTTACCTTGCTCTTGGAGTTCGCGGGCGTACTCAATGATCAGAATGGCGTTCTTACTGGACAAGCCAATGATGGCAATCAATCCGACTTTGAAATACACGTCATTGGGTAGCCCACGCAGGGTGACACCCAGCGTGGCGCCAAATATGCCCAGAGGCACCACCAGAATCACGGCAAACGGAATTGACCAACTCTCATAGAGCGCAGCCAGGGCTAAAAACACCACGAGTAATGACACCGCAAACAAAAACGGTGCCTGCGAGCCCGAGAGCTTTTCTTCAAACGACGTGCCGGACCACTCAAAGCCAAACCCTGGCGGCAACTGCTTGGCGATGTCTTCCATGGTCTGCATTGCCTCGCCGGTGCTTCGGCCGGGTGCCGGTCCGCCAGTAATCTTCATTGATGGCAGGCCGTTATAGCGGTCGAGTTTTGGAGCACCCACAATCCAATTGGTGGTCACAAGCTCGGAGAGCGGCACCATGCCACCCCGGTTGTTGCGCACCGACAGTGTCTTTAATTGTTCGGGTGAGGAGCGCAGATCGGCTTCTGCCTGCATCTGTACCCGCAGAATTCGACCCTGACGCTCGAAGTCATTGATATAGGCGACACCGAGCGTGGACTGTAGCGTCTCGTTAAGATCTCCAATGGATACACCAAGGGACTCTGCTTTGCGGCGGTCCACCACTAAGGAAAGCTGCGGTGCTGCTTCCTGGCCTTCGGGACGCACCCCTATGAGTGCTGGATTTTGTCCCCCCAGACCGAGTGCGATGTTGCGGGCTTCCATGAGTTTTTCACGGCCCAATCCTGATCGGTCCTGCAGCCGGAAATCAAAGCCCCCGGTTGCGGCGAGTTCTGGAATAGGCGGTGGGTTGACCGCAAAGATCATGGCCTGTTTGATTTGGAAAAATGCCATATTGGCGCGACGAATCAGCGCTGTGGCAGATTGATTCGCATCGGGCCGCTCATCCCATTCTTTCAGGCGCACAAACGTGAGCGCACCGTTTTGACCACGGCCAGCAAAGGAAAACCCCACTACGCCGATGACCTTGGCGACTTCGGGCTGACTCAGGTAATACTGCTCGACCTGCTCTAAGACTTCCACCGTGCGCTCTTGCGATGCACCGGGGGGCAGTTGAATCATGGAGATAAAGTATCCCTGATCCTCTTCAGGCAGAAAGCTTCCAGGCAGATTGATAAATAGCCATCCGGCTGCGCCAATAATCGCTGCATACAGAGCCAAATAACGGCCCGTTTTTTTGATGGCCTTCGCTACCCAACTCTCATAGCGGCGTGTCGAGCGATCAAAGACGCGATTAAACCAGCCCAAAATTCCTTTGGTCGGCAGGTGTTCCTGGCCAGGCGAATGTTTCAATAACGTGGCGCATAGCGCGGGGGTGAGGGTGAGCGCCATCAAGGCCGAAAACAGCATGGTCAGGATGAGTGTGACCGCAAACTGTCTGTAAATGACGCCCACGGAACCGCCAAAAAAGACCATTGGCGCAAACACAGCCGTTAACACGAGCGTCATGCCGACAATGGCGTTAAAAATCTGATCCATGGCCTTGCGGGTGGCATCCCGTGGCGATAGCCCCTCGGTGGTCATGATGCGTTCTGTCGCCTCAACCACCACAATGGCATCGTCCACCACGATACCAATGGCCAGCACCATGGCAAACAGCGTGAGCACGTTGATGGAATAACCCAAGAGATAAAGCCCAACGACTGCACCAGTCAGTGCCACTGGCACCACAATGGTGGGGATCACGGTGGCCCGGATGTTCCCCAAAAAGAGATACATGACCAGAAACACCAAGACCACTGCTTCGGCTAGCGTCTTGAGCACTTCATTAATCGAGATATCAACAAAGCGGGATGTGTCATAGGGCACGTCCCAGGAAATGCCTTCAGGGAAGTACTGGGAAAGCTCCGCCATGCGGGCGCGCACGGCCTTGACGACATCGAGCGCATTGCCGTCGGGTGAGACACGAACCGCGATTGCCGCGTTGGGTTGGCCGTTTAATCGGGCGTAAATGTTGTAGTCCTGGGAACCCAGTTCCACGCGCGCGACATCTTTCACACGGACCGCAGCGCCGTTGGGCAGTGTGCGAACCAAAATGTTGCCGAATTCTTCGGGTGTCTGCAGTCGGCTGCGGGTCACAATCACCGCATTCAGTTGCTGCCCCTTGGCGGCCGGTGCCTGTCCGATCTCTCCGGTGGCCAGCTCCACGTTTTGTGCGCGGACCGCGCGTGTGACATCAGCAGGCGATAAGGAATATGCATGGAGCTTTTCGGGCTTGAGCCACAGCCGCATGGAGTATTCGGTGCCGAATAAAATGGCTTCGCCAACCCCTTTAACGCGACGGATGGGGTCTAAGACGTTTGCGGCCGCATAACTTCCCAAGTCGACCGAAGACTTGCTTTTATCGGGCGAATACAAACTGACAAACATCACGTAGTTACGCGATGGTTTTGTGACTGGCACACCAAGCCGGCGCACATCATCGGGCAGACGGGCTTCAATCCGTTTGAATCGGTTTTGGGCCTCGACCGATGCCACGTCAATATTAGTGCCGGGGCGAAAGGTCAGTGTGACGGTGCCTGAACTCTGCTCTGATGCGGATTCCATATAGAGCAGGTTTTCAATACCGTTCATTTCCTGCTCAATGAGCGAGGTCACGGTGTCTTCAATGACTTTGGCAGATGCACCAGGGTAGGTGATATTGAATGCAATCGCGGGTGGTGCGACTGCAGGATATTGCGACAGTGGCAGGCCGCGCAGGGCCAAGACGCCCGCTAGCATGATCACCAGCGCAATCACCCAGGCAAAGACAGGGCGATCAATAAAGAATTTGGCAAACATGGCGTGGCCTTATTTTTTGTTAGAGGTGTTTTGATCGCCGGGTTTCGCCGGGGCCGGGGCTGCTGCAGAGGGTGCAGGTGCTGCCGAAGGTGCCGTTGATGGTTCGGCTGCTGGCGCTGCAACTGGCTTGCCATCTGGCCCGAGTAGCACCGGTTTGACGGTGGACCCTGGGCGTGCCTTTTGCACACCATTCACAACAATCTTTTCGCCACCCTTAAGCCCGTCAGACACGACAAAATTCGTGCCGCTCATGCCCGTTGTTTTGATCATCTGCGGGGCGACGAGGTTGTTGTCATTGACCACAAGAACAAACTGCCCTTGGGGGCCGGTCTGCACGGCACGTTGTGGCACTAAGATGACTTGGTCTGCAACGGCCTCGGGGAATCGAACGCGGACAAAGCTGCCCGGTAACAAGTCTCGCCGCGGGTTGGGAAACACCGCACGCATGGAAATACTGCCGGTGGTTGGGTCTGTGGCGAGATCAGAGAACAGCAATTTGCCTGTCAGTTTGTAAACGGAGCCGTCTTCCTGGATTAGCTCAATTTTGGTTTTGTCAGCGTTTTTAAGTTTTCCGGCAGCAATAGATTGTTTGAGACGAAGCACGTCTACGCCAGATTGTGTGAAATTGACGTAGATCGGATCAAGCTGCTCAATGATCGTGAGTGGGGTGGCCTCGTTTTTGCCGACGAGTGCGCCTTCGGTCACCAGCTCGCGGCCAATGCGGCCCGTGATCGGGGCGGGAACGGTGGTGTTTTCAAGATCAACGCGGGCGCGGGTTAAGGCCGCTTCAGCTTGCTTAAGCTTGGCTTCTGCGAGATCAAACTCTTGTTGGCTAATGGCTCTGATTTGCAAGAGTGGCCGATACCGATCTACCGTGATTTTGGCAACAGACACATCTGCTTTGGCAGAGTCGTATGCGGCCTGGTAGTTGCGCGGATCAATCCGAAAAAGTGGGGTGCCCTCTTTGACATCACTGCCCTCGGTGAAGAACCGTTTTTCGACAATGCCTTCAACTCGCGCACGAACCTGTGCTGTGCGGTAGGCTTGTAAACGTCCAGGCAGTTCCTGCGTGATGGTGGCAACGCCAGTGCTTGCCGTCATCACTTCGACTTCTGCTGGCGGCATGCCGGCCGAAGGCCCTCCTGGGCCCTTTCCGGGGGCGCCACCGGGCGATTGCGATCCGCCCTGACCACAGGCCGTTAGTAATGAAACGGCACAGGCCGTAATGAACAAAGCGGTGGGGTGCTTCATGGGGTTTCCTTCTCGGGGGCAAAGAGGCGCAAAAATCGATCGATGATCTGTGCAGTGTTTTCGGGACTGAGGGTTACGGGGTTTAGGGTGAACAAGGCCTGAATTCGCTCATACTCGACGAGCATGGCGATTAGGGTCTGGGCGGCAAAATCCGGGTCTTCTTGGCGCAAGAGATTCGATTGCATTGCTTGCGCCAGATAAGTCGACAAGCGATTGCGGGTGGACAGCGGGCCAATTTGAAACACCTGCTGCGATAGGTCTGGAAAATGTGGGGCTTCCGACACGATGGTCCGAAATATCGCGAGCCCATCAGGACTTAAGACCTTTTCACGGTAGGCCTGACCAAAGTCAATCAACGCGGTTCGCAGATCTCGCCCGGTATCCAGGGTGACAAGAATCGATCGGCTGGCCTGGCGAATCACTTCGGCAAATAGCGCATCTTTGCTGCCGAAATGGTTGTAGATGGTTTGTCGGGCGACCTGGGCGCGGGCTGCGATACGGTCAATGCTGGCCCGATAGCCCTCTTCGACAAAGGTCGCCAAAGCGGCATCGACAAGCCGGCCGCGAACATCAGGGCGGGGGTCTTGCGCGATCTTGTCTGGGCTAAGGAGGGTCTCAACCATGGTCTGGCCTTTGAATTAGACTGGCCAGTCTACTTGCTGGTGTTGGCCTTCGCAAGGGGTTTTAGGCTATTCCCTTATATGAAAGCGGGGGTAATCGGCGGGTGTGAAGCTGATAAAGTGGGACATATGTCGCGCACACTCGCACCACTACTTCCGTCGACAGAGGCGGCACTCAGCCTGCTTGAGACGCTGTTGAACCACAGCTATGACGCTGTGCTGGTGACGGACAGTTCAGCCGACCCCAAGATCATTTACGCCAACGCTGCGTTTGAAAAGTTGACTGGTTACGCGGCGGACGAGATCTTGGGCCAATCGCCCAGAGTGTTGCAGGGCCCTAGTACCGATCGCGATGAAACAGCCCGATTGGGCCGCTTGCTCAGAGAGGGAAAAGGGTTTGAGGGTCAGGCGGTGAACTACCGAAAGGATGGCCTGCCGTTCATGATGTCCTGGCGGGTTGAGCCTGTGAGCGTGAACCAGCAAATTGTGGCTTGGCTCGCCATTCAGCGGGAAGTTGTGATGCAGTGGCGGCCGGAGTGATTGGGGGGGGGTTGGAGCCGCCATTTAACAAAACGTGTATTGCGGGCTGGCGCGATGGTTGCCAACTCACAATCCGATCTCCGCTTTTGAATATGTACGCTTGACGGATATATACGCTTCGCGTTAATATTCAGCTTGTGTCAATAAAAACTTTTAAATGTGCCGATACTGAAAAGTTGTTTTCGGGCTATTCGGTTAAGCGCTGGGTGGCGTTCGAGCGCCAGGCGCTCAGAAAGCTTGAGCAACTCGAGTGGTCTGAAAGGCTTGAGGATTTGAAGGTACCGCCGGGCAATCGCCTTGAGGCACTAAAAGGCAAAAGAAAAGGCCAATACAGTATTCGAATCAATGATCAGTGGCGTTTGTGTTTTCGATGGACAACTGATGGTGCTTATGATGTTGAGATCGTGGACTATCACTGAAAGGAAAATGAATATGAGGCGAATTGATCCTATCCCCCCGGGCGAAATGCTGGAGGAAGAGTTTTTAAAGCCGCTCGGCATTACCAAGTATCGGCTAGCAAAAGATATCGGTGTTCCGGCGGGGCGCATCAGCGAGATCGTGGCCGGCCGTCGTGCAATTACAGCGGACACAGACCTGCGTCTTTGCAAGTATTTCGGCTTGAGCGAAGGTTGGTGGTTACGCGGGCAAGTCCGCTTTGATACCGAGGTGGCGAAACGAACCCTTCAAAAGGAACTCGCTCGAATCAAGCAGTGTTCATTAATTGCGGCCTAGAGATATAACAAAAAGTTCTTTCGGCCATTTAAAATTGGTGGCGATTCAGGGATTCGAACCCCGGACCTGCGGATTATGATGAAAATCGCTCCAATTTTCATCAATAGAATCAATGGGTTACAAGGCCAAAACCCCGCCGTGTAATAAAACGTGTAACGCAGGTTCGGTGCTCTTGGTGGGGACGGAACCGTTACTACAAGTAACGCTTTTTCCTTTAGATGCCCCAGGGCCCGATGGGGCTGCCGTACTACTAACTCTGGCCTCTGAGTCTCATGTCATGGTTATCGAAGCCCCAAGTTTTCCAACGCCCCTACATAACTCATCTGTGAATTGAATTAGAAGGGTAATCCAGACGCCAACATTAACGTTAGCAGGCTAGTCTTTCCGATACTGGTTGTCGACTATAAAATTTTTCACAGCTTCTCGAGCTTCGACCCGAAAATATGTTTCGTGCTCATGACCAGACAAAATTACATCTTTAATTGCGCGACCACCAGACCTTTCAGCGCAACGCATTCCAGAATTTTTTAACCAAGGGTCAGTCTCGTAATTTACAGCTAGTGCCGGGGTTCCATCTTTCCAGTTCGCCCAGTGACAGTTATATCCGGAAATAATTATTCCGCGAAATCCGCCAGCTCCATATTTGGTAACCGCATATCCCCCTTCACTATGCCCCATTAAAAATAAATTGTTTTCGTCTGCCCAAGGCATTTTGGACAACATATGTCTAGCCCAGATAATCTCTTCTTGACGCAGAATATGCGCCAGCGGGTAGTAACCAGTACTAAAATCACGGCCGTTACAATTAGATTGCCTACCCTTTCTCGCAAAGCTATCGGGCATGACGACTATAAAGCCCTGATCAGCTAAAAATCGCGCCCAGGGCCGATCATTAAAAGTCGTTATCCCTCCACATCCATGTAGATAAACAACGACCGTATGCGGTATGGTCACATCAACATTGCTTGGAGAAGTTGGCCATCGCTTATTTGGCAGATAAACCGATGCTCGATCCCAGCTTCTGCGAACGTCCGGATTTAGACGTTCATGCATTGGGCGTGGCATTTCGAGTTGTGAAGTGTTGTCGTCGCCCTCGAGTTCGCCTTCATTTAACATGGACTCTTCAGAAGAACTGAGCTCTTGTCTTTGTTCCTCTAAAATCTTGAACATAAGTTCGGTCTGTTTTTCGTCTGCGAAGACGATCCCCGAGAGAAAACTTAACAAACAAGCCAAAAAGGTTTTGGTATCAATTCCAATGTGTTTGACCATTCTACACAGCCTCTGTGCTATCTAAACTTCGACTCTAAATACCCATTATTGTTTGTTCTTTAATTGCTAAGCCTAACAATTTTGTTTCCGTTTTCTCTGTATAGAAAAATGTGATGTTCGGGGTATTCGGTCTGGATATCGCCAACAAAGAATCGCTCTCTTGCAGCCTTGAAGTGAGCTTGATTTAAAAGCTGCCATGGATGAGGTTTGCTGTTTATTTCAAGCCCATAATCCATCGAAATACCGCAATAATTTCCAAGTAGGTATCGATGGTGCAGGCGATCAGTCTGGTCATTGACAGCTATAAAACGAAATGTTCCGCTATAGCTGGAGGCCAGCAGAAATTTCTCTAATTCCTTGGTTTCTTCGCTCCAGCGTGAACTAAAAGGTCTTGGCTCATATTGGCTATCTAGCGATGAACGAATCACCGTAAAGTCATTTCCCCCTTGAGCCGCCCAATGCTTAAATACTGTTTGAAAAAGGTCACGCTCCTTAGCTGTTGCTTGAAGCCATTGATGGCGATTTACCAAAACTATTTTCTTATGTTTTTTTAGAAATGGATTCAGAAGTGGAATAAAGGAATCGGGAGTTGTTAGCTGAGATACATCTAAAAATCCGACTTTATTCTCTGATTCTTCAATGTATTCATCGATCTCGCTTGATGAGTACAAAGGGTCGTGCTCCACAGGCTCATCGCATATAAGCACATTGAAATGTGTCTTTGAGGTTTCAGCCTTGATAACTTCGACCCACGCCTTTTTCCGATCAAACGGCACATCTTTTGGCAATATTGCGCCGGATAAATCGAGCTGCTGCAAGACGCCTTTTAACCTTTTTTTTAAGATTTCATCTTCAATTTTGTTGATCTGCTGCAGAGCGAAATTATGCCAGTCTCTTGGAAGTCCAGCGATGATGCGTCCGTTCATCAGACCAAATTTATATTTTAACGTAAGGCAAACAAGCTGATCTCTCGTGAGCGCGGGATCAATTGCTACCGTATCAAAAAGTTGCGTTTGGGGCATCGTTAATTCCAAAGATCTTCGTCTCGTTCATCAAAAAAGCCCTCGGGCCAGCCGTCGATAAACTCTCCGGCCGAATTGACACGAACTAGAAATACTTGACTTCTGTCGCCCATCGGTCTTATATAAATCAGCGACAACTCATCGGGATAGAGGGTTAATGAGGTATGCAGTAACTCGTCTTTGTGGGAGTTTCGAATTCGCCTCAGCAGTCGGAGAATCAAGTGCTCGCTATGTGTTTCGATTATGATATTCCCAGAGTATTTAGATTTTCGGTCATTAGCTACACAATTGACGATACAGTCGGCTACCCTGGATTGCAGCTTTGGATGCAGATGGACTTCCGGTTGACGAATCACATAGTTGTTGGAGATTCCCAGAAACGTCAGAATTGGGAGAATTTGTGAAAAGCCTGTACCGACCTCTGAGAATCTTAGCTCTCGACCACTTAAATCAACGAGAAATATTCGGGCGAGGAATTCAACGTTTTTCTTGAGTTGGACTATATCCAACTGCTGATGTTCCTCGTTAGATACTTTGTTTTCCCGAATCTCAAACACATCCTTTATGTCAATCAAGCCGGAGTTTTTTAGCGTTGTATCTGTAAAAGGAATACAGGTTTTAAGATCGACTTTGATTTGATACCCAGAATCAAGAAAGGCTTTTCCACCGAGCCATTCGTTGATTTGTGTGAGCACACGAGATTTCGGGCGACTGGGGTCGCTCAATCGAGCAACATTTTGAAAAATAGCTTCTCGTGCAAGCACGTGTTTTCCTGAAGTGCCAGTTTGCTGATTGGGATCTGCAAACTGGTGCGTGGCTAGTTTTTCTGAGTCAGGGTGTGGGTTCAATTTGCAAAAGAACCAGTCAGAGTTGAGATCGCGCACTGGGTCTGAGTTGAAAGTCCATGCATATCGCTGTATGAGTGTCGCAAGAGGGTAGTGAAATATTGCCGTAATGAGCGCAAATGCCTCATCTGCGAGTCTTGGGTCGTTCGACTCGTAAGGGGTGAGCTGAAACATGAAATTCGCAACAGACCCGAAAGATGGCCAAGCCGGGCCAATTTCTGGAGCTTGACTCGACCAATCGCTGTAGTAAAAGTTGTATTGGAAATCTGCGTGTTCATCGAATAGATTTTTGAGTTCTACCGACTCAGGCATAAACAAAGAGAGTGCAAAGGATTTGACATTGATATGCTGATGTCCATCCTCCGCCGTCCAGGTTGCAGCGAGATTTCCATCTAGATACACACTTAGAGAAAGTGTCGAATAGCCGATGTTTTCAAATACTGCAGTGAAAACAGTGTCCGAGATGTGCGCTTGAAATTCTTTGCTTCGAAAAAAGTTGCCAAACACAGGGAATTCGCCTTTGACAGCAAGGTCTGCCAATAGGCTTTTCTCGCCGGAGGCGGTATGTATCCTTCGATCTAGTCGCTCTTCGGCAAAGCTCAGGTATTCCCAAAGATTCCCAAGGTCCGTTGGGTATTTGGCGGAGATGCCGTAAGCGGGAGCGATTTCCTGTGATCTAGCGGAATCTTTTATGGTCGCGAGTTCGGTAGAACCGCGTGACTGGGCGCGAGTCAAGAAAGACAATATTTCAAAAGCTTCGTAAATGCTGCTCTTGCCCGCGGAGTTAGGTCCTAAGATTGTTGTAATTTTGGACAGCGGAATTAGATTCCAATCCGCAAGAGATCGATGGTTGCCAATCAAGATGGCCACATCAAAAAAGGGCTCTAGGTAGGCTTTTTGTATTGCTAAATTTTTTGTAGGAAACGTCAGTAGCATATCGGCGATCGAGTTTTATATTTTTTAATTTAGCTTCAAAAGGGTCTTGCCCTGGTCATCAATATTTGATTGGTGTCAGGACTGAGACCGCCCGTAGCTCACTGCTTTAGCCCGATTCTCTGGATCATGACTGTTTAAAACTTTAGCTAAAGCAGTTTGCCATTTATATTACAGCCATATCTATCTTGCAGCGGAAAAACGATCCCCGCTGTGCAGTAATTCGCATATCTTGGGTCCGGCGCTCGAGGCTTGTATCAAACCGTTACTACGAGTCACGCTTTTCGCCGTGTTTGACCGCTGGCTATCGTTAGGTATGACGCACATTTGGTGCGCGCTCATATCGACTATACAAGGAGGACCATATGCCGCTTCCGCTAACTCGAGAGCAGCTCTATGACCTAGTCTGGGCCAAGCCAATGACCAAGGTCTCCGAGGAGCTGGGCATTTCAGACGTCATGCTTGCCAAAATTTGCAGACAAAAAGATGTGCCCAGGCCACCACGCGGCTATTGGGCCAGCCTGGGTTCGAGCAAGAAACGACGCAAGTATGTGAAACCCCCTTTGCCCGAGCTGCTCTCCGGTGTGTCGGACTTCAATCGGCTCGTCATCACGGAGTATGAGCAGCGGGAGGCTGCGAGAACGGATCGATTTGACTGGGAAAACTTAGCCGAGCCCATTCCAGATCCGCCTAAGCCGCCTGAGGAGTCGGTGGAGGAGTTTGTCGCAAGGCTAGCTGAGAAGCTTCCCGAGATCCCTGAGCCGGGCAGCTACAAGAAACTGCACCCGATTGCTCAAAAGATCTATGACCAGGACTGCCAAAAAGCCCGTTTAAGGGGCTATTCGATATTCGATCGACCCAGGTATCAAGACGGGGACGGAAAGAGACTTTTAGAGGCGTTTAATGGGGTGTTATGGGCCTTCCACAGGTTGGGATTTAAGCCTCGCGTTACTGGTAGGGTGCATTTTAAGACGCATATCACCTTTGCCGAGCGCCACAAAAGTTTTGCTCTGTTTTTATCAGAGGCCAGTGAGCGACGCAGCGGAAAAAACGCAGAGACTGTTGCAGCGCCACAAATCTGCTTTGCCTGGGAATCCGAAGAATGGGATGCTAGACGAGGGGGGAATTACCAGTGTTATCGCCATTTCACCTCAGGCGACATCCGAACGCTAGTGCTTGGGCTGCTGGCAAAAAAAGAAAGCGACTATCGAGACTGGCTGACAAGCGGTTACGAGTGGGACGTCTCCCGCCGCCAAGAGCTCATCGAAAAGAATGAAGAAAAGCGCCAGCGGGCTTTAAGGCGTGAGCGGGCCCGTATTGCTACGCTCCTAAATCGACGATTGGAGTTACTCGCAGATGCCGGTAAGCGAATCGAGGACTCTGATCGTATCCGTGAGCTCGTGACAGTGTTTGACGCAAAAGCGAGAGCCGCAGGTAAAGAGATAGTAGGATTTAACAAGTGGTCACGCTGGGCGCTACAGCGCGCAGATGACATTGACCCTCGACATATGAGCATTAAGCACTTTGAGAAATGGATTGCGGGTTTTGCCCTAGGCGTTCGCCAAAACACGCCGAGGAAAAAGACCGCTAGCCAAGAGCGACAAATAGGCAAACACTCCACTTGCTAGGCTTAAAATTGACAGATGAGAAAAACATCTGATTTTCGCTGGATTGCAGCGAGAGAATTTATGAAAGCGCAAGAACAAGAGTTCACTCTTGGAAAACTTGATCGCCTAAGCCGTGAGTTTCTAGATTGGATAGTCTTGCGCTGCCAATCAAATGAGCCGTTACACATCCAAGAGATCGTCATGGGCAGTGCAATTGCCTCACCGGCCACAGTCCATAAGTGCGTTGATACGCTTTACCATGAAAAGCTGATTGACCTCACCATCGACAAGTCTGATCACAGGCGACGCATTGTGCGCCCAACAGCCTTAGCCCTAAGAGAGCTCACAGCGCTGGATGCGGCATTTCAAGGGTGGCTCAAGAAGCAGGACTAACACGAGCTGGTCTATCGCGAGACTAATCCGAGTAGACGACGATTTCGATTGAAAACTTCTCGCCGATAGGCCGCAGCTCCGCATCATCTTCGGTGCAAACCGCAACGCTTTTTATCGAGCGGGGACTAAATCGCTTCATTAACTCAATCGACAAGATTGCTTGTCCTAGAAGGCTCATGCTAAGCCGAGTTGCTTTGGTCTGAATGACAACAATATCTTTGTCGGTAATTTTTTGACTTTTATCTTTCGATATTTCCGCTGGGCCGCCAAGGATGATGACTCCGTCAATCAAGCGTTGGGCATGATGTGGGCCTTTTGCGACTGCCTGAAACTCTTCAATGAGTGTGCCGCCTACTGACTCCCAATATCGTCGGGTTAAGGGTGTTTCACGCTTACTCAACAATCTCTCCACGAAAACCCACGTGAAGGCATAAACAGGGGGGTGGTGGCGGGTTTACTGTAAATCCGAACGAATTACCGTAAGGAATGTTTTCGATGCTCTGGTGCACGCCAATCATTTCTCCGTCTCCAAGATTATTTTTTACCGCATATTCCTTTAAATCTGGAGCTATGTATTCAAAACCATCATCGGTAGCGATGTAGAGTGTGTGCGCGCAAGGGTTGGTGTCGGGCGCCTTGTCTTCATCGACGACCTCTTCTCCGCAAAAAGGGCAGTGTAGTCGAGATGCGTATTGCTGGGACAGGTCGATAAGTTTCATTTCAAATCGCTGGATCGTAAAAGAATACTGGGCGTAGCCGGAGCCGCTCTTTATCTTCATCGGAAAGTTTTGGGTAAAACTCTTGCCAAAGGGCAATGAATCGATCGAGGTCAACTAACTCGACATGGACATGTGAGTTTCGGGCCTGGATTTTGGCATCGCTTGTGAATCCACCTGTGGAGACAAACATCCCTACATCCCCGTCTTTGCTAAGCAGTCCGATTAACTCTCGTATCTCTTGGACGCTTGCGCTACTGTCACGATGCTTGATCTGCACTTTGATGCGGGGGCTAACTGCGCCTAGGGGATCTTGATAGGCGATGATATCCACCCCACCATCTTTGCCTCTTGGGGCAATAAACGGCGTGTAGTATTTCATCCCGCGGAGGAGCGCTGCAACGAGGTCCTGGAACTCATAAGCATTAATACTATCGATACGCTGTCGTATGCCATCAGCAGCACGCTGTTCAACCTCTTGTAAGGTCGCCTCTTGCCCTTGCTCTCCTTGACTAACATCGACTTCTTCCAAGTCTTCATCAGATGACTTCTCGCGCTTTTCTCTTGGGTTCTCTTCGCGCCACTCTTTGTACTTTGCGAGTGCCGATTGCAGCATTCCAATCTCGCCGAGATCAAGCGCTGCAACACCTTCTTTTGTCAGGTACCAGACGCCTTTTCGTTTAAGCATGTACCCTGCTTTAATCATGTCAATACTGTAAAAATGCAGGATGCTGATCCAACGTGTATAGCCAGACTTTTCGTACGTGGAGCGAGCCCAATCATCAAGATCAAGCGTTTGTTCGATAGCGCTGATAACTTCGCGACCAGGAAGCTCGCCGCCTCGGTCTCTTAAAATTTGCATCGCAGCGAAAATTACCTTTGCACCTAGTGCTTTAGATCTAGAAAGTGGTTTACTCAAGTGGAATACCTCGCTGGCAGTGCACGACCGAAAATGGCTTTTAGCTTCAACGACTAAGTATAAAGACAACAATCAACGCGGTCCACCGCCAAAAGGCAATGACGCCGGTGTTCGGCTTATCTGTATGAGTAAAGAGAGGGGCAGCGTTCAGTGGCAATTAGTTCAGACTATCGGGGCGTGATTTTTCCGGGCGGTCCTTGCCCGCTCGATTTCCGCGATGACAATTGGCTCGCACTGGCAACATTTATTACAGATGCGCTCTTTGGCTCTCAACTCTTCAATAGACTCGCTAGGATATCGGGTTAGATCGTCTCGAAGATCTTCGTCCCAGACCCCATTACACACACAGACAATGTCAGCCATACGCCGCATTTTTACCCACATCACTCTGCTTTTGGCGCTAGCCAGTATTTCTTTGGGCCTTGCGGCCAAGGACATCACGGGCCGAGTGGTCACCGCCACAGGCGTGATCTTGATTGACAGTGGCGCAAGTTCTCATAGTGCAGCCATGCTTGAACAGGCGGTCAAAGCTGTGACAAGTAAACCCATTAAATGGGTGTTGAATACAGGCTCACAAGATCATCGCTGGCTCGGTAACGGTTACTTTGCAAAGCAGGGCGCAGAAATCCACGCTATGGCCGGCACGGTCAAGACTCAGCAGGCATCGGCTCAACAGCAGTTGAACAATTTAAAGCGGTTTGTCGGCGGGCAGCTGGCGGGTACTACGCCGTTTTATGCAACGAAAACACATCAGCTGCCAGAGCAGGTAGTCACAATTGATGGCGTTCGCATGCAGTGGATAGAGACCAATGCGCACTATCCCGGCGACACGATGATTTACTTTCCTGAAGCCTCTGTCGTATTCACAGGTGACCTGGTGTATGTTGATCGAATCTTGGGTGTGCTGCCCCAATCAAATGTTCGCAAAGCCCAAGCCGCCTTTCAGCGGCTGATGGCGTTAAACCCGAGACACCTTGTTCCCGGGCATGGTCGAGTTACTGACCTAGCCCAGGCGAAACGGGAGACGGGTGATTACTACGATTTCTTGATTGCCAATGTGGGCGCTGCCGCGCGCAATATGGATCCGATTGGCGAAACCTTGGATAAGTTCGCCAAGCCAGCTCAGTTCATGCACCTTGAAAACTTTGCGGAGCTGCACCGGGCAAATATGAACCGGGTGTTCGTGGATTTTGAGGCAAATCCCTAGAGTAACGATAATTTCACCCTGAATTTGCCATGGCATCCCAAGCGGCAAGAGCCTCGGCCGCGTACATGAGCGATGGGCCACCGCCCATGTATACACAAACTGCTAGCATTTCTTCAAGTTCGGCCCGTGTTGCGCCAAGTTTGATCAGTGCTTTGACATGGAATGCAATACAGCCGGAGCAGCGCTGGCTGATACCAATGCCCAGAGCAATAAGCTCTTTGTGCTTGGCGCTAATGGCGCCTTCAGCCATGGCGCCTTGCGCAAGCTTTGAAAATCCTTGCATGGGCTCGGCTTGTGATTTGCGAAAAGGACCCAGCGTGTCATTGATGCTTTTCATCAGTCCAGCGTGATCAAAACTGCTCATATAAATCTCCTTTTTTAACGCCATTGAAGGCCAAGTTGAATATAACCCGCGGATAAGCCGATCATGTGTAACGCAACCGCAACAAACGCAGCCCTTGGTTTCCAAAAGGCCAGTGCGGAAATCGGCAGCGACGCCATGCCCCACCACAGGTTTGCTGGCGCAATAAGAAAAAGAATCGATGCGGCAAGACTTGTATAGGCACTTGCTGACAGCACAAAAAGCAATTTTCGGGTTTTTGAAACCGCTGTTGCTGCGCCAAGCAAGGCCGGGCTTATTGCTACCACGGCTGGAATTAAAAACAACTCGCCACGTTGTACGAGATCAGCAAGATTGAAGATTAAATACAGCGTTGCCGCAAGCCAAATGGCACTGAGCCGCGGGCGAGCTTTATTTACAAGTGGCAAGGAATAGATCTGTGCCACCCCTAATCCGGAAAATGAGATCAGGAATACAGCTAGCCCATGCAGCCACTCAAAGCCGCAGCCGCACGAGGCGGCCGAGGCGGTACCCAGAACAGTTGCCAGGGCAAAGAGAACGATTACTTCTTGCAGGTGTTGATCCCGAGCAGCGAGTAAGCCGGGCAGTTGGCCATTAAGCCCGTAAGAATCGGCACCACGCCAATGTAGGCCCAGGCTCCGAGAGAGCCTGCCGCCGCCGCTGCAACCAGGCCAATGCCGACAATTACGCGAATACCACGATCAATTGTTCCCATATTTTTTTTAAACATTTGTAGGTCCTTCGAGGAGTTGAGAAAGAGGGAGTGAAATCAATATTTTCAAAAACATTCTATTATTTTATATACTGTAAGCGCCCGAGCAAGAGCAACTTCTTGATCTAAATCAGTTAGTCTTCAAGAAGGCTTCGCAACATCCAGGCGTTTTTCTCGTGAACGTCCAGCCGCTGGGTGAGCAGGTCGGCCGTCGGCTGGTCTTCTGCCCGGCTGACAAGGGTAAACAGCTTGCGCGCAGTGCGCGCAGTAGTCTCTTGGGCGACCACCAAATGACGAATCATGTCAGTAGCCTTAGGCACACCTTCAACCTGCTTTACGCTAGCAAGCCTGGCAAACTCGGCATAGGTGCCGGGGGCGGGGTGGCCAAGGGCACGAATTCGCTCTGCAATTTGGTCGAGTGCGCCCCACTGTTCGGTGTACTGACCCATGAACATCTGGTGCAGACTGTTAAATTGGGGCCCAGTAACGTTCCAGTGGAAATTGTGAGTCATCAAATACAAGGCGTAGCTGTCGGCCAAAAATGCCGAAAGCCCTTTGGCAATCTTTGCGCGATCCGTTGCGCTAATGCCGATATCTATCATTGGTGTCTTCGTCTTTTTCGTGGCCATATCAACTCTCCCTTACGCTAATGCAGTGTCGAGTACCATCATGACAGCAAACCCGCTCATCAAGCCCATGGTCGCTGCTGTTTGATGCCCGTTGCGATGAGTCTCGGGAATCACTTCATGCGACACCACAAAAATCATAGCCCCGGCTGCAAGCCCCATTGCCAACGGATAAGCAAACGCCATTCCGCTTGCAAGTGTCACGCCGAGCAATGCGCCCAACGGCTCCAAGGCGCCACTCACCCCGGCGACCATGACGGCCTTCATTGGAGACAGTCCGATTGCTCGCAAGGCGAGCGCTACTGCCAAGCCCTCGGGTATGTCTTGCAGGGCAATTGCGGTTGCCATTGGAATTCCCACCGAAAAATCAGCCTGTCCAAACGCAACACCAACAGCCATGCCTTCGGGCAGGTTATGAATGGCCATCGCCATTACAAAAAGCCACATTCGAGAGCAACACTCCGGTGCGGGGCCACACGGACCGGTGCTGTCATGTTCATGGGGTGCGAAGGCATCTAACCCGAGCATGAGCAAGACACCGAGCGCCATTCCGCCGACTACCAAGAAGGCACCCGAAAAACGCCCACCGGTAAGTTCGACCCCAGCCTCCAGGCCTGGAAGAATTAGTGAAAATGCTGCCGCGGCAAGCATCATTCCTGCAGCTAACCCGAGCAAGCTGTCTTCCAGTTTTTGTGGGATTTTTCGAATGCTAAGCGCTACGCTTGCACCAAGCGTAGTGGTGGCAAAGCCCGCCAGGCCGCCATAGACCGCGTACGCCAAACCCTCCGGAATTGCGCCACTGGCAATAACCGACAGACTCTGCCCTAAGAGCACGGCAACGGAGACTAGTCCCAAGCCAAGCCCGAAAGAGGCCCACCGATGCTCACGCGCATAAGTAAAAGCACTTGATAGATAAGTAACCGAGGCAATAACGGCGGTATTCATAAAAGCTAGTGTCGCCCGCGCTCTTCGTTTAGTCCAATTGATTGTCCTAAAGGCGACAATTAAAAAAAACGATAAGCCTGTCGTTTGGGCACAGCCGTTTTAGTTAGCCCAAGGCTTATTCCTCAAAACGCTCTGAATCTTGTGAAAGTCTTTGTCTTCCATCACGCCTGCGGCAGCCTGAAGCCGAGCCCAGCTTCGGGCGTGATTTGCCTGCTCAAGGATCAGCTGTTTTTCCGCATCGACAACCGCGGCTTCTGCGGCAAGCAGCTCAAGCGTTGATCGTGCGCCGTTGGCGTGGGCCTTTCGGGTTTCCAAAAGCCGCTGCCGAGCGCTCGTCAGTGCAGATTCAAGAGCGCTTATGCTGGCGGGAAAGCTGTTGAGCATCTGCCAGGCCGCACGTGCCTGTTGTTCAAGCGCAAGTGCCGCAAGTGCGCGGTCCGCCAAGGCTTTTTCTGCGATCGCCAACGCCTCTCGTTGTTTTGCAACATTCAACCCGCCAGTGGAAAGCGGCATTGTGATTTGAACTCCGACACGCTGATCCGCTCCAAGACGTCCGGCCGAGGAGCCATAGTCGCCGGGGCCACTTAAGACGTCCGCGGAAGCCTGGGCAATGAAGTCCACCTTTGCAGAACGGGTGCCTAAATAAAACTTCTGTGCTTCATATTGTGCGATCTGGTGTTGTAGGTCATAGGCTCTAAGCTCCGGGTGACCGAGCGCGAGATTGGCAACAATTTTTTGCAAGTTCAGGGGCGAAAGGACAGAAGCTGAACGCTGCATTCGGGGCGGAAGGCTGTCCACTCCAGAGAGGTCTTTTAACGCAAGGCGAGCAATTTCCAGTTCCGTTTGCAGGCGCACCTAGCCTCGCTCAGGTCAACAGGTTTTGAGCAGAAAGCGGTTTGAGCAGGGTTTTGGGGTTGTTTTCAGCCAGGCAAGGTCAACAGCCCAAAGCAAAAAGCCCGGCGTGGTGCGGGGCTCCGGGCATGCTCATGTGGCCATGAGCAAGTTAGTACAGGTAATTTTGGCGGAGTATTGGGGAGTCGAACACTCTCTATACATTGTATGAAATATTTTGGAATTTAGTGGTGATGATTTAGGCATTTGATATTCTGGCCAGTAAACTAGCGGAACGTTCTCACTCTAATCTTGTTTTAATTTAACTTCTTTGCCTTTTTCGTCTTGAAGCGTAATCGTCACTTGATAGCCCCCTTTATTAAAAGTCCACCAATCTTCCTTTTCGTCTTCATACTCCGAATTACTTACCCAGCTGAGTAGGTCGAACCAGATATCTACGTTCTTCGGCGCTTTTTTGGGAAACTCGTCGATTCGGTCGCCTAAATTGTACTGCGCAAGTTCTCTAAATTTTTCCCAGGCGTTCTGATCAGATGTGTCAAACGTTTGGCTTCGAATAATATCGACTTTGTGGTGCTCAATTTTACTAATTACATACTTTGCCACTATGACCACTCCTCGCCTGAAAGTATTAAGCTGTAAAAATATCGATACTCAATAGGTTTCGTGTTGACACTTTGTTATGCCAATTCGATAGTCGAACGGTCAATCATGGGTAGGTAGTTGTAGACAATCAACCCTGATAATTCTTTGTGAAGACTCTATACAGACGTTTCAATTGCATGCGTAGCAGCGAGCGGCGATCCCTTTTGGGTATGCACCTTTTAGATTTGAATAGCAATTCATGATTGATACAGCAGCGTAGATGTTACCAACCTTCCAAACTGCAAGCCGAAGCATCGCTCTTGAGCGCACATCGCAATGCAATGTAAGTACTGAGAGATAGTTTACAGGTCATACCGGAGACATTGTTTACATTTTTGGCACAGGGAGGGAACTCGCTATGCCATGGAAGGAATGTAACAAGATGGACGAGAAGCTTCGGTTTGTGGCCCGGTACTTAGACGGGGAGAAGATTGCGGGGTTGTGCCGGGAGTTCGGGATTTCTCGGGTTACGGGCCATAAGATCATTGATCGGTACAAAGACTGCGGGATGCAAGCATTTACTGACCGCAGCAAGCGTCCGTTTCGGCTGGCCAATCAGCTACCGTTTCAGATCGAGAACGTGATTTTGCAGGTCAAAAAGGAGTTCCCGCACTGGGGTGCCCCAAAGATCCGAGAGCGGCTGATGACGCACTTCCCGGACATCACTGCTCCGGCTAAAAGTACGGTGCATGCCGTTTTGGATCGACATGGACTTGTGCGTAAAAAGCGTAGACGGCACCCCAGGTTAAACGGCACTGCGCTATCGAACGTCACCGACCCCAATTACCTTTGGTGCACAGACTACAAGGGCGAGTTCATGCTGGGCAATAAGCGGTACTGCTATCCCTTGACCGTGACGGACTACAGCACCCGATACTTGATCTGTTGCGAGGGCTTAGAGAGCACTCAGGAGGCCATGGCATTTACTGTGTTTGAGCGGTTATTTAAGGAGTACGGTCTCCCCGTTGGGATACGGTCCGATAACGGCGTACCGTTTGCCAGCCCCATGGCCATTTACGGTTTAAGCAGACTGGCCGTATGGTGGCTGCGTCTTGGCATCCATATCGAGCGCATACAGCCGGGTAACCCTCAACAAAACGGCCGACATGAGCGCATGCACTTAACGCTGAAGCAGGCCACCACTAAACCGCCAGCACGCACCTTCTTGCAGCAGCAAGATAAGTTCGAGGACTTCATCTACGAGTACAACTACGAGCGTCCGCATCAGGCTTTAGACATGAAGCGCCCCGGCGACCTCTATCGGCCCTCTACCCGCCAGTATCAAGGACTACCGGACGTGGAGTATCCCTTCCACGATAGGACAATCACCGTGACAGCCTGTGGCCGCATCTGCATTGACACCAAAAAGATCCACCTGAGCACCGTCTTTGCCGGTCAAAATGTGGGGGTACGCCAGGTCGAAGACCGCGTCTGGTTGGTCAGTTTTATGGATTACGATTTGGGATACTTCGATTTAGATAGCTGCAAAGTTGAACCACTTGAGAACCCCTTTGGGCCAAAAGTGTTAACTATGTGATCGGTACGTTCTGTAAACCATCTATCCAGTACATACCCAAAGCATTATGGTGGCGATTCAGGGATTCGAACCCCGGACCTGCGGATTATGATTCCGTCGCTCTAACCGACTGAGCTAAATCGCCGAGAGCCGCAATTGTAGGGTATTCCGGGGCTATACTCAACTGGTTCCGCCCACAGGCTCCCGGGCTCTAAGCCCCGAGTGGACGCCGTTTAAGGGCTACAAATGACTTATCAGGACCCCATGGCTTCTTCCCATTTCGGCAGCATCACCCGCTGGCTCTCTGACTACCGGGTACTGACCCGATATAGTCGGCAGTGGCTCCTGGCCATTCTATTTTTATTGCTGGCAGCAGGCGCAACGCTGGCTGTACCCCTGGCCTTTCGCGATCTGGTGGATACGGGCCTGACCAGCGGAGCAATCAATCAGAAGTTTTTAAATCTCCTGGCCTTGGCCGTGGTGTTGGCCATCGTGACCGCCAGCCGGTTTTATCTCATGTCTTGGTTGGGCGAGCGGGTGGTGGCCGATATCCGGTCGCAGGTCTTTGGCAATGTGCTTCGCCAGAGCCCAAGTTACTTTGAAACATTGCAAACCGGCGAGGTCCTATCACGCCTGACCAGTGACACCACCCTGATTCAGGCCTTAGTGGGAACGAGCATCTCCATTGCGTTGCGAAGTGCCGTCATGTTTATTGGCGGCTTGATCATGATGCTGGCGACCAGTGCCTGGCTTGCGGGTGTGATGGTGGTGCTCTTGATGATTGTGGTGCTGCCGCTGTGGGCGCTGGGTCGAACGGTGAGAAAGATGTCACGCACGAGCCAAGATAAAGTCGCCGATACCAGTGCGATGGCAGGAGAAGTATTAAATGCCATGCCCACTGTGCAAGCATTTGTTCGCGAACCTTACGAGCGCGAGCGATTTGATCGGGCGGTCGAGAGCACGTTTTCCCAAGCCAAGAGGCGGATTCGGCTACGCTCCACACTGACTGCGGTCGCGATCATGCTGGCCTTTGCGGTGATTGTGTTTGTGCTGTGGATTGGTGCCCGGCAGGTCAGCTCGGGTGAGATGTCACTGGGTGAACTGACACAGTTTGTGATGTATGCCGTATTGATTGCCGGATCGATTGGTGCATTGTCTGAAGTCTGGGGTGATCTACAGCGGGCAGCCGGTGCCACGGAGCGGCTGGTGGAGCTGATGCAGGCCGAGCCCGCGATTGCGGCCGCATCGGGGGCGGGTGTTCAGTCAACGACTCAGCCGTTCGCCCAGTCGGAACATTGCGCATCGGTTCCTGCAATCCAATTTAAATCCTTGAATTTTTCTTATCCGTCTCGTCCGGATACGCGCGCACTTGCGGACTTTGATCTGAAAATTGCGCAGGGAGCAAGAGTCGCGCTGGTCGGGCCCTCTGGCGCGGGCAAGACGACCTTGTTTTCTTTGCTGCTGCGTTTTTACGAGTCCTCGGGCGGAGAATTAATGATTTTTGGTCGCGATATTCGTGATTGGCCGCTGGATCAGTTGCGCTCGCAGATGGGCATTGTTCCGCAAGACCCAGTGATTTTTGCAGCGAGCGCGATGGACAACATTCGTTATGGCCGACTGGATGCTACCGATGAAGAGGTAATCGCCGCAGCCAAGACGGCCCATGCGGATGGGTTTATTTCATCTTTACCAGATGGCTATCGGAGTTTCCTGGGGGAGCGTGGCGTGCGGCTCTCGGGTGGACAGAAACAGCGGATTTCAATTGCACGCGCTATTTTGAAAAACCCGCCTATTCTGTTGTTGGACGAAGCAACATCGGCTTTAGATGCCGAATCCGAACGGGAGGTTCAGCGTGCGCTGGATGAGGTGTTGCCGGGGCGAACCTCGCTCACGATCGCACACCGTCTGGCAACCGTATTGCGGGCCGATCAGATTGTGGTCATGGATGCTGGCCGCGTGGTGGAGCAGGGCACCCACACGGAATTGCTTGCCAAGCAGGGCCTCTATGCACGACTGGCCAAGCTTCAATTTGCTTAGACCAATGAGTATTGATCTTAAGTGTGATCGACGCCGAGGGCGGTGAGTAATTAAATAAACCCTCTTTCAAGAGGGTTGCATGCCACCAAAAATTAGTGAATTAATCCGGCGCTTAGAAGGCGTCGGCTATAAAAATCGGGGTGGAAAAGGAAGCCATCGAAATTTTTTGCACCCATCCGCTTCCAAACCGATTACGATTTCCGGTAAGTTGAGCGACGATGCTAAGCCTTACCAAATAAAAGCCGTTCAAGAGGCTATTCATGAGGTCACAAAATGAGCCCTGCAGCCCGTTATCCGAAAGTTGTCGAGTGGTCTGAAGCGGACCGCTGCTTCGTTGGAAGCGCCCCTGGTTTATTGCTTGGGGGTTGCCATGGTGACGACGAACAAAAAGTTTTTGCTGAACTTTGCCAAATTGTCGAGGAGACGGTTGATCTTTATTTGAAAGAGGGCCGCTCGTTACCTGATCCCGCATTCAGCGCATTGACCGCTTAGATTATTTTTGATTATTTTCGGTTTAGCCGCGAAGCTTCCAGCCAGACGCGATCAATTTCAGTGTGAGCAGGGTCAGCGCACCGGCGGCAGACGCAGAAATGCCAAGGCTGACCCAGGGTGACACATCGGCCACGCCATGAATGCCGAATCGAAAGCCATCAATCAGATAGAAAAACGGGTTCAGGTGGCTAATCGCCTGCCAGATGGGCGGTAGTTGGTTGACCGAATAAAACACACCGGCCAGCATGGTGAGTGGGTTGATTACGAAGTTCTGAAAGACCGAGACATGATCCCATTTCTCGGCCCATAGTCCTGCGATAAAACCGAGCGCTGCAAGAATCACACAGGCGAGCACTGCGAAGACGAGTGTCCAGATCACGGAGTGCGGCATCTCAGGTGCAACGAACACCCCCACTGCCCAGACACCAGCACCGCAAGCAAGCCCCCGCATGACGGCGCCGCCGATATAGCCGACAAACCACTCCCATGGCCGCATGGGAGACAGCAAGAGAAACACCAGGTTTCCGGTCATTTTGCTTTGCGTAAGACTGGAGCTGGTGTTCGCAAACGCGTTTTGCTGCAGGGTCATCATGACCAAGCCAGGCAGCAAAAATGCGGTGTAGCTAATGCCGGGGTGGGGCTCCACGCGGCCATTTAACAAATAGCCAAAAATGAGCAAGAACAATAGGCTTGAGACGACCGGTGCAAGAATGGTTTGTGCCGACACCTTTACAAACCGCATGGTTTCTTTGTGCAGCAGGGCCATGGCCCCAGAGCCGCTGGGCAAACGCGGCTGGGGCGCTGCCACAGTTCCGGTCTTAGAAAGCGGCATTGATGTCATCTTTGGTTTGGCGTGCGGCCTGGGCAGCAGCGTCTTGCCAGTGATCGTTGTGGCCTGCGTAAATGATTGCTCGGGAAGAATTGATCAGCATGCCGCCATTGGCGGTTTTGCCAGCATGCACCGTGGCGACTAAATCGCCACCCTGGGCACCGATGCCGGGAATGAGTAACGGCAATGTCTTGGCCATATACCGCACAGCCTCGATCTCTTTTGGATAGGTTGCACCCACCACCAGCCCAACCTGTTGATGTTGATTCCAACGCTCGGAGGCCTGTTTCGCTACTTCCATATACAGCGGGTGGTGGTTGGTGGACAGCATCTGAAAATCATCGCCACCTGCATTGGATGTTCGGCACAGCACAAAGATGCCCCGGCTCTCATACTGCAGATAGGGCATGAGACTGTCCGTGCCCATATAGGGGTTCACGGTGACGGCATCGGCCTGATAGCGGATATAGGCCTCTTTGGCGTAATGTTCAGCGGTGCTGCCAATGTCGCCGCGTTTGGCATCTAGGAGCCAAATATGGTGGGGATAGTGATCGCGCACAAAAACGGATAAACGTTCTAAGGCGGCCTCTGCGCGGCTAGACGCAAAGTAGGCGATTTGTGGTTTGAAAGCCGCGCAAAAGGGCGCTGTGGCTTCTATGATTCCCCGACAGAATGCCTCAATGGCCGCCACCGGATCTTGTTCGGCCAGTGCTTTAAGGGGGGGGGGAAACTTGGTGGGGTCGGGGTCAAGGCCCACGCAGAGCATGGACTGTTGGGTGTCCCAGGCGTGTTCAAGGCGCGATAGAAAGTTCATGCATGCATCATAAATAAAAAAGCCCCGCGTTGCCGCGGGGCGAAAGATGCGTGGAGACAACACGTGTGAGACGGGTGGTCCTTTGAAAAGTTCCACCCATACCCACAAGGGACGAGGAATTACATTCCCATGTCTCCCATACCACCCATACCGCCCATGCCACCCATACCGCCGGGCATACCGCCTGCCTTGTCGTCGGCAGGGGCCTCGGCCACCATGCAGTCGGTGGTGAGCATCAGGGCTGCAACGGAGGCAGCGTTTTGCAGGGCAGTGCGGGTCACTTTGGTGGGATCCACTACACCCATGGCCAGCATGTCGCCGTATTCGCCAGTGCCTGCGTTGTAGCCGGTGTTGCCTTTGCCTTCCAGAACCTTGTTGACCACAACACTGGGCTCTTCGCCACAGTTGGCCACGATCTGGCGCAGGGGCTCTTCAACGGCACGCATCACAATCTTGATGCCAGCGTCTTGGTCGGGGTTGCTGCCCTTGACGTTAACGGCAGCGCGGGCGCGCAGCAGAGCTACACCACCACCCGCCACGATGCCTTCTTCAACAGCAGCGCGAGTTGCGTGGAGTGCGTCTTCAACACGGGCCTTTTTCTCTTTCATTTCCACTTCGGTGGCAGCACCTACGCGGATCACGGCAACACCGCCAGCGAGTTTTGCAACACGCTCTTGGAGTTTTTCACGATCGTAGTCGCTGGTGGCTTCTTCGATTTGGATGCGAATCTGCTTGACACGTGCTTCGATGTTTTTGGCATCGCCTGCGCCGTCGATGATGGTGGTGTTTTCTTTACCGATTTCAACGCGCTTGGCACGGCCCAATTCCTGCAGGCCTGCTTTTTCCAGGGTCATGCCGGTCTCTTCCGAGATCACGGTGCCGCCGGTCAGGATGGCCATGTCTTCGAGCATGGCCTTGCGACGATCGCCAAAGCCAGGGGCCTTCACAGCAACGGTCTTCAGAATGCCGCGCATGTTGTTCACCACCAGAGTGGCCAAGGCTTCGCCTTCAACTTCTTCGGCAACGATCAAGAGCGGACGGCCAGCCTTTGCGACTTGCTCGAGCACGGGCAGTAGCTCGCGGATGTTGGAGATCTTCTTGTCATGCAGCAGCACGAACGGATCTTCCAAAACAGCGATCTGCTTTTCGGGGTTGTTGATGAAGTAGGGTGACAGATAACCGCGGTCAAACTGCATACCCTCAACGACGTCAAGCTCGTTGTTCAGCGACTTGCCGTCTTCGACGGTAATCACGCCTTCCTTGCCAACTTTTTCCATGGCTTGCGAAATGATGTCGCCGATTTCTTGATCGGAGTTGGCGGAAATCGCGCCCACCTGGGCGATTTCTTTGGAAGTGGTGCATGGCTTGCTGATTTTCTTGAGTTCTTCGGTGATGGCAGTCACGGCCTTGTCGATGCCGCGCTTCAGGTCCATCGGGTTCATGCCGGCGGCAACGAACTTCATGCCTTCGCGAACGATGGCTTGTGCTAATACGGTTGCGGTTGTGGTGCCGTCACCTGCGGTGTCAGAGGTCTTCGAAGCAACTTCTTTCACCATCTGTGCGCCCATGTTTTCGAACTTGTCTTTCAGTTCGATTTCCTTGGCAACGGACACACCGTCTTTGGTAACGGTGGGCGAGCCAAACGAGCGCTCGAGCACGACGTTACGGCCTTTGGGGCCCAGGGTGACTTTTACTGCGTTTGCCAAAATATTTACACCAGCCACCATCTTGTGGCGGGCATCATCACTAAACATCACTTGTTTAGCAGCCATTGTTTAACTCCGTTTAAAAAATTCGTTAAGAAAAAAATTTGATTCGTGTGGATGTTGGCGATACCGATTAGGCAATCACGGCCATCACATCATCTTCACGCAGCACCAGCAGCTCTTCGCCGTCGACCTTGACGGACTGGCCGGAGTACTTGCCAAAGAGAACCTTGTCGCCGACTTTGACATCAAGTGCGCGGACTTTGCCGTCTTCCAGGATTTTTCCGTTGCCAACGGCCAGCACTTCGCCCTGATCAGGCTTTTCGGCGGCGTTGTCGGGAATCACGATGCCCGAAGAGGTTTTGCGCTCGTTGTCGAGGCGTTTGACCACGAGGCGGTCGTGCAGGGGACGCAATTTCATATTCAAAAGCTCCATTCCAATAAAAGACAGGTTTAAACAGGGGTTTCGAGTGGCGGAGGCGGCCAGGGCAGAAGGGCTCTGGGCAGCTATTAGCACTCGCCACTCTTGAGTGCTAATAATAGGGGCGCAAAGCCCCCTTTTCAAGGCCAAGGCCAGGAAAACTAAGGGTTAACCCCCGAAAAACTTGGTTTTTTGCTCGCGCAGGGACTGGCAGTCGATACAGCGGATCTTCTGAAGCTTGAGCCGGGCGGCAGGGATCTTCTCCCCGCATTCAATGCAATGTTTGCCGTCAAAGTCGGGGCTGGTCTCAGGCGCAGTCTTACGGCGGGCCTCTTCCAGGGCGTCCTCGTTGAACTGAGCCTCGATGGCCGATGCGCGATCGCTGTCGTCGGTCAACTCGAAGTAGTTCTCGTTTTTCTCTAGTGCCATAGCCGGTGTCCCCATAATGCTCGGATTACTTTTCTTGCGTTGCTCGTTGATAATTTGAGGCAACGCTCCGAATTGAATCAGCAAAATATCTCACGAAGTGACAATAAACGCACGTCTTGGCCTTTTGGTGCTCCTGGGCCTTCTGCCCGGCTGGGTCTGGGCCCAGTTTTCCCCGAAGATCCAGCTCGCGCCTTTGCCAGCGGAGATTCGTAAAGAGCTGGCCATGGTGGGGCTGCCAGAGTCTGCATGGAGCGCGGTGGTCTTACCGCTTCCGGCCCGCGTGTTGATTGGGTCAGAGGTGCGCGGCTTCGGGTTAAACGCAGAACTGCCGATGAATCCGGCATCGGTCATGAAGCTGGTGACCACTCGCGCAGCACTTGGTGTATTGGGACCAGGCTTTCGCCACCGCACCCGCATTGCCACCACCGGCCGGCTAGAGGGGCACACCCTGAAGGGGGACTTGTTTTTTCAGGGGGGTGGGGACCCTAAGCTTGTTGTTGAAGATCTTGATGAGATCGTTCAGCGGCTGCGGGCCATTGGGGTGGAAAAAATTGAGGGCCACCTGGTCATTGACGGCACGCGATTTGCAGAGCCCGAGGTGGATCCAGGTGCTTTCGACCGTAAGCCCAACTCGACTTACAACGTTGGGCCGCATGCGGCCATGGTGAACTTCAAGTCGGTCAAGATTTCAGTCTGGCCAGAGTCGAATCTGCGGGTGCGGGTGGTGACCGAGCCCAAAATTCCCGACCCAGAATTAAAGACCAGGGTGCAGCTGGTCGATGGTGACTGTCGGCGGTCTCAGGTCTCTGCCCGCATGGAGGGAGATCAGAAAATTCTGGTCAGTGGGGTGATGGGCCGCCAGTGTCGCGGCCTGGACTTCTATGTCAGTCTGATGGATCACGCCCGGTTTGCTTACACGGCGTTTAAGTCGGCCTGGGAAACGGCTGGGGGCAGCATTAAGGCGGGCCTGCAGGTGGGGGCCACGCCAACGCACGCCAGAACACTGGTGGATTGGGAGTCGCCCAGGCCCTTGATTGAGTTGGTGGCCGACATCAATAAGATGAGCAACAACCCAATGACCCGCCAGCTTTTTCTTAATCTGTCGGCCAATGGGAGCGGCCCCGCCACCCGAGAGGCCTCGGGCCGGGTGGTGCGGCAGTACCTGGCATCCCGTGGCCTTGTTTTTCCAGAGCTGGTCATGGACAACGGGTCTGGGTTGAGTCGTGATGAGCGCATCTCGGCCGAGAGTCTGGCCAGACTTCTGACCGACGCCCTGATGGAGCCCAATGCCTCGGACTGGATTGCAACCCTGCCGATGGTGGGTATTGAGGGCACGGTTAAAAATCGGATGCGCAATAGTCTGTTGGAGGGCAAGGCCTGGGTGAAGACCGGAACTTTGAATAACGTCCGGGCTCTGGCAGGCTATGTCCGGTCGGCCGAGGAGCGATGGGTGATTTTGGTCGTGATGGTGAATCACCCCGAGGCGTCTCGGGCCCGCCCGGCCATGGACTCTTTGATTAAGTGGGCCTACACTTACTATTAAAAATAGTATAACTACTTGATTTAATTAGACTTTTTTCGGATTGCGGGCGGGGGTCTGGTGTGTTCCAATCCCGGAATGACTGATCCTAACCAGACGAGCCCCAGCATGATGCAGGGCTGGGAGTCCTTCAAACAGCGGACCGCAGCCTTTGTGGTGGTTGGGCTGCTTGCACTGTCGACATTGTTGACGCCCGCTGGCCGCGAACGCCTTGGCGCCTGGACGGCCCTGGCCTTAGAGGCCTTATCGCCCACTCAGATGACCTCGGTGTTTTCTGCCTTGCCCACCAATCTGACCGTAGAGCAACGCCGGGTTGCCAGATGGATCGCCAATCATCACCGGGTTTCGATGGACGCTATTGAGCAGTTGGTCGCCCGGAGTTTTGATGTGGCCCATGCCAACCGGCTGGATCCCTACCTTCTGTTAGCCGTGATATCGATCGAGTCAGGCTTTAACCCCTTGGCGGAGAGCCAGGTGGGGGCGGTTGGCCTGATGCAGATCATGCCCAAGGTCCATGCGGACAAGTTCAGGGCCCTGGGGGGCGAGAAGTTGGCCTTGGACCCCTGGATCAATATGCAGGTCGGCGCGCAGATCCTGCGGGAATACATCGATCGTTTTGGCTCAGAGGTCGCAGCCCTGCGGGCTTATGTTGGTGTGGCGCCGGATCAGGCGAGCGAGTACCCCGAGCGTATACAGCGGGTGCGCGACCGTATTTTGGCGGCGGCCCTGGGCCGTGTGCTGGCCTAACGCCAAATCATCAGGCCCGTGTTTTGGGCCTGATCGTCAAGCGTGTGTTAACAGTTCGACCAAGTTAGGCCTGTTGAATGACTTTCTCGGCGATCAGGGTTTGAATCTCATCGTCGCTAAACCCGAATTCCTTTAGAACCTCGCTGGAGTGCTGGCCAAGCTCTGGCGCGGCCTTGGGTTCGGGCCGCGGTAGCCCGCCAAATTTGATCGGGTGGCCCACTCCCTTGACTCGACCGGCAGTCGGGTGGTCAGTCTCGACCACCATCTCACGGGCAATCGCCTGCGGATGCGTAAACGCCTGCTCAATTGAATTGACGGGGCCTGCCGGAACACCTGCTGCATCAAATGCCGCAATCCAATGGTCGGTGGTTTGGTGGGCTAAGACTTTCTCAATCTCAGCTGCCAAGAGTTCATTGTTTTGTAGGCGTAACGAGTTGGTCTCAAAGCGTGGATCGGTTTTCCATTCGGGGTGGCCGAGTGTCTCAGCGATCCGCTCCCAGTTGGGCTGATTGGCGCCACCGATATTCACGTAGCCGTCTTTGGTGCGAAAGGCCTGATAGGGTGCAGTCAGCGGATGGGCTGAGCCCAGCGGTTTGGCGGATAAGCCTGTTGCAAAAAACATGGCGGCCTGCCAGTAGGTCTGCTGCATGGCTGCTTCCATGAGTGAGGTCTCAACGAATTGACCTTCGCCAGTCTTCATCTTGTGAATCAGCGCCGCCAAGATACCCACGCACGTCAGAATGCCGCCGTTGATATCAGCCACCGAGTTACCGGTTTTCGCGGGTGGGCCACCGGGGTGGCCGGTAATGCTCATGAGCCCACTAAAGCCCTGAGCAATCAGATCGAACCCCGGCTTTTCGGCCAAGGGGCCGGTGCGGCCATAGCCAGAGACCGCGGCGTAAATTAAACCGGGATTTATTTTTTTGAGCTCGTCATAGCCCAGGCCAAGTTTTTCCATCGTGCCCATACGATAGTTTTCGGTGAGCACATCGGCCTGTTGCACCATGCGTTTCAGAACATCGCGGCCTTTTGGGTTTTTTAAATCAAGTGCCACACCGCGCTTATTGCGATTCAGCACCAAAAAAGGTGCCGACACACCATTGACGCGGGGCTCGCGATAGCCACGGGAGTCATCCCCTGCTGGAATTTTTTCAACCTTGATGACATCGGCGCCCATGTCGGCAAGCATCATGCCCGCCGTTGGGCCCGCCATGATCTGGGCAAGTTCTAAAACCTTAATACCAGCCAGTGGGCCGGGACCATAGTGGGTGTTGGGTAATGAGTTCATGCAAGGTTATCGGCCAATAAATTCCGGGGGCTGTTTGGCAAGAAAGGCTTTGTAGCCGATTTGAAAATCTTCGGTGTCAAAACAATCGAAGCACTCGTCGCGCTCTGCAGCGGTTAGTGGTTTGGGATCGGCCAAGCGGCGTGCAAACTTTTTGTGCCAGCGGGCAACCAATGGGGCACCAGCGGCAACACGCTCAGCAGTTTCTTTGGCTTCTTTGGCCACATCAGCATCGGGCACCACGCGCGAGACCATGCCGATACGCAGGGCTTCTTGCGCATCAAAGATTCGGCCTTCCAACAAAATTTCCAGAGCCTTGGATGTGCCAAGAAGATCTGCAATCGGGGCCATCTCGCTATAGGCCATCACCAGCCCGAGATTTTTAATCGGCGCGCCGAAACGGCTGGATTCGCCGCAGATGCGAATGTCGGCAAGTGAAGCAATCTCCATGCCCCCACCCACGCAGATGCCATGAATCTGGGCAATGATGGGGTGGCGGCAGTTTTGAATGGCATGCACCGTGCGGTGCATGATCTCGCCGTAGGCGATGGCCTGTTGTTTGTTGGCGCGTTCGTTTTCAAATTCGCTTATGTCATTGCCGGGTGAGAAGGATTTTTCTCCGGCACCACGCACAATAATGCAGCGAACATGGTCATCGGCGGAAAGTTCGGTAAACGCATCACCAAGGGCCTGCCAAAGCGGCTTGGTCATGGCGTTGAGTTTTTCTGGCCGATTGATCGTGAGGGTCACGACATGACCCTCACGGGATTGCAACAGAATATTAGACATGCCTTAGGCCTTGGCCAAATAATCAATCGCTGCCTGCACCCCCCCTTTTTGATGGGGAATGCCAGCAGCGGCCAGGCCCATTTCAACACCGCCCAAAGTACCCAGCAACGTTAAATCGTTGAAGTCCCCCAAGTGACCAATACGGAACACCCAGCCCTGCAGCTTGGCCAATCCCGTGCCCAACGACATGTTGAATTTCTCAAGAACGAGTCGACGGAAATCATCGGCGTTGTAGTGGGTGCCATCTGGTTTTTTGGGCATGACCACGGCGGTCAGCACGGGGCTGTATTCCGCAGGGTTTTCACAAAGAATCTCTAAGCCCCATGCTTTGACTGCACGGCGAGTGGCCTCGGCATGGCGTTTGTGACGGGCATAGATATTGTCTAAGCCTTCTTCATAAAACATGTCGAGTGCCTCGGCCAGGCCATACAAAATGTTGGTGGCCGGAGTCGTTGGCCAATAGCCAGTTTTATTGGACACAAGAATTTCATCCCATGCCCAATAGGCCTTGGGCAGTGTTGATTTCTTGCTGGCTTCAATGGCTTTGTCGCTGATGGCATTAAACGAAATGCCTGGCGGCAGCATCATGCCTTTTTGTGAGCCGGCAATGGTCACGTCGACACCCCATTCGTCATGACGGAATTCCACACTGCCCATGGATGAGATGGTGTCGACCAATAGGAGTGCAGGGTGTTTTGCGGCATCCATTGCACGACGGACGGCGGCAATGTCAGAAGTCACACCAGTAGACGTTTCGTTGTGAACGACGCAGACTGCCTTGATGCTGTGACTGCTGTCTTCTTTTAGCCGTTTTTCAATGACGGTTGCGTCAACACCACGGCGCCAATTGCCGGGAATGAACTCGGGCTTTAGGCCCAGCTTTTCGGCCAGCTTTTTCCACAGGCTGGCGAATTGGCCGGTCTCGACCATGAGCACATGGTCCCCTGCAGATAGGGTGTTGACCAAGGCCGCTTCCCAGGCGCCGGTGCCAGAGCCCGGGTAGATGATCACGGGGTTCTTGGTGCCAAAGACGGGTTTGATGGCTTCCAGAATACGCAGCCCAAGCTTGCCGAACTCCGGCCCCCGGTGGTCAATGGTCGGGAAGTCGATGGCCCGTAGCACGCGATCCGGCACATTGGTGGGGCCTGGAATCTGCAGGAAATGGCGGCCCTGCCCAATGCGGTTGAGTGATGAACGGGGGTTGATGGCGGGCATGGTGGCGTGGGACGGGTCGCGTTGCATGGTGTTGGGCTCCTTAGGGTTTACACCTTTTTGTATACAAAATAATTTAATACAATTGTGCCCATGTTATTGCCCATGTCAACCGAAAAAACCCTAATCCCACGGCAGGGTCTCCACGATGCCGTGGCAGATCGGCTTCGGCAGTACGTGGTCGAGGGAAAGCTGTTGCCCGGCCAGCGGCTCAATGAGCGGGTGCTGTGCGAACAAATGGGTGTCTCGCGCACGCCCATGCGCGAGGCCATTAAAAAATTGGCCGGCGAGGGGTTGGTGCGGCTTGAGCCCAATCGCGGCGCTGTGGTCCATCGGCTCACGCCTGATGAAGTCGCCGCCGCCTTTGAGGTCGTGGCCAGCATGGAGGCGCTCTCTGGCGAACTTGCCGCCCAGCGGGCCACGCCAGAGCAAATTCAGCATGTCTTGGATTTGCAGGGTCAAATGGAGCTTGCCCATCGCAACAATGATTTGCCAAGCTATTACCGGATCAATTCAGAAATTCATGCAGCGATCAACGAGGCTGCTGGCAATCCTGTACTGACCGAGATGTTTCGGTCGATCAATCTGCGGCTGCAAAGCCTGCGTTTTCGATCCAACCTGGATCAAAAAAAATGGGACGCCGCGGTCAAGGAACACAAAGACATTGCCAATGCCCTGGCCAGTCGCGACCAAGCGGGGTTATCGCTGCTATTGCGGCAACACTTAATGAACAAGCGCGAGATCGTGCTGAAATTATCGGAGCAGGAATCATGAGCAATATGGCCCAGGGCCGTCGCGCCTTTTTGTCGGGTGATTTGAAAAAAGCAACGGGCCGAAGCGCCCTGGCGGCACGTCTGCGCAAAGAGATGCGTGGGGACATTTATTTTGATGTGGCCTCGCGCGGGCGTTACGCCACAGATGCATCGATTTATCAGGTCATGCCAATCGGCGTGGCCGTGCCCAAGACGGATGTGGATGCACGCATTGCATTAGATATCGCACGTGATTTGAAGATCCCTGTGTTGCCCCGTGGTGCGGGTACATCCCAGTGCGGCCAGACCGTTGGCGAAGCCCTGGTGATTGACAACAGCAAACATCTGCGCAACGTGATTGATCTCGATTTGAATGCGATGACGGTCACGGTGCAGCCCGGCATTGTGTTAGATCACCTGAATGCTTATTTAAAACCACACGGTGTCTGGTTTCCGGTGGATGTGTCCACATCAGCACAGTGCACGATTGGCGGCATGACCGGGAATAACTCTTGTGGGTCGCGCTCGCTGTACTACGGCAACATGGTCCACAACGTAGAGGGTGTTCGCGCAGTGTTGGCCGATGGCACCCGCGCTTATTTTGGCCGTTTTGGTGATGGCGGCGACATGACGTTGTCATCGGCCCGACTCAATGGTCTGATCCCCCAGTTATTTCAGATTGCCGATTCAGTAAAAGAGGAGATTGCCAATGTTTGGCCCAAGGTCATGCGCCGCGTGGGGGGCTACAACCTGGATGTGTTTTATCCCCAGAGTGAGCGGCCCTATTTGGTGGGGGCCGCACCGGGTGTTGTGAACTTCGGTCAACTCTTGGTGGGCTCCGAGGGAACACTGGGTTACTTTGAGTCGATCAAGCTCAAACTCTCGCCGCTGCCCAAGACCAAGGTCTTGGGTGTGGTGAACTTCCCCACTTTTCATCAGGCCATGGCCCTGACGCAGCACATTGTGAAGCTCAATCCCGTTGCGGTGGAGTTGGTGGACCGCACCATGATTGAACTCTCACGTGCCAATCCGATGTTCGCATCGGTCATTGAAACGGCAATCACACGCGTGGATGGCAAAGAAACCGATGCGTTGTTGCTCGTAGAGTTCGCAGGTGAAGACAGCGCAGTGCTCGCCAGCAAGTTGCAGGATCTCGACACGCTGATGGCCGATCTTGGGTTGCCCGGTTCGGTGGTGAAGATGGCGGATGCCAAAGCCCAGTCTGCATTATGGGAGGTGCGCAAGGCGGGCCTAAACATCATGATGTCGCTGAAAGGCGATGGAAAGCCCGTGTCCTTTATTGAAGACTGTGCCGTGCCTTTGGAACACTTGGCTGATTACACCGCCCAGCTGACCGAGGTCTTTGCACGCCACGGCACCCAGGGCACCTGGTATGCCCATGCTTCCGTGGGCACACTTCATGTGCGGCCCATTTTGGATATGCGCCGTGATGGTGCTGAAAAAATGCGGGCCATTGCCGAGGAAGCCGGCCAACTGGTGCGCCGTTACAAGGGGGCCTTTTCTGGCGAGCATGGCGATGGGCTGGTGCGTAGTGAGTGGGTGGAGTGGCAATTTGGTGAGCGCATCACCCGCGCATTTGAGCAAGTCAAAGATGCGTTTGACCCCGACAACCTAATGAACCCTGGGAAGATCGTGCGTTGTACCAAGATGGACGATCGTGCGCTCTTTCGGTTCAAACCCAATTATCAAGCGCAGGTCATCACCACCGGCCTGGATTGGTCGGCCTGGAATGTGCAAAACGACCCGTCGCAAAAAGGGGGCCCTGGCACCTTTGGTATTGCCGTGACTGCTGCTGGAAGCGGCGGTGATCCCGCGATGGGTTTTGCGAAAGCCATTGAGATGTGTAACAACAATGGCCACTGCCGAAAATTCGATGCGGGCACCATGTGCCCAAGTTATCGGGTCACACGAGACGAACAACATTCGGTGCGCGGCCGGGCGAATACTCTGCGGCTTGCGGTGAGTGGTCAGCTGGGTGGTGATGCATGGGAATCGGATGCGGTGCGCGAAGCACTTGATCTGTGTGTGGGCTGCAAGGGCTGTAAACGTGAGTGCCCCACCGGGGTCGACATGGCCCGCATGAAGATCGAAGCCCAATATCAATACGGCAAACGCCACGGCTTTTCTCGCAAAGACCGTCTGTTGGCGGGCCTGCCAGAGATGGCCCGGCGTGTGGCCCGAATTCCGGGCTTGGCCTGGCTGATGAATCTGCGCAATCACAGCGGTGTCTTGCGTGCCTTAAACGAAAAGTGGCTGGGCATTGCTGCCGAACGCACGCTACCCAAGTGGCGATCTGACACCTTTGATCGTCGTGTGTTGCGCAACGATCAAGTCACGGTGGAGAACTGTGATGTGGTGCTGTGGGCCGATACCTTTAATAACGCTTACGAACCGGAGCATCTGCGCGCAGCCTTGGCAGTCATGCAGCACATGGGCGTGAAGGTGTTGATCTCGGGCGCTGCATCCCAAGAGCCGCTGTGTTGTGGCCGCACATCACTGTCGGTCGGCATGATCGATCAGGCCAAGGCCCATGCCCGCAAAACGCTAGATGCCTTGGCGCCCGCGATTGCCCGCGGTGTGCCGGTGGTGGGCCTAGAGCCATCATGCCTGTTGAGCATGCGCGATGAATGGCTTGGCATGGGCCTGGGGGATTCCGCAGTCGCGTTATCGAAGCTGGCCATGCTCTTTGAGGAGTGGTGGCTTGCGCAGATCAAAGACAAAACGGTCAACACTGTGGCCAGTCTTCCGCCGGTAATGGTGCATGGCCACTGCCACCAGAAGGCCCTGGGGGCCATGACCCCCACACTGGAAGCCCTGCGTTCCATTGGTGTGGACCCGCAATTGATCGAGACCAGCTGCTGCGGCATGGCCGGAAGCTTTGGCTATGATGCATCGCACCTACATGCATCGCTTGCGATGGCTGAAGCGAAGCTGCTGCCCGCGGTTCGGCAGGCTCCGGCAGGTGCCCTGATTGTTGCCGATGGCTTTTCTTGCCGCCATCAGATCCAAGACGGTGCGAAACGTGGGGCTATTCACGTGTCCCAAGTGATTGCGCGCGCCTTGGGCGTGGGATAATTCGCCCCTTCTTTTCACTCGTCGCATTTTTGTTCACTCGTCCGACACAACAGGCCACTCCATGGATCCGCAATTCAGAAAACAGGCGCTCGAATATCACCAAAAAGGCACCCCGGGAAAAATTTCGGTCACCGCCACCAAGCAGCTCACCAACCAACGGGACCTGGCCTTGGCTTATTCTCCGGGTGTGGCGGCGGCCTGTGAAGAGATCGTTGCGGATCCTGCCAATGCCTTTCGCTACACCGCCCGTGGCAATCTGGTGGCTGTGATCACCAACGGCACTGCGGTGCTGGGTCTGGGCAATATCGGACCACTGGCGTCTAAACCGGTGATGGAAGGTAAGGCAGTTTTATTTAAAAAATTTGCTGGCATTGATGTCTTCGACTTGGAAGTCAATGAACTGGATGTTGATCGCATCGTGGATGTGATCGCAGCCCTGGAGCCCACCTTTGGTGGTGTGAATCTGGAAGACATCAAGGCGCCCGATTGTTTCTACATCGAGCGCAAGCTGCGCGAGCGGATGAAGATCCCTGTCTTTCACGATGATCAGCACGGTACGGCGATCGTGGTGGGCGCGGCCTTTGTTAATGGCCTGCATGTGGTGGGCAAAGACATCAAGAAGATCAAACTCGTGGTCTCGGGTGCGGGTGCGGCTGCATTGGCCTGTTTGGATCTGCTTTTGGATCTGGGCGTGCCCAAAGAAAATATCTGGGTCACTGATTTGGCGGGCGTGGTTTACGAGGGCCGCAAGGAATTGATGGACCCTGAAAAAGAGCGTTTTGCGCAAAAGACCGACGCCAGAACACTGGCCGATGTGATTGGCGATGCAGATGTGTTTCTTGGTCTTTCCGCCGGGGGCGTCTTAAAGCAAGACATGGTCAAGAAGATGGCCGCCAATCCGCTGATCTTCGCTTTGGCCAACCCGAATCCGGAAATCCTGCCTGAAGACGTGAAGGCCGTGCGCAGTGATGCAATTGTGGCGACAGGCCGCACGGATTATCCGAACCAGGTCAATAACGTCTTGTGCTTCCCCTTTATTTTCCGGGGCGCACTTGATTCTGGTGCCACCACGATCACCCGTGAGATGGAATTGGCCGCAGTCCAGGCGGTGGCGGAGCTTGCCCGCGCCGAACAAAGCGAGGTGGTTTCGGCAGCGTATGGCTCAGGCAGCATTTCCTTTGGCCCGGAATACTTAATTCCCAAGCCGTTTGACCCACGTTTGATTACCAAGATCGCACCTGCAGTGGCCAAGGCCGCAGCCGAAAGCGGTGTGGCCTCTCGTCCGATTCAGGACTTTGACGCCTATGTGGATCGTCTGCGCGAGTTTGTCTATCACTCGGGCAACTTTATGAAGCCTGTCTTTGCGGCAGCAAAGCGTGCCACCCGTAAGCGAGTTGTGTACGCCGAGGGCGAAGAAGAACGTGTGCTGCGTGCTGTTCAGGAAATCGTCGATGAGAAGCTGGCAACGCCAATCCTGATTGGCCGGCCAACCGTGTTGGAAAAACGGATCGAGCGCTTTGGTCTGCGTCTGCGGCCCGGGGTGGATTTCGAGGTGGTGAACCCCGAGTCTGACCCACGCTACCGCGAGTATTGGGAAACCTATCACCGCATGACCGAGCGCAAAGGCGTGACCCAGCAGTATGCCAAGTTAGAAATGCGTCGCCGTCATACCCTGATTGGTTCCATGATGATTCATCGCGGTGAGGCTGACGGCATGATCTGCGGCACCTTTGGCAGTCACGCATTGCACCTGCATTACGTGGACCAGGTCTTGGGCCATCGGCCAGGTGAAAAAACCTATGCGGCAATGAATTTGTTGATCATGCCGAACCGCGCTCTGGCCATGGTCGATACCCATGTCAATGTCGACCCAACGGCAGAACAGATTGTTGAAATCACGTTGATGGCCGCCGATGAGATGCAGCGCATTGGCATTGAGCCACGTGTGGCCTTGCTGTCTCACTCAAACTTTGGCGGCAGCAGTCAGCCATCGGCAGTGAAGATGCGTCAGGCCTTGGATCTGGTGCGTGCCCGGCGGCCAGACTTAAATATTGACGGCGAGATGCATGGCGATGTGGCCCTAGATCCTGAGTTGCGCAAAACCATCATGCCGAATTCGACGCTGCAGGGCGAGGCGAATTTGTTAGTGTTGCCCACCATTGATGCCGCCAACATTGCTTACAACCTGTTGAAGGTTGCTGCGGGTAACGGTATTGCGATTGGCCCGATTCTGTTGGGCTGTAACGCACCGGTCAACATCATGACATCGTCAGCCACCGTGCGGCGCATTGTGAACATGACAGCCCTGACCATCTTGGAAGCTAATAGTCGGAATTGATGTCTGCGCCTCGGTCCAACGCGGACCTATTCTGGACATTCACCAAGATGGCCCTGCAGGGCTTTGGTGGCGTTTTGCCCGTTGCCGAACGCGTGATTGTTCACGAGCGCCGCTGGATGTCGGCAAAAGAATTCGTGGAGTCGCTCGCGGTCGCGCAGGCTCTGCCCGGCCCCAATGTGGTCAACCTCTGTCTAATGGTGGGCGATCGGTTTAGCGGTGTGCGGGGCGCACTGTCGGCCCTGGCTGGCATGATGTTGTTTCCTGTGCTGATTGTGCTGGCGCTGGCATCGGTTTATCAGTTTTATTCCCACTTGGAGATCACCCGCAACATTTTGTTGGGCATGGCGGCGGTCTCTGTCGGTTTGATTGCGGGCATGGGCCTGCGGCTGGCCAAAACCCAGGGCCACTATCGGGTGGGTTGGTTGGCGGGGCTGGCAACGTTTCTATTGATTGCAGTTGTGCATGCGCGACTCGGCTTTGTGATTTTGGCCGTTGGTATTCCGTCGTTCTTATTTCGTTGGTGGCAGTTGGTGCGCGCACGAAACGGTGCGGGTGGGGTGCAGTAATGGATTGGCTGATGCCTGCGTTGCCACCTTCCGTGCTCTTTGAGGTCTTTCAACATTTTTTGTTGATGTCGCTCTTAGCGACGGGCGGTGCGATCACCTTGGCCCCAGAGATGCACCGTTTTATGGTGGGTGAGACGGGCTTACTGACCGATGTGCAGTTCACCTCATCGATTGCGATTGCCCAGGCAGCGCCCGGCCCGAATCTGTTGTTTGTCACGGTCATGGGCTGGCAGGCGGCGGGTGCGTGGGGTGCTTTGGCCACCACGATCGGTGTGTTGACGCCTTCGGCAATTCTGGTGATTCTGGTCCATCGGTTTAGTCATTCGCGCGCTGACTCGGTCTGGGTGCAGGCCATGAAAGAGGGCCTGGCACCGGTGGTGATTGCATTGATGCTGGCCACTGCCTGGATTTTGGCGGAGCCATGGTTTGACAACACGCGTGTGCTGCTCTTGTTGGTGACAGCGACAGCGTTGACGACACTCACCCGGATCGCGCCTGTGATCTTAATCGCGGGGGGTGCGCTGGTCGGCGGCCTGGGCCTGTTGCAATAGCCGCTTAGAACTCGCCGATTCGCACGGCAAGGGCGGCCAGCACAGCGGCTGCGGCCGTTTCTGTGCGCAGAATTCTTGGGCCAGACTGCACACCGATAAAGCCGGCGTTGCGTGCCAGCGTTTCTTCTTCGTCGGTCCAGCCGGCCTCGGGGCCAATCAAGAGCGTGATGGCTCCCTGCAAGGCCACGGTGGAGAGTTTGGTCGCCGCAAATGGATCCAGAATCAGGCCGGTTTTTGGCCCAGGTCTCGCGCCCCAGTCGGCCAGAAACTCGGCCAGCCGCATCACCGGGGAGATCGTGGGCACGATCGTGCGGCCTGACTGGGCTGCGGCCGCGGCTGCGATCGCCATCCAATGATCTCGTCGTTTTTCGGCACGCTGTGGTTCCAGCTTTAAGACACTTCTGGACGCCGCAAGTGGCACAACCTGTCTTGCGCCGAGCTCGGTGGACTTTTGCACCACCCAATCCATCTTGTCGCCCGTGCACAGGGACTGCACCACGCAGATATCGGCGGGCGACTCACGGTTGATGGATTCGATGCGTTCGATTTCAACGCAGACCTGTTGGCGGTCTGCCCGGGTCACCCTGGCCTGCGCTTCCTGGCCGTGGCCATCAAACAGTGTGACTGCTGCGCCGGGCATGACCCGCAAAACGCCTGCCAAGTGATGGCTTGTCTGGGCGTCCAGCGTGAGCGGGCCTAATTTCAGGTGCTGGAAAAGGACTCGTGGCTGCATGATTGGGGGCCGTTTGAGGGGTAAAATTCAGAGTTTCGATGAATTCTATGGGTGAGCCGTCTGCCGCGGGTTGGCAGGGTAGAACAGGTCCGATTTCCCTCGATATTCACCCAAAAAGTAAGACCGACTTAAGTATTCATTCAAGATTAGTGACTTTAACTTAACAATTAAAAATCCTAGAGTTTGTGGGTGAATTAGCCCTCAACCATCTTTTCACCCACTCATCGGATCTCTCGCCATGCAATTTCCCGCCCAAGACCTCCCCACCTCTGTCATTCCCATGGCCAATGCCATCCGTGCCCTGTCGATGGACGCGGTCCAAAAAGCCAACTCGGGTCACCCCGGCATGCCGATGGGCATGGCAGACATGGCGGTGGCGCTCTGGGCCTGCCACCTAAAGCACAACCCAGCAAACCCCTGTTGGCCTGACCGCGACCGGTTTGTGGTGTCCAACGGCCATGGTTCGATGTTGCTCTACAGCCTGCTGCATCTTGCGGGCTATGACTTGCCGATGGAAGAGCTGAAAAACTTCCGACAGTTGCACTCCAAAACGCCGGGCCACCCCGAGTACGGCATGACGCCAGGCGTGGAGACCACCACTGGCCCGCTGGGCCAGGGTATCTCCAATGCGGTGGGTTTGGCGCTGGCCGAGCGACTGATGGCGGCGCAGTTCAATAAGCCCGGCATGGAAATTGTTGATCACAACACCTATGTGTTTTTGGGTGATGGCTGTCTGATGGAAGGTGTCTCGCATGAGGCCTGCTCGTTAGCGGGGGTGTGGGGCCTCTCTAAGTTGATTGCACTGTATGACGACAACGGCATTTCGATTGATGGCCAGGTTGATGCATGGTTTCGTGATGACACGCGCAAACGTTTTGAAGCCTATGGCTGGCATGTGATTGGCCCGGTGGATGGCCACGATGCCAAGGCCGTGAGCAAGGCGATTGCCCAGGCACGTGAGTGGTCGGTCAAAGGCCACAACGGTCGCCTCGCACCCACCATGATTATTTGTAAGACCCAGATCGGCAAGGGCTCGCCCAACCGGGTGGGCACGGCCAAGGCCCACGGTGAGGCGCTGGGTCCTGATGAAATTGAGCTCACACGTCAGGCCATTGACTGGCCGTATGCACCCTTTGAAATTCCTGCAGATCTGCAATCCGCATGGGACGCCCGTGCAACAGGTGCAGAGCGCGAGGCCAAGTGGAATGCCCTCTTTGAGCGTTATGCCCAGGCCCACCCACACGAGGCCGCCGAATTTACCCGCCGCATGAAGGGCGATCTGCCCAAAGACTTTGCGCAAAAGACACAGGCCCTGATTACCAAACTCACCACTGAGAGTCTGACTGTTGCCAGCCGCAAGGCCTCGCAGATGGTGTTGGACGATCTTGGCCCCCGCACCCCTGGATTGCTTGGGGGTTCTGCCGACTTAACCGGCTCTAACTTGACCAACTGGAAGGGCGTCGCCGCAGTTCGCGTTGATGCCAAGGGTGGGCTGACGGCCGGTGAGCACATCAATTACGGTGTTCGTGAATTCGGCATGGCGGCAGTCATGAATGGCATTGCTTTGCATGGCGGCTTTATTCCCTATGGCGGCACCTTCTTAACGTTTTCTGATTACAGCCGCAATGCCATTCGCATGGCTGCGCTGATGAAGATTCGTGTCATCCATGTTTTCACCCATGATTCGATTGGCCTTGGCGAAGACGGCCCAACCCATCAGCCCGTCGAGCATCCCGCATCACTGCGGCTGATTCCGAATCTGCATGTCTGGCGCCCCGCAGACGCTGTCGAAACAGCTGTGGCCTGGAAGGCTGCCGTGACCCGCCGCGATGGCCCAACAGCCTTGTTGTTGTCGCGTCAGAATCTGCCCCCGCAGATCTGCCAAGACAAGATGGCCGAGCAAGTCGAAAAAGGGGGTTACGTTTTATCGAGCGATCCCAAACCGCAGGTGGTGCTCATGGCAACAGGCTCGGAGGTGTCTTTGGCCATGCAGGCGGCCGGCCAGCTGAAGTCCGAGGGGCTGCGTGTGCGTGTGGTGTCGATGCCATCGACCACGGTCTTTGATCAGCAGACCGTGGCCTACAAACAATCCGTGTTGCCCGATGGTGTGCCCCGTGTCGCAGTTGAAGCCGGTGTGACTGATTTCTGGTGGAAGTATCAGCCCGACGCCGTCTTGGGCTTGGACCGCTACGGTGAGTCGGCCCCAGCCGGTGAGCTCTTCAAATATTTCGGCATCACGGTAGACAACCTGGTGGCCACTGCAAAGGCAGTTGCCAACTAAACGTTTAATTTTTTAATTCAGGAGAGGAATGCAATGACCATCAAAGTCGCAATCAACGGGTACGGACGTATTGGCCGCAATGTGCTGCGGGCCCACTACGAAGGTGGCAAGAAACATGACATTCAAATCGTGGCCATCAATGACCTTGGCGACCCCAAAACCAATGCCCACCTGACCCAATACGACACGGCCCATGGCAAGTTTCCTGGCACCGTTTCGGTCGATGGTGATTGCATGGTGGTCAATGGCGATCGCATTCGTGTTCTGGCCAATCGCAATCCTGCTGAACTGCCCTGGGGTGAGTTGGGTGTGGATGTGGTGCTGGAGTGCACCGGATTTTTCACCAGCAAAGAAAAGGCTTCTGCCCACTTAAAGGGCGGCGCGAAAAAAGTTGTGATCTCTGCCCCTGGCGGTAAAGATGTCGACGCTACCGTTGTCTATGGTGTGAACCAAGGCGTGCTTAAGGCCTCCCACACCGTGATTTCGAATGCATCGTGCACCACCAACTGTCTGGCTCCCGTTGCAAAAGTGCTCAACGACAAGCTTGGCATTGAAAGCGGTTTGATGACCACGATTCATGCTTACACCAACGACCAGGTGTTGACTGACGTGTATCACGAAGATCTGCGCCGTGCCCGTTCGGCCACCATGTCCATGATTCCTACCAAAACCGGTGCTGCTGCCGCAGTCGGCCTGGTGCTGCCCGAACTCAATGGCAAGTTGGATGGCTTTGCCATGCGTGTGCCCACCATCAACGTGTCGGTGGTTGACCTAAGCTTTGTGTCGAAAAAAGCCACCACCGTGGAAGAAGTCAACGCCATGATGAAGGCCGCCAGCGAAGGCGAGCTAAAGGGTATTTTGGGATATAACACTGCCCCGCTGGTGTCGATCGACTTTAATCACGATGCCCGTTCCAGCGTGTTTGATTCCACCCAGACCCGCGTGTCGCACGACGGCAAGCTGGTGAAAATCCTGTCGTGGTACGACAACGAGTGGGGCTTTTCTAACCGCATGTTGGACACCACGGTTGCACTGATGTCCGCGAAGTAATCCGCGGCGCATCAACGGCAAGACTTAAATGCCTGATCAACTCGCAGTGGCCCTGCCGCGTGCAACGAAGATTGTTGCGACGCTGGGCCCTGCGACTTCTTCTTCCGAGATGATCGAGCGGCTTATTGCCGCCGGGGTCAATGTGGTGCGCCTGAATTTTTCGCACGGCTCAGCCCAGGATCATTTGCAGCGTGCAGCGATCGTGCGTGCCGCAGCAGAAAAGCTGGGCCGAGATGTGGGCATTCTGGTGGACCTTCAGGGCCCAAAGATTCGTGTGGGCAAATTCTCCGAAGGCCGTGTGAACCTGGCGGCGGGCGACACCTTTACCTTTGACACCGCCTGCACCCTGGGGGATCAGCATCGCGTTGGGCTGGACTACCCCGAGCTTGTGAACGACGTGGCGCCTGGTGATACCTTGCTGCTCAATGACGGGCAGATCTCCATGCGGGTCAATGAAGTGACCGCAAGCACCATTGTCTGCACCGTGCTCGAGGGCGGCGTGCTGTCTGATCGCAAGGGCATCAATCGCCAGGGTGGTGGCTTGTCTGCACCAGCATTGACCGATAAAGACATTGAGGACATCCAAACAGCCGCTGCAATGGAGGCTGATTTTCTGGCCGTGTCTTTTCCCAAGGGGGCTGCCGATATGCTGCAGGCCCGATCAATTCTAAAAAAAGCTGGTGGCCGCGCAGCCCTAGTGGCAAAGATTGAGCGTGTCGAAGCCATCGACAATCTGCAAGAAATTATTGATGCCTCCGACGTCATCATGGTGGCCCGCGGTGATCTAGCAGTGGAGGTGGGGGATGCAGCCGTGCCCGCCTTGCAAAAACGGATGATCCGCATGGCCCGTGAATCCAATCGGGTCACGATCACGGCCACCCAGATGATGGAGTCCATGATCTCATCGCCTGTGCCCACCCGTGCCGAAGTCTCCGATGTGGCCAATGCGGTGTTGGACGGTTCCGATGCCGTCATGCTCTCGGCAGAAACAGCGGCGGGCAGTTACCCCGTGCAGACGGTGCAGGCCATGGCCCGCGTTTGTCTTGAAGCAGAAAAGTCGGCCCAGATCGCGCTGGAATCAGATTTTCTAAACCGCACCTTTGACCGTGTCGATCAGTCGATTGCCATGGCATCCCTTTTTACCGCGCGGCACTTACAGGTGAAAGCCATTGCCGCGCTCACCGAGTCGGGCTCGACGGCCTTGTGGCTGTCCCGCCTGAATTCTGGTGTGCCGATTTATGCATTGACGCCCGCAAAGGCCAGCCGCCAGAAGATGGCGCTCTATCGCGACGTCACGCCCGTGTTTTTTGATTACAACTCCCGAGAGCGTGAAGAAGTGCTTCGCGAAGCCGAGCAGCGCTTGGTCGATGAGGGGATTTTGAGTGCCGGCGATCTTTTGGTGATCACGATTGGCGAGCCCATTGGTCAGTCGGGCGGCACGAACACCATGAAGATTGTTCGGGTGACGGCATCCCCACGATCCGGCAGCAAAGCGATTTCAAATCTCAATTTAGATTTACAACCTCCCATTCAACCCCGATAAATTTAGTGAATTAAAAAAGGAGACGGTCATGCCCTTGGTATCCATGCGACAACTCTTAGACCATGCTGCAGAAAATGGTTATGGAATCCCAGCGTTTAACGTGAACAATCTGGAGCAGGTGCAGGCCATCATGGCAGCCGCAGCAGAATGCGATGCGCCGGTCATCATGCAGGCATCCGCTGGTGCCCGTAAATACGCAGGCGAAGCCTTTTTGAAGCATTTGATTCAGGCGGCCGTAGAAACTTATCCATCGATTCCTATCGTGATGCACCAGGACCACGGCCAAAGCCCCGATGTCTGTCAGGGCGCGATCGCCTTGGGTTTTTCCAGTGTGATGATGGATGGTTCGCTTGAAGCGGACGGCAAGACTATTGCCAGCTATGACTACAACGTTGATGTCACCAAAAAGGTTGTCGAGATGGCCCATGCCACGGGCGTGTCCGTCGAAGGCGAACTGGGCTGCCTGGGTTCTTTGGAAACCATGAAGGGCGATAAAGAAGATGGCCACGGCACCGATTCCACCATGACCCATGATCAGCTTCTGACCGACCCGGAACAGGCGGCTGATTTTGTGAAGCGCACCCAGCTAGATGCCTTGGCGATTGCGATTGGCACGAGCCATGGCGCTTATAAATTCACCCGCAAGCCCACCGGTGACATCCTGGCCATTGATCGCATCAAAGAGATCAACAAGCGCATCCCGAACACCCACCTGGTGATGCACGGGTCCTCTTCTGTGCCCCAGGAATTGCTGGCTGAGATCCGTCAGTTTGGCGGCGACATGAAAGAGACCTATGGTGTGCCGGTGGAAGAGATCCAAGAGGCGATCAAGCACGGCGTTCGTAAAGTCAACATCGATACCGATATCCGCTTGGCCATGACGGCAGCGGTGCGTCGTTACTTGTTTGAAAACCCGTCGAAGTTTGATCCACGCGATTTTCTAAAACCAGCCCGTGAGGCAGCCAAGAAGATCTGTATGGATCGCTATCGTCAATTCAACACCGCTGGCCAGGCCAGCAAAATCAAGCCGGTTCCGCTTTCTGAAATTGCGAACCGTTATAAGTCGGGCGCTCTTGCCCAGATGGTCAAGTGATTGGTTAACGCATGTCTGCTTTGCTTCAGTCTTCTATCCGCTCTTTGCCACTGATTTCTCGTGGCAAAGTCCGTGACATCTATGCCGTCGGTGACGATAAGTTGCTGATGATCACCACGGACCGTCTCTCGGCATTTGATGTCATCATGAGCCGGCCGATCCCTGAAAAGGGGGTGGTGCTCAATCGCATGACGGACTTCTGGTTTTCGCGTCTGGGCCATATCGTGCCCAACCACTTAACGGGTATTGCACCAGAGTCGGTGGTGGATGAATCTGAAGTTGATCAGGTCCGCGGCCGCGCCGTGGTGGCCAAGCGACTCAAGCCCGTTCCGGTGGAGGCAGTCGTTCGCGGTTACATCATTGGTTCCGGCTGGAAGGACTACCAGGCCACCGGCAGCGTCTGCGGCATTGCGCTACCAGCTGGCTTAAAGCAGGCAGCGAAACTGCCAAGCCCCATTTTTACGCCAGCGCACAAGGCCGAGATGGGCCTGCACGATGAAAACATCACGTTTGAGCAGATGTGTGCGCAGGTGGGCAAGGATCTTGCTGAAAAGATTCGCGACATCAGCTTAAAGCTCTATCAAGAGGCCAGTAGCTACGCCCTTGAGCAAGGCATCATCATTGCGGATACCAAGTTTGAATTTGGGCTAGACGATGCTGGCACGCTGCATCTGATGGATGAAGTGCTTACGGCGGACTCGTCACGTTTTTGGCCTGCGGATGAATATCGTGAGGGCATCAGCCCCCCAAGTTTTGATAAGCAGTTTGTCCGTGATTATTTAGAAACGTTGGATTGGGGCAAAACACCGCCACCACCACCTCTGCCGGATCATGTGGTGGAGCGCACGGCGGCGAAATATCGCGAGGCCCTGTTTCGAATTGCTGGTGTGCGACTGCCTGTGGTGGGCGTGGTCATGGGGTCCCAGTCGGACTGGGACGTGATGAAACACGCAGTGGCGATATTGGATCAGTTCGGCATTCCGCACGAGGCCCGTGTGGTCTCAGCCCATCGCATGCCGGATACGCTGTATGCCTACGCCGAAGCGGCACAGGCCCGGGGCCTGCGCGGCATTATTGCCGGCGCTGGCGGTGCCGCGCACCTGCCTGGCATGCTGGCTGCGAAAACCACAGTGCCTGTCTTTGGGGTGCCGGTGCCGTCGAAATATCTGCGCGGGGAGGATTCCTTGTATTCGATTGTTCAGATGCCCAAAGGCATTCCCGTGGCGACATTTGCGATTGGTGAGGCGGGTGCTGCCAATGCGGCCTTGCACTTGATTGCAACATTGGCTTGTGAAGATGAGGTGCTGCGGGATCGGCTGGCGGCTTTCCGCGCTCAGCAGACCCAGGATGCACAGTCCATGAACGCAACCCTTGGTCACGCATGATTGGTCTGATGGGGGGCGGCCAGCTTGGCCGCATGATGATTCAGGCTGCCCATCGTCTGGGCCAGCAGGTCATCGTTCTTGATCCCGATGCAAACGGACCAGCCGCCCAAATTGCTGATCAGGTGGTTGCGGCGGATTACACGGACTTCCAAGCCCTGGCAACGCTGGCTGAAAAAGCGAAGGTATTCACCACCGAGTTTGAAAATGTTCCGGCGGAGTCGCTTCGGTTTTTGGCCAAGTACGGCAAGACCATGCCAGACGCCAATAGTGTTGGTATTGCCCAAGACCGTATTGATGAGAAGCGGTTTATTGCATCAACGGGTGTCGATGTCGCACCCTACGCGGTGATCACACGCGCCGAAGATTTTGATGATCTTCCTGAAGGCCTATTCCCCGGTATTTTGAAATCTGCACGGCTGGGCTATGACGGCAAGGGTCAACACAAGGTTCACACCGCTGCCGAAGCACGCAGCGCCTGGCAGTCCATGGGCAATGTTCCTTGTGTGTTGGAAAAGATGTTGCCACTCGAGCGCGAGATCTCGGTGATCTGTGCCCGCGATCGCGACGGAAATATTCAGGTCTTTCCGGTGGGCGAAAACACCCATCGCCACGGCATCTTGGCGGTAACCCGGGTGCCCGCAAGAATTTCTCAAGGTTTAGAAGAGCGCGCCCGTGCGGCAGCCCATTCGATTATTGGTGCGCTGGGGTATGTGGGCGTCTTGTGTGTGGAATTCTTTGTGTTGTCGGGCAATCGCTTGGTCGCCAACGAGATGGCTCCACGGCCACACAACAGTGGCCATTACACCATTGAGGCTTGCACGACCAGTCAGTTTGAAGAGCAGGTCAGAATCTGCGCGGGCTTACCTTTGGGGGCTACCGATCTGAAGTCGCCAGCCGTCATGCTCAATGTGCTGGGTGACAGTTGGTTCAAATCATCCAGCGAACCCATTGAACCCGATTGGGAAGCGGTCCGTGCGCAGCGCGGTGTCTATCTGCATCTCTACGGCAAGGCTGAGCCGCGTCGTGGCCGCAAGATGGCCCATGTCACGTGCTTGGGTGAGTCGATTGAGCAGGCCTGTCAGCGGGCCCGAGTCGTGGCTGACATTCTGGGTTTGGATGTTGGCAACGCGCTCATCTGAGTTGCATCAAGTCGCCCAATCCAGAGCCACTTAAAGCAACCAAAGCAATCGCCTGATATGGCCAAACCACAATCGGTCAACCCCTGTCTGCTATCAACCGCAGCTGAGCTGCTGGCCCTTGGCCATTTGGTGGCCTTTCCGACCGAGACCGTTTATGGCCTGGGGGCAGATGGATTAAATCCAAAGGCTGTGGCGAAGATTTTCCAAGCCAAGGGCCGGCCTGCAGATCACCCCGTGATTTTGCATGTAGCCGATGTCACCAAGGCCAAGAGCCTGGCGCTAAATTGGCCTGCCGTTGCTGATCAGTTGGCCCAGGCCTTTTGGCCGGGACCAATGACATTAATTTTGAAGCGGGCCGCCCATGTGCCCGATGCCGTGACGGGTGGGCAGGAGTCGGTCGGGGTTCGCATTCCTTCCCATCCGGTGGCACTCACACTGTTGCGTGAGTTTTCAGGAATCGGTAGCGGTGTGATTGCGGCCCCATCGGCCAATCGATTTGGTGCGATTAGTCCGACACGTGCCATTGATGTGGCCAACAGCATCGGTGATCGTCTTGGGCCCCATGATTTGATTTTGGATGGTGGTGATTGTCAGGTGGGCGTGGAATCCACAATCGTTGATCTGAGTGGTGATGCCCCAAGAATTCTTCGGCCCGGTGGTATTGGCCGCCAGGCGATTGAAGACGTGATTGGCCAGATGACATCGGCCACTGGCAATGCGCCGCGTGTTTCGGGTGCCTTGGCCTCGCACTACGCACCGCAAGCCAAGACTATGTTGATCGACGCGGCACGGGTGGTGGAGACAATCAACAAGCACCACCTTGAGCAGCCCACGTTAAAAATTGGCGGCCTGCTGATTCGCGCAACATTGCCGCAAGAAATAGCAGGCAATCTCCAGCTTCATATCAAAGCCATGCCGGCCGATCCTGCCGCCTATGCCCATGATCTTTATGCCGCACTCAACGATTTGGATCGCCAGGGTTTAGATCTGATTGTGATCGAGGCCCCCGCCCACACGCCCGAGTGGGAAGCAGTCTTGGATCGATTAAAGCGCGCGACGTACTCAACGTCGAAGTAAACGCGAGCTCAGGCTTTAATAGATCGTCTTTGGGCAGAGTGCTGGTAGTTCTGCAAAGAGCGCGTCGGCCGCTTGCTGGCGCTGGGCTAGAACATCTGCCGCAGGGGATGCGTTGGTGGGAGCAGTCCAGATGCTATTGGGAAAGCAGGGGTCGTCTTTCCAGCGCGGAATAATATGCCAGTGCTGGTGGGGCACCTGGTTGCCAAGACTGGCGATGTTGATTTTGTCTGGGTTGATCAACTCACGCATGCGGGTCTCAATGGCGACCAATAGCTTAAAGAGTTGCTGCTGCTCTGGCGCAGCCAATTCGCTGAACTCGGCCACATGCCGATTCACAATCAGTCGCAGATAGCCGGGGTAGTTGGGATCATCTACCGAGACCACACGCCAGAAGGCACCGCGCCAGATCAGCCGGTCACCATCGGTGGTGCACAAGGAGCAATCCGGCTGCGGCATGGAGGAGCGCTCATTGGCCGGCGATTTCATCAAGACATCTAAGATCGACATTTATCTTCCTGAACAGTGGCCACCGGTGGATGCTTCACCGCTGCCCAGCGCAAATGGTGGGGGTTCGACACGTGGATGGCCGCTTGCAGCGTAATCCAGCGTGAGCAGCCCGACAAATATTACCCAAAATACGATGACGCCGCGGGTCATGCGATCCCCGCTTTCTGGCGTGCTTTCACGCCAAAGATGGATCCGATAAAGGCAAAGCCAAACCATACCCAGCCGTGCAGACTGGCGGAAGCCACACCGCCCAAATAGGCGCCTACGTTACAGCCATAGGCCAGGCGCGAGCTATAGCCCATGAGCAGGCCCGCGATAATGCTAATGATGAGCTGTGGTGCATTGGGCCACTGCTTTAAATGAAAACCTTTGTTGTTCCAGCGGCTGGCCATCAGTGCGCCATACAGCAGGCCAATATTGGTGACCGATGTCACGTCCCACAAGACCGGCTCAGCAATGCGCTGGGCATGTGGGGCAACGCCCCAGAAGCTGTCATTAGACAAATCTACACCCACTGCACTGACTGCTTTTGCACCCCACAAGCCCAGGCCATAAACAATGCCCCAGGGCTGACCCGCCACGATCAAATGCATCGCATAAAGAATGGCGATCACCAAGGCGCCCCACAACCAACGTTGTGGGACTGCCGGTAGAGATTTGCCACGTTTGCGTGAGGCACGGTTGGCATAGATCAGGCTTACTGCAGTCACAAGAGCGCAACCGATAAGCGTGATGATCAAAGCGTTTTGAACACCATAGAGTTCAATGAAGTCGACGGCAGCAGCTTCCTCTTGTAATCCTGCGAACTCCAGTGGGCCGCCGAGTGATGCCCAGCCGGCCTGGTGGGATGCGCCGACAAAACTGCCAATGATGAACGCGGGCAGCACCACCCAAGACGTTGGCGAAGATGCCCCTGCTTTATACAAGGTGCCAGACCCGCAGCCATCGGCCAGCTGCATGGCAAATCCAAAGAGCAGGGCACCGATCAGCAGACTCCAGGTAATGGGGGCCACTGCGCCGACAATTTCCGATGAGTAGCTATTCAGTAACGGAAAGGCCAAAAGCGCACAGAGCACCATCATGACCATCTGGCCAATCATGCCCCAGGGGTCTTTGTTGACCATGAGATTGCGCCAGCCGGTTGTGAAACCAAAGCGTGAAGCGCTGAGTGCCGCGCCAAAGCCCAGCCCTAGAATGAGCAGAAAGCCGGCCCGCAGGCCAGCAATCCAAGTCACAGCGAGCCAGCCCAGAATGGCTGGGCTGATCAGGGTCAGGCGATACATTTATTTCTTCAGGTTGGAGACAGCATCTTTAAGCTGATTCATTAGGACTTTGCCGCGTGCCGGTTCGTTGTCCATTGGATTGCGTGATTTAGACCAACCAATTGTGGATTCCGGGTACATGCGGACATTGGGCTGGCCGAGTATTTCGGACAGAACAAACCAAGTGGTAGCACTCCAATGGCCGGTGTTGCAAAAACTAATGACTTCATCACTGGTGATCAGCCCCGCACTTTTGGCCAGCGACTCGAGTTGGGCCTTGGGTAAAAGCTTGCCAGTGTTGAGCTGGAACCACTCTTCATGGTCAAAGTTTTTGGCACCCGGTAGTGTGCCAGCGCGTGCTGCAGCGGAGTGTTTGTCTTGCCCAAGAAAATAATCCTCTGGGCGCGAGTCGGTGAGCAACAGTTTCTTTTTGCCAGCATTACGCTGGGCGATTAATTCTGCGACTTGGGCAGTGGTTGGAATCTGCCGTTTATCCAAGGTGACTTGAATTTTTGTGGAGGTGATTTTTGGCGTAGCCGTCTCAAGCGGATACTTCAAGGCGCCCCAAGCACCCAGGCCGCCATCCAAGATGGAGATGCGTTGAATGCCAGCGAGTTTCAGTGTCCAGTAAAAACGGGCGGCGCCACCAAAGTCACTGCCGTCAGCACCGGTGTGGGCAATCACAACATAAGTGCTGCGATCAATGCCCCATTGGCTGAGTAATTCGGAGAGTTCTTTATCGGAGATGACTTCTCCAGGGTTTGATTCTGGCCCGCGAATCGACGAGTAGGGTGCAGCAACCGCGCCGGGGATATGGCCGGCTTCGTAATTGGGGGTCTTGCCATCGTTTTGAAATAACTCGCGGATATCCAATACGCGAACGGCCTTACGTTCAATCAGTGTGCGCAATTCTGCTGGCGTGACGATGGGGCTTACGGTTGCCGGGGATTTGGCCTGGGCCACGGGAGTGTGCAGCATTTGTGCGCTGATCAGTCCGATAGCAACGGTCAGGCTCATGAGAATGCGTTGAAAAAACACGGTTATGCTCACTTGAAGGATTGTCTTGTGCCGAAGGCCCGGCAAGAGATCATTAGAATTGGATCGGCAAGGATACGGGAATTTTCATGGCCGTTTTTATCCTTATCTTGATAACGATTTCTCAAATTGGAATATAGGAATGGACGTCGCGATTCTGGGTGGTGGGTGTTTTTGGTGCCTTGAGGCGGTTTATCAAAAGATGCGTGGGGTCCAGTCGGTGACCTCGGGCTATATGGGTGGGCATGTGGCCAACCCCAGTTACGAACAGGTCTGTGGCAAGCAGACTGGCCATGCCGAGGTGGTGCGGGTTGTGTTTGATCCTGCTGTGGTGAGTTACGAAGATCTGTTGGCGGTCTTTTTCACCATTCATGACCCAACCACGCCCAACCGGCAGGGCAATGATGTGGGGCCACAGTACCGCTCGGTGATTTTCGCCACATCGGATGCGCAGATGGCCACGGCTCGGGCAGCGATTGCTGTGTTAAACGGCGGCCCAGCAGCTGCAGATTGCCCCGCAGGCCTGGTGGCACGCTTTGCTGCCATGGCCCCAGGGGTGCCCATCGTGACCGAGTTGATTCAGGTCGGGGCGTCAGGCGAGGTGCCAGGCGAGGTGTCAGACACCCCGGGCAAGGTGTCTGACACCTCGCCTGACATCCCGCCTCAAGCAGTGCCTGACACCTTCTGGCCGGCGGAAGAGGAGCATCACAACTACTTTGAGCGCCACCCCTTCCAGGGCTATTGCCACTTCGTGGTGGCGCCAAAGGTGGTCAAGGCCCAGGCCTATTTTTCAGGGCTTATGCGCGACTAAGTTAGGGTGCCAGCCGCTCAATTGCCCACTGGGCGGGGCCGCCAAGGCCGGGTTGCAGGCGATAGCGGATGCGGTCATGAAGCCTGGACGGCCGCCCCTGCCAGAACTCAAAGGCGCTGGGGCTTAGCCGATACCCACCCCAATGGCTGGGCCGTGGTGGTTCCACCGACTGCTCTGCCGGGAATTTCTCCTGCAGGTTTTGCTGCCGAAGCTCCAGCCACTCTCGATTCGGAATCACTTCGCTCTGGGGCGAGGCCCAGGCGCCGAGTTTGCTGCCCAGGGGCCGCGAGTGGTAGTACTCATCGGACTCTTCGGCGCTGACCTTGGCCACCTTGCCATCAATTCGGACCTGGCGCTCTAGTTCAGGCCAGAAGAACACCAGACTGGCATAGGGATTGGCGGCTAAGCCCTGGCCCTTGCGGCTGTCGTAGTTGGTGAAAAAAGTAACGCCTTGTTCGTCGATGCCCTTGATCAGCACGATTCGGCCGGATGGCCGGCCATCGGGGTCGATCGTGCATAGGGTCATGGCGTTGGGCTCAAGTACCTCGGCCTGCATGGCCTCGTGAAACCAGCGCTCGAATTGGGCCTTGGGGCTGGGATCGACGTCGTGAATGTCTAGCGCCGCCTGTGCGTAGTCCTTGCGCAGGTCGGCAAGCCGTTGGGTATTGGATTTGGGAGTGACCATGGTTTTAGCGCTCTTCGGGGGATAAAAACAACCAGAAAACACCGCAACAGGGCGGTAGATCTCTCATTTTAGGCGGGATCCCCCTAGTGTTCGGCGTGGAAAGATGTCGATAAACTGTCCTAGACGTTCAATTGATTGTTTTAATCAATTAATAAGAAAGTATCAATTGGACTTTTCTAAACATCCTGCCTAGGATGCGGTCGTTCGAAGTTGGTCTTGGAAGGGCTCCAACCTCCAAAACCCATCTTCGGCACCGGTGCAAGTCCGCCTTAAAAAATCGGAAATTGTTGTTTAACTAAAGGAGATCGTAGTCATGCCTCAACTCAAAGGAAGCAAGACTCACCAGCATCTGAAAGATGCCTTCGCAGGTGAGAGCCAAGCAAACCGCCGTTACCTGTACTTCGCGAACAAGGCCGACGTAGAAGGCTACACCGAAGTCGCAGCACTGTTCCGCTCGACCGCAGAAGGCGAGACCGGCCACGCACACGGCCACCTCGACTACCTGGCCGAAGTGGGTGACCCCGCAACGGATATGCCCATTGGTGATTCCGCATCCAACCTGAAGTCTGCTGTTGCTGGCGAGACCCACGAGTACACCGACATGTACCCCGGTATGGCCAAAGACGCACGTGCTGAAGGCTTTGACGAAATCGCTGACTGGTTTGAGACCTTGGCCAAGGCCGAGCGCTCGCACGCCAACAAGTTCCAGAAGGCACTCGAAGCATTGGCAGCGTAATGCCGCGTGATTTGGGCTGATTCAGCCCAAATTGTGCTGAAGGAAAGCAGTTGATTTGCAAGGCCTCAGTCTTCTGGGGCCTTGCGGAACAGATGCTTCAAGACTCTGCGGTAAATCTGTTGTTCCCCTAATTCCCGGCAGTTCAAACAAGAGAGATCGGCTATGACGGTTCGTGAAGGTTCGTTAGAAGCGCCCACGCGGCATCCTATTGATTGGAAAAGCAAGGAGTTTTACGACGAGAAGGCCTGCTTCGATGAGATGGAGCGTGTCTTTGATATCTGCCACGGCTGCCGTCGTTGCGTGAGCCTTTGTAATTCCTTTCCCCGTCTGTTTGATTTGATTGACGAGGGCCCCACCGGCGAGATGGATGGTGTGCCCCGTGAAAAATATTGGGAAGTGGTCGACCAGTGTTATCTGTGCGATGTCTGCTACATGACCAAGTGCCCCTATGTGCCACCACACCCTTGGAACCTGGACTTTCCCCACCTGATGCTGCGGGCCAAGGCCATTCAGTTTAAGCAGGGCACGCCCACGAAATTCCGCGACACCACCTTATCGAACACCGCTGCCAACGGTAAGCTGGCATCGATCCCCATCGTTGTGCAGGCCGTGAACGCTTTGTCGAAAAACAAGACGGCCCGCGCATTAGGTGAAAAAGTTTTGGGCGTGCACAAAGACGCATGGCTGCCTGAGTTTGCAAGCAAGCCGTTTGAAAAGTCGCACGAAACATCCAAGCCGCTTCCTGTGAAAGACGGCGCCAAGACTCCAGGCAAGGTAGCGATCTATTCGACCTGCTATGTGAACTGGAACGAGCCGGGCATTGGCCATGACCTGATCAAAGTGTTACAGCACAACGAGATCCCGTATGTGGTGGTTGAAAAGCAGGCCTGCTGTGGCATGCCCAAGTTAGAACTCGGCGATTTGGAATCTGTCGAGGCCTTGGCGAAGCAGAATCTGCCGGTGTTGGCTAAGCTTGCCCGTGAAGGCTACGCCATCATGACGCCGATTCCTTCTTGTACGCTGATGTTTAAGCAAGAAATTCCGCTCATGTTCCCCAATGACGCCGATGCGCAGGCTGTCAAAGCCGCCATGTTTGATCCGTTTGAGTACTTTGTGAATCGAAACAAAGACGGCCTGTTGAAGACTGACTTCAAACAGGGCCTGGGCAATGTCTCGTATCACATTGCATGTCACCTGCGCGTGCAAAACGTCGGCCAAAAAACCCGCGAGATGTTGGAAATGGTGCCTGACACCACAGTGAATACTGTTGAGCGTTGCTCGGGCCATGCGGGTACCTGGGGCGTGAAGAAAGAGTTCCACGAGATCGCAATGAAGATCGGCCGCCCCGTATTTCGTCAGATGGGCGAGCACCCAAAGGCCAATGGTGGCAAGGGTGGCGAGCCTGATTTCGTGGCGTCGGACTGCCAGCTGGCGGGCCACCATATTGAGCAGGGCATGGCAGGAAAAGCAGACGGCAAGGTGGAACACCCGCTCTCCTTGCTGGCCAAAGCCTACGGGTATTAATTTATTTTTTAATAATGGAGTAACTGGAGAATGACCATGGCACAACTTTCACGTGATTCTCTTTGGACACTGGAGCACTACGCACGGATCCGTAATCAATTCCGTCAGGAAGTGATTGCCCACAAGAAGACTCGCCAAGTAGCGCTCGGGGATCACATCACCCTGTTTTTCGAAGACGAGAAGACCATTCGTTATCAAATTCAGGAAATGCTGCGCATTGAAAAAACATTTGAAGAAGCAGGCATTCAAGACGAACTCGATGCCTACAATCCATTGATTCCCGATGGTCGCAATTTCAAATGCACCATGATGATTGAGTATCCGGATCCTGAAATTCGTAAAGTCGAACTCGCCCGCTTAAAGGGTGTGGAAGACCGTGTCTGGATTCAAGTCGAGGGCCGCGAAAAAGTCTATGCCATTGCAGATGAAGATTTGGAGCGTGAAAACGACGAGAAGACGTCTTCGGTGCACTTTATGCGCTTTGAGTTAGATGAAGACATGGCCAGTGCATTGAAGTATGGCGTTGGTCTTGCCATGGGTGTTGATCATCCCAACTACAACGTTGTGGTTGATCCGGTGGCTCCCGAGACTCGTGCATCGCTGGTCAAAGACTTGGCCTGAGCCGTTTGTCCATGAGCGAGAAAGCAAAAAACGTTTTAGGGACCGAGCTGCAGCCCTGCAGCATGGACCCGCTCACTGGGTTTTTCCGTGATGGCTGCTGTAACACCTGCCAAGATGACTACGGTAGCCACACGGTCTGCGCCCAGATGACCGATGTGTTTTTAGAGTTTTCTAAATCCCGCGGCAACGACCTCAGCACGCCCAATCCTCAGTATCGCTTTCCTGGCCTAAAGGCCGGTGATCGATGGTGCGTCTGTGCGGCCCGCTGGCGGGAGGCTGCCGAGGCGGGCGTGGCACCCCCGGTGGTGCTGGAATCGACCCACGAACGGGCCCTGGAAGTGATTGCCTTGGCAGACTTGGAGTATCACGCCCTACAGGCGGCCTGATTTTTGGCCTATCTTTGATTCAGTTCAATAGAAGCGCTGGGGCGTTCCCGGCTTTCGGCGCAGAATTAAAAGCTGTTCATATCAAGGGAGAGGTCTGGGGGATTTCACATCTCAGGCCCGAAGCACCATGCCAGCATCAAAAGCCTCAGCCAAACGGTCAGCACCAGCCGTAAAGACCGCCAAGGTGACCACGAAGGTCACTTCGAGCACCCAAAACCCCAAAGCTATTCCCCGTAAGTCACGTGCCTCGAAAGCGGCATCTGTAGCGTCGACTGGCGAGAGGATTCGTTCGGTGGGGGCAGGTGATGTGCCGCCTGATCTCAGCCCCGAAGCATTAGAGCGCTATCTGGCAGATCGCGCCGTGCGATCAGCCCGTGGCAAACAAAAAGCAGCGGTCAGCGCTGTTTTGTCAGGTGCTTCTGCTGATCTTCCGCTGGCTCGGCGGGTAGACGATCTGCGCGCCATGATTGCTGGCGCATCGCCCGATGACGCGGCTGCGTTACGCAAGGCGATTATGTCAACGCCTTCTGCGGTAGATGCGGCCGGTGCCCTGCCAAGCAATCCAGATGATGAACTCTCAGCAGATTGGCGCGAAGGGGGCTATCCGTATAAAAACCTGATGCGTCGATCCACGTACGAGGCGCAGAAATACAAACTTCAGGTTGAACTTTTGAAGCTTCAGGCCTGGGTGAAAGAAAACGGTCAGCGTGTGGTGGTGCTGTTTGAGGGCCGCGATGCGGCCGGCAAAGGTGGCACGATTAAGCGCTTTATGGAGCATTTGAATCCGCGGGGTGCGCGTGTGGTGGCACTTGAAAAGCCATCAGAGATTGAGCGTGGCCAGTGGTATTTTCAGCGCTATGTGCAGCACCTCCCCACGGCGGGTGAGATCGCTTTGTTTGACCGCAGTTGGTATAACCGTGCGGGTGTAGAGCGGGTCATGGGCTTTTGCACCGATGCGGAATACAACGAGTTCATGCGGCAGGCCCCTGAGTTTGAGCGGCACTTGGTGCGTAGTGGTGTCTGGCTAATCAAGTTCTGGTTTTCTGTGAGCCAGAAAGAACAGCGCCGTCGATTCAAAGAGCGTGAGGTGCATCCCTTAAAGCAATGGAAATTAAGCCCGATTGATAAGCAATCACTGAACAAATGGAAAGACTACACCGCGGCCAAAGAGGCCATGTTTAGTCAGACCGATACCGCTGATGCGCCGTGGACAGTGATCAAGAGTGACTGTAAAAAACGGGCCCGTTTAAATGCCCTGCGTTATGTGTTGCACAAGCTGCCCTATGCGAACAAAGACGTGGAGCAAATCGGCCGGCTCGACCCTTTGATTGTTGGCCGTGCCCATGTGGTCTATGAGCGTGGCGAACGACCAGGAGAGCTTGGCACAGCGATTCTTTAGCAAAAAGGTGAAATAGCTTTATACGATTCATCACCACGCTAAAAGTCGACTCGTTCGCTTCTGTCATAATCGCCCAATGGATTTTGAGATTTTCCCGGTCACTGCCTTTCAACAAAACTGCTCATTGGTGGTCTGTCCTGAGACTCGCAAGGCCGCCTTTGTCGACCCTGGTGGCGACATTGAGCACCTGCAGGCGGTGGCCCAGCAGGCTGGCGTGGCGATTGAAAAAATCCTGCTCACCCACGGTCATATTGATCACTGTGGCCAGGCCGGTCTTCTGGCAGAGCGCCTGGGTGTGCCCATCGAAGGTCCCCATCAGGCGGACAATTTCTGGATCGAGCAGTTGAAGCATCAGGGCGACATGTTTGGCATGCATGGGGCAGATGCCTTCACGCCCGACCGTTGGCTCGAAGATGGCGACACCGTGACCGTTGGCCATCAGCGATTGGAAGTCATTCATTGCCCTGGCCATACGCCGGGCCACGTGGTGTTTGTGCATGCAAAAGATCGTGTCGCTTTTGTTGGCGATGTTTTGTTTGCAGGGTCGATTGGCCGAACCGATTTCCCCCAGGGCAATCACGCGCAACTGATTTCGTCGATCAAAGAAAAATTATTCCCGCTGGGGGACGACATTGAATTTGTCCCCGGGCATGGGCCCATGAGTACGTTTGGCGAAGAACGCCGATCCAATCCCTTTGTTGGAGAGTAAGTATGTCGAAGTATCAAACTGAAACCGTCTTGAGCGTGCATCATTGGAATGACACGCTGTTTAGTTTTACAACCACCCGCCGTCAGGGCCTGCGCTTTCGCAACGGTCATTTTTTAATGATTGGCTTGGAAGTCGATGGCAAGCCGCTGGTGCGTGCCTACAGTGTGGTCAGCCCAAACTATGAAGAGCACTTGGAGTTCTTGAGCATCAAGGTGCCTAACGGTCCGTTGACCTCACGGCTGCAGAACATCAAGGTCGGCGATCCGGTTTTGGTGAGTGAAAAATCAGTGGGCACCTTGGTGATTGATGACCTAAACCCGGGCAAACATCTCTATCTCTTTAGCACGGGCACTGGCATGGCGCCCTTCATGAGCATCATTCGTGACCCCGAGACTTATGAGCATTTTGAAAAAGTAATTCTGGTGCATGGGGTTCGCTTGGTCAGTGAGTTAGCCTATGCGGATTACCTGAAAAACGAACTGCCCAAAGATGAGTTTCTGGGCGAGATGGTCAGCAATCAGTTTATCTATTACCCCACCGTTACGCGCGAGGCCTTTAAGCAAACTGGCCGGCTGACCACGGCCATTGAGACCGGCCAGCTGTTTAAAGATATTGGCCTGCCACCGTTAGATCCTGCCGTTGATCGGGCCATGATTTGTGGAAGCCCTGCCATGCTGAAAGAAACATCTGAGATGTTGGATGCACGTGGCTTTAAAGTATCGCCCAGCCTGGGGTTGCCCGGCGACTATGTGTTTGAACGGGCCTTTGTTGAAAAGTAAAAAAAGGCGGTGTCAGACACCGCCTTTTTAAACAGCGGTGTCTGACACCGCCGGTTTTGTTTCGAGCGTTTGCTAAAGACTGCCCGGGCCTTTAGACCACCCCCTGGGCCAGCATGGCGTCAGCCACTTTCACAAAGCCAGCCACGTTGGCACCGGTGACATAGCTAAAGCTGCCGTCGGGGTTGCGGCCGTGGCGCAGGCAGGCCTCGTGGATATTGCGCATGATGGCATGCAACCGGGCATCCACTTCTTCACGCGACCAGGCCAGGCGGGTTGCGTTTTGGCTCATCTCTAAGCCTGATGTGGCCACGCCACCAGCGTTGCTGGCCTTGCCGGGGGCATAGAGCACGCCGTTACTTTCAAACACGCCAATTGCATCGATGGTGGTGGGCATGTTGGCGCCCTCGGCGACACAGATCACGCCGTTTTTCACCAGCTCTTCGGCGTCTTTTTTGTGAAGTTCGTTTTGGGTCGCGCAAGGCAGTGCGACATCAACGGGTACATGCCATGGCGTAGCGCCCGCGATAAATTTACTGCCGGGGACTTTTGCAGCGTATTCGCTGATGCGGCCATATTCCACGTTTTTGATGTGCATCAGCAGCTTGAGTTTTTCATCCGTCATGCCGGCCGTGTCGACCACGGTGCCGCTGGAGTCGGAAACAGTGACGACTTTCGCACCAAACTCCATGGCTTTTTCTGCGGCGTATTGGGCCACATTGCCAGACCCAGAGATGCTCACGCGCAGACCATCAAAACTGCGGCTCTTTTGTTTGAGCATTTCGTGGGCGAAGTAGACCGTGCCATAGCCGGTGGATTCGGGGCGAATGAGTGATCCGCCAAAACTGAGTCCCTTGCCGGTGAAAATGCAGTCCGAGCGGTTGCTCAGCTTTTTCATCATGCCGGCCATGTAGCCCACCTCACGACCACCTACACCAATGTCGCCTGCAGGAATGTCGGTATCAGAACCGAGATGGCGATAGAGCTCGCTGATAAACGCCTGGCAGAAACGCATGATCTCGCCGGGGCTTTTGCCCTTGGGATCAAAATCAGAGCCGCCTTTACCGCCGCCCATGGGCAGGGTGGTTAGTGCATTTTTAAAGGTCTGCTCGAATGCAAGAAACTTCAGAATCGACAGGTTGACCGAGGGGTGAAAACGCAGGCCGCCTTTGTAAGGGCCAATCGCTGAGTTGTGTTGAATGCGATAGCCCTTGTTCACGTGCACGTTGTTATGGTCGTCTACCCAAGAGATGCGGAACATGATCACGCGTTCGGGTTCGGTGAGCCGCTCCAGTAGACCGTGCTCAGAGTAATTCGGGTTCTCTTCGATAAAAGGCCACAGCGTTAAGAAAACCTCGGTGGCGGCTTGCAGGAATTCGGGTTCGTTGGGGTTGCGGCGGGCAAGGTTATTGAGAAAGTCTTGCGCAGATTTGTAATGAGACATGAGAGGGCCTGTGATTGGAGAATCTGTTTGAAATGTGACAAACCTGTGAATTTTTGCACTTTTAGGGTGCTTTTTTGGCCTCTTCAGCACTTTTTTTGTGCGGGAGATCAAAAAATATGATCCCGGGGGCCCCGCCGAACGGGACCAGCCATCAAGGCGGGTGTCAGCTTGGGTTGGCTTGGGTCAGATCGCCCCTGTGGGCCTGGGTCGACTGCTCGGGCGAAAAGCTGGCCTAGCGAACCTCGGGCTGAAGCGTGGCGTGATCAATGCCATGTTTTTCGCGAAGCATGGATTGGATTTTTGGCAGATCACGGGCCCAGTGGTCCAGGCTTTGGAGCTCTAAGTGGGCGGTCAGGGTGACATGTCCGGGACTGGTCTCCCAGATATGCAGGTTGTGCACTCTGAGTACTCCCGAAAGACTGGAGAGCTCTTTGCCCACAGTTTCGAAGTCGATATGGCTGGGCACATGCTCCATCAAGATCCCATAAGAGCTTTTCAGAAGGCCAGCGGTGGATTTAAGAATCAAGCCACAGACAAAGAGTGAGAGCAGTGGGTCGATGGGTGTCCAGCCGGTGAAATAAATCACCGCACCCGAGACCAGCGCTGCGACAGACCCCAGCAGGTCCCCCAGGACATGGACAAGCGCCGCCTTGGTGTTCAGGCTGTCTTGGTCTTTGGATAGCACCCAGGCCACGACGATATTGATCAACAAACCAACGCCAGCCACCAGCATGACAGTCTGGCCAGTGATTTCATGGGGGCTCTTAAAGCGGCCCATGGCTTCTATGGCAATCCAGATCGCCAGACCCAGCATGGCCAGTGAGTTGACAAAGGCGGCAAGCGCCTCGATCCGGCCATCACCGTAGGACCGCTGCGCAGACGGTGGGCGACGGGCCATCCACTGGGCGACGAGTGCCAAAAAGAGCGCGGTGGAGTCGGTCACCATGTGGCCTGCATCGGCCATGAGCGCAATCGAGCCCGAGTAAAGGGCGGCGAAAAACTCTACCCCCGCAAACCCCAGGGTGAGGGACACCGCAATGCCGAGCGCGCGGGCGTTGGTCTTGGCTCGGGCATGGCCAACGGCCGCATCGTGGGGATCGTGGTGATGGAGGTGGTCTTGCATGCCGGCATTCTAGCCGTAAGCAAGACAGGCCAGATGACCATCACCACAGAATTACTGGTGATGTCGAGTCTGAGCCGATTTCTGGCGCGTTGGCGACTCTCGCGCCCTTACGTTAATGGAATCTGGACCCAGCGTTTGAATTCCGGCTGCTCGCGCATGGCCGAAAACCAGGGCTTTAGGCCAGCGCATTCTGGGCCATCAATTGAGACGACGCCAATTCCATCGCAGCGGTAAGTGGCCGCGCTCATGATGATGTCGGCAAGGGTCATCTCATTGCCCACAATGAACTGTCGGCCCTGTAAATATTGATTGAGCACCTTCAAGGCATCCACTGTTTTCTTGCGTTCTTCTTCGATGCGCACCGGGTTACGTTGGGCTTCGGGCGTGCGGATGAGTTGCTGAAAGACAAACCCCATGGAGATGCAGAGTGTGCCAATGGCCCAATCCAGCCACTGGTCGACCTGGGCGCGTGATGCAGCATCTGTGGGGTAGAGCGTTTGTCCGGCCGTGATATTGCACAGGTATTTGCAGATGGCGTTGGATTCCCAAACGGTGGTGTCACCATCTTTGATCAGGGGAATTTTCCCGTGGGGATTCATGGCCAGAAACTCTGGCGAGTTGTTCACGCCAAACTGAAGCCCCGCATCAATCCGCTGATACGGAATCTGCAGGTGGTCTAAGACCCACAGGACTTTCTGAACATTGATGGAATTGGTTCGACCCCAGAGTGTGATCATTAGGACACCGTTTGGTAGTAGATATTTTGTGGATGACGGGCTTGTGCGAAAAAGAGCCATCGCTCAGACAGTAGCCCAAGATACTGGATTGGAAAGGCCAGTGCCAGTAGCGCGCGCGAATCTAAGCTGGTGCCCAGCAGAATCAAGATCACGGGCGCGGCGAAGCAAAGCCCCAGCATGAGCGATTTGATATTGCGTACAAAGAATTCGGTCTTGCCGTGGAAGAACTCCCGGGTGTTAAAGGCGCCTGCACTCATGCCCATGGATTTCTGTTGAATCACTGTGTTCTGAATGCCGGTGGCGCTTTGCAGTGTGGATTTGGGTTTAAGCGATGCATTGCGCTGCAAGGCCACCCAGCGGGTGGCCAGGCCAACGAGTGTGGCCACCACGGCCCAGAGCGCGGTCTTTTGGGTGAGCACCGTATCAGCACCGGTGAGTGCAAAGACAGAGGTGAGCAGCACCAGGCCAGAGGCCATGCCCAGCACAAAGTAGTTCACCACCGTGATGCTGTGGGCCCACTCTTGAATAAATTTTATGCAGGCATAGATCATGGCGGTGCAGTACCAGAGCAGGGCCGACATCAGGATGAGTGCCAGCACCAACAGGCTAGAGCCTGCGCCCATCAGTTCTAAGAGCGCCCAGAGTGCGGTTAGCCCAATAAAGATAGGTAACACAATGACTTCGCGCGACAGCCACGAGGTGCGCCACATGGCCGCAGCCCGCCAGGCCCGCTCGGGGTGGCCCAGGTGAAGGAACGATGCCCCTAGGCTGATGATGAGCAACACCACTGCAAAGACGAGTAGCCCAAACAGGTTGGGAATAGTCGCACCGGCCAGTGTGAGCACACTGAGAGCCACCACGAACCCTTGGGTGGCACCGAGCAGGGTGGTAAAGCTAATAACAGAGAACGCGGGATGCATAGTGGGTCTTTCTTAAAAGTCTTTCTTCGCAGCCTCAATGACTGCCGTGATTGAGCGCGGCAGATAATGATTGGCCGGCTTGGTCTCGTGCTCGGGCATCAAGGCGTAGCCATTGCGCTCACGAATGGCCTTGGACACTTCGGATGACTCATCTTTGATGTCGCCAAAGAGCCGCGCGTTGGTGGGGCAGGCCATCACGCAGGCGGGTTTGCGCTCGTTTTCCGGCAGGGTCTTGCTGTAGATGCGATCCACACAGAGCGTGCACTTGGTCATGACCTGGCGATCTTCGTCTAACTCACGTGCGCCATAGGGGCAGGCCCATGAGCAGTATTTGCAGCCAATGCACTTGTCGTAATCGACCAGCACAATGCCGTCTTCCTTGCGTTTGTAGCTTGCGCCAGTTGGACAGACGGGCACACAGGGTGGGTCTTCACAGTGCAGGCATGACTTCGGGAAGTGGATGGTCTGGGTCACAGGAAAGGTGCCGGCCTCATAGGTCTGCACCCGGTTGAAAAATGTTCCCGTTGGGTCTGCGCCATAGGGGTTCTGGTCACTCATGGGACCAGCCGCGCCGGACGTATTCCATTGTTTGCACGACGTGACACAGGCATGGCAGCCCACGCAGACGTTTAAGTCAATGACCAAGGCGAGTTGTTTTTGTGTGCTCATGATGCGTTGTAGGCGAGTTTGGTGGGAGCAGGCGCACCGCCTGGGCTGGACTTGGTGCTGGTCTGTGGGAAGGAGACCTTCTCTTCCGACGGATCAGCGGGGCGAATCCGCACGCGCACGTCATACCAGCCGGCCTGGCCGGTGATGGGGTCGGAGTTGCTGATCACGCGGCCCTGGGCGCCTATTGGAAGCTCTTCACTGATTAAGTGATTGAGCAAAAAGCCTTTGCGCGATTCGTCAGCACCCGGCGCCAGTCGCCATGCGCCATCGGATTTACCAATGGCGTTCCAGGTCCAGACGGTGCCGGGCTCCACCGCTTCCGAGTAACGGGCCATGCAGCGGACCTTGCCCCACTGAGACTCGACCCAGAGCCAGCCGCCATCGTCGACACCTGCTGCTTTCGCGGTGACAGGGTTCACAAAAAGATAGTTGTGGCTATGGATCTGGCGCAGCCAAGCGTTTTGTGAATCCCAGGAGTGATACATCGCCATGGGGCGCTGGGTGAGCGCGTGTAATGGGTAGGCATCTAAATCACTGACGCCATCTTCAAGCGGTGCATACCAAAACGGCAGCGGGTCAAAGAAGGTGGCAATCCGTTCGCGTAACTCTTGCGGGGGCTGTCGGCCGTCGCGTTTGCCCTGGGCGGCCAGGCGGAAATACTGCAGGTGTTCACAGTAGATCGCGATCTGCACGGGTTCTTCTTTTTGCCGCATGCCATAGTCTTTTGCAAAGCGGATGTAATCCCGGTTCCAGTTGCGCATGTATTGCAGCGATGGTTCTAACTCGAAGTGAAAGACGCAATTGTTTTGCTGATACATCTCCCACTGTTTTGGGTTGGGCTCGCCTTTGAGTGACTTACTGCCATCTTTGCCACGCCAGCCGGCTAAAAAGCCAATGCCAGAGCCTGGTGCGGTTTCGAAGTTCACCACAAAGTCTGGGTAGTCCTTAAACTTGCGGCCGCCTTCGGCAGTGGTAAATGCTGGAAGTTTTAATCGCGAGGCCAATTCCACCAAGACTTCTTGGAAGGGTTTGCATTCGCCCTTGGGGGCCACCACGGGAATACGCACGGAATCCACTGGGCCATCAAACTCGGAGATGGGGCGGTCTAACATGCTCATGCAGTCGTGGCGCTCTAAATAAGTGGTGTCCGGCAGTACTAAGTCGGCATAGGCCACCATCTCGGAATCAAACGCATCACAAACAACCAAAAATGGAATCTTGAATTCGCCCTTGTCATCCTTGGCATTGAGCATGTCACGCACGGCCATGGTGTTCATGGTGGAGTTCCAGGCCATATTGGCCATGAAGATCATGAGCGTGTCGATGGGATAGGGATCACCGCGAACTGCATTGGTGATCACGTTGTGCATCAGACCGTGGGCCGACAGTGGGTGTTCCCAAGAAAAGGCCTTGTCGATACGAATCGGGTCCCCCGATGCGGTGACCGCCAGATCTTCTGGCCGTGCGGGCCAGCCCAGTGGCGCAGCACCGAGTGGCGTATTGGGTTTGATCTGATCTTCCGATGATGTGGAACGAATCCGTGGTGGTGTCTGCCGGGGATAGGGCGCCTTGTGGCGAAAGCCGCCTGGCCGATCAATGGTCCCCAGCAGGCTCATCAGAATGGCAAGGGAACGAATGGTTTGAAAGCCGTTGGAGTGCGCAGCGAGTCCACGCATGGCATGAAAGGCCACTGGCCGGCCAATCACTTTGTCATGGGTCTTGCCCCAGGCATCGGTCCATTGAATTGGCAGATCAAAGGCCTGTTGAAAGGCGCTGTAGGCCATTTCTTTGGCAAGCAATTTGATTCGTACGGCAGGAATACCAGTAATCGATTCGGCCCACTCTGGCGTGGCGTGCTGGACCTGGCGCTTGAGTAATTCAAAGCTGGTGGCGACACGCTTACCAGCGTGTACGCCGCTGGTGATTTCGAACTCGCCTTCGAGCGCGAAAGATTCTGTTTCGCTCGTTTCACGGGGTACTGGTCGATTGGTTTTGGTGCACCAGGCCAGTTTATTCAGTGGCAGGTCTTCGCTCACCACAGGCCGATCGGGGTCTAGCAGAAAGAGTCCCTGATCGGGCCCTTCGTTCATGATGATGAGATCAGGGCTATTGGAAAACGAACGCAGAAACTCATGATCGATCTGATTGGAATTGATCAGTTCACGAACCAAGGCAAGCAGTAGTGCGCCGTCGGTACCGGGGCGAATTGGGATCCACTCATCGGCAATCGCGGAGTAGCCGGTGCGCACCGGGTTAATTGAAATGAACCGGCCGCCATCGCGCTTAAATTTTGAGAGCGCGATCTTCATGGGGTTGCTGTGGTGATCTTCGGCAGTGCCAATCATCACAAAGAGTTTGGCCTGATCCAGATCGGGCCCGCCAAATTCCCAGAAGCTGCCGCCAATGGTGTAGATCATGCCGGCGGCCATGTTGACCGAGCAAAAACCACCGTGGGCCGCGTAGTTGGGTGTACCGAATTGCCGCGCAAACAGCCCCGTGAGTGCCTGCATCTGATCGCGGCCGGTAAAGAGTGCAAACCTCTTGGGATCGGTGGCACGAATATGGGCAAGGCGCTTTTCCAGCATGGAAAAGGCTTCTCCCCAACTGATCTCCTCAAAGTTGGATTCGCCACGATCAGCCCCGGCGACTCGGCGCAGTGGCTTGGTCAGCCGTGCAGGCGAGTGCTGCTTCATGATGCCGGAAGACCCCTTGGCGCAGATCACACCCTTGTTCAGCGGGTGCTCTGGGTTGCCGTCGATATAGCGGACTTCGCCATCGCGCAGGTGCACGCGAATGCCGCAGCGGCAGGCACACATATAACAGGTGGTGTTTTTGATCTCGGCCTTACCCGTTGATGGGTCCTGGGTCGGGTCATGAATAGGGCTGTTGTCTCGCATATTTATTTTTTCTTATGGTTACTTGGAATGTCGTGCGGCACGCACGGCCAAGGCCGCAGAGGCCACCCGTGAAAAAGTGCTGTCAGAGCGTGAGATCAGGGCAATCGGTGCCGACACACCGGTCACAATGCCGGCGCAGGCGGCGCCAGCCATGTAGACCAGTGACTTAAACAGGATATTGGCTGCGTCTAAATCTGGAAGTAGTAAGAGATCAGGGTCGCCCGCAACGTTGGATTGAATGCCTTTGATTTTTGCTGACTCTTTTGAGATGGCGTTATCAAAGCCAAAGGGTCCTTCCACAATGGAATCTGGAAACTGCCCCTGCTTGGCCATCTCTACCAAGGCGGCGGCATCGAGTGTGGCCACCATGGCGGGGTTAACACTTTCTACCGCCCCCACGATCGCAACCTTTGGCTGTTTAATGCCAAGACGCTGCAGTAGTGTGATCGCATCAAACAGGAACTGTTTTTTGTGTTCCAGTGTCGGTGCGATGTTGACCACACAATCAGAGAGTGACAACAGCTTGTGATAGGCCGGCACATCGCAAATGATCACGTGCCCAATTCGGTGGGGGGTGCGCAGCCCGGTTTCTTTGTTCACGGCGGCGGCCATGAGTTCATCGGTGTGGAGTGACCCCTTCATCAATGCGGCAAGCTTTCCCTCGCGCACCAGCTTGGTGGCAGTTGTGGCCGTGACCTTGGGGTCATCGATCGTGTCCACAATGGTCATCAATGACAGATCGGCATTGGCCCCCTTTGCTGCAGCTTGAATCTTTGCAGTGGGTCCAATCAAAAAGACTTTGGCAATACCCAGCGATGCAATCTGATGGGCGGCCGTCATGGCTGGAACATCGCAGGGATAGACCACCCCCAGCGGCGTGTCGGAACGCTCCTGGGCAATGATCTCGGATAGGCGTGGGTGGGATGGACTATGCATGGCGTGATTTGGTCATCATGTTAACGATCTCAAGTAAAACAGCTTCACTAATTCCCCCGCCGAGATCCAGGGCTAATCGGTGCCGATAAAAACAGCCCAGATCTAGCCCAACGCCCAGCGCAGACACTTCAATGGATTTGCCGAATTCTATTTCTCTTATGACCTGCTTGAGGTGTTCATCCAGATAATGGTCATCATTTTCCTGGTGTGTTGCACTGTCCATCGGGCAGCCATCCGAGACCACGATCAGTAAGCGGCGATTGGCCGGGGTTTGGTTTAGCCGTTGTGCCGCCCAAGCCAATGCTTCGCCATCAATGCCTTCACGGAACAAGTCAAGACGACGCATGCCAGCAAGTCCCATACGTGCACGACGCCAGTCACGATTGGCGGGCTTGAAAACAATGTGGAGCTGTTCATTTAATCGGCCAGGCAGCTCTGGCTTTCCGGCCCGCATCCAGTCGCGTTTGGCTCGGCCACCATTCCAGCTCTGGGTTGAAAAGCCCAGCACTTCATTGCTGACACCAGCCATATCCAGAGCGCGGCAGAGCACATCCATCATTAGCGATAGCTGCTGTGCATGGGCCTTCATTGATCCAGAGCAGTCCAGTAAAAAGGTCACAGCCGCATTGCTTATCGGATGGACGAATTCCTGTTGAAAAACATCACGGGCCTGTGGGTCGGCAATGAGTCTGGCCAGTCTTCTGCCATCGATATAGCCCTCTTCCTGTTCAAACTCCCAGCCGTCACGCTCTGGCCGTGAGAGTCGATTCAAAAATATTCGGGCAAGCCTGGGCACATTGACACCAAGTTCGATGAGTTCCTGATCCATCTGGGCGCGGAACTCTCGCAGCTGAGCCGTGCGCACGAGATCGGTGGCATCGGATTCTTGGTCATAAGCTTTGGTGAAAACCCGATAGCGCTGATGCGATGCCTGCCAGGCTTTGCTCTGGCCACTGGCAGCAATCGGTGCTTCTGGCGTTTGCGATGACTCAAAATGCAGCCGCAGTGAAAACCCATTGCGCTGCGGCCGATTGCGTGTGGTACTGCCCGCTTGGCTTTCGGCGGTCTCAATGGCCGTGGCCACCCATTGGGCCAGCGCAATCGCGTGTGGAATAAAGGCGGACTGATCGGCCAAATGGTCTTTCATGCCGCGAAGCATGGGGCCAATTTCGGGCACGATATTCACACGGGTGCCTTCCATCAAATCCGACATCTGGTCGGGCGGCTCTTCACCAGTCAGCCGTGACCACGAGGCCACGGCAATCGTGAAGAGCAAAATCCCCAGACTCGTTTCCGTTAAGCCAGAGTTTTGAAACTCATCGGCCCAGAGCAAAAACCGTTTACGCAGATTGTGTTTCAGTCCTGGCAGGTCATCGGGGGCAAGGGCCTCGACTCGGATCTGCTCTAACAACTCAAAGACAAAACGTTGCGTCTCATTGCTGGGGCAGTGCTGCGCGTGAAGTGCAGCATCACTCAAGCGCAGCCTTAGCGCAGCCCCATCAAGCAGTGCCCGTTGATCCAAAAGCCGCTGGGCCACATCACTCTGATGGGCTGCATTGAGCGGCACCACCTCTGTGCCGCGATAGAGTGTCTGGCCACTCCACTGCAGGCTTGCATCATTGGCCAGTGCGCGCACCACGGCACCACCCACCGACGCAAACCGATCGGTGTCAGACACCCATCTTCCGCATCTTCCGGTGTCTGACACCGGGGTGATCAGTCGGCTAGTGTCTGACACCATGGTGTGCGCTGGGCTCACAAAATTAGGCCTGGTCTTGGCTGCTTTGTGGCAGCACGAGTTCTTGGTTAAAGCAGCGTTGGAAATATTCCGCGACCAGGGCGCGCTCTACGGGCTCGCACTTATTCAGAAATGAGAGCTGAAAGGCCAGGCCAAGATCGTGAAAAATCTCGCTGTTCTCTGCCCAGGTAATGATGGTTCGCGGTGTCATCAAAAGCGACAAATCCCCTGCGGCAAATCCCTTTCGGGTTAGACCGGCCAGGGCCACCATGGCACGAATCTGGGCCATCCCGGCGGTGTTGTTCATCGACGGCACGCGGGCCAACACAATGGCCACTTCTTCTTCGGGTGAGAGATAGTCAAGCGATGCCACCAGGTTCCAGCGATCAAGCTGGGCATGATTGAGAAGCTGTGTGCCCTGATACGAGCCGCTTAAATTACCAAGCCCCAGCGTATTCATGGTGGCAAACAATCGAAACGATGGGTGGGGCCGGATCACACGTTTTTGATCAATCAGGGTGAAGCTGCCCTCGCGCTCTAAAATCCGTTGAATCACAAACATCACATCGGGCCGGCCAGCATCGTATTCATCAAAGATCATGGCCATGGGCCGCTGAAGTGCCCAGGGCAAGATGCCTTCTTGAAACTCGGTCACCTGATTGCCATCGCGCAGCACGATCACATCCTTGCCCACCAGATCCAGGCGGCTGATGTGGCCATCCAGATTCACGCGAACACAGGGCCAATTCAATCGCGCAGCAACCTGCTCAATGTGGGTGGATTTTCCCGTGCCATGCATGCCTTGCAGCACCACTCGCCGATTAAAGGCAAAGCCCGCAAGAATGGTGAGTGTGACTTGTGGATTAAAGCGATAAGCCAAGTCGATTTCCGGCACATGGTCATCTTGCTCGGCAAAGGCCGGCACCATCATGTCGCTATCAATGCCAAAGACCTCTCTCACCGAGAGTCGTTGGGTGGGCTGGAGTTGCTCAAGATCAGTCGTCATGGGTTTGCTCGGCAGTGAAGTCGTCGTTAATGCGCGCAATGGCCTGGGCCGCACGCTGCAAGGCGGGAAGACAAGACAGTGCGCGTTCCATCGAAAACCGCATGACCGGGGCCTGCAGGGCCAGGCCCATGTTGGAACTGCCAGTGGGCGAGGGCACCAACACGCCCAAGCAGAGCAGGCCCGGCAGAAACTCTTCGTTATCGAAAGCGTAGCCCTGCTGCTTCACCTGCAGGATTTCTTTTTCGAGTGACTCTAAGGTGGTGTAGGTGTTGGCGGTGAATTTTTCCAGCGTGCCTGCATCCAGCAGTCGACGGCGCTGGGCTGGCGCCATCTGGCTTAAAAACAATTTGCCCGTGGCCGAGCAGTGGGCCGGTACACGGGAGCCAGGGTGAAGATAAAAACGCAGCGGTGCTGCGGTCTCGACTCGGTCGAGATAGAGCACTTCGCCGCCAGAAAATGCGGTGAGGTTGCAGCTCTCGCCAATCTCATCAACGAGTTGACGCAATATCGCGTGGCGTGCCCCATGGGTGGTGGTGTTCAACAGCAGCCGCTCGGCAAGCCGAATGAGTCGCTGCCCCGTGCTGTAGTGCCGGCCATTGCCGTCTCGCTGCAAGATGCCAGCGCTTTCTAACTGCGACAGCATGCGGTGCAGGGTGGGCTTAGGCAGGCCAGTCTCTTCCACCATGGCCTGAAGGGTGAAAGGCGCGTCTTTGCCGGCGATAACTTCCAGCAGGGCAAAGAGCCGCAGGTTGGGCGTGTCGCCGTCAATCCGGCTGCCGCCTAGGGGGTCGGTTAAGGTGTTCATCGTGCCGAAATCATAAGTTATTCCATTTTTTTTAACAATAAGTTCCGAAAAAAGAGATTTTGTTTGACATCGAAGATTTTCGCCCCTAGAGTTCGGCTCACTGGCCCCGGGGGAGCGGGGCCACCCCAATACAAAAAGAGGAGATGGAAATGAATGCAATGAACGAGATGCGCAAGGTGGCCCAGGGCGTCCAAAAAATGACGCCGTCGGAGGCTTTTGTGGAGACCTGTGTGGCCAACGGCGTGACCGAAATGTTCGGTATCATGGGCTCGGCTTTTATGGATGCCATGGATATTTTTGCCCCGGCTGGTATTCGGTTGATTCCAGTCGTGCATGAGCAGGGCGCAGCCCACATGGCCGACGGCTATGCCCGCGTGTCGGGCCGCCACGGTGTGGTGATTGGTCAAAACGGCCCTGGCATTAGTAACTGCGTGACAGCAATCGCTGCCGCGTATTGGGCTCACAGCCCTGTGGTCATCATCACGCCCGAGACCGGCACCATGGGCATTGGCCTTGGCGGTTTCCAAGAGGCCAATCAGTTGCCCATGTTCCAGGAATTCACCAAGTATCAGGGCCATGTGGTCAACCCCAAGCGCATGGCTGAAATTACGGCACGCTGCTTTGATCGTGCCATTTCTGAGATGGGCCCAACCCAGCTGAACATTCCCCGTGACTACTTCTACGGCGAGATCACTTGCGAGATTCCCAAGCCCATGCGTGTTGAGCGTGGCTCGGGTGGTGAGAACAGCCTGAAGGCTGCTGCTGAATTGTTGGCGACCGCTAAATTCCCGGTAATTCTTGCTGGCGGTGGCGTGGTCATGGGTGATGCGGTGGAAGAATGCAAGGCACTGGCTGAGCGTTTGGGGTCACCAGTTGCGGTGGGTTATTTGCGTAACGACGCATTCCCGGCAAGCCATCCGCTGTGGGCCGGTCCCCTGGGTTATCAGGGCTCTAAGGCTGCAATGAAATTAATTTCACAGGCAGATGTGGTGATCGCTCTTGGGTCGCGCATGGGGCCATTTGGCACGCTGCCACAGCACGGCATGGATTACTGGCCCAAAGAAGCCAAGATCATTCAGGTGGAAGCCGATCACACCAACCTGGGTTTGGTGAAAAAGATTGCCGTTGGTATTCACGGTGATGCCAAGGCCGTGGCCAAGGCATTACTTGCCCATATCAGCAAGGCCACTTTGGCATGTGACGCCACCAAGGCCGAGCGTGCTGCGAAGATCAAGGCTGAAAAAGATGCATGGGAAAAAGAACTCACCGAGTGGACTCATGAGCGCGATGCCTATAGCTTGGACATGATTGAAGAGGCTAAAAAAGAGCGTACCTTTAACGGCGGCCACTATCTGCATCCACGCCAGGTGCTACGCGAGTTGGAAAAGGCCATGCCCCCACGTGTCATGGTGTCCACCGATATCGGCAACATCAATTCGGTGGCCAACAGTTACCTGCGGTTTGAAGAGCCACGCAGCTTCTTTGCCCCCATGAGCTTTGGTAACTGCGGCTATGCCCTGCCCACGATGATTGGCGCGAAGGTCGCTGCACCGGATCGCCCTGCAGTGGCTTACGCGGGTGATGGTGCCTGGGCCATGAGCATGGTGGAGATCATGACGGCCGTGCGTCACGACATTCCGGTCACGGCCGTGGTCTTCCACAATCGCCAGTGGGGTGCTGAGAAGAAAAACCAGGTCGACTTCTACAACCGTCGATTCGTGGCGGGTGAGCTCGAGAGCCCCAGCTTTGCGGACATTGCGAAGTCGATGGGTGCAGAAGGCATTGTGGTCGACGAGCTTGAAAATGTTGGCCCAGCGCTCAAAAAAGCGATCGATATGCAGATGAATCAGCGCAAGACCTGCGTGATTGAAATCATGTGTACCCGTGAGCTGGGGGATCCCTTCCGCCGTGATGCGCTGAGCAAACCCGTGCGCTTTTTGGAGAAGTACAAAGATTACGTTTGATCTGCAAATTCGGAGTCGCTGCAGAAGGATTTTCCAATCGCTTCTGCAGCACTTCGCATCTTGGGCACAAAGCCTAACAAATCCTCTAGACTTTTTCTTCCAACCGGGGCCTGCACAGAGATCGCTGCGCAGGCTTTTTCTTTTGTCAGCATCACCGGCACGGCAACGGCAATCAGTCCCTGCAGGTGTTCTTCCTGATTGATCCCAATTTTTTCACGACGGGTTTTGACAAGGTCTTGTTCTAAGGCATGACGCTCGGTGTGTGTTTTGCCGGTGATGGGCCGCATGGGCATGAGATTGAGCAGCCGCTCTCGTTGTGGCTTGGGCAATAGACTGAGCAAGAGTTTGCCGCTGGCCGTGGCATGTAGTGGCACATGGCTTCCCGGTGTCAGGATGGCCCGCAGTGGCCAGGCAGCCTCGACCCGATCGAGATAAACAATGTCAGAGCCTGCCAAGGCAGTGATGTTGCAGGTTTCCCCCAGATCATCAACCAAGGACTGCAGGATGGCGTGCCGTTCACGCTGGCTTGGCGAGTGCATCAGGGCTGAGACCGCAAAGTCTTCAATTCGGCGCCCGAGCTGATAGCGCCGATCCCCTGGGTACTTCACCACCAGTCCTGCCAAGAGCAGCTGCTCCAGGATTCGGTGCACGGTCTGTTTGGGCAGGGCCGTGTCCCGCATGAGCTCGGACATGGTTTTGCCATCGGATTGTTGGGCGATGCACTCCAGCATGCGAAAGGCGCGCAGGGCCGAGGAGTTTGATTGATTGCTTTCCATGGTCACCCAGGATACCTCATAAATACCAGATATCGGGACTTTTTTGCATCGCAATCTGCAATAACGTACGTTTAATCACACCACAGGAGACGCCTCATGAACACTTTTCAAACACGCCGCCGCTTGTTGCAGTCCACCTTGGCTCTGTCTGCGGGTGCTGCTGGCTTGGTCCATGCACCGTCGCTCTTTGCCCAGGCCAAGTACCCCAGCCGCCCTGTGGAATTCATCGTGCCCTGGGGTGCTGGGGGCGGGGCCGATCAGCTGGCCCGCAAGGTTGGAAAAATTCTTGAGGCAGATCTCAAGGCCTCTTTCCCCATCGTGAACGTGGCCGGTGCTACCGGAAACACGGGCATGACCAAGATGCTGACTGCGGCAGCCGATGGTTATTCAATTGGTATTTTGATTGGTGACACGCTGGCCACCTTGGCCGGCGGTGGGGCCCGCTGGAAACTCAACGAGATCGTGCCTCTGGGCATCATGATCCGTCAGCCGACCGGCATCTTTGTGAAGGCGGACAGCAAGTACAAGACTTTCCAAGATCTGCTCAATGACACGAAGAGTAACGAAGTGAAGGTGGCCATTCTTGGTTTCGGTAGCGCCGACGAAATCATGGTCAAGCAGATGGTGGCCAAGGGCCACAAGATGCGCATGGTGCCATTTGCCAAACCCGGCGAGCGTTACTCGTCAATCCTGGGTGGCCATGCGGACGTGCTCTTGGAGCAGGCCGGTGATGTCGGCTCCTTCCTGAGTTCAAAACAGATGCGTCCATTGGCATTTTTTGCCGATGCTCCCGCCCCTGGGTTTCCTAATGTTCCGCTGGTGAAAGATTCTGGGTTCCCCATCAGCATTAGTCAGTTCCGTGCGATTGTGATGCGCGCTGGCACTGATGCGGGTCAGGTGTCGGCACTGGCGGCAGCGATTGAGCGTGCCGCAAAGTCGGCCGAATTTAAGCAGTATCTCTCTGACGAGCAGGCGTATGCCGACAGCTTTATTGCGCAGAAAGACTCGATGGCGTTTTTGCAGCGGGAACTCAAGGCGATTGAATCGAATAAATCCTGAACTTGTGATTGGAATCGTCTTATGACACGCATTCGCCGTGCGGCGCCGTACATGTTGTTACTGGTGGTGTCTTTTGTGTTGTTGTGGTCTTTAAGCCAGACGCCCACCGATAGCGTGCCCGAGGGCACACTTGGGCCAACCGCCTGGCCCAAGGCCATCGTGGCCCTAATGATTTTGTTGTGCGTCTACGAGACATTGAAACGTCTGGCGCGGGCAAAAGATTTGTTTACTGGATTTATTGATCGGCAGGAGCAGGCTGCTGCGCGCGGCGAAGAGGTGGGCTCCATCAAGACGCTGCTCGCGCCCACGGTGGAAGAATCGCAAGACGACGACCCGCCAATTCAGCCGCTCAAACTGATGGGTGGTATCGCGCTGATCGCAGGCTATGCAGTGGGCATCACCACCCTTGGTTTTTTTCTCAGTAGCGCCGTGTTTCTGTCGGTCTTCGCAGCGATCGGTGGCTATCGGCACGTGATTTGGAACCCGGTGATCTGCCTGATTGGCAGCTTTGGTTTTTTCTTTGTGTTTATGCGGGTGGCTTATATCTCGCTTCCTTTGGGGGAGGGCCTTTTTAAAGAGTTTTCCCTGCTGTTACTCAAACTGATCGGAGTGAGCTAAAGCTATGGACGTCTTACTCAATCTATTTCAAGGGGTCGTCACCGTTTTCACGCCAGTGAATTTTCTGGTGATGGTGATTGGCCTGGTGCTGGGCATGCTGGTGGCAGTGCTGCCTGGGCTAACACTCGTGATGGGCGTGGTGCTCGCCCTGCCGTTTACCTATCAAATGGGGGTTGGCCCCGCACTCATTTTGCTTACCGCCATGTATGTGTCGGGCACCTACGGCGGTGCCATTACCGCGATTCTTTTTCGCATTCCTGGGGAACCCATGGATGTGCCCCTGCTGTGGGACGGTTATGAAATGACCAAGCAGGGTCTGGCTGCCAAGGCCCTGGGCTATTCGCTGATCGCAGCGCTGGTGGGTGGGTTGGCTTCTGCGGTGTTGATGGTGGCCATGGCCAAGCCGGTTGCTGAAGTTGCCCTGAAGTTTTCCTCGCCAGAATTTTTTGCAGTTATTGTTTTTGGCTTATCCAGTGTGGTGTCGTTGGGCGGCAAGTCATTGGTCAATGCCTTGATCAGTCTGTGTCTTGGCCTGTTGTTCGCAACGGTGGGTGTCGATTCTATTTATGGACAAGAGCGCCTGACTTTTTCTCAGCCATTTCTCATGGATGGCATTGAGTTTCTCTTGGTCATGGTGGGGGCCTATGGGATTGGTGAAGTACTCACGCGGCTCTCGGTGGGCTATCCCAGCGAGGGCGGTGATGATCAGGCCGCCAAGCCAAGTCGGTTTGTGACCGCGTTTCCCAAGCTTCGCGAATTGCTGCCACTGAAGGGGAGTTTTGTGCGTGGCACCGGCACTGGTGTCGTGGTGGGATTGGTTCCCGGTGCAGGCGCCACCGTGTCGTCGTTTGTGGCCTACGGTATTGAGCGGCAATACGGTAAGAACGGCAATAAGCTGGGCACCGGTGCACCCGAGGGCATTATTGCGGCCAAGTCAGCGGCCACGGCGTCAGTCGGTGGGGCCTTGGTACCCCTGCTGACCATGGGTATTCCGGGAAGTGGTGCCACCGCCATTATTTTGGCGGCCTTTTTGTTGCACGGCATTCAGCCAGGCCCCCAGGTTTTTGTGAGCAGCTCTGCCTTGATCTACACGGTTTTTGCATCCGTTTTTATTGGTGTGATTGGCATGTGTATCTTGGGCTACTTTGCAATCAAGCCGCTCACCAAGGTCTTGGATGCGCCCGAAGCCGTGGTCTCGGCCTTTGTGATTATGTTTTGTTTTGTCGGCGCCTTTGCTGCCCGCAACAACACATCCGATCTTTATGTGATTGCGGCGTTTGGCCTGTTGGGATTTTTGTTTGAGCGGTTTAAGTTTCCGATTGCACCGCTTGTGCTGGGAACGATTCTTGGCCCGCTTGCGGAAGACAACTTCATGACGACCATGGTCAGTTTTAATAACGACTGGACGGTCTTTCTTACCCGGCCGATTAGCCTTGGTATTCTGATCGTGGCTGCCATAGGCGTGTTTTATCCCATGATTCGCTCGACCTACGCCAAGAAATCGCAAACCTAAAAAGAAAAACAAGTAACACCAAGATCCCTCACGAAAGGTAATACAGATGGCAGAAGTGGTTGCAACACCCGCAGGCCCAGTTGGCACAATGGTCCAGGGCTTGATTGATCGGGCCCGTCAGGCCCAACAGAAAATTGACGGGTATACCCAGGCGCAGGTGGACCTGATGGTGTCATCGGTCGCCTGGGCTATTTTGGAGCCGGGCCGCAATCGGCTACTGGCTGACCTGGCGGTAAAGGATTCTGGCATTGGCAATGCAGACGACAAGTTCACCAAAAATTTTCGCAAGACCTTAGGCCTGGTGCGCGACTTAAAGGGCGCCATCTCGGTGGGCGTGTTGCGTGAAGACCCCGCCAATGGCATTACTGAAATTGCGCGGCCCGCAGGGGTGGTAGCGGCCATTACACCGTCGACCAATCCCGGGGCAACACCGATTAATAAAATTCTAAATTCCTTGAAATGCCGAAATGCCGTGATCTTGGCACCATCGCCCAAGGGCGCATCCACCTGTGCCACGTTGTTGGGTTTTGTGCATGAGCAGTTACGAAAGGTGGGTGCGCCAGAAGATCTGGTGCAGATGCTGCCCGCCCCGATCTCAAAAGAAGCCACTCATGAACTGATGCGCCGCGCGGATCTGATTGTGGCCACCGGCTCTCAGGCCAATATTCGCTCGGCCTATTCCAGCGGCACGCCGGCCTTTGGCGTGGGTGCAGGTAATGCGGCAGCGATTATCGATGAGTATGCCGATGTCGCAGCAACTGCAGTCAAGATTGCCCGCTCGAAGACGTTTGATCACGCCACGAGCTGTTCTAGTGAAAATGGTGCTGTGATTGTCGATGCCATCTACGACAAGGCGATTGCCGCATTACAAACGGCTGGTGGTGTGATGCTGACACCTGAAGATCAGGCCAGGCTGCAGGCGTTTATGTTCCCCGGCGGCAAACTCTCATCCGCCGCAACCGCCCAGTCGGCGGTGACGATTGCACAGCGTGCTGGCTTAACCACTCCTGGTGCGAATAAGGCCAAGTTCTTGATGGTGACCGCGACCTCAGCGGGCAAAGAAGAACCTTTTTCTGGTGAGAAGCTCAGCCCCGTGTTGACCGTCTGGCGTGTGGCCGACTTTCAAGCGGCGGCTGCCATGGTGGCCAAGATCTATGCCTATCAGGGTGCCGGCCATTCGGTCAGTCTTCATACCGCCGCCAGTGGCGATGTCTTGGAAACCCGCGCCCGCGACCTTGCCCACCACTTGCCGGTCTGCCGTGTGATTGTGAATCAGGCCCATGCGATTGCCACAGGCGGCAGTTTTGACAATGGCCTGCCATTCTCGCTTTCCATGGGCTGCGGCACCTGGGGCAAGAATAGTTTTTCAGAGAATATGAATTATCGGCATTACATGAACATCACGCGGATTGCCCGGCCCATCCCGGAAAAGGTGCCAACCGTCGACGAGTTGCTGGCTGACTATTTTGAAAAGTTTGGACGTTAAATCAATGAAGACGCTTCAAGACGTATGGGTGCACTGGGCAGTGAGCCAGCCCGATGCACCCATATTGATCTCCCCTGAAACCGATCGCCGTGTCACTTACGCCGAGTTGCATCAGCAGACTCGGGAGCTGGCCGGTACGCTTAAGCGCATGGGCATTCAACCGGGCACCCATATTGGCCTGTATTTGCAAAATGGTCTGCAGACGACCCGATTGTTTTTGTCCATCATGGCGGCAGGTTATGTGGTCACGCCGTTTAATCTGCTGGCCCATGTGGATCAGCTGGCCTGGGTCTTGGACCACAGTGATTGTGAGCTGGTGTTCTATGGGGAAGGCCAGCGCGAGACCCTGTTGGCAGCACTCAAGAAAACCCAACGCAGTTTTGCCACCCGTCAGATTGATTCCGATGCGCAAACGCTCGCGCTTGACGATGGCGCGGCAGTGGAACTCAGCCCCTTGGCGGCAGATCAGCCCGCCCTGCTGATGTACACATCAGGCACTACGGGCACGCCCAAGGGCGTGCGGCTCACGCATCGCAATCTTTTGCATGCGGCCCACACAGTCAGCCAGTGGCACCAGCTCACACATCAAGACCGTGTGCTGAGTTCATTGCCCATTTATCACATCAACGGGCAGTCGATTGCCACCATCACGCCGTTTTATTCGGGCGGCAGCATTGTGTTGCCCCAGAAGTTCTCGGTGTCGCAGTGGTGGCCTGCCGTGCTGAAGTACGAGTGCACCTGGATCAACATGGTGCCCACCATCATTGCTTACTTACTCAATTCGGCAAAAGATGCCAATGCACCTGCGGCCCAGGCCCTAAAGCGGGTGCGGTTTGGCCGATCTGCATCGGCACCGCTTCCGCCGGAGCATCATCGGGCCTTTGAGGAGCGCTTTGGCATTCCCGTGATTGAAGCCATGGGCATGACGGAATCGGCGTCTGTTGTATTTTGTAATCCGCATGATGATCGGCGTCGCTATGGCAGTCCGGGCCTGCCCTGTGGTGTGCAGGCCAAGGTGGTCAGCCCCGATGGCGTGGCGCTTGGGGACAACGAAACAGGTGAGCTCTGTTTGTATGGCGATAACGTGATGTCTGGCTACTACAAGTCTGATGCAGAAACAGCAAAGGCATTTGATGCCCAGGGCTGGTTAAAGACAGGAGACTTGGGCTATCGCGATGCAGATGGTTTTTATTTTGTAACGGGCCGGCTGAAAGAGCTGATCATCAAAGGCGGGGAAAACATTGCGCCCCGCGAGATCGATGAAGTCTTGTTAAAGCACCCATCGGTACTCGATGCCGCCTGCGTGGGCATTCCCGACCCAAACTATGGACAAGAGATTCTGGCCTGCATTGTCTTGAAAGAAGGAAGTGCTTGTACCGAAGAGGAAATTCGTGGGTTTTCCATTGAACGACTTGGCAAATACAAGACACCAAAGGTGTTTCATTTCGTTGCCGATCTTCCACGCGGACCATCTGGAAAGGTGCAAAGGCTAAAACTGATCGATTGGGTATAGTGGCGCCCATGAAGTATCTGCCCTTTGCGCGATGGTCCCAGGATTGGAAAACGCCTGGCACCATTCGCACGGATCTGCTTGCTGGTCTTACCGGCGCCATTGTGGTGCTGCCCCAGGGGCTGGCCTTTGCTACTTTGGCGGGCATGCCACCGCACTACGGCCTGTATGCCGCGATTCTGCCGTGCATCATTGCCGCGCTGTTTGGTTCGAGCCGACTGATGGTAACGGGGCCTGCCAACGCAATTTCGCTCACCACCATGGCCCTGATTGGGTCGATGGCAATTCCCGAGAGCCCAGAGTACGTCAGTCTTGTGTTGACCTTGAGTTTCTTGGTGGGCATCTTGCAGATTGCGCTTGGGCTTGGGGGTGTTGGCAAGTGGGTTGAAAAAGTGCCGCACTCGGTCATTGTGGGCTTCACCACAGGGGCCGCCATTCTGATTATCAATAGCCAGGTGGGCAGCCTGGTTGGCGTAGAGATTCCCAGGGGCGTGAGTGTGGCCGAGACACTGCAGGCTGCGTTTACTGGCGTTGTACAGGGTGTGGCCCAGCCCCTTGCACCGCTGTTGGTCGTCTTAACTCTGATTGTGATGCGTCTGTGGCGGCCTTTGAATCGAAAAATTCCGGCAATGTTGATTGCGGTTATTTTTGGAAGCCTTGCGGCGATGGCGCTTGAGCACTGGCTGGGTAACGGCTACACATTTCGCCGAGTGAGTGCTATTCCGGGGGCGATCCCACCGCTCTCCATGCCCGATTTTCGACTGAGCACTGTTCAGCAGCTCTTTGGTGCGGCGATGGTCATGGTGTTGTTGGCGTCGACCGAGGCCATGGCGATTGCCCGTGCCATGGCGCTCAAAACCAAAGATCCGTTCGATGCCAATCAGGAATTTATTGGTCAGGGCCTGGCCAATCTTGGTGGCGCCTTTACATCGGCCTATCCGGCAAGCGGTTCCTTTAATCGATCGGGTGTGAACTTTGCCGCAGGTGCGCGCACGCCGCTATCGGCAGCCAGTGCCGGCGTGTTTCTGGTGCTGATTTTGCTGTTCGTGTCACCCCTGGCCATGTATCTGCCCTATGTGGTGATCTCGGCTTTGCTGTTGGCGGTTGCCTGGGGCCTGATCGACATGAGACAGATTCGGCATGAAATTCATGCAGGCCCACGCGAGTGGCTGCCGATGGCCGTCACCGGCATTGGCACGGTCGCTGCGTCACTGGAGTGGGCCGTGTTACTTGGCATTTGCACCGCCATGATCACGCATCGCTTTTTAAAGAAAAAGCACTGAATTACCCCGGGTGTTTTATTGGCCGGGGCGAGGCCGGCCGACACAGTATTTACCCCTAGACATTCCATCTAACGCCCCCAAATCGTTGTGAACACGGCATCCTGCGGTGGCGCCGTTTTTCTGCGGTGCAGCGTGGATCTAAACAAAACAGATCCCTGGACCTATCCGAGCAGATTGTCTGATCGGTAGTCTTTGCCTTACTAAAATAATTACGAGGAGATAGACATGCACATCAACATTATTCGCCGCGCAGTCGTGGGTGCAATTGCCGCAAGCGGACTCATGGGTGCTCAAGCGTATGCACAGCCCAAAGAAGTCACGATTGCATACCAAGACATGATGATGCCCTGGCGTTTTGCTCACGCCACGGGTGAGATTGAAAAAGCCACCGGTTACAAAATCAATTACCGCAAGTTTGGCGGTGGTGGCGATGTGATTCGCGCGATGGCCTCTGGCCAGGTGCAAATTGGCGAAGCCGGTTCCGCGCCGATTGCCTCGGCACTCTCGCAAGGTCTGCCGGTGGAATTAATCTGGATCATGGCGGATATTGGAGACGCCGAAGCCTTGGTGGCCCGTAAGGCCAGCGGCGTGAAGAGTGTTGCCGATCTGAAAGGCAAAAAAATTGGGGTGCCGTTTACATCGACCACTCACTTTCATACCCTGGTTGCTCTGGAGGCTGCAAAGCTGAAAGCCACTGATGTGCGCATTCTGAATATGCGCCCGCCAGAGGTTGCAGCAGCCTGGGAGCGTGGCGATATTGATGCCACCTTTATCTGGGACCCGGTATTGGCCAAGGTGAAGTCCAGCGGTGTGGTGCTCACCACTTCTGGAAAAATTTCCCAAGACACAGGCAAGGCAACTTTTGAGGGCATCTTGGCCCAAAAGGAATGGGCCAAGTCGAATCAAGACTTTGTGGTGAAGTTTCTAAAAGTCATCGCAAACGCCGACGACAACTATCGTAAAAACGCTGCCAAGTGGGTGGTGGGCTCGCCCATGGTGAAAGCCGTGGCCGATGTCACGGGTGCCAAGGCTGAAGATGTACCACCCGGTATGCAGTTGTATCGCTTCCCGACCATCGCTGAGCAGACATCGAAGACCTGGATGGGCGGCGGTAAAGACAGCGGGGCAGCGAAGTCACTGGCGGCTACTGCTGCATTTCTAAAGTCGCAGGGCACGATATCGGCCACGTTAAACGACTACTCGGTTGGCGTGAACCCACGCTTTGCTGAGTCAGCGGGTAAATAATAAAAAAATAACGGGGGAGACACCATTGAGTACGTTGCATATCCAAGATGTATCGGTTCAGTTTGAGACTCGACGTGGCGAATCCACGCTGGCGCTCTCGACGGTCAATCTCGAGATGAACTCGGGAGATTTTGTGGTGGCCATCGGGGCGTCGGGCTGCGGGAAGACCACACTACTGTCTTGCATTGCCGGGTTCTTGGAGCCGTCACAAGGCGATATCGTGCTCAATGGTGCCGTTGTCCACGGCCCCGGTGCCGACCGGGGCGTGGTGTTTCAAAAGCATGCGCTCATGCCCTGGCTTAACGTGATCGAAAACGTTGAGTTTGGTTTGAAAATGCGGGGTGTTCCGAAAAAAGAGCGCCGCGAAGTCGCGATGGACAAGATCCAAGCGGTTGGACTGACCAAATATGTGAATTCGCCGGTCTATCAGCTCTCGGGCGGCATGCAGCAGCGGGTGGGCATTGCCCGTGCATTGGCCTCTAACCCAGAAGTGTTGCTTATGGATGAACCACTGGGGGCGCTGGATGCCTTAACCCGTGAGTCAATTCAAGAAACCATTCTTCGGCTCTGGGACAAAGAAAAGAAGATTGTCTTTTTTATTACCCACTCGGTAGAAGAGGCGCTTTTCTTGGCAACCGACTTGATTGTGATGTCGCCATCACCTGGCCGGATTGTGAAGCGCTACAAGCTGTCGTTTTGTCATGACTTTATCCGCACGGGCGATGCACGTGCCGTCAAGTCGCAGCCCGAATTTATTCGCATGCGTGAAGAAGTGGTCTCGCTGATTCACGACACCAAACATTGAGCCACGGAGAGAAACGATGAGTGCATCCAGTGCGCCGATGAGAAAAGTAAAGGGCTATCGTGTACCGGGCGAGGGCCCGACCATGACGATTTCATTGATCACCACCGCAGCGATTTTTATTCTCTGGTGGGCCATCACGGCGGCAGGGTTGTTACCGCCCCTGGTGCTACCAACCCCAGCAGCGGTCTGGGAAGCCTTTATGGCGGGCAACCGTGGGGAATTACAGGGCGGCATTACGCTGATTGAGCACTTTGGTTGGAGCGTCTACCGTGTGTTCGGCGCCTTTTTTCTGGCCTGCCTGTTTGCCATTCCAGTGGGTATCTTGATGGGTGTGTCACGGATCATGCGCGGTATTTTTGACCCGCCGATTGAGTTTTATCGCCCCCTGCCACCACTGGCTTATCTGCCCCTGGTCATCATCTGGTTTGGGATTGATGAAACTTCAAAAATCATTCTGATTTATTTGGCCTGCTTTGCGCCCCTGGCGGTTGCGGCCCGCGCCGGTGTGCGTTCAGTCACGGTAGAGCAAATCAATGCAGCATTTTCTATGGGGGCATCGCGCTCACAGGTGGTCTGGCATGTGATTTTGCCGGCGGCCCTGCCCGAGATTCTCACCGGCATGCGCATTGCGATTGGTTTTGGCTGGACCACCCTGGTGGCAGCCGAGATGGTGGCAGCCACGGCTGGCCTTGGTCAGATGGTGCTCAATGCATCGAACTTCTTGCGCACCGATGTGGTCATCATGGGCATTATCGTGATCGGTATTGTTGCCCTGCTGTTTGATGCGCTGATGCGCCGGATCGAAATCTGGGCCGTGCCTTGGCGCGGCCGCATGTAAATTCTTGCCATGTCCAATACCGCACCCGCCTTAAACGCTGTGATGTGGCGCGAGATTTTCGAGCGCTACCGCACGGACGGCCGAAATCTGCAAAACCAAATTCGAACCATGATTGTCGAGGCCATTCTGGATGGCCGTCTGCCGGCCAATAGTGAAGTGCCATCCAGCCGTGAACTCTCTGAAGCATTAGGCGTGGCACGCAATACCGTGGTCTTGGCCTATCAACAGCTGGTGGCCAAGGGCTATCTGGTCACGCGAGACCGCAGCGGCCATCGGGTGAACCCAGAGATGGCCAAGCCATCCGGGCTGCAGGCCCCCAAGCGTGCCGAGCCCGCCCGGGCGCAGGTGGTGCCGATTAATCATCGTGCGCCGGATTGGACCAGCCGGCTTCAGCTGTCGGTGGGCAGCCAGCGCAATATTGTGAAGCGCTCTGATTGGCAGAAATTGCCGTATCCGTTTCTGTATGGCCAATTTGATGCCAGTCTATTTCCAACGGCGGAGTGGCGTGAGTGCTGCATGAAGGCCCTGTCGGTCGGGGATATTCGTGAGTGGGCCCAGGATCTGATTCTGCATGATGATGAAGCCCTGATTAATGAAATCTGCACCAAGGTCTTGCCGCGCAGGGGTGTCTGGGCCACACCCGATCAGGTGGTGGTCACAGTAGGCGCGCAAAACGCGCTCTACATGATTGCTGATCTCTTGTTTTCGGAAACCACACGGGTCGGCATGGAGAATCCGTGCTACCCGGATGCGCGCAATATTTTTTCTTTAAAGTCGGGGAAGATTGTTCCCATTGATGTGGATGACCAGGGGCTGCCAGTCGATGATCGGCTTGATGGCTGTGACTATGTCTATGTCACTCCCAGCCATCAATGCCCCACCGCCACCAAGATGTCCGTGGAGCGTCGTGAAGCGTTGTTGCGCGCCGCCGAGCAGCATGACTTTGTGATTGTCGAAGATGACTACGAAGCAGAGTCGGTCTTTGGCGAAAACCCCAGTCCTGCATTAAAGAGCAGTGACCGTTCCGGCCGCGTGCTTTATGTGGGCAGCCTATCCAAGACATTTGCGCCGGGCTTGCGCCTGGGCTATCTGGTGGGGCCCACCCCCATCATCAGTGAGCTACGCGGTCTGCGCCGGCTGATGGTGCGGCATCCGTCCGCCTTTATCCAACGTGCTTTTGCGCTTTTTATTTCTTTGGGGCATTTAGATGCCATGGTCCGCAAGCAGACCGTGATCTATCGCCAGCGTGCCATGGCGTTGCAAGAAGCCCTGGCCCGACACATGCCCGAGTTCGAGGTCTATCCCAGCCACGGCGGCTCATCACTCTGGGTCCGGGGACCACGGGGGTTAGATGCGCGGTGGCTTGCCGAGCAGGCAGAAAAAGTTGGCGTGTTGATTGAGTGTGGCGATGTGTTTTTTGAGGAGCCTGCACCGCGTGAGTTTTTTCGACTGGGTTTTTCGGCCATCAATGTCGAGCGGATTGAGTCCGGCATTGAATTACTGGCCAAGGTCTCGCGCGGCTGATTCCTGTCTGGACCGTAATTTAGTAGCGCTCTGGATCTAACGGCCCGTCGGTCTTCTACATAACAATGTCATCTGATCATTAAGGAGAGGCGAGTGAGTAAACCGGTCACTGTTGAAACCTTGGCGGCGTTTTCCGCCGCATGGAATGCCCATGACATTGATGCCCTAATGTCTTTCATGACAGACGATTGCATTTTTGAAACAGTGGCAGGGCCGGATGCCTGTGGCACACGCGTCAGCGGTGCGGCCGCAGTGCGTACAGCGTTCGAGGCAGCCTGGAAAAACTTCCCCGATGCCCAGTGGCTCGATGGCCGACATTTTGTTGCCGGTGATCGCGGTGTGTCGGAGTGGCGTTTTGTTGGCACTGGATTAGACGGTAAGCGCATCGAGGCCAATGGCGTGGATATCTTCACCTTTCGCGACGGCAAGATCTTGATTAAGAACGCCTTTAGAAAAAACCGTGTGACCTCATGAGCGCTGCGCTACAACACCCACTTTTTCAGGCGGGCCAGCAGGCCTATAACCCACGCTTTGACCCATTGGTCTCACCCTCGGTGGGCACTGGCATGGCCTATGCACCCACCTATTGGGTGGCCACTGCAGGCGACCCCCCAGAAGATGATGGCCCCGTGAAGGCCGACATGGATGCCGATGTGGTGATTATTGGCGCGGGCTTTACGGGCCTGGCGACCACGCTTTTCTTGGCCAAGGAATACGGCATCAAGGCCACCTTGTTGGAAGCCAATCAAACCGCCTGGGGCTGCACCAGTCGCAATGGTGGCCAGGGCCAAAACGCAAGTGGCCGGCTTTATCGTTCCCAATGGATTAAGCGTTGGGGCATGGACACGGCCAAAAAATTAGACCGCGAAATTCGAAGTGGCTTTGAGACCTTTCGTTCTTTGGTGGCGCAGATTCCCTGTGATGCGCAAGACAAGGGCCATCTCTACACAGCCCACCGCGCAAAGAAGATGGAGTTTCTGCGCAATGAAGCCCAGGTCATGCGTGAGCACTTTGGTTACCAGACTCGGGTCTTAACACCCGAACAGGTAAAAGAAGAATTCTGCGGTGATCGTGAGGCCTTCGGTGCACTCTACGAGCCCGAAGGCGTTGGTGTGCACCCCCTGAAACTGGCCCACGGCTATCACCGCATGGCCCGATCATTGGGCGCCAAGATTCATACCTCAAGCCCCGTGCAGGGCTGGGAGAGGCGCAATGGTTATTACTATCTGCGTACGCCCGGTGGCGTTGTGCGGGCCAAGACGGTGGGCGTGGCCACGGGTGCCTATGGCGGGCAGAGCCTGACACCGTTGCTGCATAACAAGATCATGCCGATTCTGTCGAACTCCATGGTGACACGGCCGCTCACACCAGATGAACTTGCGGCAGTGGGCATGAAGTCAGAGGCCTTTATTACAGACACACGGACCCTGCGTTTTTATTACCGGCTCTTGCCTGACAATCGGTTTCAGATTGGTAGCCGTAGTGCCATTCATGGTGCCGATGCCGAAGCGCCGCATCATATGCAACTGCTTCGCGATGGTCTGGCCCGCAAGTTTCCTGTGTTGAAAAATATTCAGGTGGACTATTCCTGGTGGGGCTGGGTGGATGTCAGCCACGACATGATGCCCCGCATCGTGCAGCCGGACCCAGCCCAGTCAATTTTTTATGCCTTGGGCTATGGCGGCAATGGCGTGTCGTTTTCCGCCCATGCAGGCAAGCGCATGGCCGATCGGATTGCGGGCAAACAAGACACGGCCTTTCAATTGCCGATCTACAACTCACCGCTGCCTGGCCATTTGTTTGCGCCATTTCGCCGGCTTGGCCAGGCCATGTTGTATCGCTGGTATTACCTGCGCGACGAAGTGCTTTGACCGTCGTGGTCGTGTGACCAAACAAGCAGTACCTATCGGGCCCCAAGTTGGGCCCGAAGTTTTTCCAGCGTGTGTAAAACGGTGGGGTAGCGAAGTTTTAGGCGCAGTTCTGTATCAAGCCTTGTGGTGCGTACGCGGCGGGATTCACTTAAGAAACTCATCATCATGGGGTTGATCACCCCCGTCTTACCCAGTGCGCGCATCTCCTCACGAGACACACGTGGTGGGCGGGGTTGCCCCAGCGTGTCGGCTACGGCATCGAAATAGTCGGCCATCTTTAAATCTGTCTTATCCACGGCATTGGTCACGCGGGCCGGGCGCCCACGGAAGACCGCAATCCAGGCCATGTGGCCCAGATCATCGGCATGAATGTGGTTGGTGAAGACGTCGTCTTCGGCGCGCAGCGCAGGGTGTCGCGCAGCAAGTCGCGCCGTGGGCAGGCGGTCTTCTGCGTAGATGCCGGGGGCCCGAAGAATGTGGGCCCCCAAAGGCCGAAGAATGCGCTCTGCATCAAGGCGGCGCTGTGATCGGGCCTGCGAAGGGCGGCAGTTGCTGACTTCGGTGACCACAGCACCCTGGTGATTGCCGTAGACGCCTGTGGTGCTGAGATAAACCAATGGCAGACGGCGGCCAGATTTTCGAATGCAGCGTGCCATGAGCCGCATCCGGGAATCTTTGGCGTGGTTGCGCGCAGAGGCATCGGCCGTTGGCACATAGACAATGGCGGCCTGGCTGATTTGAATTAAGCGCTCCGTATCGCTGCGGCGATCAACATCGGTGCGAAGCACGGCGTGCCGGTTGTGAATGAGCGTTGGTTTGAGTGAGTCAGGAATGGTGTCCCACCCGGCTCTACTGGCCAGTATCAAACGTGGCCCGTGGCTACCTAGATTGCGGCCGAGTTGTTGGGTTAGCGTGCGTTTGGCGACATCACCCACACCAACCAGGGCCACACGCAAGCGACGGAATTGACGGGGAAGTGCCATGGGCAACTACGATACCTGAAATAAAAAAGCCTTCCGTTTCACGGGAAGGCTTTTCACTCCTGCACGTCAACTTACGCGCAGATCAGGCCAACAGAATTACTTGATGGCCAGAACGTACTTGGCCAGTGTCAGTGCATCGGCTTCAGACAGCTGGGGGTGTGGGGGCATGGGGATTGGGCCCCAAACGCCTTGGCCACCGGCCTTGATTTTCTTGGCCAGCTTTTCAGCTGCGCCAGCGTCTGCTTTGTACTTAGCAGCAACATCTTTGTAAGCAGGGCCAACCAGTTTTTTGTCGTTGGCGTGGCAAGCCGTACAGTTATTTTTCTTCAGCATTTCGGCCGAAGCAAAGGCTGAACTGGCAGAAGCCATCAGGCCAGCAGCGATCGACAGAGCAACAAACTTACGCATTCAGAGTCTCCTAAAGGTTAAGGCGATTTTGTAACCAAGCAATTCAACTCCACCTATCAACGTGCGGCCTAGACTGCTGGTTGACCGAGATTTTAGCTTTATTTTTACGGCTCACAGCCCTAGGACTTACTCGGGTTGAGAAAGTTCAGGGTCGGTCACCGCTCCGCGGCTGGCACTCGAGGCCAGTTTGCCGAACTTAGCCAGCACACCGCGGGTATAGCGGGGCTTTGGCGGTTGCCAGGCGGCCTTGCGGGCAGCAAACTCAGCATTCGAGATGTTCAGCTGGATGAGCTGCTGGTGGGCATCAATCGTTACGGAGTCGCCTTCCTTGATCAGGCCAATCGGCCCGCCCACGGCGGCTTCGGGCGCCACGTGGCCCACGACCATGCCCCAGGTGCCGCCAGAGAAGCGGCCGTCGGTGATCAGACCCACAGACTCGCCCAGGCCCTGACCAACAAGTGCCGATGTGGGCGCGAGCATTTCACGCATGCCGGGGCCGCCACGTGGGCCCTCGTAGCGAATGACGACGATATCGCCTGCCTGGATGGAGCGGGCCATGATGGCCTCCATGGCGGCATCTTCCGAGTCAAAGACCCGGGCTGGGCCGGTGATGACTGGATTTTTCAGGCCGGTGATTTTGGCCACGCAGCCCTCGGGGGACAGATTGCCTTTGAGAATCGCCAGGTGACCCTGGGGATAGAGGGCCTTACTGATTGGCAGAATCACTTCTTGGTCAGCGCGTGGCGTGCTCGGAATATCTTTGAGCATTTCCGCAACCGTTTTACCGGTGATCGTCATGCAGTGGCCATGCAGCAGGCCAGCGTCTAACAAGATCTTCATGACCTGGGGAATGCCGCCTGCCTTGTGCAGGTCTGTGGCCACGAACCGGCCGGATGGTTTCAAGTCGCAGATCACCGGCACTTTGCGGCGCACACGCTCGAAGTCATCAATGGTCCACTTCACTTCTGCCGCGTGGGCAATGGCCAGGAAGTGCAGCACCGCGTTGGTGGAGCCGCCCACGGCCATGATCACGCTCACGGCGTTTTCAATCGATTCACGCGTGATGATGTCGCGCGGCTTTAAGCCCTTTTTGATGGCCTCGACCAAGGCGCGGGCCGAATCGGCAGCGCTGTCGATCTTTTCCTGATCCTCGTTGGCCATGGTGGAGGAGTAGGGCAGGCTCATGCCCAGGGCCTCAAAGGCCGAGCTCATGGTGTTGGCCGTGTACATGCCGCCACAAGAGCCGGTGCCCGGGCAGGATTTCTTTTCGATCTCTTTGAATTCCGATTCGTCGAGTCGGCCAGCGGTGAATTCGCCAACGGCCTCAAAGGCCGACACGATGGTCAGGTCTTTGCCTTTGTGGTGGCCAGGTTTGATCGTGCCGCCGTAGACATAAATCGCGGGAACATTGGTGCGGGCAATGGCCATCATGCCGCCCGGCATGTTTTTGTCGCAGCCACCGATCACGACTACGCCATCCAACCACTGGCCATTGACGCAGGTCTCGATACAGTCAGCGATCACCTCGCGAGAGATCAGGGAATACTTCATGCCCTCGGTGCCCATGCTCATGCCATCGGAAATCGTAGGTGTACCAAACACCTGGGGATTGGCATTGGCACCTTTGAGCGCAGCGACTGCTGCATCGGCCAGGGGCTGAAGTCCGCTGTTACACGGGGTGATGGTGGAGTGGCCATTGGCAACGCCGACCATGGGCTTATTGATGAAATCTTCTTCCTTGTAACCCATGGCGTAGTACATGGATCGATTCGGCGCCCTGGCGACACCCTCGGTCACCATGCGGGAGCGCTCGTTTAGGCGCTTTGGTGCGTTGGAATTGGCGGGTTTTGACGAATCACTCTGGGACATTTCCGAATACTCCTGACGGTCGCAAAGGGTATATTGTGCCGCATGAACTCGCCTGTCTTGACCCATCCGCAGTTTGATCCCGTCGCTTTTTCTGTTGGCCCATTTGCTGTCCACTGGTATGGCCTGATGTATTTGGTGGCCTTTGCCGGCGTGCTGGTGCTGGGCCGCTTGCGGCTTCGGGCGGCCCGCGATCAGGGGTCAGGTTTTGATGCCAAAACACTCGACGATTTATTGCTATTTGGTGTTTTGGGTGTGGTGTTGGGCGGCCGGCTTGGCTACGTGTTGTTTTATAAGCCAGCGTATTACTTGGCCCACCCAGCGGAAATCCTGGCGATCTGGCAGGGTGGCATGGCCTTTCACGGCGGCATGCTCGGTGTGATTCTTGCCTTGGCCCTGTTTGCCCGGCTGCGTGGCCTGCGTTTTTTAGCGGTGACCGATTTCATTGCCCCCCTGGTGCCGTTTGGCCTGGCCGCGGGCCGCCTGGGTAACTTTATTAATGGCGAGCTCTGGGGCCGCCCGGTCGAATCCACGGGGCTGCCTTGGGCCATGGTCTTTCCCCAGGCCGGTGATGGCATTGCCCGCCACCCATCTCAGCTGTACCAGATGGGGCTAGAGGGCATCACGCTTTTTGTGCTGCTCTGGTGGTTCTCATCCAAGCCCCGGCCTGTTGGCGCGGTGTCAGGCACCTTTCTTTTTGGCTACGGTGTGTTTCGATTTCTAGCCGAGTTTGCCCGTGAGCCCGATGGCTTTTTGGGACTCTTATCCCTTGGTTTGTCCATGGGACAATGGCTGTCTTTACCCATGGTGATCGCGGGCCTGGCGTTGATCGTGATGGCCTATCGCACAACAGAACAAAGACATGTCTAACCCATCAAATTCGGTGGCCGGTGCCATTAGCTGGTCAGCCCAAGACAATGTGGCCACGGTACTGATCTCAAACCCTGGCCATTTGAATGCCATTAATGTGGCCATGTGGGGCCAGCTTAAAAATTGTTTTCAACAGATCAGTGCCCGAGATGATTTGCGGGCCGTGGTGGTGCGTGGTGCGCCTGGTGCCTTTGCAGCGGGTGCCGATATTGCAGAATTCAAACGTGTGCGCATGAATCGTGATCAGGTGCGCCACTATCACGAAGAAATGATTGCGCCGGCTCTGGCCAGTGTCGCGAATTGCTCAATACCTGTGTTGGCCGCAATTGATGGCCCTTGTGTTGGGGGTGGCCTAGAGATTGCCAGTGTTTGTGATCTGCGAATTGCGACCGAGCGTAGTCGCTTTGGCATTCCAATTCTGCGGCTGGGCTTTCCCCTGGCCCCCACCGAGGCGGCAGGGCTGGTGAGCCTGGTGGGCAAGGCAGTCGCGCTTGAGATCTTGCTGGAAGGCCGCATCATGGAAGTAGATGAGGCCTATGACAAGGGCCTGGTGAATCGCATTATTCCCCTGTCGATCTGGGAAGACGAGTTGGCCGCAACCATCCATCGCATTGCCAGTGGCGCGCCACACGCCGCGAAACGCAATAAGTGGCTGATCAATCGCCTAAGCGCAATTCACGATCACGAGATTTTGTCGCCACAGCAGCGCGAGGCCTGTTGGGATTTTGTCGAGACCCAGGACTATGTGCGCGGCATCGAGGCTTTTTTAAGTAAGACCGCACCGAAATTTGAAAACAATTAATTTAATTTTTTACAGCACAGATCATGAGTAATCTTTATCAACTTCTTGAGTCCCGCTTTCCCACCACACCCAACACTTGCGCCTTTGAAACGCCAGATGGCCGCTATTACACCTTTGATGATCTGCGTGCCGGTAGTGCCAAGATCGCCAACTGGTTAACGTCGCTCAATATTCCGCTGGGCAGCCGCGTTGCGGTGCAGGTGGAAAAATCTGTGGAGGCGGTGATGCTGTATTTGGGCACACTGCGTGCGGGCATGGTGTTTTTGCCACTCAACACCGCCTATCGCGAAGGCGAGATTTCATACTTCTTAAAAGATGCCGAGCCCGCTGTGGTGGTCTGCAGCCCCGACAACCTTGGCTGGATTGCACCTGCTGCACAAGCGGCGGGATGCCAGGTGGTGAAGACCCTGGGCGAGTCTGCTGATGGCAGCCTGATTGAGGCGGCCACTCCCCATGCGGCCACGTTTAAAACAGTGCGCTCTAAGCCCGATGACTTGGCGGCCATTCTTTACACATCGGGTACGACTGGCCGCAGCAAGGGTGCCATGCTGAGCCACCGCAATCTCTCGTCTAATGCGTTAACACTACAAAAATACTGGGGCTGGAAAAAGGGCGATGTGCTTTTGCATGCGCTGCCAATTTTTCACGTGCACGGTCTGTTTGTGGCGCTTCACGGTGCTTTGATTAACGGCAGTAAATCATTCTGGCTGCCCAAGTTTGATACCGATCTGATTGTCAAACTTTTGCCACGCTCAACGGTGATGATGGGTGTGCCCACCTTTTATGTTCGCCTGGCTGCTGACCCGCGTGTGGACCGAAAGTTAGTCAGCAATATGCGCCTTTTTATCTCGGGATCAGCGCCGCTGCTCACCGAGACCCACTCGCTTTTCGCGGAACGCACCGGCCACACCATTTTGGAGCGCTACGGCATGAGCGAAACCGTGATGCTCACATCCAACCCGTATAAGGGCGAGCGCCGCGCAGGCACGGTGGGTTTTCCTTTGCCGGGCGTGCAGGTGCGCCTGGTTGATGATGGGGGCAAGCCCATTGCGCAGAAGAAAAAAACCGAGTCGGCCATTGGTAGCGTGCAGGTCAAGGGCCCCAATGTATTTGGTGGCTATTGGCGTATGCCGGAAAAAACCAAGGAAGAATTCACAGCTGATGGCTGGTTTAAAACCGGCGATATGGGCAAGTGGGACGCCGACGGTTATTTGAATCTGGTGGGCCGCAGCAAAGATTTGATCATTACCGGGGGCTACAACGTCTACCCCAAAGAAATTGAGATGCTGATTGATGACATGCCGGGTGTGGATGAAACCGCTGTCATTGGTGTGCCGCACCCTGATTTCGGGGAAGCCGTGACTGCAGTGGTGGTGGCCAAGCCGGGTGCCAAGCTTGATGCCGAGGATATGGTTGGTTTTCTAAAAACCAAAATCGCCAACTACAAGGTGCCCAAGAAGATTTATGTGGTCGACAGCCTGCCAAGGAACGCCATGGGCAAGGTGCAAAAAAACTTATTGCGTGAGAAGTATCAGGCGGCTTGAGGAATAAAGGGGTTTGGTGGGAACCAAATCCCCATTTGGCGGACCGACCCGAGAAGGGGTTCGCCGGGGGTGATCAGGATTCTTGGGGGAGTTGCTCGATTAAGTGCTCGACCTTTTGAACCGCGGTATTGAGCCGCTGCTGCAGGTCGCGGTGTTCGGCAGACAGTTTGGCGAAGTCGCTTCGCAACTGTTTGTTTTCCTGGCGCAGTTGATCCAGGGTGGCGATCACCGCATCGGTTTTTTCGGCAAGCGATTCAATGTCATTGAGCATGGCGACAATGGTATCAATTTGAATGTGGCAAAGATGACGGCATTTAAAAAAATCCTTTCAGCCTTAATCGGCAGCCTGGCCTTGCTTGGCCCGGGGCTACACATGGCCCACGCCCAGGGCCTGTTGCAAAAGGCCCAGTCGGTGCAGGCCCAATCGGGTGGCCGCGAGGGGCTGGTGCGGGCAGGGGAGGTCCAGGCCGGTCTGGTCGCAGAAAAAACGGCTGCACTGGCTGGCAAACCGTTTGCTTTGGGCTTGCGCATCATTCACGACCCCCATTGGCACACCTATTGGCGAAACCCTGGGGACTCTGGCCTGCCCACCAGCATGGCGTGGCAGTTGCCCTCTGGCTGGCAGGCCGGACCAATTCAGTGGCCCACCCCGAAGCGTTTACCGGTGGGCCCGCTGGCCAACTTTGGCTTCGAGGGTGATCTGCTTCTGCCCGTAGAACTCGTGGTGCCGGCCAACGCCACGCCGGGTCCGGTGCGACTCACGGCAAAGGCCAGCTGGCTCGTCTGCAAAGATGTCTGCATTCCCGGTGAAGCGGAGCTGGCGATTGTCGTTACCGTCACGCGTGATGCATCAAGCATTCAAGACACATCGGATGCGGCGCTTTTTGCGCGGGCAAGAAGTGCAATTCCAAAGCCCGATACGACTCGGGTGGTGCGCGCGTACTTGGCGGACAAGACCCTGTCTTTGGTGTGGTTGTCCAATCAGGCCAGCGAATCAGCGGGCTTTTTCTATCCCTATACCGAAGCTCTCATTCACCCCGCAGGAGCCCAGCGTTTAGTCAAAACCGCAGATGGTTTCCGGGTAGACATTGCATTGGGTGAGGCATCGAAGTCAGCCGTGCAAGAGGTGCAAAAAACCAAACACGTTGAGGGCATCTGGGTGGTGTCAGACACCGCGGGGGTGGCGTGGCGGGCGGCATTGCAGTCGGGCCCAGCGCCAGCAGAAGTTGCCCTGGTGAGTGCGGGTCAGACGGCTGAGCAGGCGGCACCCCGTAAGGCCGAATCGGCGGGTTGGGGCGCACTCGGGGCCGCCATGATTGGCGCGCTTTTGGGCGGCATGATTTTGAATCTGATGCCCTGCGTGTTTCCGGTGATTGGCTTAAAGGTCTTGTCGTTTGCGCAGTCGGCCCATTCGCGCGCGGGTGCAATTCAACATGCACTTATCTTTGCTTCTGGTGTGATTGTGAGTTTCTTGGCCCTTGCGGGCCTGCTCTTAGCTCTGCGCGCCGCAGGGGATGCCGTGGGTTGGGGCTTTCAGTTGCAAAGCCCTTGGGTGGTCTTGCTCTTGGCATTTTTATTTGTGGCCATCGCCGTGAATTTATTTGGCGGCTTTGAGATGGGCCTGATGGGTAGCCGTGTGGCGAACTTAAGTTTTGCAGAGCGTGCGTCATCGTCGTCGGGTGCGCTGGGCGCGTTTTCTTCCGGCATCTTGGCCGTGGTGGTGGCGTCGCCCTGCACCGCACCGTTTATGGGAAGCGCGATTGGCTTTACCGCAACTGCCGGCATTGCGGAGACGCTTGCGGTCTTTGCTGCATTGGGCGTGGGCATGTCACTGCCCTATTTGGTGTTGGCCGCATGGCCGGGGCTTTTGGAAAGAATGCCGCGGCCGGGCCTTTGGATGGTGCGCTTTAAGCAGGCCATGGCCTTTCCCATGCTGGCTGCAGCAGCATGGTTGTTTTGGGTCTTGGCCAATCTGCAGGGGCCGCAGGTGGTGCTGGCTGCATTGATTGGCGCGATCGCCTTAAGTCTTGGTCTGTGGTGTTACGGCGTGATTCAGCGTGGTGGTTCGAAGATTGCTGCTGGCCTCACTCTCGTGTTGATGATGGTGCTCGTTGCTTATGCAGCGATAGAGGCAACACGCGCGGTCTCACCAGCTGCAGCACCAACCAATCTATCATCCACTGGCCCTGGCGTTTCTGTCTCGGGTGATGGGCCTGTGTCTTCTTTCGCCCCGCAAAATAGTGCGGCAATGTGGCAGCCGTGGGCGCCGGGCCTGCCAGAGCGCCTGCAGGCCCAGGGCCACACGGTGTTTGTCGATTTCACTGCCACCTGGTGTATTTCATGCCAGGCCAACAAGGTGCGTGTCTTACAAAAAGAGTCTGTGATCAATGCGTTCACGCAAAGTGGTGTGAAGACTGTTCGTGCGGACTGGACAAGGCGTGATGATCAGATTGGCGCAGAGTTAGCGCGGCATGGCCGCAACGGGATTCCGCTCTATCTGGTCTACCCCCGCGGCGGGGGTGCACCAAAAATTCTGTCGGAGTGGCTGACCGAAAAAGAAGTGATGGACGCGATTCGTTGATCGCGGCTTCACTCACATGCGCTTGCTGATTTGCTTGGCGAGCGCTGCGACCTTAACCCCGAAGCCCCAGCACGTCTTGCATATCAAAGACGCCCTTGGGCTGTTGCATCAGAAATTTCGCGGCCCGCACGGCACCCTGCGCATAAGTCGCGCGAGAAGACGATTTGTGGGTAATTTCAATGCGCTCACCTGTGCCGGCAAAGAGCACCGTGTGATCGCCAACAATATCGCCGCCACGAATCACCGAAAACCCAATCTCTTTGGGGTCGCGCTCACCGGTGTGGCCCTCGCGGGCGTATCGCGCAACATCTTGTAGATTGCGGCCGGCTGCCTTGGCCACGACTTCACCAAGTTTTAATGCGGTGCCCGATGGTGCATCGACCTTGTGCCGATGATGGGCCTCGATGACTTCAATATCAAAGCCATCGGACAGATACTTGCCAGCGACTTCCAAGAGTTTCAGCGTGATGTTCACGCCCACACTCATGTTCGGTGCGAAGACTGCGGATTGTGTTTTGCCGAATTGCTGAATCGCTGCAAGGCCAGCCGCATCAAAGCCTGTGGTGCCAATCACGGCACGCACACCATTGGCCTGGCAGGCCTTTAGGTAATCCAGTGTTGCGGCGGGCCGGGTGAAGTCGATCAGCACATCGCTGTCTTTTAAGGCGCTCATGGCGTCTGCAGAGATCTTGATGCCCGTGGCCTGGCCCATGAAGTCACCGGCATCTTTGCCCAGCATGGGGCTTGAGGCGATATCCAGTGCCGCGCTTAAGCGTGTCTGTGGGTCGGCCAAGACCGTTTCAATCAGCATGCGGCCCATACGACCGGTCGCACCCGAAATAGCGATTCGAACAGGGGAAGTGTTGTTGGTCATGATTTAGCGTGCCGGACGTGATGGAAGAATGCCTTCGCCACCATCTTTGGGCAGGGGATCTCCCCCCCAGCTAGCCAGCAGGTTGTCTTTGAAAGTCACGGAAAAACGGCGGCGTTCTTTTCGGCCATCGCCGCGTTGAATGTCGAACACGTAATCCCAGCGGTCACTGCGAAATGGGTCAACCAGAAGTGGGGTGCCCAATACCGCCCGGACTTGTTCCTTGGTCATGCCTTCTTTGAGCTGGGCGGCCATGGCCTCGGACACATAGTTACCCTGGCCAATATCCACGCGATACGGCGTGAGCCAATTGGGTGGGTTTTCCCTGGCGGATTTCACCCACTGTGGGGTACTGCAGCCCGCAAGCAGCAGGGGGGTTAGCAAAAGTCCGGTAAGGCGTAGTGGCTTGGTCATGGAAATCTCGGTGTTGGCAGAAGGCCTAGCCCGTTATGATACGTCCCATGCCCGGAATCGAGGATCTCAAAACCACTGGCCTGAAGGTCACCACGCCCCGACTTAAGGTGCTGGATATCTTTCATCGGGCCAGCACCCGCCACCTGACGGCCGAAGACGTGTATCGGGCGCTGTTGGCAGAGAACTTGGATATTGGCCTGGCCACCGTTTATCGCGTGCTGACCCAGTTTGAGCAGGCCGGTATCCTGGCCAGAAGTAATTTCGAATCGGGCAAGGCGGTCTTTGAGCTAAACGAGGGCAACCATCACGACCATCTGGTCTGCCTGGATTGCGGCCGCGTGGAAGAGTTTTTTGATTCCCAGATCGAAGATCGTCAGCATGAGATCGCCGAGAAAAAAGGCTTTCGGCTGCAAGAGCATGCCCTGGCACTTTATGGCCACTGCACCCGAACCGATTGTGACTTTAAGCGGGGCTCAGCTGCCGACGGAAAGCTCGTCAAGGGCAAGTAGGCTTTTGGCGTGTTCCCGAGAGGTTTTCTCGGTACCCTGATCGCCCAGCATTCGGGCAATCTCATCCACCCGTTCTTTACTCCCCAGGGCCGTGAGTTCGCTGCTTGGTGCGCCTTTGGCGGCGGCACGTTTGGTAATGCGAAAGTGTTGATGGCCGCGTGATGCAACTTGTGGCAAGTGGGTGACACACAGCACCTGCCGTGCCTCACCAAGTTGCCGCAGAAGTTTGCCAACGGTGTGGGCCACGTTGCCGCCAATGCCGGTATCCACCTCGTCAAAGATGAGTGTCGGAATGTCGCTGGCTGCAGAGGTGACCACTGCAATGGCCAGACTGATTCGTGCCAGCTCCCCCCCTGATGCCACCTTCTGAATGGGGAAGGGCGCACCACCCGCGTGATTGCGCAGGGTGAAGATTACGTCTTCCAGGCCAAACGATGCCGGCTGCTCACGGGGCTCACAGACGGCCTGAAAGACCATCGACCCCATGGCCAACTGCCCAAACCAATCATTGACCGCGACCGAGAGCTGGTCGCAGGCTTTTTGTCGGGCCTTGGAGATCTGCTGGGCAAGTTTTTGAAAGGCGGCATCGGTGGTGGCCAACTGTTTTTTCAGCTGGGCCACATCGGCGGCCGCCTGGGCACTGGCCAATTCGCGGCGGGCGTCTTCCAAAATGTCGGTGAGTTGTTCCGGCCGGGTCTTTAATTTGCGTGCAGTGGTGAAGATCGCCTCAACGCGGCTTTCCACTTCCGCCAATCGCTCGGGATCAAGATCGGTTTTGTCTAAGTATTTTTGAAGCGCATCGGCAGCCTCTTGAAACTGAATCGCCGTGGCCTGAACCGCTTCGGCTGCTGCGGCGATTCTTGGGTCTTTGTCGGTCAGATTGGCTAAGCGTTGGGCAATCCGTTCTGTCTGACTGAGCAGCGAGTTTTCTTCTTCATCAATACTGCTTAAGGCCGACTGGGCAGTCTGTAAGAGTTCTGCAGCGTGAGAGAGGCGCTTTTGTTCTTCTGACAAAGATGCCCACTCACCGGGCTGGAGTTTGAGCGATTCAATCTCTTCGATCTTCCACTCGAGTTGATCGCGCAGTGCCTGCATCTGTTCCGAGTGTTGCTCGGCCTGATCCAAGGCCTGCTGAATTTTTTGTTTTTCACGCCAGAGTTCAGCCAGGGCCTGGGTGTCTTTTTGCAGGCCCGCGTGGGCATCTAAGAGTTGCCGCTGTGCATTGGGCCGAAGCAGATTCTGGTGGGCATGCTGGCCGTGAATATCCACCAAGGCCTCGCCGAGTGTTTTAAGTTGCGCAAGCGTGGCAGGCTGCCCATTGATCCAGGCCCTGGATTTGCCAGTGGATTCCACCGTGCGCCGAATCAGTAGCGTTGTGGGCTCGTCTTCATCTGCTGGCTCGAGTCCCGCTTCGGTTAGCCAGGCCTGGACCTGGGGCAGGCTGCCGATATCAAAGCAGGCGGAAAGATCGGCCTTGGCAGCGCCCTCGCGAATTACCGATGTATCGGCCCGCCCACCCAGCATGAGATCCAGGGCATCAATCAGAATGGATTTGCCAGCGCCCGTTTCACCGGTCATCACGGTAAAGCCACGGGCAATGTCGAGCTCAAGGCGCTCGACAATCACAAACTGATGAACCGATAGTGAGACAAGCATGGCCAGCGCCTGGGCTAATGATTTTCGGAAGGGGGCTGCGGGTCAGGCCTGCCGACAAAAAGCGGGTTGGTACTCCAGTGGAGTTTGCGCCGAAGCATGACAAAGTAGTCGTAGCTCTTGGGGTGAAGCAGCCGGGCCTTGTGGGCTGCATGCCGGATCACGATCTTGTCACCGTCTTCCAGCGAGGCCAGCGCCTGCATATCGCAGTGCAGGCTGGTGCCTGCACCATCGTTGACAACGACTTGTACTTCCACCGTTTCCGGCAGCACGATGGGCCGGCTCGAGAGCGCCTGTGGGGCCACGGGAACCAGGGTCGTTCCGGCAAGTGCAGGATGCAAAATCGAGCCAAGTGCCGAAAGCGAGTAGGCCGTTGACCCGGTGGGGGTCGAGACAATTAATCCGTCGGCCCGCAGGGTCTGCAGATAGTGGCCATCGACAAAGATTTCCAGCTCCACCATGCGGCTCACGGCCCCGCGGCTGATCACGGCATCGTTGAGCGCAGGGGCATCAAAGACGGCCACACGGCTGTGTTCGCTATTTTTTCGGCGCATGACCGAGACCTGCAGCATGCTGCGGTCTTCTTGGACATAGTCGCCCTGTAGTACCGCTGGAAGTTCGGTGTCCACCTGGGAGATATCCAGGTCGGTCATAAAGCCGAGCCGGCCCTGGTTCACACCAATCAGGGCAATCCCGTAGGGGGCGAGCTGTCGGGCAACGCCAAGCAGGGTGCCATCGCCCCCAAGAATCACGGCCAGGTCAATGTGTTGGGCAAGTTCGGTAAGCGTGCCGGTGCCGTCAGACTCGCCTTTGCCAAGGCCCGCGCTGGTGGCGGTCTCCTGTTCCAGCCAGACGGTGCCGCCCGCAGCACGGACGGTGGCGATGATTTTTCGCAAAGGCGCACCCAGGCCATCGGTCTGAGGCCGACCGAAAAGCCCAATCCGTTTAAAGGGTGTTTGACCGTTACGCATGTCCTGCATTACACCATAGGACCGGGGATGGGGAATAATGCGGTCTATGCTTGATGATCGATCCCGCAACCTTCTGAAAACCCTGATTGAGCACTACATTGCCGACGGCCAGCCGGTCGGTTCGCGTGCGCTTTCCAAGTTCTCGGGCCTGGATTTGTCACCGGCCACCATTCGCAATGTGATGGCTGATTTAGAAGATATGGGCCTGGTGGCCAGCCCCCACACATCGGCTGGCCGGGTGCCCACGCCCAAGGGCTACCGGCTCTTTGTGGATAGCCTGCTCACGGTTCAGCCGATTGCCCCAACCCAGGCGGCAATGCTGGAGGGCCAGCTTCAGGCCGATGCCCCCCACCGCCTGATGAATCATGCGGCCCAGCTGCTCTCAAGCTTGTCGAGTTTTGCGGGTGTGGTGGTCACGCCCAAACGTGGCGGCGTGTTTCGGCATATTGAATTTCTGCGCTTAAGTGAGTGCCGTGTGCTGCTGATTGTGGTGAGCCCCGAAGGTGATGTGCATAACCGTATTTTGCAGACCGACCGTGATTACACCCCCACCGAACTCACCGAGGCAGGCAATTACATCAATAGCCATTACGCGGGCCTTGATTTCGAGGCCGTGCGCCAGCGTTTAAAAGGCGAGTTGTCGGAACTTCGCAATGACATCTCGGCGCTCATGCAGTTGGCCGTTCAGACCGGTGAAGATGTGATGAAAAGCCCAGATGATGCGGTATTGGTTTCGGGTGAGCGCCGGCTTTTGGATATTTCTGATTTGTCAGAAAACATGAGTCGCTTGCGCCGGCTCTTTGACTTGTTTGAGCAAAAGGCATCGCTTGCCCAGCTGCTTGATGCGTCGACGCAAGGGCAGGGCGTGCAGATTTTCATTGGCGGAGAATCGTCATTGGTGCCAATTGAAGAGTTGTCGGTGGTGGCGGCACCCTATGAGATTGATGGCCGAGTGGTGGGCACACTTGGTGTGATTGGCCCCACCCGCATGGCTTATGAGCGGGTGATTCCAATTGTGGACATCACTGCAAAACTACTTTCCACCGCATTGAGTCAGCCCGGCTCGGCGCATCACAATTAAAACGACAATAAAACCTAAATGCCTTTCCCTTTAAAGCCCGAACCGGATTACAGCCACGGCACACCGCTGCGCACCGGTGTGTTGTTGATCAATCTGGGCACGCCCGATGCGCCGACAGCGCCTGCTTTACGCAGCTATCTGAAAGAGTTTCTGTCAGACCCGCGTGTGGTGGAGATTCCCAAGCTAGTCTGGTGGCCCATTCTGAATGGCATCATTTTGAATGTGCGGCCGCAGAAGTCTGCCGTGAAATACGCCAGCATCTGGATGGACGAGGGCTCGCCGCTTCGTGTCTACACCGAGCGTCAGGCCGCTTTAATTAAAGCTGAACTTGTCAATCGCGGGGTTGATGTGGATGTCGACTACGCCATGCGTTATGGCAACCCCAGCATTCCTGCGGTGATAGAGCAGATGCGCGCCCGTGGTCTGCGCCGCTTGTTGGTGCTGCCCATGTACCCGCAGTATTCATCGAGCACCACGGCGACTGCG